>DASZSF010000001.1:0-14169 GCA_035548815.1 Minisyncoccota bacterium
TGTAGATCAAAAACCCAGCTGCAATACCGAACACAGTTCCGACTCGAAATTTGAGCCACATGGCTATTGCGGAAGAGTGGGCAAATTAGACGGCGCTTCGGATGTTGTAGACGGAACGCGATTGAGGCCAGGAGTTTTGACGCTTGAATATGGGAAGTGCCAGAGAGTAGCGACCTCTTCAGTCGACATAACCGACGGCTGTTGATCGTACGGCACACCGAAATATGCCCGATATTTATAATGGAAAAACAGAAGGCGTTTGATTACACCTTCGCGTATGCCCATAAAGTCTTCCCATGGATAATCGAAACGGATAAGTCCGCGTCCGGGCCTCCCGCCAAGCGAATTTCCTCCTGATTTGAAGACCTGCATCAGGCGGAAGAGATACGCACCCCAAATGCCATGGAACTTCTCTTTTTTTGCTATATACAATATGCGCATTCCGACCTCATAAGGGTTTTTGGTAAATGCATGCTCAATGCCTTTGATGATGTCGCGTTCACCCTCTGTTAAAAGTGCATTCATTTTTCCGTCGACAATATCGCTCGCTTGCAATACCTCGCCCGCACGTTTAGCGGCACCAAGCATTAGTTCTTTGATCTTTGCCCTACCGCCCTCTTTGTAGTGGTCCTTTTTTTCAGGGAATCCGTACCACTCAAATGAATTGTGCGCTTTTATTATTATCTGGTACCACAAGTACTGATCTTTGCCGACATTGTTCATGAGTTCAAAAACGTTGGTCAGAGGGTCAGTTTTTGTTTCCGGTGTGTCAGTGTTCTTATCAAGTTCAAAATCGATATATGTTTTTATGGGCGCGGCCTGATTTTTTGCTTCGGGATTGCCTGGTGATTTCGTATATTCCCCACCCCAAATGTCGTACTCATCTAAATTAAAGGGGACTTTTGTTGTATAATCATCCACTGGCGTCACCTTCGCTTCTGGAAACTGGCCGTAGATGCGCGCCTCAATGGCCGGGTGCCAGACTTTGAGCCCCCATATGTAAAAGCTAATGCGGCCTTCGTTCGATGCAATTTCAAGTGACCAGGTTGCTTTATAACCTCCCTGCAAAATACGATTCATAAATGTTGTTTCGCCGCCGGTTGTCCAAATGGAAGAAAGGAATATTTCCATCGCGGCGGGAGATTTGGTTACCTCGGCTGGGAGTTGGATCTCAAGCAGGCCTTTTTCACGGGAGAACCAGAATTTGTAGCGGACATAGTGTATCCAGGTGATGTAGAGTATCACGCCAAGGTAGACAGGAAGCCATATTGGAGAGAATGCAACAAACATCGCAAGAGTAGATGTTACTGCTGCCGGATCCCATACCCACGCAAACACGACCAACGCGATAAACGCTGGCGGTACCACTGCGGTTGCGTCCATATTCCATCCCGCAATCCATTCTTCCCAAAATTTATGCGCCTCGTGGTGCAAAAGCATATGCTATAGTATACCGTAATGTTTGATATCGCCTCCTTTTCGTCAGTGCAGGAGTTTTGGGACAGCATACTCGCCTCACCGTTCCATTATGTTGAAATCGTGTTCGCGTTTCTTGCAACTATCGCGTTTTTAATCTTTTTGCGCGGGTTTCTCGGAAGCATCGGCAATGTATTTAAAATGAACGGCCACGACGAACATGTTGCGCATGCGCAAGTTCGTCAGGTATGGGGGCTATTTTTACTTGCGATGGTGTTTGCTGTATGGGAAATGACCCGCACGGTTGCGTCCTGGATCGGATTCCATGATGGCGGACAAACGAATCTCGGCTACTACATCGCTGCCCTTATTGCGCTGGTGGGTGCGTACCGATTCGTCAAAAAGAATCTTTTCTCTGGCGGCGGAGGCGGCCACTAAAAAACTCCCCGAAGGGAGTCTTTTATTTTACGAGCGAGAAGCGATTGTCTTTGCCTCGTTTGAAATATTTCTGGTTCTGGAGATTTACGACGATTGTGCCCGGTTTGACATGGCGCTCCTTCATCACCTTTTCGATTATTTCGTCCTTGGTGAGAGGGCCTGATGTGCGGAGCGCTTCGCGGATGACGTCGCGCACGACGCCCGAGGTGTATCCCCATTCTTTGAGTGCGTACATGCCGCGGCCGACAAGTACGAAACGGTTGTCTTTGATGAGCTCGTTGTGGGTTGTTGCAACATGCGCTGCGCGGCCGAACATCTTTTCAATAAGCTGTGCAACTTCACGGAAGTGGAGCGGGCTGCCATGCTTTTTAACGGCCAAGTATGCATAATCGCGTACGCCCTTCGTCTTAACGTTCGGCGACGCCGAGTGACCCCACTCGCCAAGCGGGTTTTTGCTGATATTTTTTGAAATTGAAAGCCAGCGTTTCAAAACTTCCTCGTTGCGGTGCTTGTCGTTGATCTCCTGAAGTTCCTTCAAGAAGCGGTCGATCATTTCGCCTTCCGGGATAAGATCTTCGTCAGAAAGGCCGCTGTAAAGGCTCTTCAACGCACTTTCAACTTGAGACGCGAGGTTAGGGTCAACGTACCAGCAACGATTTACCTCGTCGTCTTCTTTGCGGAACTTAAATGGGTCGCCAAGTACGAGCAAGAAGTAGATGTGGTTCTGCATGCTCGGGTCCTTGGTGATGAAGTTCAAAAGGTCGTCTTCGCACACAATGCCGCCAAGCGAGTCAATGATGCGCTCAAGTTCGTGGAAAGCTGCGTTTGCTTCTGCAAATGCAGGAGACTTCTTTAGTGCAGCAAGTGCGTGGTTCTCGATCTGGCGAACGCGTTCGCGAGTGATGTTGTAGCGCTGGCCAATGCTTTCAAGCGTTACGCGTTCAGAGTTAGCACCCAAACCAAAACGTGCTTCAAGTACAGTGCGAGAACGTTCCGGCAATGCCGAAAGAAGTTTCTTAGCTATTGCCTTGGGTTTGAATCCGGTCTTGTCGGGTGCCTTTTCAGTGGTTTTTGAAGCCATATTTTTGATGTGGTCTAATATATCACACTCTTTTTTAAGGGTCAAATGGTCCTATTTGAGCACAAAATTGATGATCTTTCTGGGTACATAAATCGCTTTTGCCTCCTGCTTCCCTGTTAGATGTTTACTTACAGAAGGGTTTGACCGGGCCAAAGTTAATGCCTCATCCTCTGTTGCGCTTGTGGTGAGTTCTATCGAACCACGGATCTTGCCGTTTACCTGTACCGCGACAGTCACTGTTCCTGAGGCAAGCAGTGCAGGGTCAAATTGTGGCCATGGAGCCATATGTATAGAGTCAGTATGTCCGAGCTTTTCCCAGAGCTCTTCTGTAACGTGGGGGGCAAATGGTGCGAGCAACCGCAGGAATATCTCCCACTGTTCGCGACTCAAGCCCCCCTCTTGCTCTGAACCTGTCGAATGGGTTTTTTCTGCAGCATTCAAGAAAATCATCATCTGGCTCACTGCCGTGTTGAATTTAAAGGCCTCAATATCTTCACCAACTTTTTTGATTGTTTGGTGGAGCAAAGCTTCAGTGTTGGAAGCTGATTCAGGGTACACAGATTCCTTGCTAGGAATCTGTTCAGTCCTCGGGCCGTCGCCCTGCGGAGCCCCTTCACTAGCTTCAACACTTGCGCCTAACTTCCAAACTCGTTCAATAAAGCGTGCAGTGCCGGCAATAGACGCTGTGCTCCATGCAACAGTGTTTTCAAACGGGCCCATGAACATTTCGTAGGCACGGAACGCATCTGCGCCATAGGTGTTAACCACATCCGTCGGGTTGATGACGTTTCCGTAGCGTTTGCTCATCTTGCGGCCGTCCTCTGCCAAGATGAATCCCAAGAATTCCAATCGCGCGAATGGTTCAATGGTTGAAACTGCTTCAATGTCGTACAAGAATTTGTGCCAGAAACGGGCGTAGATGAGGTGGCGTACTGCATGGTCGCCTCCGACATACACATCGACAGGTGCCCAGTATTTTTCTAGCTCTTTTGAAACAAGGGAATCGTTATTGTGCGGGTCCATGAAGCGCAGGTAGTACCACGACGAACCTGCCCACTGAGGCATTGTGTTTGTTTCGCGCTTAGCAGGACCGCCGCACGTCGGGCAGGTCGTATTCACCCAGTCTGTAATATTTGCGAGCGGCGACTCGCCTGTGCCCGATGGCTCGTACGATTCAACATCTGGAAGCAATACCGGAAGCTGGTCTTCAGGCACGGCAACTACACCATCCTTTTCGCAGTGAATGATCGGAATAGGCTCACCCCAATATCTCTGGCGGCTAAATACCCAGTCTTTTATCTTGTAGGTGGAAGTTAATTTGCCACCAACCTTTTCTGTAATCTTTACTCGAGCTTCTCCCGATTCCAATCCATCAAACTCTCCAGAGTTTATAAGAATGCCATCATCTGCGTAGTGCGAAACCCCATTGTGATAATTATCCCAGAGCTTGCGATGATGGCTAAGAGTTAAGAGTTTTTCGACCTCTTCTTTTGAAGCCCAAATGATCTCATGAGCATCTTTGTCCTGATCATGAAGTTCTTGTTTTGTGTCGCTGTTTAATTCCGCAATAAAGAAAAATTCGTAGTCGAAACAATTTATATCTTTGCGCGGCTTGTATCCGTGGCCATAGAATATCGGGAATACACTGCCTTTTATAGTGAAGTCCGTGTATCCAGTTTCTTCAACAATTTCTCGGGCTGCTGTCTGTTCAGGAGTTTCGCCTTCTTCAACGCCGCCGCCAACAAACCCGCAAATTCCTTTCTGCGGGAATTTAAGCACGATATATGTATCGTTCTTTGGATTGCGCACTATAGCGCTGACAACTATGCGTTTGGCTAACTCCTTGCCATCCTGTGGGGTTGATTCACCGTCTAACACATACACAGGAGCAATTACTTGCTTTACTGGCACATTGTATTTCTTTGCAAAAGCGTTATCGCGTTCGTCATGAGCAGGGACGGCCATAATCGCGCCCGTACCATAGCCGCCAAGAACGTAGTCGGCAATAAACATAGGAATCTCTTCCCCATTTGCTGGATTTATAGCTTTAACACCTTTGAGTTCTACCCCTGCCTTTTCTTTATCGGCATTCGTGCGCTCTATTTCTGTCTTTGCCGCTGCAGCTTTCACATACGCAGCCACTTCCGATTTATTTTCTAAAACATTGTGATTGCTATCTACGGCAAGCTTTACCCATGGATGTTCTGGCGCCAACACCAAAAATGTTGCACCAAATAATGTGTCTGCACGCGTTGTAAATACTTTTATTGCAGCTTTTTCGCCATTAGGGCCACGATTCTCGTTTGCCTCAGGCTTGAACGTAAAGTTTAGTAGAAAATCAATTTCAGAACCTTCGGAGCGGCCGATCCAATTCCGTTGGGCGGTTTTGATATGTTCGGGCCACTGCAAAGCGTCCAAATCTTTGAGCATACGGTCGGCATAGGCGGTAATTTTGAGCACCCATTGCGGAAGTGCGCGTTTTTCTACAACACTGCCACAACGCTCGCAGACATTGCCGTCCAAATCTTCGTTCGCAAGCCCTGTCATGCAGGACGGGCACCAGTTGATAGGCTCGTTGCTCTGATACGCCAAGCCTTTCTTAAACAATTGGACAAAGATCCACTGTGTCCATTTGTAGTACTCAGGATCAGTTGTGTTTATTTCACGCGACCAATCGTAGTTAAAACCAATGATAGAAAGTTGTTCTTTAAATGTTGCGATATTCTTCTCAACGGCAACGCGTGGGTGTACTTTATTTTTGAGCGCGTAGTTTTCAGCAGGCAAACCAAACGCGTCCCACCCCATTGGGTGGAGCACGTTGTGGCCCTGCATGCGTTTCATGCGCGAGTAGATGTCAGTTGCTATGTAACCCTTAGGGTGACCGACATGGAGCCCTTCGCCTGAAGGGTACGGGAACATGTCGAGCACAAAACTTTTAGGTTTCGAAGCGTCTTCGGTAGTTTTGTAGAGGCCGCTGTCTGCCCAGCGCTTCTGCCACTTCTCCTCAACCTTTTTGTGGTCGTAGTGCTCCATCAATGTAGAACACTATCACATATTACTGACCTTTTGGATAGGGCGGGAAGAAATCTGGGTCGATCGAACGAGTGAAGCATGTGCGGCCCGCTGTGTGCGACCAGTTGTCGGGCTGCGGGTTGCCTCCAACTAGCACAGGCATGGTGCGACCGATGTTCGTAGAGCTCTGCGCGCTAAAGATAGCGCATACTTGGAAGCCGAGATCGGAATTTTTTATATATTCGTACGGGGTACCTGTTTCTGGATCTACAGGGATGACATTGTAAAACAGAGGGTCGTTCAGCTGCGCAAGCGTTGTCGGCAGTGCCCGCTTTTGCTGGTAGTAGGTGGTAACTTCACTTTGTATTTGTTGTAAATCATTTACTCGAGTGTCATCCATTCGCATTTGGCGTGCATGTTGCGGAGTGCCGACGATAAAGAAGCCTGCGACGATAGTCAGGAGCGCTAAAAGCCCTGTTACATAGCCAACCATATGGCCGCGGGAAGGATTCTTCTCCCAATAGCCTCTGTAATCAGCAACGAAATGCATAAATGTTGCCGCTGCGACCAAGAAGACCACTGCCACCTTGAGCAAAAACGCTGTAGTGAGGTCGCTGCCGTTTAAGAACGAGGTGAGAAGAACGATGATATCCCCTGCCATCGATGCCCCCGCAATAAAGAGCGTCAAAAAGAGTGCCCAGCGGCGCACCCATATTTCGCTGCGAGATGTGTCGCGTACGATGTCGCCATGGATAATGCGCATAAGTATGACAAACAACGGGAAAAGCACGATGAGTGAGGCCATCTCGTAGCTGATGCCGCCTTGATACGGATCGTTCGGGTAGTACGAAAGCGCGTTTGGGAACGCGTAGTTAATATAGTCGAATATAAGGCCCAAAAATGCGACCACGCTCCAATAAAAAGCGACCATTGCTCCTGCCCAAAGGAAAAAATCTTTGGGGGTTGTCTTAGGTTTATCCATGTAGGAATTCTATCACGTCGCCATTTTTGACAACATATTCCTTTCCTTCTGTGCGGACTAGGCCTTTTGCGCGGGCTTCTGCGTATGAACCAGCATTCAAGAGCGTATCCCAGGCAATAACTTCCGCGCGAATAAATTTATTGAAAAAGTCGGTATGAATCGCGGCCCCTGCTTCAGGCGCTGTGGAGCCAACAGGCACTGTCCACGCACGGCTTTCGTCCGCTCCTGTCGTAAAGAAGCTCATAAGCCCCAAAAGCTGGTAACCAGCCTTGATAAGTTCGTTCACACCGTCATCAAAGACGCCATATTCTTGGCGAAAACCCTGTTTATCGTCTGCATGAAGTTCGCGAAGCTCGCTTTCAACATTGGCATCTACAATCACATACGATGCGGCGTTGCGATTGATGAATTCCTGCAGCTGTGCAAAGCGTCCGTCATTTAATTCATCCAAATTATGCCCGCCCGCCTCTTTGTTCAACACATAGAGCACCGGCTTCATTGTGAGCAAATGCAAGCCCTTGAGAGCGTTCCGTTCCTCTTCTGTATACGGCGCTTCGCTCGCGAGTTTGCTGTCTTTTAGAAAAAGGCTGGCCTTTTCTACTGCAGCATGCTCTATAATTGCCTCTTTTTTACCAGCCTTTACGTCGCGTGCGAGCGAGTCGAGGCGTTTATTGACCGTTTCTATATCAGCAAGAATAAGCTCTAAGTTTATGGTTTCAATATCGCGGAGCGGATGAACCTCTCCATCAACATGCAAAATATTTGGGTTGTCGAAAATACGAACAACGTGCGCAATAGCATCCACCTCACGGATATGTGATAAAAATTGATTACCAAGTCCTTCACCCTCACTTGCTCCCTTTACAAGCCCCGCGATGTCAACAAATTCAACGGCTGCCGGCACAACCTTCGCTGATTTTGAAAATACCGCAAGTTGGTCGAGTCGTTCGTCCGGTACCGACA
Organism: Minisyncoccota bacterium; assembly: GCA_035548815.1. Lineage (GTDB taxonomy): Bacteria > Patescibacteriota > Minisyncoccia > Phycocordibacterales > SBAW01 > GWA1-54-10. The sequence continues at coordinate 7,893 of DASZSF010000001.1, forward strand.
CCACGCCAACAGCCGGGTCTATGGTTGCGAATGGGTAGTTGGCCGCAAGTACGCTCTTTTTGGTGAGCGCATTAAAAAGCGTGGATTTTCCCACGTTCGGCAGGCCAACAATGCCTATAGATAACGCCATACCAAACGAATATACCTTATTCCCCCATTTGGCCCAAGCGGGCGACGCGGCGACGCCATTCGTTTATCTTCCATTCAGGTGCATGGTCAGAAGGCCCGAGTTTCGTGAGTTGGACTGAAAAACCTGCAAACCACAAGATGCCTCGCTTGATTTCGTTGGTGTAGTCGCCAAAAAATATCCTGATGAGCAGCGGATGTGTTCCCGAAAGTACAATAACTCGCGCAGTTTTGCCTTTGAGGCTTTTGTGCCAGCCAAATATAGTTTCGCCGCGTTTGTTTTTGCGCATACTAAACGCGAATCCTGGCAGCCAGACACGATCGAACAAGCCTTTTAGAAGCGCTGGCATTGTGCACCACCAGTTTGGATAAATAATAACAAAATGATCGCACCAACGTATGGCGTCCTGAAATTTTATAAGATCAGGCTCAAGTTGCTGGATGGTTTTGTATCCTTTATGCAAAATGGGATCGAAATTCATATCGCCAACGTTAAATCGACGGACCTCGTGCCCTGCTTTTTTAGCTGCAGCTTCGTAGAGCAATGCCAATTCCCCTGAAATTGTTTGAGTACTATCAGGGTGACCAAGAAGAATGGTTATCTTTTTTGTATGGCGGTCTTTGAAGAATGACATTGCTTAGCGCTTCTCAATATCTTTCGGATCTTTAGGCATGACGTTGAGCCCGATGAACGCGCCTGGAGGAGTGGTTGGTGGAGTCGGAGCCGGAGCCACTACAGGAGCTGGTGCAATTGTTACTTTTTGAAGTTCGATGGCTGGTGTTGGAGCCTGCGCAACAACCCTCTGACTCGCCTCTAGGCTCGCAACCGGGTTTTGCTGCGGCTCTTTCGGCAGCTGTGGTGACGCAGTAGGAAGAACTACCGCAGAGACAGCGGGAGCCGAAACAGAACCTTCTCCCGGTTTCCCAGAACCGCTGGAAAGGTTCTGTGTAGGCTTACTAGGTGGATTTGAAGGAAAAAGCGGCGGAAGCGGTGCAGCTTTTGGAGCAGGGCTTACTATAACAGCAGGTTGAGGTACAGATTTTACTGGAGCAGGTTTCGTCATTCCAGCTGGTGTCTTACCTTTCAATGCAAATACAAGAACGGTCCAGCACACCATAAATCCTACGAGCCATGCGCCATAGAATTCTCCGAACTGTTGCCATGATGCTTCAGGTGCCAGGATATGTACAACGAACATGGCGTACCATGTGCCCGCTGCCAAACCTTGCAACAATCCCGAGACAAGCGACGAGCCGCGGTTGACCAACGTCATGACCAAGATGATGCCGAGCAAGCTCCACTTAAAGAGGAAGGCTGTCGAGAAAATAGAAAGCGGCTGGCCCATTAAGTACTGAGTGATAACCACACCTGCGCCTGTTGCCAGTATCAAAAAGAGGCCAGCGTCCATGACATGGCGTGTTGCTCGAGCAAAGCCTTTTTCTTCTTCATCGACTACGCCGTCTCGTATTGAGTGCAAATACGCAACGAGCAGAACCGTCTCCGCACCGATGCCGAGTGCCATGCCGAACTGTTGAAAACAATACAGCCCAAAATTAATAAGACCGAGCGATATCGCAAAATACATACAAAAACTGTAGCACGAAAAATAAAACGCCCCGGGCTTGTCCGGGGCGCGAATGCGAATTAGTCGGCTGCCGCCGAATGTTCGACATTGACTCCTTCCGTTAAAGGCTTCAGCGAAGCGCGATGTAGGGCGAGGCAGTCCCGCGAGCAGAACTGCTTCCTGCGGTACTGCTGGCGTGAAAGACCGAAAGGCCCTTCGCACTGATCACATGTGAGTTTGTTGACCCCAGCCAACTTCTCCAGGACAGATCTTGTTTTTGGCATTACGCGATTCCTTCTACTGACACGAACGAACTACTTAATTTTTGTTATAACACTGATGAGCTCGAATGCAAGGAATTATGAAAACTGTGGACAACTTTTTACAAAAGAATGGTTGCTCCCTCTTTGCGGACTTCGAGGAGACCGCCTTCTATGGGGATCTGGAGAGGCTCTACATCAGAAAGTTGATGCACAACGATAGTCCCTGCTTTAAGCGCGGTAACAAGCGGCTCGTGGTTTGCGAGCACGGTCATCTGGCCTTGCGCGCCCGGCACTGTCACCGAGTGCGCGTCGCCGCTGAAGACATTTTCGTTTACTTTTGCGATGGTGAGTTTCATGTGATGTGGAGCGAATTCGTTCTTGAGAAAATAGTCTGGCCGAGCGAAGCGAGGAGACCCGAGGACTTTTTCGAAAGAATAATTCGCGGAATACTACTTCCCGACTGTGTCGATGCTGCCCTTCATGTAGAAGTCGTTTTCGTTCTTGTCGTCGTGTTTACCGTCCAAAATCTCGCGGAACGAACGGATGGTGTCTGCAACCGGAACATAGACGCCTGGAATGCCTGAGAAGACTTCTGCCACGTGCACCGGTTGCGAAAGGAAGCGCTGGATTTTGCGTGCGCGATACACAATTGCCTTGTCTTCGTCAGAAAGTTCTTCGATACCCAAGATTGCGATGATGTCCTGCAAGTCTTTGTAGCGCTGGAGCACCTGCTTTGTTTCGAGTGCAACGTTATAGTGCTCTTCGCCCACAATGTCCGGGTCGAGTGCTGTTGAAGACGACGCGAGCGGGTCAACTGCCGGGAAAATGCCGAGAGATGCGAGCGAGCGGGTCAACACGATAGTTGAGTCCAAGTGTGCGAAGGTTGTTGCTGGTGCTGGGTCGGTCAAGTCGTCGGCTGGCACGTAAATTGCCTGCACCGAGGTAATTGAGCCTTTCTTCGTTGAAGTAATGCGTTCTTGCAACTGGCCCATTTCTTCAGCGAGTGTCGGCTGGTAGCCCACAGCTGAAGGCACGCGGCCAAGGAGTGATGACACTTCAGCACCTGCCTGGACGAAACGGAACACATTGTCCATAAAGAAGAGCACGTCCTTGCCCATTTCGTCGCGGAAGTATTCGGCCATAGTGAGGCCGGTCAAGCCAACGCGTGCGCGTGCGCCGGGGACTTCATTCATTTGACCGAAGACGAGAGCGATTTTATCGATAACACCTGATTCTGCCATTTCGTGGTAGAGATCGTTGCCTTCACGAACACGTTCGCCGACGCCTGCAAATACTGAATAGCCACCGTGTTCAGATGCGATGTTGTGAATGAGTTCCTGCATGAGCACTGTCTTGCCGACGCCTGCGCCGCCGAAAAGGCCGACTTTACCGCCGCGGATGAACGGTGCGAGAAGGTCGATAGATTTGATACCTGTTTCAAACACTTCAGCTTTGGTGCGCTGTTCGTGGAATGGAGGAGCTTCGCGGTGGATTGATGAAAGCGGTGCGTCTTTGATGTCGCCTTTGCCGTCGAGCGTAACGCCCGTGACGTTGAAAAGGCGTCCAAGCACCTTTTCGCCCACAGGAACAGAAACCGGTGCACCGGTGTCCTGCACAGAGCCTTCGCGTGCCAAACCAGAAGTATCCTGGAGCGCGATGCATCGTACACGGCCGAGTCCCACGTGCTGTGCGACTTCGAGCGTCACTTCGCGTTCGCCCACGTTCGTTTTGAGCGCGTTGCGGAGCGGAGGCATTGCGCCTTCGAAGTAGACGTCGACGACCGGACCGATGACCTGCTTGATTGTTCCTGTGTTCATAAATTTTTCTAAAATTTACCCTGAGCTTCTTGAAGGGTTGTTAATTGGACATAGCTTCCATACCACCGATAATTTCTGACACTTCGCGCGTAATTGCTGCCTGACGTGCTTTGTTAAACATGAGCGTCAGCCCGTGCTCCATCTCGCCCGCTTTGTCCGACGCCGACTTCATCGACACCATGCGTGCTGAATGTTCCGAAGCTTGGGACTCAAGCAGCGCGTGGTAGACAAAGATGGAAACGAGTTTGGGCATGATTGCGGAAAGGACGTCGGTATCGGAATCAAATTCAGTTGTGTACCCTGCCGGAGCGTGCGAATCAGCATCGCCTGAAAACGCGCCCTTAGCAGGTCTAATGCCAGCAACAACTTCGTGCAATTCATCCTGCGAGAGCGGCAGAACTGTGTGGAGCGTTGGCTTCTGCTCAAGCGTCGAAATAAAGTTTTGGTACGCAATTTTGACGGTACCGATTGAGCCTTCGCTATAGCGCCACAGAGCTTCGCGCACAATTTCGTCTATCGTTTCAGACGAGATCTGGTCATTATTGTTGTGGAATGCTTCGACTGTGACGCCGCGCGTGGTGAAAAAGTCGTTTGCTTTCTTCCCCACTGCAATGACTGAAACAGCTCCTCGACCTTGCTCGGAGTGAAGCATATCTGCATATACCTTTTTCAATACGCCAGAGTTAAGCGAACCAGCCAAGCCTTTGTCGCTCGTAATAACAATATAGAGCGAGCCTGACGCGCCATTGCCGCGAATATATGGGCTTGTCTGTACAGCTTGGGTTCCTGAAATGCGCTCCAATATAGAGAGTGCCGCTGTAGCGTACGAACGGCCTGAAAGCGCCTGCACTTGTGCCTTGCGCATTTTGGCAGCAGAAACAGCCTCCATCGCTTTGGTGACGGTCTGAGTTTTTTCGTAGGAACGAATTTGCGATTTTATCTGTTTAAGCCCTGCCATATTTTTCTTATGCGACGAAGAGGTCTTTATGAGCTGTCTCAAACTTCTCCAACTGTTTCTTCAACTCTTCTTCAAACTCTGCGGTGATTTCGCGAGCCTTCTCAATACCTGGGAGCAAGTCCTTGGCATTTGAATCAAGGAAGGTTATGAACTTTTCTTCAAATTCAGGGACGCGTTCAACCGGAACTTTTGCAAGATATCCGTTGACTGCGGCGTAGATGATGACCGACTGGTTCTGGAACGGAAGCGGCGACGCATTCTTCTGACGAAGCACCTGCATCATGCGCTGGCCTGTATCAATGCGCTTCTTCGTGTCTGCATCCAAGTCTGAAGAGAATTGCATAAAGGCTTCGAGTTCGCGGAACTGTGCGAGCTCAAGCTTGATGCGGCCCGACACTTTCTTCATTGCCTTTGTCTGCGCCGACGAACCTACGCGAGACACAGAGATGCCTGCGTTGATAGCCGGGCGGATGCCTTTGTTGAAGAGTTCGGTTTCAAGGAAAATCTGACCGTCGGTAATAGAGATAACGTTTGTTGGGATGTAGCCCGAAACGTCGCCTTCCTGTGTTTCAATGATAGGAAGTGCAGTCAATGAGCCGCCGCCTTTTTCTTTCGAAAGTTTTGCAGCACGTTCAAGCAAGCGGGAGTGCAAGTAGAACACGTCGCCAGGGTACGCTTCGCGGCCCGGCGGACGGCGCAAGAGGAGCGAAAGTTCGCGGTATGCAACAGCGTGCTTTGAAAGGTCATCGTAGATGATGAGCGCATCGCGGCCAGAGTCCATGAAGTATTCGCCAATGGCTGCACCTGCAAAGGGAGCCAAGTACTGAAGCGCAGCCGGAGCTGATGCGCCTGCGTCAACGACGATGCTGTATTCAAGCGCGCCGCGCTCGCGAAGCGTCTGAACGAGACGAGCTGTTTTCGATTCCTTCTGACCGATAGAAACGTAAATACAAATAGGGCGAGACTCTTTTGGCTCCGACTTCTGATTCAAAATCGTGTCGATAGCAACGGTCGTTTTGCCGGTATAGCGGTCCCCGATGATAAGTTCGCGCTGTCCGCGGCCTATCGGGATCATTGAGTCGATAGCCTTGATGCCTGTGTGGAGCGGCTGATTAACGCTGTGGCGATCCATAACGCCGTATGCTTCGCGTTCAATCGGATTGCGTTGCTTTGTTTTGATAGCACCCTGGCCGTCCAATGCGTCACCAAGTGGCGACACAACGCGGCCGAGCAACTCAACGCCCACAGGGATGGAAAGCACCTGGCCAGTTGATTCGACGCTCATGCCTTCCGACACTGCGCCTACGTCGCCCAAAATAATGACACGAACCGAATCCTCTTCGAGGTTCAAGACGAGGCCGTAGACTAGAGGAGTTTCAATTGCCTTCTCGAGCGACTTACCCGATGCAGCGTTAAAACGGACCATTTCTGACATCACAGCACCTGGGAGTCCTTCGACTTCAGCAACACCGTCACCGACACGAACGACAACACCGGTGTTTGAAGAACGTTCACTTGGAGTGAAGTTCTCTATCTCTTTTTTGAATT
>DASZSF010000002.1:0-12484 GCA_035548815.1 Minisyncoccota bacterium
AGTTCGGTCCGAGCTATTTTGCGTGAGAAATCTGTAAGGAACTCTATTCGCTCCCGTATCTGCTTGTCAGAACTTGAGGTGTCTCCAATTGCTTTACGATATGCTTCAATCGAAATTATAAGCTCGCTTTCTTGGGTATGAAAAAGGCTCGGTGTTGTTTCCGAGACTATTGAGGCTTGAGGAGGAGTAGGCATAGAGTTTCGGACACAAAAAAGTCCGATACCCTTGCCCACAAACTATTCGATTGTGCTCCTTCAGTATACGGGACCTGCCTTACAGACTTTTTGTGGATAACCACTACAAAAGAAAAAGGCGCGGCCCGGAAGGGGTCGCGCCTGAAGCAAACGGTTTAGGCTCTAGGCCGCAAAGATCTCGGCAACGCCGTGATCGACGACCACAACCGGGACCTGGTCGGTCATGCCCTCGAGTTTCTTGGCCGCGTCCTTGTCGAACGAGCCGAGAGCATCTTGGATACCTGGCCGCATGGCGAGGCCTCGCGCAAACGGGACTTCGCCCCGGTCGCGCACTTCCTGCCAGTTCTGTCCCGGCATCAAGGCATCTGCGAGGACGCCGCCGAAGGGGGTGTCGACGTTCAGCACGACGATCACCGCCTCCGAGGGCTTCATGCCCCGTTCGGAGAGCCGCTGCTTGAAGTGAGCCACGCGGTCAGCGTTGAGCTCGAAGGTCTTCTTGCAGTTGTGCTTCTCGACGGCGCCGATGACCGCGGCCGCCACAGGATCGTCCAGCACGAGCTGGCCGCCCACTTCGCGTACCACAGCCTGCGGAGCATCGTCGCTCTTGCGACTTACCGCACCAGCGACTGCCTTCAACGCCTGCTTGATGCGGGACGGCTTCTTGGTCAGTGGCGTGGTCTGATCCTTGAGCAGGATGACCTCGCTCCGACGAACCCGGTACTTCGTTCCCTTGATGTGGTACGAGGCCGTACCGACGAACATGGACTTGTACCGGCTCTTGATCTCGACGACGTGTCCCTTGAGGTGGCAGACGCACCCCTCGTTGTCGCCGTGTTCGCGCGCTTCGCAACTGCTGACGCGGACGCGCTTACCGATGATTTCGTCGCTTCGCTCTTTCTCCACGGGAGGCTCCCTCTCAATGTGGCACCCGGCAGGAGAATACCACACGTTGTGAAGACTGGCTAGACATCAAAAATGGGCTATACTAGAGCCACAACTGAATAAAAGGGCCTAACCCAGTAGTAATACTGGCAAGGTCGGCAAGCCGGATCACGCATAAAAAACCCGTCATGGGGTTGCGTGATCCGCCGTATGGGGAAACCTGTACGCCACCGCAAGGTGGACCCGTGGCGGGCTTTTTGTATCCAAATTTATGACCTCAAAATTAGATAAACTTTTCGATGATATCCAGGATGAGGACGGATCTATGACCCTTTCTAGGGTCCAATTTGAGGCCCTGGCGAACCGCTATCATTTGGACAAGCTTTCGGAGCCTCAAAAAACACACGCGGCGGAGAGGCTCGGATTTTGGATACTTTTCGGAGGCATATTTTTGATAGGGCTTTTTGTGGGCTGGAAATGGGAGCACTCCACAATTTGCTCCTCTGGCACGTCGTACGCCCTGTCATGCTTGGAAAATTGAGGCTCAAAAATACCTTCTCTCTTTTAGGCCACAGAAAAATGCCTAGCCCCTTTTAGGCATGAAAAATTACCTTTTTCCTTTTAGGGCACGCAAAAATATTGACACCTTTCCTAATATGTAGAGCTGTTGTAAATTTTGGCTATGCCCGAGGAAATTTTGAACTCTGACGCTAGCAAGATTTGTGTCATTGCCGCACCAGGTAGTGGCAAAACCAAGAGAATTTTGATACCCAAAACCGCTCAAATCCTATCTGACCCCAATGTAAGACCAAAAGATGTACTCCTGCTCAGTTTTTCAAGATTGTCGGCCAAGGATCTTAAAGAGCGTGTAGCCTCCATGGGTGATCGCGCCCCGCGCGCATCTACAGTGCACTCCATCTGCCTAGCATTTCTCTTGTCAGAGAATGACCACGATATGCGAAGCCGAATCGAATCTGTATTGCTGGACTTCGAAAAGAATGCACTTCTTTGGGATTTAAAGCTGATCTTCCCTAGAATATCTAAGCCAGACCTAAAGAATCACCTGGACGCCTTTAGCGCCGGTTGGGCTACACAACCTCACGATCAGGTCTTCGAAGAAGATGATTTCAAGCGCGGTTTTAAAGCGGCTGTAGTCAATTGGTTAAGTGAGCACGAAGCCGCGATGATGGAGGAGATTGTTTATGGCGCCGTAGCTCTTGCGCGACGACTTGGAACAGCCGACTTCATACGCGAACCGCGCTATATACTTGTAGACGAGTATCAAGACCTAAATCTGCTTGAGCAGGAATTCGTTAACTTGCTAGCTGTCGAATCGGATCTCTTGCTGGTCGTGGGAGATCCAAACCAATCGATCTATGGATTTAAGTTTTCCCACCCAACTGGCATCACAGACTTTGCTAACCAAGCTGATGTAAGAAGCTGGAACTCGCTTATAACAGGGAGATGTCCCGGTCCCGTTGTCGCCGTAGCTAATCAGTTGATACGCCAAGCAAATCCAACCGCCCCTCTTCTTCAGGCTCTTCGCCCAGACGAAGGAGAGGTGCATTTTGTAATGAAACAAACTCAACTTGAGGAGTTTGAATATGTCGCACGCTCTATAGCACAACGCCTAAGTTCGGGCGCACAACCTAGCGACACCCTTGTTTTGGTACCAAAAAAGAAACTAGGGAAGGAATTTGTCGACTATATCAATGCTCACAAATCTGAACTTGGGTTCGATGAGAATCAAAAGGTGGTGTTTGAATCAAAAATGCAGTTGACTGAAATCGAGCAAGAAAGGATTCTTCTGTTTGGCCTATTCGTTAAACCTGACTCCTTGCTTCGTGCTCGTGTTTATTTGGGTTTGGGTGATGAACGAATGATGGCACGGGAGCTTAAGACAGTGAAAGAGAAATACGGAAATCTTCGTAATGCATTGCAAAATGCTAAGTCTGAAGATTTTCCTGCTAGAAGTAGGCGGGTTCGACAACTTTGTGAACGCATAGCTCATCTCAAAACCCTTCTTCCTCCAGAAGAAGATGATCAACCGATTGACTCAGTAATCAATACTCTCTTTCCAGAAAATAACGAAGAGTTGGCAAGTATTCGTGGGGTACTTGCTGAACTTCGGGAAGAAGATGACTCTCTCGAGAGCCTATATACGAAGTTTACTGATCACTTGCGAGCGGTACCAACTGATAACGCTACCGTGCGCGTCATGACGATCATGGCATCCAAAGGACTAGAGGCCCCGCATGTCTACATGATGGGGTGTAATTCTGGCAATATACCTGGCACAAATCGATCAACTCACATGACGGATCATGAATTTCGCGAAGAACAAAGACGCTTTCTTTTTGTTGGTATTACAAGAGCGAGCATGTCTTTGACAATAAGTTGGGCGCGGCACATACCGTTTGGTCAGTCTAGGCAACACCATACGCGTGGCATTGGTTTTAGACGACAGCAAGGTCAACCCGAAGCTGTAGTAGGGTTATCGCCTTTCCTGCGCGATATTACGGGTATTACCTGGGAGAATTAATTGTCGCCTTCTAGAACACCCGGAGGTGTACCCTCGGTCAGCAAATAAACTAGACCTTGCTTAACGCTAGCTGTAGGCCGGGCGAGGCTTGGTAGTACTCCCAAAACCCAAAAAGATAGCTTTTCAGGCGGTTCGAAGTTTTATATGATGAGTCCACCAGAATTAAGAAAACCGCCAAAAATGACGGTTTTCTGTTTTTATTGACAACAACTATAAATTACGGTATTTAGAATTAAGAAATACCACCGTTCTTCGAAAGGAGATGTGTTGTGACAAACAAAAACCTCGTACGTGATGAGATTTGGGGTAGAGTAATTTACAACCATGAAGATGATGAATTTAGTGCAGAGGTGATGAATGGAACCCAGCCACTACCTGCATCTCCTATCGGGATAGGTTGGATCATCATTGGTGGCTGTAATCTGAAATGCCTTCATTGTTATGGAAACATTGAAGAGTTGCCAAGCGTTGTGCTTTCTACCAACGAATGCATTGCGATCGCAGAAAGAATTATTGAGGCTCGAGTAATGCGGGTCGTTATATCTGGAGGCGAACCCCTTCTTAGAGATGATATTTTCTCCATCATCCAGAAGTTAGTTGAGGGTGGAGTAAGTGTTGTTCTTGGGACAAACGGCTCATTCATCGAACGAGAAAATGTGGAAAGTCTCAGTATTTGTACTCGTGTTGAAATTAGTCTGGATGCAGCCACAAGCGAATTGAATAATAAAATTCGTCCAAGTAGGCAGAAGCGAGGTAATGCGTGGCAGGAGACCCTCCAAGCTATTAAGCTTTGTGTGAAGCACAACACTAATCTGAGAATTCTTACAGCACTAAATACTTGGAATCAATCTCAGATTGTGGAAATGGCCGCGGTACTAAATGATTTGGGGGTTAAAGACTGGGCTTTGTCGTGGACCATTCCTGCAGGTCGAGCGAGGTTGATATACGATCAGTTTAGACCTGAGAAAGATATGGTTGAGGAGGGTATTGAAAAAGCTCGGAAGGCTTACCCGTCTATGATCATCAGATACTCACATAGAGAGTCAAATTTCAATCGATTTTACTGCCTGATTCTTCCAGATGGGCAAATAGCCACAGAAGATATATCACACGGAGGTAAACTAACCTTCGGTTCGCTGCGGGAGCAACCAATAGCCTCGGCATGGAATTCGAATAACTACGATATCCCACATCATTTTGAAAAGTGGGTGGGGGATCGGATCAAGAAAATATAACTAAGACGGGCCTTGGAATACTCAAATATTTCAAGGCCTTTTCTTTTTGTTATACTTAGGATATGAGGTCGCTTTTCCCAAACGAAGTTGTAGTTGAAACAAAAAACTTTAAAGTGGCTCAAGATTGGGAAGTTCCAATTCCGGCATTTTTTATTGTTTCAACAATCAGAAATATTCGTTCGATTGGAGAATTTACAGATGAAGAAGCTTTAGAGTTTGCGCCGTTAGTAAGAAAAATTAGAAAAGGAATGGAGAAGGTTCTTGGCTGTAAAGATGTATATATTTTTCAGAATGAAGATTCGGCACATGGGTTTCATCTCTGGATGCTCCCAAGATATGAGTGGATGGAACAATTTGGGAGGAAAGTTCAATCCATGAGACCAATTTTGGAGCATGCCACCAATTCTCCTATTTCCGATGATTTACTTGAAGAGGTTAGAGAAAAAGTTGAACTTATGAAAAAATACCTTGAGGCGGTTGAATAAGGATAAGGTAATGAATGATATAGCTAAAAAGATTTAAAATTAAATTGATGCCATTTAGAACACCCAGATGTGTATCTTGTATTAAAGAATCTCTATATACCACCAAGTGCTTTCTGTAGGGAGGCACTAGACTGATAATAGAACCAGAACGCAGAAAGATAGCTTTTTAAGCGGTTCGAACTTTTATACGTTATGTCCACAAAAGTAAAGGAGTTGTAAATCTTGGGATTTACTGCCATAGTCTCTTTGGACTAATAACCGACAGGAGAGTCGGATATGAACAGCGTTCCGCGTCTTTCGTTCAGGGGTGCCTGCTCCATCTGCAAGCAGGATCTCGCCTTGACGTTTTCGAATCTGGGCGGCCACTACGTTCCCAAGCATGAGTTCGAAGGAGCGAGCTGTCGAGGTGCGCGATTCAGTGCTATGAGCATGTACCGCATCATCGAGACAGAAGACTCGGCGCGCGAGGTTGCCGAGTTCCTGGCCCACGACGATGGCCGTTGCCTAGAGCGGCCGTGGATTCCGGGTCCGGCGCATTCCATGATGTGTTCTGACGGTCGCAACTGTGCGAACACGCGTGTCGATCTCGCCCGGTCGCTCGGCGTCTGGTATCTCAAATGCACGCCTGTGAATCAGGCCAACAAGGAGGCTGCGCCCGCATAGGGCCGCCTCTTTTTCTTTACTTTTTAGAAATGTGTATCGCAATCAGTCATATATAAAGATTTCATTGACTGTTCATTTTAAAATCAGTACTGTTTAAGCGTCATTTCATAATTGCATTATTTCTGTTTGACAGAGCTTATTAACGCATCTATATGCAAAAAATATACGGTTCTCTGTTCTCGGTGCGAACTCAGATTTTATTCACAACAACATTGATCGCCGCTTCAGCTCTTCTGGTCGGTGTGTTTGCATCTCGCGCACAGGCAGCAACAGACTGTTCGACATTCAATGAATTCGATTCGACTATGGTAGTCGACTTCACTCAGCACATCTCCAACGACCCAGACTCTTCTGTTTCTGGTCCAGCCTGGGGACTTGATACATTCTCGCGCCACATCCAAATTTGGCACGAATCAGATGCTCCGGATGGCCAGTACTGCGCAAAAGCAACTGACTCTGGAACTTTCACAAGCAACGGCACTATTAGCCCTGAACACGGCTATCCGCTCACTGCTACTATAACGGGCACCTTCAGTGGTGGGACTTTCGGCGTGATCACGGGAGGCACGTTCAGCACTTCAACCAACCCGGCTGATATAAATTGCACCACGGACCCGACAACCTGTTCAAATGGCCTTACAAAATACTGGACTGATACCTATTTTGGAGGTAGTCAGACCTATGCGTATGACAATAACTGGGGCTGGACTTACACTACGTCGGAAAACGGTACCTGGGTTAATCAGGCTTCGGGTAATACCGGAGATCTCTATACCGTCTATGATGAAACGACAGAAATTGGCTACGGCTCTCTCCAGAGTGCTCTTGATGCAGCGGGTGATGGCGATACTATAAAATTGGTCGCTGACGCAACCACGACAGCTCAAATCACCATCACTAAAGCGGTTACATTAAATGGAAATGGCCACACTCTTTGGCCAAATTTCACCAAGACAGATAATTCCAACAACTCTGTCATTGGGGTTCAAACCTCAGAGTCCGTTATCATCCAAAATCTTACCATTGACGGCACATACGGTACCAACCTTCACGGCATCAACACATACATTTCAGACAGCGTTGAGCTTGATACGGTGACCATCAAGAATAACGATTATGCGGCCCTTAACGTGAACGGCTCGTCGGTCATTGCAACCAACTTCAACACCAACGGCAATGGATGGGGTTCCACTAACGTTGACCCAGGTTCGGGCGTCACGGCACCCTCTGTGTTCACGCTCAATAGTGGCACTTTGTCCGAGGATACGCAGATTTGGTCAGATGGCTCGCACGTTACTCCTGACGCAACAGTCACTGTTAACGCAGAGGGCTATACTAAATACCTTGTTGCAGGCACAACCGCCTTCTATGTGTGGTCAAATCGAGGCCCGCACGGTGCAACTATCGAAGGGGATTCATCAAACACCCTCTATGCGACAATCCAGGCTGCTATCGATGCAGCTGAAGATGGCGACACAGTAAATGTTGGCGCAGGGACGTATAACGAAAACTTTAAGGTTATAAATCGCAATGGTCTTACTGTGAAAGGAGCAGGCGTAGAAAGCACTATTCTTCACCCATCCACACTCGTCTCAACAGGAGTCACTCATAAGTACACAAGCGGCGTGCTCTCAAGCGTATTTGTCTTTAATTCAAGCGACATTACAATCGACGGCATGAACATCGAGTCGAATGACGCAACTCCAGGCTCTGGCGGGCCTGATGCAATTGTCTTTTGGGATGCATCAACTGGTGCATTGAGCAACTGCGCAGTTACCGGCACGTACGCAATAAATGGCGTACAGACTGGCCAAGGCATCGCACTTGATGCAAGCAGCACCCAAGCAACATCGCTTGCTGTTAATGCATGTGATATCAGCGGGTTCCAAAAGAACGGCATTGAAGCAATTGATGGAAATGGCGCTACAGAAGGTTCAGACGCTTCAATAACTCTCACGGTAACTAACAGCACTATCACTGGCGCTGGTCTTACAAACCTCATTGCCCAAAATGGCATTCTTGTCTGGAACCGCGGCGGTGGTGATGTTTCAGGCTCTGCAAACAACACGACCATCTCAGGCTTCGCCTACAATGGCGAAGATGCTGCAACCGGTATCTTGGCATATGGTGGAGGCACCTTTAGCTCCGTAGATCATTCAATCTTGGTTGATAACGATCTTGATGTCTCAACCAGCGGCACAACTGATGCAGTGAAAAACTACTGGGGTGCAGAAAATGGCCCAACACCTGACGTATTGGAAGGAGATGTTACGTACTCGCCATGGTTCATTGATGAAGAGATGGCCCATCTCCGCATCATCACAGGTTCTGGTTTGACAACGCTTGTTGGCACCAGTACATCAAATGCGGATGTAACTGTTACAGCAACGCTCTACGGAAACACTGCTGTTACTGGTGGTTCCACCTGGGATGGTGTCATAAATCCGCCTACTGCAACCTCGACCACGCTTACTATTTCAGGCTTTGATATCAGCATCACGTCTGCAGTAGCGATTGGATCGAATGACTCTGATCTTACGTTCAGCCGACCTGCCCAGCTCGTATTCAGCGGCCAGGCAGGAAAGCGTGTTGGTTGGTACAACCATGCAGGCACATTCACAGAAATAACTGACACATGCCCATCTAACTCGTCGGAAGTTGTTCTCCCTGAAAGCGGTAGCTGCAAGATAGATTCAGATTCTGATCTTGTTGTATGGACTAATCACTTCTCGACGTATCTTACGTATACGCAAACGGCTACTGTCACGCCGACTCCGACTACATCGGGCGGCGGCGGGGGAGGTGGTGGTGTCATTTCTCAGGTAGGTGACTTGAATGGTGATGGTCGTGTCGATATCATTGATTTCAACATCCTTATCTCTGCATGGGGCGCTACTGGCACAGGCCTTGCAGCGGATTTGAATCATGACGGATCGGTCGGCATTCTTGACTTTAACCTCCTTATAAGCGCCTGGACTAATTAACATGCATATGAAGAAACTCACATTCGCATTCGGTCTCTTGCTCGCCTTCAGTGCATATACAGCACAGGCGGCTACTATTACTCTTTCGCCGACCACAATCTCGGTTGCAAAGGGACAAACAGTAACGCTCACAGTGGCTGTTGATGCACAGGGCTCAACGCTCGGCACGGTTTCGAGCAATATTTCTTACCCATCTGCACTCCTGACTCCGACCTCGTTCACATTCGCTCCAAATTGGATGCAGCTCACAAAAGCCGGATATGACCAAATGAGCGCCGGTACAGTTATTAAAACTGCGGGGTATCCTGGAGGCTTCGCTGGCACGAAAACGCTCGGCACTATAACCTTCACAGCTGTCGGTACCGGTGCAGCGCTCGTGCAAGTGCAGAATAATTCACTTGCGTACTCAACAAGCAATCAAAATACACTCAGCGGTACGCAAGGATCAGCAACAGTCACAATAACTGGTGTGGCAGTGAGTGGTGGCGTCGCTGGCTCAACGGGCGGTTCAAACCCTGGCACTTCAAATGGATCAACGTTGAACGGCTCGACTGGCTCTAATACGGCAAGTACTGGTGTTACGGCAACAGCAACAGGCACAGCAACTGGTACTGAAGCAATTGGCTCATCAACACAGGCAGCGGCAGTTGGTGCACTCGGTTTCAGCATCCCGACCTGGATCACAATCCTATTGATCCTCGTCATTGTTGCTGGCGGCGTTTGGTTTTATATGCGCTCACAGAAAGCTCAGCAGTAAGGCTCTAAAAGTAGAAAAAGAAAATGGCCGCCGAGGCGTACTCGAGCGGCCGTTTTTGATGGCCAACGTGGCTTAGTCGTAGATATGCCGATCGGTGACAACACCGCCGGACACGGCACAGGTTACGATGAAACCAAAGAGAGCTAGTGCGCAGGCGATCGCGATCCAGCCAGGAACTGGGCGAATCTGCCCGCCCGCATTCGACGTGTTGGACATTATTTCCTCCCAGGAACAACAAAAATAGTATATGTCAAATCTTTAAAAAATGCACGCTCTATAGTGCACAGACCTGATTTTTTAGAGTATAGTGTGCTTTGTACAAGCGTCGTGTCGGGATGTCGTATAGTGGCATTATGTACGCTTCGGGTGCGTAAAACCCGGGTTCGATTCCCGGCATCCCGACAGGGCGCTGGTGCGTATAATTATTTTTTTGATGACAGCGTCAGGGCCTGCGCGTCGTTGAGCGCTGCTTGCAGGTGTGGCACTGCAGGGGAGCCGAGTGCGTTGAACACGGCAATTTGTTTGCTCAGTATGTTCTGATACGACACGGCCAGAGCTTTTGCTTCATCGAACTTCTCTTCGACTTGCAGGACGGTTATTTCGTCCTGCACACGCTTTACCTCTGTGTCAAACGCGCTAAGCAGGTACTCTTGCCTGTCAGGAGTTGCAGTGCCGTTTTGTTCTAATATCTGAAGCTCTAAAAGTCGTTGACGAATTATTTCAAGCGAAAAACTGGCTTTGGATGTTTCGTCAACGGCGACGATGCGCCCAATGCTTTCGCAGACACCTATTTTAAAAGGGTAGAGCACACTGCCTGGTACCGCGCTGCCTGATGCCAATGTAAAGATGCCGCCGAGCGCTCCGATCGCTATAAGTGAGAGAAAAATCTTCGTCATGAAGGCCGCTTTTCTGCGAACTCCCTTTATGCTATCATGCGTTTAACACTATGGAGCAACACGGTTTGCACATAGCGCTCTCAGCGGAGCGCTTGGGGACGTTATTTGGTTTACCCATCCCAAATACGCTTGTGTCAGCGTGGCTTGTGATGCTCGTGCTTATCATCACGGCATTTGTAGTCGGCAAAAAACCGCGCCTCGTCCCGGGCCCTGTCCAGAACTTTTTTGAAATGATATTCGAATTCGTCATCGGATACATGACGGATATCTTCGGTAATCGCGAACGGGCACTGAAATTCTTCCCATTCGTCGCAACCGTCTTCCTGTTTATTGCTACATCGAACCTATTTGATTTCATTCCGCTCTTTGGCAGCGTGGGGCTCTTCCACAATGGCGAATTTACGCCGCTCTTGCGCCCAGTTAACACAGACTTGAATGTGACGCTCGCGCTCGCGATCATCGCAGTGCTCACAATCGAAATTTCAGGCATCGTGGTTGTTGGCGCGCTCCGCTACGCGGGAAAATTCTTCAATTTCACATCACCTCTGAACTTTGTTGTGGGACTAATCGAATTCGTATCCGAAATGTCGCGCTTTATTTCCTTCTCGTTTCGTCTCTTCGGCAATATTTTTGCCGGCGAGGTGCTCTTGGCCGTCGTCTCATACTTCATGCCATACGTGCTCCCAGTGCCGCTTATGGCATTTGAGACGTTCGTTGGCATTGTGCAGGCGGCAGTGTTCGCCATGCTGTGCTTGTTCTTCATCAAGCTCGCCGTGACGGACCCTCACGGTTCGACACACTCACCGCAGGCGGGGCACTAAAAGCTTCAATAGTGAGGGGTTTTGTGCTAGTATGGGCGCACTATTATTTGGGCAGTTAAAGGATAAATTCAACAGTATATGGATATTGATGCAGCACGTTTGATCGCTATGGCAATCGCCGCAGGACTTGGCGTTTTGGGCCCGGGTATTGGTATCGGCCTCATCGGTGGTCGTGCAATGGATGCTATCGGACGCAACCCAGACGCATCTGACAAGGTCGTTTCAAACATGATCTTGGCGATCGTCTTCACCGAAGCGCTCGGCATCTTGGCGCTCGTCGTCTCCTTCATTATTAAGTTCGTCGGCTAATTCGGGAATAACACCGCATGAACGAGCTATTCGGAGCATTTGGCATTGATTGGCGGTTGTTGCTAGTAAATTGCATCAACTTCGGCCTTTTGCTATTGGCGCTCTGGTACTTTTTGTACGGACCGCTTACGAAGATGCTCGAAGGCCGCCGCGAAAAAATCGCCAAGGGTATTGACGATGCTCGCGAGGCAGAAGCAAAGCTGAAAGATATTGAAAGCTCTCGCGCTGGCATGATAGCGGATGCAGGCAAAGAAGCGGACTCTCTCATTGCTACTGCTCGTGTATCCGCACAAACAAAGCAAAAAGAGCTTATCGCCGCAGGCGAAGCAGCTGCAGCGAACCTTATGAGCAGTGCTGAAGCAGAGGCAAAGGAACTTAAGAAAAAGGCGATTGAGGAAAGCAAGCAGGAAGTTGCGAAGCTTGTCGTCCTTGGTATGGAAAAGGCGATGCAGAAGAAATAAGAGACATGAACACGGCACGAGATTACGCACGCGCACTGTTTGCGCTCATAGAGAAAAAACCCAAGAGCGCGAGCGTGTACCTGACTAATCTCGACCAGGTACTAAAGCGCAGAGGCCACCAAAAGCTTTTACCGCGAGTCTTTAGCGAGTATCAAAAACTCCAGCTCGCAAAAGAACGCACAGATTCGTACAAAAACCCCAACAAAGAACAAGAACAAACCAGAATACTGCTCGAGCTCTACAGGAAATTAATAC
>DASZSF010000003.1:0-10511 GCA_035548815.1 Minisyncoccota bacterium
ACCGGTACTGTATTTTCACCGAGCTGTGCTCCGAGACAGTTCCCCAGTCGTTACACTATTCGTGCGCGTCTGAACTTACCAGACAAGGAATTTCGCTACCTTAGGACGATTATAGTTATCGCCGACATTCACCAGGGCTTACATAAATCACCAATACATATTGCTACATATCAACGTCCATGTTTGACCTTCTGGCATTGGTCAAGTGTCACCCCCTATACATCCTCTTACGAGTTCGCAGGGAGCTGTGTTTTTGGTAAACAGTCGCCAGGGAGACTTTCGCTGCGGCCCCTTTATTTCTAAAAGGGCAGGCCTTATTCCGAAGGTACGGCCGATTTTTTGCCGAGTTCCTTGGAGCACACTCACTCGTTCGTCTTACTCTACTCGAGCTGCACACCTGTGTCGGTTTGCGGTACGGACGTACGTATATTTAAGTTTAGAAGTTTTTCTTGAAAGGCTCTTAACCGTCATCTCTTTGGCCGAGGCCGCAGATGCCCTTCATACAACGATAGTTGGCATTAAAGCCAGCATTCCGGATTTTCCTGGAATACCAATCTTATGTACAAAGACGTCAATCCAATAAGACGCGACGATGTATTTCCTCCGTCCCTCCATCACATATACGCCGGTTAGGGAATATTAACCCTATGTCCATCGGGTGCGGCTTTCGCCATACCCTTAGGCCCGACTAACCCTTGGCTGATCACCATTGCCAAGGAAACCTTGTGCTTTCGACGTGCGGGGATCTCACCCGCATTGCGGTTACTTGTGCCTGCATTCTCACTTCCAAACGCTCCACTATGGGTCGCCCCTTTAGCTTCATTGCAATTGGAATGCTCTCTTACCGCTCGCATCTTCCGAAGAAGTTGCGAGCCCTCAGTTTCGGTACTACGTTTTAGCCCCGATTATCTTTGGCGCAGAATCTCTCGATGAGTGAGCTGTTACGCTTTCTTTCAAGGATGGCTGCTTCTAAGCCAACCTCCTCATTGTCTGTGAAATTCCACCTCCTTGTGATGCACTTAACGTAGATTTTGGGACCTTAACTGGAGATCTAGGACTCTTCTCCTTTTGTACGGTGGAGCTTAGCCCCCACGTACTAACTGCCGTATAGCAATAATGGTATTCGGAGTTTGATAGGATTCGCGAGATTGCTCCCTGTCGAATCCTTCCAGTGCTCTACCCCCACTATTCAATTAATACGACGCCAGCCCAAAAGCTGTTTCAGAGAGAACCAGCTATTACAAGGTTCGATTAGCTTTTCACTCCTTACCACAAGTCATCCGAGAGTTTTGAACGGCTCAACGGTTCGGGCCTCCATCCTGATTTCTCAGAACTTCACCCTGCTCATGGCAAGCTCACCTTGCTTCGGGTCTTATGCATACTACTGACGCGCTATTCACACTTGGTTTCCCTTCGACTCCATGTTCATCACACTTAGTCATGCGCAGCATACATAAACTCGCAGGCTCATTCTTCAATAGGCACGCCGTCGAGGCTTGCGCCTCTTCGACTCCTTGTAGACATATGGTTTCAGATCTATTTCACTCCCCTCCCGGGGTTCTTTTCACCTTTCCCTCGCGGTACTTGTTCACTATCGGTCTTAAAAAGTATGTAGCCTTACCGGTTAGTTCCGGCAGATTCGCTCAAGCCATTCGTGTCTTGAGTTACTCAAGGACAATTAAGAAGTTGTTTAGATTTCGCCTACAGGGCTTTCACCTTTTAGAGCGCTGCTTCCCAGCAGCTTCGGCTATCACAACAATTTGTAACTTCGTGTCATTCAAGATGACCATAATCGCCTTACAACCCCGCGAATTTCTCAAACTATTCGATTGCTCGAGTAGTCTGAGAAACTCTACGGTTTGGGCTAGATTCGCGTTCGCTCGCCGCTACTAACGAAATACCTATTGGTTTCTTTTCCTCCTGGTACTGAGATGTTTCACTTCCCAGGGTATGCATCTTTCTTGCGAAAGATTTCTAACATTTCTATTAGAAGAGTTTCCTCATTCAGAGATCTCCGGATCAAAGGTTGCTTGGCACCTCCCCGAAGCATATCGCCGCCACGCCGCGTCTTTCATCGCCTTTTTAAGCCAAGGCATCCACCATACGCCCTTATTTGTTCCTTTCCTCTTGTGAGAGAGAAAAGGACGCTTGAGAACCGCAATAATTTGTTGTTCTTTTTTTGTTTTTGTCTATTTGCGTCCACTTACACATCCTCGAAAAGACCCACTCGATATTACTCAAAGCGGTTGTGTAGTGGTTTTTAGTTTTCAAAGAATCTCGAACTCGTCAGATTTTGAATTAAAAAATCCCGCTTCTCGCGGGTTCTCGGGCAACTTCGAAGTCGCCTGCTAATCCCGCAATTGGCCTTGATTCGTAGTCAACATCTGTGCGTATCAATATATACGAGGCCTCTATATATGTCAAATCCAACGAAAAACACCCCCAAACGGGGGTGTTTTCGGCCCAAAATATAGATTATTTGTGCATGCCCTCGCGGGTCTTTTCGATGAAGCGAGCTGCTGCTTCTTGACCACCCAAACCAAACGAGAGGCCAAAGGCAAGTGCGAGTGCCACGACGACACCAGTGAAGAGCGTCTGGAGGATGCCCTGTGCAATCTGGAGCTGTTCGAGCGCTGCGAGCAAACCGAAGATCCAGATAGCCCACTTTGCAATGGTACCTGCGATGCCTGCGCCATGGACGCCTGCTGCGCGAGCTGAACCCACGACAACATTGCGTGCGACATCGGCAATGACTGCGGTCACAAGGACGATCAAGACCGCGATGATGACATTCGGCAAGAAGCCAACAACTACTGCCTGGAGGAAGTAGGTTACCGCAACAAGGCCAAGCACCTGGAGTGATGCCATCAAGAAGACCAAGATGACGAACCACTTCACGAGCATGCCGAGGAACATACCCGAGTTAAGGGTGTATCCTGCGCGGTTGACGACATCATCAACGCCTGCGCTCTTCAAAGCGTGGTCGACGCGGAGCGCCTTCACAGCTTCGTTGACGAGCCAGCCAATCCAGCCTGCCAAGAACCAACCGATGACGAAAATAATAATGGCGAACAGGAGGTTCGGAAGAAAATTCACGACATTCCAGAGCAGGTTATAAAAGGACTGCTGCAGGACATACCCCCATTGCTGAACAATCATGTTGCTTAAAGTGAGCGAATAATTAGTAATAGCTAACACCTTAATTGTAGCAAGTTGGGGCCTTCATGAAAGCGCCCGTGTGGACAAGAAAAGAGCCTTGTTGCCCACCTATTTAAGCCCAATATCCAACCGGTCGAGCACTATTTGGTGCGGGTAGTCCAGCACATCGCGTATAAGTTTGTCGTTTAAATTGAGCCGATAGAAAAAGTCAGTGGTTGTGAGCGATGCATAGCGGATCTCCTTCCCTATTTCTGCTTCAAGTTTGCGAACTTCGTCGCGGAGTTTTCTCTCCTTCATGCGGTCGCCGACAATAAGCAGGTCGAGCGTGCCTTCCCACTCTCCCAAAAACATTCCCGCAAGCACGACAAATTTTAATGTACCTGCATGGCGAATGCGGCCAACAATATCTTCGCCGCGCTCGGGCGCATTCAAGAGAAGATTTTGCAATGCGGCCACATATTCAAATTCAGCATTCAACACGTAACGAATCCCCCGCCCCGGTTGTTTGCTCCCGCGCTTTGAAACAGACACAAGCCCGATAGATGCAAAGAGCCGCACTTCGCGGCGAACATCTTCGTCAGTAACGCGCGCGCGAGTCCCGGCCTCTGCCAAGGTAAAAGACAAACGTGGGTTAAACAAAAAGAGGCGAAGTAATTTTACTCGTGCCGGGCTTCCAAAGAGTTTCTGTAATCCATCAGTCATATCAATCAGTGCAGTAGTGCTTCGCTATTGTATGCAAAAGAGCCAGACCCTGCAAAGTTGACAATGAGGGGATAAAAGAAAAGGCCGTCGCGTTGTGCGCGAGGCCTATTGTCAGTCGCAGCGAAGCATTCCAACCGCGTGATGTTCACCGTCGACTCGGGGCTCCATAGGACCCCCGCAGATTCCACAGCGCTTGGGCTGCTGGAGCGGATGTTCTTTGGCGAACTCCTCCTCGTCAGCAGTAAGCGGTTCACCCAGCCGGAGCTTTTCTTCGAGGCGAACCTTCTTTACAAAGACGCTGACCTTCATCTGGTTTCCTCCCAGGACTCGTCCATATAACTATCCCATACTCAACCAGGGGCGCAAGTAAAAAAAGAACCTACTCAAGAAGAGTAGGCAGCGGACGGGAGAGAAAGAGGAGAAAGAAAGAATGAGAACGAAACGGAAGAATGAAGAACTAAGAGAACAAAGAGCTGGGGAGAAGAAAAAGAACAAAAGAAACAGAGAGGAAGAAGAAATGAAGAGAAGTAGAGGAGCGAGAGAAACGGTCCGGGAGAAAATAAGGCTTTAGTACACAAAAGCCTAGAAGAATCTGCCGAAGCCCGAATCAAATACCCACCCACTAACCCTATATATTTTCGACTGCCGCCCGGACCGTCCATCTTCTATTACTCCGCTGGTTTAAAAAAGGTTACACTTTCGCGCTGTATATCGAGGACGATCCTTGATATTCCTGCAAAAGAAAAAGCGCCGCGTTGCGTGCGGCGCCCTGGGCGGCAACCTCTCATGAGTTTGCTCGCGAAACCCCAAAAAAGAAATAGAGAAGGAGCAGAGCGACTGCAACGGCTGTGAACCAGTACAGCACGGCCTTACCCGTCACTACAGCGATGACCAAGAGTGCTACGATTGCCACGGACAGGGTGCACAGGATTACCAGATCCGTGACGCCATCACTATCCATTCTTGAAAAGATCCCCATCTTCCCGCACCTCCACGTATAAGCACGTGTTCGTATAATTCCACAAAAACAAAAAATCCGCAATCCGCCAACTGGCGGAGCGGAGATTTTGTGAACAGATAGTTTGTTGAAGTTACTTGAGCTCTACTTTGCCGCCGGCTGCCTCGACTGCTGCCTTGAGCTTGTCTGCATCCTCCTTCTTCATACCCTCCTTGAGCATAGCTGGAGCTGCATCGACGAGGTCCTTTGCCTCCTTGAGGCCAAGGCCGAGTGCATCCTTGACTGCCTTGATGACAGCAACCTTCTGTGCACCTGCGTCGGTGAGCTGGACGTTGAACGAAGACTTCTCTTCTGCTGCTTCGCCTGCTGCTGCCGGACCTGCGACTGCAACTGCTGCAGCTGATACGCCCCACTTTTCTTCGATGGCCTTCACGAGCGTGTTGAGCTCGAGGACGGACATCTTTTCTACTGCTTCGATGATTTGATCCTGGTTCATACATTAATTCTTAGTTTCTGCTACTTTGGATAGAACGACTGCGAAACGCGCGCGGGGCGAGTTTACGATCTGTGCAAACATTGCGCGGAGCGTATCCATGCCAGGGATTGCAGCAATTGCCTTGATCTCGCTTGCATCGACGAACTTGCCGCCGAAGACGCCGCCCTGGAATGACAGGTGGTCAGCAAACTTCTTAACGAAGACTGCCAACTCGCGTGCCGGAGCGATTTCGTCCTTTGCATACGCAACTGCGACTTCGCCTTCAAGTTCCGGCATCGAGCCTTCAAACTTGTCTGCGAGCGCGCGGCGCATCAAGGTCTTCTTAGCTACAGTGTAGCCAACTTGCCCTTTGCGGAGTGCCTTGCGCATTTCGCTCTGTTCAGCAACCGTAAGGCCTTTGAACTTTGCGAAGACGAG
The DNA here is from genome assembly GCA_035548815.1 of Minisyncoccota bacterium. Taxonomy (GTDB): domain Bacteria; phylum Patescibacteriota; class Minisyncoccia; order Phycocordibacterales; family SBAW01; genus GWA1-54-10. The sequence goes on from DASZSF010000003.1 coordinate 5,733, forward strand.
CGTCGAAGCATCCTTAACGATGCCCTCCATCTTTGCGACGATTTCTTCTTTTTTCTGCTGTGTAATTGCCATTTTTCTAAAACGGGCATGTTTTATTTGTAAAATTCTCAAAAGAATTTTACATGCCCTGCTACTTGATATAAGGGCTTGGGAGAATCGACTACCTCGGCCGGCGCGCTTTCGCATTAACTCCCTACCCTGGGATACCGACTGTCTCTGGCCCTGTGTAGGTACTGTACAAAAGAAAAAGGCCTCGCGCAAGGGTGCGAGCCTTCGATGCCAGTGCGCGCCTCAGGAAGCGAGGAGCTCCCGGGCGAGCTGGTTGTTGCTGCGGTCGATGATCATCTCGGTAATCGGATAGTACGGCGGCATCCACTCCATGAGCTTCATGGTCAGCAGCATGGCCGCTTCATCCCCTTCCTCGGGCAAGCCCGAAAAGCTGGAGATGTAGTAGTTGGCCGCATCATCGTTGATGCCGTCCACCCAGCATGGGGTCCGGATAGCGCCGCCGAACTGGCACTTCTCCGGATCACGCTCTGACTCAAAGGAGCTCAGGCAGAGCGTGTTGCGGCCGAGCCGGTGCGCTTTCTCCATCGAGAGATGATAGTACTGGGCGATGTTGCTCTGATTCGAAGTGCCGCCCGCCCAGCCCTCAACAAGCGGTTCGAGCTCGAAGAACTTGCACCCTTCGTAGGGAACCAAGAGGAAGCGAAAGAAGCCCCCTTTGTTCGCGTGTTCTTCGCCGCACGCACGGGCGACCGTCTGCACAGCCGTGCTGGCAGCCTTCAGCAGCTCCTCGCCGACCTCAGCGGGGATCTTGAACTTTTCAACATGCATAATCGGTAACATGCGCGCCTCCATGGTTGTGGCTATTCCGCGGAACTCTTCAATTCGAAGTTACTGTGCTTGTGCGCTGTTGTCAACGCCAGATGCCGGGATGTCGTGCGCCACATAGACCATCGCGACAAATGCCACCGCAAGTATGCCAACAAACCCCAAGAGGAATTTGAAAAACGTCGGTGTGCTAAAGCGTTTCATGTTTTCCTATTGCTGGGCTGCAAGCTGCGCTTTCAGGTCTGCATCATCAGGAAATGCTTTTACCCCCGCCTGCAGTATAGCTTTCGCTTTTGCTTTGTCGTGCATGAAGTTCAAATACAGATCGGTCAAGTTTTTATATGGTATCGGGTCGTCAGGCCAGCGCTTGATGACAAACAGCCAGATTTCTTCGGCACCGGTATAATCTCCTGCGGCTTTTCGATAAAGCGCCAGCTGAAGCCAGTATGCATGATTGGTCGGGTCAAATTTCAATTGCGCAACCACGGTATTGTAATCTTTTTGATTTTGCACTTGTTGCGCAGCTGGCAAATAGCTTGGCGGTGTGTAGGCACGGTCAAGGCTCGGCGCCTGAATACCCGACGTATCTTGCGCACCCGTTATTTGAATCTGTCCCGTGGTTGTTGCTGAGGTAGAAGTTGCGTTGGTGTCTACATTTGTCGGCGCTACTGCTTTTTGGTGTACTGCAAAATACCAGCCAAGCGCTGCAATAACGACCACTGCGGCTGCTACAACGCCGTACCATTTCTGTGCTTTTGGATCCATGCCCCCATTCTACTACTGCGCCTCGAGCTCATCAAACCAGATGTTTGTACCAAGGTCGTTGCGGTAACTGTTCTGCGACCACAGCGCGACTCCGTCAAACTGAGCTCCATTTGGTATCCCGGTATCCTCATTCCATGTGCAATACGAAGGCCGCATTTCATCTTGCATAAAGCAGGTTTGAATAGTGGAAACTCCCGGCCGCCATGCATAATAGTAGTGATGCCATACCCCATCGTTCACTGTGAATCCTATGACATTCAGGCTGTTTCCGTCGGGGCACGTTGTTGAAATAGCATTGCACACAGACAGCGCAATGCTGGGAGCTGCGCTCACGGCATTAGCCCGTATATATACGCTTAGTGCTCCTTCTGGATATCCAGTAGGCCCTTTCAAAAACGTGCGTGGGATGATGTTGATGAAATCCAGGCTGGCAATGCCAATGATACAACCGCCCCGAAAACATGAGCCGTCCGTCCCGTCATCAGCATCAAAATTTTTTACATTGCCGTCCGTGGCTTGCCACCCTGCCGTGTTGAATGAGTCAAACGTGTCAACAACGGGGCTCCCGTGCGGTTCAGGATTGGGTCTCGGCGGCGTTGATGCTTCAGCGTTGTCGTCATCTGCCGGAAGTTCTTGCGACGAGGTCGAACTTGCATCATCGCTGTCGCCAGCAGTAGTGCTTGCGGATATATCCGAAGCGTTTTGGGCAGGCGCTTGCGGGTATGCGGTCCCGCCCGGATCCATATCCAAAATATAGGAAAGGCGCAGTGGCTCGCTTGTCGTTGCGGAAGTAGTGGTGGCCTCTTGAGCTGGAGTAGGTGTGTCTATTTTTTCTTTGAGGAGTAACACGGGCGCTATTGCCCCGCCTTGCGACCCGTTCAAGTCTTCATAGTCTTGTTTGTCCAAACTCGAACCATATAAGCTTTTAACAATTTGAAAATTCTTTTCATAGTTTTCTGGTACTGTTGGATTTATCTCTGGATTAGCAAGGACTTTTTGCGCACCTCCCAACACATCTGCAATAGCGGTACTTACTGTCCGCGTCAGCGCCGCAGCAACAACTAGAGCATGCACCGCGTTTTTGTAGGCAAGTATCACTTTAGACTCCGCTGCATTCGCGGCCGGGTCTACAAGCGCAAAGAGTGCTTGCTGTACTCGATCTGTAAGGGCAAGGACGGGAGGCGTGAAACAACCTGATGCAGTCGGTTCAGAATCACTTTTCAGCGCATCCATTTCTTCTTTCATGACAAAGGTCATCTCTTCGCCTGCTCCGTTCACATAGGTATCAAACTGATGAGTCGCGAGTAAATCAGGGAAAGTTGCACCGCCTCTGACCAGTAAGTTCGACGGGAGGGGTACCGGCGCGTCAAACTGTTTTGCCAATGCACGCGCCCCGATGATAACCGCGTCGTCATATGATGTCCCATACCTTCCTCCTCCGGCAACGTAGCTTGCTGGCGTCGCTATCGCATAGATATCCACTGCACTGTTGGATTCGCCATGCGACGTAATGTAGTCATATATAGAGTTTGCATAGAGGGCACCTTGCGAATGGCCGACGAGTAAAATTTTTGTGTTGTTGCATTTGCAGCAATATCCCGAAGCGCAGCATTGAGATTGTAGTCAGACACTGGGTTAAACAAAGCTTGCGACACAGCAAACACCACATCCACCAACCCACCTAGATGTTCTCCGTTATATGCCAGCTGCACAGTGAGTGGCTGGCCATCCAGTTGTCGAGGCAACATTTCTTGCAATAACGCTTTACCGTCTTCAGCCGCCACCCTAGATGTGGCAATTCCGTTTATATATTCGATTGTATAACCCGAAGGCGAACACTCTGCATATGAGACTATGGGCCACACAAAGAGCACGAGAATTCCTAAGAGTTTGATATATCGCATGGCTCTCCGGGCTCGGGGCCATAGCTAGTTATAAAATCGTACGCCTTTTCTCTTGCCTTCACCCGTGCTGCGGTATTAAAAACTAAATCTTCAACCTCTTTTCTATTTGTATGATTATCGATGATGCACAATTGGGCGCGTGCATTTTCTTCCGAAACCGCTTTCCATGTTTCTGTATTAGAAACTCGCGTCAGAAACATCTGTTCTGTGAGCGCATATTGCAATTCTGCAGCTCTCACTTGCACAGAGTTTGGATACTTTTTGAACAGAGTTAGTTCCACATCGTCGCGGATTCCATTATTATTTACGTCGACACCTGCAATGGTGGCATCGCGGGTTTCCGGACTCGGTTCAAAGGGCAAGCGCTTCCCCATTGCATCATCTAATGTAATTCTTTGCACATGTATAACAACGACAGCGCCTTGCGTTTGTCTTTTCTGAATAACTGCTGGAATGCGATACACGACAAGTCCTGTATATACAGAACAAAGAATTAGCAGTGGCCATCGAATGTACTGCCACAGTGTGAAAAATTTTCTCTTCATATATTTGGTATATAAACATCTCGGCGCTCAAATTACGGTAAAGTTTTGATACGGAGATTTTAAGTTTTAGGCAACACAAAAGCCCCCTCTTTCGAGGGGGCTTTTGCTAGCTAAACTAACTGTTTGCTAACGAACTCTGTTGAATTATTTCGCGAGAGTTGCTGCGAAGCAGTCGTTGCCAAGGCCAGCGCTTGTGAAGCAACCGCCAAGACCATAGCCATTCGCCCAGTCGAGATTGGTCGTAGCCGTCGAAGTCGTTGTCGACTCAGGTGACCAGATCATGTTGCTCGTTGAGAGGCCAGAAACCGTGTTGACTGCTGCGTACGTATCGCCCTTGAGGGAGATAGACACTGAGCCAGTGGTTGCCGGGCTGACGAAGGCAGTGGTGCCCTTGAAGGTGTAGCTCTTCGAGCTACCAGCCGGAATGACAGCGTCCGAAGTGTTCGATACGCTGTTGAAGCTTACAACAACGTTACCGTTAGCATCTGGAGCGGAGACCGTACCAACGCTACCGCCAGGACCTGTAAAGGTTGGGGAGATAACTGTGGTAGTCGTAGTCGCGATGTTAAAGGTCAACCTGTTCATCGTGACATCGCCCTTGCTGTCTGCAGCAATGGTAACTGTGATCAGAGGTACATTGCCAACCGTGAACACGCCGCCGTTAGATGCAGTGTACGTGATGGTCGGGAATGACTTGAAGATCTGGACACCGTTGGTTGCAACATCGCTGT
>DASZSF010000004.1:0-123650 GCA_035548815.1 Minisyncoccota bacterium
CGGCCAATGATGACGTTCTCTTTCAAACCTTCGAGGCGGTCAACACTTCCGTACATCGATGCTTTGATGAGCATACGAGTTGTGTTCTGGAACGACGCAGCCGAGAGGAATGATGGGCGCGAGAGCGAAACATCCAATATACCCATGACGAGCGGTTCACCCTTTGCGATATCGCCGCCGTCTGTTGCCACTTGTTCGTTGGCAATAGCAAGGTCTGCTGCTGAAACAACATCACCTACAGAGTACTCTGTCGTACCGCTGTTCGTGATCTTCAAGCGTGAGAACATCTGGCGGATGATGACTTCCACATGTTTGATAGAGATGCTTGCACCCTGGAGTTCGTAGATCTTAATAATCTCCGACATGATGTATTCCTGTGCACGCTGGCGCCCCGCGTACTTGAAGAGGTCGGTCAAATCGGCAGAACCGTCGGTCAACAACTGGCCCTTCTCGATGCGCTGGCCTGCCTTTACAGTCGGCACACGGCGCGCATGTGCTTCGTACTCAATAGTGTCTTTTGTTTTGCTCTTGAATTCGAGGTCAGGAGCGACGACGATAATTTTTTCCTTACCGTCGTTCTTGATTTCTATAACTTCGCCTGAAACGGTTGCAACAACTGCCGGGTTGCGAGGTGCGCGGCGTTCGAAGATTTCTTCAACGCGCGGGAGACCCTGCGTTACGTCGCCTTCTGCCGACGCAGCGCCGCCGGCGTGCTTGATGTTCATCGTAAGCTGGGTGCCCGGCTCGCCGATAGCTTGTGCTGCGACAGTACCAACTGCCTCGCCCAAGTTGACCGGCTTCATTGTCCCTAGGTCTGCGCCGTAGCATTTTGCACAGAGCCCATGCGAAGCGCGGCATGCGATTGGGCTGCGTACGAGCACACTTGCAATACCGGACTCTTCAATTGCTTTTGCGTCTGCATCCACAATGAAGTGGTCCTTCTTGTAGAGCGTCTTGTCGCCTACCACAACATCAGCTACCAAGTAGCGGCCCTGAACATTCTTTGCCATGAAGGTGCCGATACCCGATGCCGATTCGCGGCGAACTTCCATGCCTTCTTTCGTACCGCAGTCATCTTCAGCGATGACGACATCCTGTGCGACGTCGAAGAGACGGCGTGTAAGGTAGCCTGCTTTTGCAGTTGAAAGTGCCGTAGATGCGAGGCCCGAACGCGAACCGTGCGTCGTGGTGAAGTAGTCGATTGGTGAAAGACCTTCCTTCATCGACTTGGTAACCGGAAGTTCGATTGTCTCCCCTGTCGGAGATGCGATGAGACCCTTCATACCAACCATTTGGGTCATCTGCGCAAGCGAACCGCGGGCACCTGAGCGGAGCATGTCCTGGACCGGACCGTTTGCTGGCAACGACGGTGGGATGAGTTTTTCAACCTCTGCCTTTGCCTGATGCCAGACTTCAAGGTTCATGCGGTAGCGTTCCTCTTCTGAAAGGAGGCCCTCTTCGAAGTTATGAACGATTTCGTCCGACTTCTTCTGCGCCGCAGCGACGATAGCCTCCTTTTCTTTCGGGATGCGGATGTCGTCGAGCGACCAGGTGATGCCTGACTGCGTCACATAGCGGAAGCCGAAGTTCTTGATTCGGTCCATGATGTCCGGAATCTTTTCAAGACCGTAGCGCGCAATGAGGTCTTCGACCAATTTTGCGAGAGACTTCTTGTCGATTGAGTAGTTGATGTATGGGTAGTCCGATGGGAATGTTGTGTTGAAGAGCAAGCGGCCGACGGTTGTCTCGAAGAGCTGTCCGCCAAATGCAGCGTACTTCTCTTTTTCAGACGGCATGACCTTTATTTTTGCCTGGAAACCGACATCGCCGTAGTCGTATGCCAAGATTGCAGCGTTTGGTGATGAGAATGCTTTGCCTTCGCCCTTGGCACCTTCAACTTCCTTGGTCATCCAGTATGAACCGAGCAAGATGTCGAGGAGCTTCGATGCGATAACGGCATCGCCTGAACCTGGCTTCAAGACGTTCTTTGGAGCTGCCATGATTTCGCGTGCTTCTACCTGAGCTTCAGGAGAAAGTGGCACGTGAACGGCCATCTGGTCGCCGTCGAAGTCTGCGTTGAATGCAGGACATACGAGCGGGTGGAGCTGGATAGCGTTACCTTCAATAAGGATAGGCTGGAAGGCCTGGATACCGAGGCGGTGAAGGGTCGGTGCGCGGTTCAAAAGCACGTACTTGTCGCGTATGACATCTTCAAGAATTGCCCATACTTCCGGCACGCCTTCGTCAATGAGACGACCTGCACCGCGGATGTTGAATGCGAGTTCCTTCTCGAGCAGTTTGCCGATGACGAATGGGCGGAAGAGTTCGAGCGCCATGTGCTTCGGAAGACCGCACTGATTGAGGCGGAGTTCCGGACCGACGACGATAACTGAGCGGCCCGAGTAGTCGACGCGCTTGCCGAGCAAGTTCTGGCGGAAGAGGCCGTGCTTGCCCTTCAAGTTGTCAGAAAGAGACTTGAGCGGACGGGTGCGAGCCTGCGTCGTTGCAGAGAATGCTGCACCGCCGTGGCGGATAGAGTTGTCGATGAGTGCATCAATTGCTTCCTGCAAGATGCGCTTCTCATTGCGCAAGATGACATCCGGCGCGTGGATTTCGATAAGCTTCTTCAAGCGGTTGTTGCGGTTGATGACGCGGCGGTAAAGGTCGTTCGAGTCTGATGTTGCATGGCGGCCGCCATCGAGGGCAACCATCGGGCGAAGGCCCGGCGGGATAACTGGGATGCGTGCGAGGAACATCCATTCAGGGCGGACGTTCGCACGGATCATGCCGCGGAGGATTGAGAGGCGCTTCGAAAGCTTTTCGCGCTCAGCTGCACCTGCCTTTGCAAGAGCAGTTTCGGTCTCATCTGCCATGACCTTCAAGTCAAGCTTCTTGCAGAGATTGTACAGCGCTTCTGCACCAATGCCTGCTTCAAATGCAGCGCCGTACTTGATAGCGAAGCGGTGGTATTTAGGTTCGTCCAACACTGAACCGACGTAAATTGCATCGATGTCGCGCTTTGCTTCAAGGAAAAGCTCCTTCATCTTGTCCTTGGACTTTTCGTCCTGCAAGTTCTTTACCTTTGCCTTGTATTCAGCCTCAAGTTCAGCAACGATGCGATCCTTTTCTGCCTTGTGGACTTCAGTCACGATGTAACCCGCGAAGTAGACAACCTTTTCGAGGTCGCCGCCCGGGATGCCGAGCACCATAGAGAGGCGCGACGGAATTGCGCGGAGGAACCAGACGTGTGCAACAGGCACTGCCAAATCGACATGGCCCATGCGTTCACGGCGGACTATCGAGCGAGTGATTTCCACACCGCACTTCTCACAGATAATACCCTTGTAGCGGATGCCGCGGTACTTACCGCAGTAACATTCGTAGTCTTTTTCAGGACCGAAGATCTTCTCGTCAAAGAGCGAATTCTTTTCAGGGCGCTGAGTGCGGTAGTTGATGGTTTCAGGTTTGGTGACCTCGCCGTGCGACCACTCGAGGATCTTTTCAGGTGATGCTGGGCGGATGCGGACTGCGTCGAAGTCAGATACTTCTGCGCCCGGAGTCTTGCGATTGCCTGCAGTAGTCTGACCGCCGCGCATAAGTTCGACATCGAGCGCCAAACCGCGGAGCGTGTGCAAAAGCACGTTGAATGATGCCGGTGCAAAGTGGCTTGAGATGCGTTCGCCGCGGACGATTGCGTCAAAGGCTGCCGAGCGGCCCATGATGTCGTCAGACTTAATAGTGAGCATTTCGCGGAGCGTGTATGCGGCACCATAGCCGAGCAATGCCCACACTTCCATTTCGCCGAAGCGCTGGCCGCCGCCCTGTGCCTTGCCGCCAAGCGGCTGCTGGGTGATGAGCGAGTACGGTCCAATTGAGCGCATGTGGATCTTGTCTTCCACCATGTGATGGAGTTTCAAGATGTACATGTAGCCCACTGCGATGTCCTGTTCGAACTTTTCGCCCGTGCGGCCGTCGTACAATTTTATTTTGCCGTTTTCTGCGTAGCCTGCCTTCTTCAATTCCGCGCGAATTTCTTCTTCAGTCGCGCCTGCAAACGGCGGGCAGATAGCCTGGTAGTCGAGCGTGTTCGCAGCAAGACCAAGGTGCAATTCCAAAATCTGACCGAGGTTCATGCGGCTTGGAACGCCGAGCGGCGTGAGGATGACATCAACCGGCCGGCCATCTTCCATATACGGCATGTCTTCTTCTGGCAAGATGCGTGAGATAACGCCCTTGTTGCCGTGGCGGCCTGCAAGCTTGTCGCCGACAGACACAGTGCGAAGCTGTGCGATTTCGATGTGGATACGCTTGATGATGCCGGATTCCAAATGATGGCCTGCTTCGCGCGAGAATACTTTGACGCCAATGATGCGGCCGCGCTTGCCGTTTTCCATGCGGAGTGAAGAATCTTTCACATCGCGCGCCTTGTCGCCGAAGATAGAGCGGAGGAGGCGTTCTTCCGGTGTGAGCTGGGTCTCGCCTTTCGGAGTAATCTTACCGACGAGGATGTCGCCAGGGCGGACTTCAGAACCAGTGCGAATGATACCGTCTTCGTCCAAGTTGCGGAGTTTGGTTTCAGAAACGTTCGGGATGTCATGGGTTGTCTCTTCTGGTCCAAGCTTTGTATCGCGGACGTTGCAGACGAACTCTTCGATGTGAATTGATGAGAATTTGCTGTCTTTTACGAGACGCTCAGAAATGATGATTGCATCTTCGTAGTTGGCGCCCGACCAGCACATGAACGCAACGAGCGCATTCTGGCCAAGCGCCAATTGGCCATTATCCGAGCTCGACATGTCTGCCAAGAGGTCGCCCTTCTTGACCTTTGTGCCAACAGAGACTGCTGGGCGGCCATGGAGTGCGGTAAAGCCGTTGGTGCGGACAAAGTTTACGAGCGGATATTCCTGCTCTTTGCCCTTTTCGTTCTTCACGATGATGCGCTTGCCGTCAGCCTGCACCACAGTACCCGCTTCAGCAGCGTATATAAGGCGGCCGGTGTCGCGTGCGGCGCGTGCTTCCATACCAGTTGCCACGAGCGGAGCTTCCGGGATGATGACCGGGGTTGCCTGCTTCTGCATGTTCGAACCCATGAGCGCGCGGTTTGCGTCGTCGTGCTCGAGGAACGGAATCATGGACGTTGCGATAGAGAATGGCTGCGCTGCATCGACGTCGATGTAGTTAACTGCCTTCTTTGATGCACGGGTCGGGATACCGCCCTCGCGGACTTCAACCATCGACTCAACGATGTCGCCGTTGTCAGCTATTTTCGTTGCGCCGTGCGCAATGATCTGCTTTTCTTCTTCAGCTGCGTTCAAGTACACGACATCGCCGGTAACTTTGCCGTTCTGCACCTTCACGTACGGCGTTTCGATCATGCCGAACTCATTGACGCGCGCGAACGTTGAAAGACGCAATATAAGACCGATGTTCGGACCTTCTGGAGTCTGAATAGGACAGAGGCGGCCGTAGTGTGACGGGTGGACGTCGCGGACTTCGAAGCCTGCGCGTTCACGAGTAAGACCTCCCGGGCCGAGTGCCGAGAGCGTACGCATGTGTTCGAGCTCTTCCAAGACGTTCGTCTGCTGTGCAAACTGCGCGAGCTGGTTGGTGGTGAAAAATTCTTTGATGCGAGCCTGGAGCGGGCGCGGGTTAACGAAGAGTTGCGGCATCGTTGCTTCGGTGTCGATGGTCGACATGCGGTCTTGGATGTTGCGCTTCATGTGCGTCAAACCAACGCGGAGGCGCTGCTGAAGCATTTCGCCAACGTAGCGGACGCGGCGGCTGCCAAGGTGGTCGATGTTGTCTTCTACTGCGTCCGGATCGTTTTCAAGTTCAAGGACGTGGTTCAACACAACGACAATGTCGTCGAGGGAAAGCGTCTTGCGGCCAAGCTCCTTTTCGTCCAATGACTTATTAAAGCGCTGGTTGAAGCGGTAGCGGCCGACGCGGGAAAGGTCGTAGCGCTCTTCGGAAAAGATTGAGTTGATGTATTCGCGCGCGTTTGCAGCAGTCGCCAAGTCGCCGTCGCGGAGGCGTTTGTGGATTTCTATATATGCTTCGTCAGGGGTCTTTGCAGGATCCTTTTCAAGCGAAAGCGCCGCCCATGTTTTGCCATGTACGCTCTTTGCAAAGAGGTCCTTAATGTCAGAGTCGTGAGTTGCACCAAGCACGCGGAGAAGGCTTGTTGCCGGGAATTTACGCTTGCGGTCGATGCGTACCCAGAGCATGCCATCTGCATCAGACTCGATTTCGATCCATGCGCCGCGCGCTGGGATGACCTTTGCGCCGAAGTGGCGCTTGCCCTTTACCTCGTCTGCAGTGTAGAAGACGCCGTACGAACGTGCGAGCTGAGGCACGATGACGCGTTCAACGCCGTTGATGACGAAGGTGCCATGGTCGGTCATCAATGGAAAATCAGCAAGGAAAATTTCCTGCTCTTTTTCAGTGCCCGTCACTTTGTTCTTGAGGCGTACAATTGCGCGAAGCGGGATGTCGAGCGACATCTTCTGCGCCTTTGCGTAGTGCTCGTCGAACTTCGGCTCGCCCAATTCTACTTTGACGAACTCGAGGTCAAACTTTTTGCCCGAGTAGTCTTTGATCGGAGTAAACTCCTTGAAGATCTCCTTAACTCCATCTTTGAGGAGCTCTTTGAAGGATTCTACTTGCGCCGATACGAGGTTCGGAGTATCGGTGCGAGGTTCACGGAAGCGGCTGAAGTACTTTTGTTCACGCATGGGGTTTCTATGAAGTGACGAGCTTAGTAATAGTCGGGCACGCTATTAATATGTGAGAGCCTGCGCAGAACTTTTCGATCGATTCTAAAGAATCGCGAGAAAGTTCTACTCCGGCATCCTCTTCAGTTGAAGTGAACTGAACCGTATATCTAAACGCGAAAAATTGGGCGCGTACAACGCTCCCACCGTTGGGCTTTCGCCCTTCGTTTGTTAGGTGACTTTCGTCACAAATTTGGTGTTCTGAAACCCCAGCCCTCAGAACTCATCCAACTCTGTTTCCAGAGTGCCCCGCTTTTGGTTTCATCTATTAGTATACGCAGGGCTTCGTTCACGTCAAGCTCATCTTTATGAACAACCCTTCGACTTCGCTCAGGGTAAAAAGAAAAGCCGCCCGACCCCGTGAGGGTGGGCGGCGGTTGGGTCATTGACCCTGATTCGGGCTGCCAGGAGAAGTAGTTGGGCTACTCGCTCCAGGGGGCCAGCGATCTGCCCATGCCCTGCTTGGCCTGCTTGAAGTTGGCGTGCATGGTGAACTGCCGCGCGGCGTAGCCCTGCATCTGGTACTCGCGATCGCGGCGGCGCTGTTCGTCGGAGGGAGGCGGGACCTCCCTAACCGGCGCATTGAAGCCGACCGGCCCGCTCTTCGAATTGGGCGGCACGAAGACAAAATATCCGGACATCGCTTTTACCTGCTCTTGTCAGATTGTTGGAGGGGTGAGGCTATGCATTCACGGGAACGCTGATGCCGAGCGAGGTGGCGAGTGTGCGATGATCAGTGACGAACTTCTTCTCGTCATCGTTCAGATTCGCCCATCCCTTGCCCTTGAGCGTCTTCATGCGCTTCCTGAGACGGCCGTCGTCGATCTTGTTGCGGCTCTGAGCGCCACTCGTACGAAACATTCGGTCTCTCCCTTATCAAACCAGACTCTGCAGAATCACCCTTTCGGTCCGCATTAGTAATGACCATACTGCTCACTAAATCTTCAGTCAATATGAGTTATAAACTTTTCCCGCTACGTCTTTTGGCACGGAGGGTATCGATGTTGGCGTGATGGCCTGAAAGAAGGACTTTTGGCACACTATATTTCTTCTTTTTGTATTCAAAAACTTCCGGCCGGGTGAATACATCATGCGAGGCGACCCTTCCCTCTTCTAAACTATCGAATGTGCCCAAAACGCCCTTAATCTGGCGGGCAGTCGCGTCAATAATAGTAAGTGCTGGCAGCTCGCCCCCAGTCAAAATATAATTTCCTACCGAAACTTCTTCCGCGCCAAGCGCTTTTTTGACGCGCGCATCAATACCTTCGTAGCGGCCGCACAAAATAATTACCTCTTTTTGTTTCGCGAGCTTTTTTGCGTACTCGTTCGTAAACTCTTTCCCACCCGCAGACGTGATTAAAACTTTCACGCCTTTCTTCCCTTTCTTTATTTTATCGACTGCTTTAATGAACGGCTCGGCCTGCAACACCATGCCTGGGCCGCCGCCGTATGGGCGCTCGTCTGCTTTGCCCCATTTATTTGCGACAGTGTCGCGCAGTTGATACGCCTTTACATTCAACTTCTTCTCCCGCTGCGCCCTACCCAAAATAGACGCACCTGTGTACGCCTCAATAACCTCTGGGAAAAGAGTAACAACGTGAAATTTCATACAAAGGGAAGTGGTGGAACCTAGAAGTTACCGAGGCTGTCCATTGCTTCGTCGATGGACTTCATTTCGGGCGCTGCAGGAGCTTCGTGAGTGCCGTCCCAGCCAGTGCTTGCCGAGCCGCCGCCAGATTCAGCCGAGCGGCCGCCTGCCGGTTCGTTTATCTTCAAGTTCACGCGGGCATTGTGCTTCATCCCTACAACGCGCAGAAGCGTGCGGATAGCCTTAGCGGTATTGCCCGAGCGGCCAATAACCTTGCCCATATCCTCAGCATTCAAATCGAGCATGAGCAAAACGCCCATCTCATCGACCGTGCGGGTGACTTTGACCTCCTCTGGATGATCAACCAACCCTTTCACGACGAACTCCAAAAACTCCTGATCTCGTTCCATGCAGTATATTTAGTTTTTATAAACGTTCCGCACCTACCTCAAAGCTTACGCTTCTGGAGTTTCTTCAGCAACTGGTGTTTCCACAGGTGCTTCTTCTGTTTGAGCTACTTCTTCAGTGGCTGCTGCTTCCACAGGAGCTGCCTCTGCTACCGGCTCTTCTTTTTTTTCAACAGTCTTCTTAGGAAGAACATTGATTTTCTTTGCATCGATAATCTTGTTTGAAACAAGAAGGTTGTGAACGGTTTCTGAAACAGTTGCGCCGTTCTGCATCCAGTGCTTGATGCGGTCTGCCTTCAAATCAACATGAGAGGTCTTTGGGTTGTACGAACCAACCATCTCAAGATAATTGCCCGGCTGGGGCTTTCGCTTGCTTTCAACGACAATAACCCGGAATGACGGGTCGTTCTTTCTACCTACGCGGCTGAGTCTGATAGTCAACATATTTCTGTAAAATACCCGCCAAGGCGGGAATGGAACCACTGTAGCAGGCACCTGGTAAAACGTCAATAAATGGTATATAGTAGGCCCACTGATGTCTCCTGACAGAAAGAAAGGCCCTTCGCGTAAGGCGACGGCTAAAAAACACATATCCGGCATCGTCCAAGTAACCCGCAAAGGCACGGGGTATATGCGCTGGCCCCTCGACGAAGCTCGGGGTAAACCCGATAAGGAACGAGAGGATATCGAAATCTTCCCTGAAAAGTTGAGTGGCGCCTTAAATGGCGACACTGTTGAGGTTGAGCTTCTATCGCTCTTCCCACGCCCCCGCGGACGCGTGGTCAAAATAGCTGAACGCTCAAAGACCCGCTTTGTCTGCACCCTTCGACAAGCTCAGGGTAAACCCGGGCAAACTCAGGGCAAGCGGTTGTTAGTTGCTGTGCCTGACGATATGCGCTTCCCTGTCCCTATAGAAGTCAAAACATCTGACAAAGAAGGAGAGAAAATTCTTGTAGAGCTCGAATCATTTGATGGGACAGTTGCAAAAGGAAAGGTGCTCCAGACCATTGGCGAAGCGGGACAGCATCGTGTTGAGATGAACGCAATTGTGCTCGAACATGGCTTCGCGACCGAGTTCCCTCCCGAGGTTTTGAAAGAAGCGCAGGATATAGAAAAGAATCATGCGAACATCATTGCAGAGGAAGCGAAAAAGCGCGCTGACTTCCGCAACAAAACTACCTTCACTATCGACCCAGTTGATGCGAAAGACTACGACGACGCGCTTTCTGTTGAAAAACTAGACGACGATACGTATGAGATAGGTGTCCACATTGCCGACGCAACCTACTTCGTGCGGCCGGGCACTGCTCTTGATGACGAGGCGGTCAAACGCGGTACGTCAGTCTATTTGGTAGATGCAACTATCCCGATGCTCCCTCACGAACTTTCGGGCAATGTATGCAGTTTGAAAGCCGACGAAGACCGCCTGGCATTTTCTGCAATATTTAAAATCACCAAGGACGGCGAAGTGCTCGACCGCCGGTTCGAAAAATCAATCATCCGCTCTAACAAACGCTTCACATACGAAGAGGCTCAAGAGATTTTAAACAAATTCGAAAAAACCAGAGCTGATGGAGGGGCTCCGCAGGGCGACGGCCCGAGGACTGAACAGATTTCTAGCAAGAAATCTGTGTACCCGGAATCAGTTGCTGGTTTTGAAGAAGAGTTACTTATACTGCGCGACTTGGCGCGAATTATGCGAAAAGAGCGCGAGAAAAAGGGCGCGATAGATTTCGGCGACAACGAAGTAAAGTTCACGCTCGACGAAAATGGCATTCCTACAGGTGTTGTGCGCAAAGAGCGTATCGAAACAAACCTACTGATTGAAGAGTTTATGCTCTTGGCCAATCGCGAGGTTGCGAAGTTTGTTTCCAAACTTGCGGAAAAGAATCCAGAACATGGTCTTGTCTTTCTCTATCGTATCCATGACGACCCGAAAGCCGACCGCATCGACGAACTCGCGACGTTCGTGCGTGCAATTGGCTACGACTTCGGCCACAACAAAAAGAAACCGTCGGCCCGCGATATCTCAAAACTTTTGAGCGACATCGAGGGTACTCCGGAAGAACACCTCATCCGCACGGCAACACTACGTTCGATGGCAAAGGCAATCTATTCAACAAAGAACATTGGCCACTTCGGATTGGCCTTCGACTACTACACGCACTTCACCTCCCCTATTCGCCGCTACCCCGACATGCTCGTGCACCGCATCTTGGCATCGCACTTAGACGGCCATCCTATAACGCGCCGCGAATATGGCGTGCTTGAGCGTATGTGCATCACTGCATCTGAGCAAGAAGCAAAGGCTGTTTCGGCCGAACGCGGCTCCATTCGCTACAAACAAGTTGAATATTTGAGCGCGCGCGTGGGCCAAGAATTTGATGCCGTCATTTCAGGTGTCACCGACTGGGGCATGTATGTGGAAGATAAAATAACAGCATCAGAAGGTCTCGTCCGTATAAAAAATTTGGGTACCGACTTTTTTGAACACCGCCCGAAAGAATATGCGATTGTTGGCCAGCGTACGAAAAAGAAATACGCGCTCGGGGACTCCGTACGCGTAAAATTGGTGGCGACCGACCTAGCAGCTAGGACGGCAGATTTCGAGCTGGTCTAGACTACAGGAGCTTAGCCAGAGCTTCATCCAGTTCGGTGTCAGTCTTCGCGAGTCGATACTTCGGAACAGGTACGAGGACTCGAGGATCCACGTTCTCGCGAACGAACTGGGCACTGACTGGCCTCAAGAACTTTGCTCCTTGTCGTTGCCAGATAGCAACGAGCAGGCAATCTTGTTCTTTGAGGCAACCCCAATGGATCTTGAAGGGGCCCTGAGTGAAGCTTGCGGCAAGCACTACGGGGACTTTGTCAAAATAGATTGGTTCATTCGCCATTGGCGATTCTCCGCTTCCTGGTACAACTCATCAAGCACTATACACCCAAATTTTTATTTCGCTACTGCGAGAGCTTCGTCGAATTTTACAGAGAGGAGTTTGGAAACGCCGTCCTGGCCCATGGTGATGCCGTAGAGCACGCCTGCGCGCGACATCGTTTCGCGATTGTGAGTAATTAATATAAGCTGCGATTTTTGCGCCAAGCTTTCTATCATGTCGCCGTAGCGGCGCGAGTTTGCCTCGTCGAGCGCAGCTTCCGTTTCGTCCAAAATGAGAAATGGCGGGGGGTTGACTTGCGACATCGCGAAGATAAGTGCGATAGAAGTCAGTGCACGCTCCCCGCCTGAAAGCATGTGCAAGCCTTTAATGCGCTTATGCGGAAGTGATATACCTATTTCTACTCCCTCTTCTATATCTTCGTCTTCTTCAGCACCCTCTTCGTTCTCTTCGCCACGCGCGAATTTTTTTTCTTGGACGACGTTGAGCGCTGCCGTGCCGCCACCAAACATCAACTTGAAGAATCGGTCGAATTCAGTATTTATTTTCTGAACACCTTCATCAAAACGCAGGCGGAGTGTGCCGGTAAGCTCAACGATAAGCTGCTTGAGCGATTCAGCAGATGCTTCCAAGTCGTTCAACTCGCGCGCCAAAAATTCATCGCGTTCTGTTGTTTCCTGATGCTCTTTCAAAACCTCTGACGAATTTCCTGCGCCCATTTCTTCCAAGCGGATTTTCATGCGCTCGAGTTTGCGGCGACGATCTTCCTGTATATCGCGCGCCTCGTCTGCCATATCAGATTGCGAAAGCTCTTCTCCGTTTTCTGTATATACCGCAGCGTGTTCGTATTCTGTGACTTCTCGACCTAACAGTGCTGCTGCTTCGCCCAATTCCATCTTGAATTGCGCCTCGTCGCGGGAAAGCATTTCGCTGCGTGCACGAAGTTTGGCAAGCACCGTTTCAAGTTCACTGCGCTTTTGCATTGCCTGAAATAGTTCTCGTTCTGCCTCGCGGTTCGCATCCTTTTCGCCTTCTATTTTTGCGCGAAGTTCGGCCACGGCTTTGCGTGTCTCTTCTTGCTCGCGCCGCAGCTGTTCTAATTCTTTTTCAAGACCATCCTTTTTGGCACGCAGAGCTTCAAGTGACGGCCCCGTTCGTTCTTCCGCCCGCATGATGCGCTGTAAGAAATCTTTTGTCAGCAATACGAGCGATTTCAGTTTGCTCTGCACGTCACCGGCCGAAAGTGCTGCCTCAAGTTCTCGTTCAACGGTCTGTGCAAATTCGCGAGCATCTTTCCCTGGGACAGAATCTTGCACCGTGTGTGCGATACGCTCATGTGCCGAAATTTCGCCTTCCAAACGGCCGATGTCGCGCACAACGTTTGCCTCGTGCGATGCCGCGGCGCGCGACGAGCTTTCAAGCGCCATCAATTCCGACGCACCCGTATCCCCCTGTTTTTTGGAAACCTCCGTGCGCAAATGCGCTATGGTCGTTTCAAGCTGTTCATATTCTTGCTGTGGCGCGCTTGTTTCGTCAGCAAGCAGCGCGCGTGTTACGAGCAAGTATACGTTTTCGCGTTTAAAATATTGGATATATGCGGCGGTCGTTTCTTCGCGTAATTTGTGCGACTGCTCTATTTTTTTGACTTGATTCTGCAAAAAGCGCAGGTGCGGTGCCAGTTCGCGGCGCAAGCTTTCCACCTCGCGCATATTTTCTGCGGTCTTTTCGAGTTTCTTTTCTGCTTCTTCTTTTTTATACAAATACGCGGTAAGACCAAGCGCATCTTCAAGCATTTCGCGGCGCTCGCGTGCAGATGACGAAAGTATCCTGTCCGCTTCCCCTTGCGAGATGATGTGGTGTCCGGATGCGCCAATGTTTGCCTGCGCCAACAGTTCAGCAATATCACGCAAGCGCACTTGAGATCCATTCAACAAATAGTCATTGCCGCCGTCGCGATGCACAACACGCTCCAAGCTCACTTCGTCAAAATCAATATTGAGCGCTCGGTCGGTATTATCAAACACCAACTTTACCGACGCTCTTCCCGCTCGCGGCGAGGCGTTCGAGCCGTTCCAGATCATATCTTCGCCGCGCTTGCCGCGCATCGACTTCATCGACTGCTCGCCGAGCACGAAACGGAAGCTTTCTGCCACGT
This sequence comes from Minisyncoccota bacterium, assembly GCA_035548815.1. Lineage (GTDB taxonomy): Bacteria > Patescibacteriota > Minisyncoccia > Phycocordibacterales > SBAW01 > GWA1-54-10. Next base: position 13,815 of record DASZSF010000004.1, read on the forward strand.
TGCTTTTGCCCGAACCATTGGGCCCGACAATAGCAGTGATTGCGGATGCAAACTGCAGCTCCGTCTTTCGGGCAAATGATTTAAAACCGTTCAATTCTATCGACTTCAGCCGCATTGAGCTTGATTATAGCAAAGGAAACTCCCGCCAAAAGCGGGAGTTTGCCTGCGCACATATGCGAGAGCCTTACTGAATCGCAGTCATTTGATCTTGGCGTGTCCATCCATAGCAGCCATTGTTGTAGTCAATGTGCCACCAGGTGTAGCCATCGTTCTTGACCGGGCCCTCTTCAACATCACCAACCGAACCTGCCGGTTGCGTACAGCGAACTTTGGCTCGGAGTTCCGTCTTCGTGTAGGCGTTGATCTTTGTCGTGGTCTTTATCTTGCCGCCAATGTGGAACTGTGGAGTGTTTGAAAGCGTTGTTGCAGAAACAGTGCTTGAGAGCGCTGACGTATTACCTGCCGCATCAAAGGCAGATACTGCATAGGTGTACTGCGTCGATGCGGTAAGTCCAGCATCTACGTATGACGTCGACTGACTGATAGCAACCTTTGTGCCGCCGCGATACACGTTGTACCCCGCAACACCGATATTGTCGCTCGAAGCTCTCCACGAAAGCGTTATCTGAGTCGACGAATTTGCGGTGGCGCTTACATTCGTCGGTGTCGAGGGTGTCGACGTATCAGATGCTGCCTGTGTCTTTGCCGATGCAGTGCCTGATTTTGCTGAGACGTTTCCTGCAGCATCGTATGCATCTACTGTGTAGCTGTATGTGGTTGCAGCTGACAAACCAGTGTCAGTGAATGACGTGCCTTGGCTTGTGCCTACTTTGGTCCCGCCGCGATACACGTTGTAGCCTGTGACACCAACGTTATCAGTCGATGCGCTCCATGAGAGTGTAATTTGCGTTGCCGAATTTGCCGTTGCAGAAAGTCCGGTCGGTACGGAAGGCGCTGCAGTGTCGGCAGGAGCACCCGTCTGCTGTGCACCCACAAACGTGGTAACGCTCTTTGCTGGCAGAGTTGCTGTGAAGGCGCCGTTCGATGTAAGTATAGCGGCTTGAGCTTTGAGGTCTTCTGTTGCTGACGTGCGCCATGGAGTTACCGAGGTCAGATTGGTGTCAACCTGCGTGCTCAAGGTGTAGCTCGAGCTCGTCTGGTTGATAGCAACGAGCGCGAACTTGCCTGTTGAAGGGTCCTTGTATGCAGACACCAAGATGCCAGTGGCAGGACTTGGGGTTGCTGCAATGCGCACAAAGCCCGGGCGCACGAAGCGTGCGAAGTTCCCCATCGTCCACAGACGCTTTGCAGGCTTCAGGTTGTAGTCGAGGAGTCCTTGGTTGTCATTATTGTAGAGCGTCCAGAACCACCAGTAGTCCCACGAGTTAACGTTGGCAACAGTAAGCCAGTTATGCGCATCTGCCGCCCAGCGAAGGCCGTTGTCTATCGAACCGTCGAACGTGTCATGGATGGTCGAAATTTCCGACATCCAGAACTCCTTGCCCTGTGCAAGCGGATATACCGACGGGGAGTTGTAGTTGTAGTTATGGCTTGCGACGATGCCAACATACTGCGCAGCAGCAGGGTCCTGCATCGTAGCGTCAGCAAGGCTAAAGTCCCACCAGCTTTCTTCCGGTGCCATTATCTTGGTCGTGATGCCATTGGCCTGGAATGCCGGTCCGAGGTTGTTGAGGATGAAATCGTGAAGGTTCTGTCCCGTCCACAATGCTGTGTCGTAGGTAGATGTGTAGTCCGGCTCATTTTGAACCGAAAGTGCGTACAATGTAACGCCATACTGCGACTTCACTTTCTTCACGTAATTGGTCAGGTAGTCAGCATATGCTTGGTATGAGCCTGCTGCGAGCGAACCTCCATTCAAGTTGTTGTTCGTCTTCATTGACGGCGGAGGGGTCCACGGAGTTGCCCATGCGCGTGCGCCGCGAGCAACTGCCTTTTGCATAGTCGGGCCGCATTCAACCGTTCCGTCGGTAGGAACGCGTGCACGGATAAGTGACAGACCTGCTCCCGATGTCGTCGAGAAAAAGAGGTCGGCCTGCGCGTCGGTCATGTCAGGAAGCCATGGGCATCCCGCACCAAACCCTACGATTGTCTGATATGTCTGATTCCACGAAACAGTAACGTTTGATGCGTGTGCAGGTGACACGACAATAAGCACAGCTACAAACACAGCGACCGCAATCCGTGCTAACGAAAGAATAGAGTCGCGTACGGACTCTGTAACAGTAGATGCCATCTAAGAATAGTGCTAAACGGACAGAATAATTTTAAAAAACCTCGTGCCGCACCAAACATGAAGACCAAAGAAACCACCTCTACTATACTACCATCCCTTGGCCTCCAGGGCGGCGCGGGCAGCGGACTGTTCAGCCTCTTGCTTTGAGCGGCCTTCTCCGTGCGCTAGCTGGGCACTTCCTGCATAGACGCCGACAATAAAATGCTTGTCGTGGTCAGGACCAGTCTCTTTAATGACGCTGTAGTGCGGCGTGAGGCTCTGATGCTCCTGCACTTTTTCCTGCAATGTAGACTTCGCATCCTGCCACAAACGATTCCTGAGTATGTCTTCCATCTTGGGGAACAGATGTTCGGTGATGAATTCTTTAGCCGAGTCGTATCCTAAATCTAGATAAATAGCGCCAACGACTGCCTCGAATGCATTCGCGAGCAGCACCTGGCGCGCACGGCCGGTATCTTTTGATTCGCCTTTTGAAAGCAAAAGAAATTCATTCATGCCAAGTACTGCGGCCACTTCTGAAAGCGTGACGGCGTTCACAAGCGCCGCGCGGTACGCGGTCAAGTCCCCTTCAGGTTTGTCGGGATACTCTTCATACAAAAAGTGCGTTGAGATAAGTTCAAGTACTGCATCCCCCAAAAATTCGAGACGCTCGTTGTGGCCGGACACTTCACCCCGATGTTCGTTTAGATACGAACGGTGAGTAAAGGCCTGGCGAAGCAGTTGTATATCGTTAAATTGGAGACCGATCTTCTCTTCGAATGACTGTAAATTCTGCATGCCTGAACGTTATTGGAATTATTTATAGTGAGCGCAGTCGAACTATTTTTTATTGAGCGTTTCGAGCGCTTTTTGCACGAGCGGGAGCATGTCCTCGTAAAAGTTGAGCTCAAGCGCGTCCTGCACCTTAAACCAGCGTGCATCATCAAGGCCGCCCGTAACTTTCAGTTGGATCTCGCCCCACGGCGCTTCGGCTAAAAAGTACACGACATGTTTGCGCTTCTTGCCAGTTTTAGGGTCCGACGCAACATATTCGTTCTCCCCCACTTTGTCCAAAAGTTTTATATCAAGGCCCATCTCTTCTTTTATTTCGCGAATGGTACCCTCTTCAACTGTTTCGTCTTTGAACTCTTCTTTGTCGCCAATCTTGCCTTTGGACAGCGTCCAGTGGCCGAATATGTCATGCACGAGCGCTAAGTAGATTTCTCCATCATGGCGCGCATAGACCACAGCGCCGCCCAAGTGCTGCACCGGCAATTGGTCGTAGGGAATGTCTTTTTTCTTTTTCGAGACCTCGTCTTTGCCTGGTTCGCCGAGTTCTTTGTAGACTGCGCCGAGCACGCCGTTGACGAAGCGTCCGCTGTTTTCTCCGCCGAAGTTTTTAGCGAGTTCGATGGCTTCGTTGATGGCGACTTTGGCAGGAACTTTTTCGCGGTCAGAAAAGAGCAGTTCAAAGAGGCCCAGCCGCAGAACATTTCTGTCGACGAGCGCGATGCGCGCGATAGGCCACTCAGGCGCGGCTTTTTCGATGACCATATCAAGGTCATTCTTGCGCGAAAGCACACCGTCTAGAAGCTCTTCCATAAACGGCAAGTCGCTTGCGCCTGGCGCAAATTCATGAGCGTTTCTATCGAGAGCCTCTTCTGCTACTTCTTTTTTGCAATCGCGAAAGTCCCATTCAAAGAGGGTTTGAAGAACCACTGACCTTGATAAATGTCTATTCGCCATTTCAAAAAAGAACTAACTGAACTAACAAACACGAACCGAACTTTAAACAAAAACGAGGCCTACTTCGCAGCTTCGCTCTTGGTCTTAGCCTTTGCAGCCTTCTTCTTAGCTTTTGCTGCCATGTCTACAACGACACGTCCGCGGTAGCGGCCGCATTCGGGGCAGGCACGATGAGAAACGCGAACAGCGCCGCACTCACATTTAGCGAGCGTTTTGCTTGTAAGCGCATGATGCGAACGGCGGTTAGCCGTGTGCGCCCTCGTGTGTCTCATCCTGACTACCATGGCCTTACCGTACCAAAAAGCCCTATAAATTACAAGGACCGGCAAAAACTGCGCCTGTGTATTTCACACAAGCCATGGGTCGCTATCGCCTCTATATGAGCGCGGGTGCCATAGCCTTTATGTTGGGCAAATCCATATTCCGGAAACTTCCCCGCCAGATCTTTCATAAATCTGTCGCGCGAGACTTTTGCCGCAATGGATGCGAGCGAAATAACCGGCTCTGTTGCATCGCCCCGGATGATAGTTTGCTGGGCATATTCAGGCGGCGCTTTCAGTAAGCCGTCTAAGAGAACTTCCCTCACCGTAGCGGCATCGGGCGCAAGCTCGCGCACTCCTCTATATATAGAGTCGAGCACAGCTTTGGTAATCCCCTCTCTATCTATTGTTTCTGCTGAGGCAAACACAATCGTGTACGAAACAACCTTTTCTGCCTGAAGCTCAAGCAGGCGCTCAAATAGCAGTTCTCGCTTTGTTTCGCTCAAAACTTTAGAGTCCGCAACGCCAGGGAACGCAGTTTTGATATCAAAATCGTACGGAACCGCAACAATTCCTACAGACACAGGCCCTGCAAGCGGTCCTCTGCCGGCTTCATCTACGCCTATAAGAAATTCTTTCACGCTTCTAGTATACTCGTTGTATGGCTGCGAAATTCGTACACCTCCATGTCCATTCGCACTACTCTTTGCTTGCGGCGCTGCCCAAGCTCCCCGACCTTATAGATGAGGCAAAACGCCAAGGCCACGAAGCCATCGCGCTCACGGACTTAGGCAACCTCTACGGCGCTATCGAATTTATTAAGGAGTGCCACAAAGCCAATATAAAACCGATCATCGGAGTCGATGTCGAGCTTGAAAGCCGCGCGCGGCTCGTGCTTTTGGCCGAAAACAACGCAGGATACGAAAATCTTCTTGCAATTGTTACAGATTCATATTTTGCAGCAGACGATAGCAAACCAGTTGTAATACTCGACACACTTCGCAAACATCATGATGGTGTGATAGCGCTCGCTAAATCTTCAATACAAGATATTGCCTCGCTTAAAGAAATTTTTGGAGAAAAGAATCTCTATGTAGATGTCGCGATGCGCGAAATTTATTATGTGCAGCCCGAAGATCGCCGTGCGTGGGAGACGATGCGCAAAATCGCGCACAACGACAACGAAGAAAACAACGCATACCTTGAAGAAGAGGATTTCCACTTCCCTTCTGTTGCTGAAATGGAAGAGCAGTTCAGCGAAGCGCAGCTGGCGCAAACGATTGAGATCGCCGAGCGCTGCAACGTCGACATCACGATTGGGAAATTTATCTTCCCTGAATTCCCCCTGCCCGCAGGCAAAACGGGCGACGATGTCCTGCGCGAATTGTGCGAAACCGGTTTGCGCGCACGGGGCCTCGAAAATGATCAGGCCGTTCTCGACCGCCTCAACTATGAACTCGGCATTATCAAATTCAAAGGTTACTCAACCTACTTCCTCGTCGTGGAAGACCTCATCCGTTTTGCGCGCGAGAACAATATCTACACCAACATCCGCGGCTCGGTCGCAGGCTCGATGACGACGTATCTTTTGCAGATCACAAAGATCGATCCGTTGGCATATAAGATACCGTTCGAACGCTTCCTGAACCCCGAACGCCCATCCGCCCCCGATATCGATATGGACTTTGCCGACGACAGACGTGACGAGGTCATCGAATATGCGCGCCAGAAATACGGCGAAGCCCACGTGGCGCAGATTGGCACCTTCGGTACGATGCTCGCCCGCGGCGTTGTCCGCGACGTCGCGCGTGCGCTTGGATACCCCTACGGTTTGGGCGATCGCATTGCAAAAGAAATTCCAATGGGGTCTCAAGGCTTCCCCATGACGCTTGAACGTGCACTGAACGAAAACCCAGAACTCGCAAAGATGTACAAAGCGGACGCAGAAGCGCGTGAAATAATCGACCTTGGCAAAAAGCTTGAAGGATGCGCACGCCACGTGGGGGTGCATGCGGCCGGAGTTGTCATTGCACCCCGCCCACTTGTCGAATACACGCCGCTCCAAAAAGACCCCAAGGGCGGCAAAACGATAACCCAGTACGACATGTACTCGGTCGGCGAAGACGGCGTGGGGCTCACGAAGTTTGACTTCCTTGGCATCACCAACCTCACCATGCTTGCAAGCGCGGTCGAACTTATAGAAACAACGCGCGATAAAAAAATCGACATAGAAACTATTCCGCTCGACGATGCAAAGACGTTCGAAATGCTCACTCGCGGCGAAACAGAAGCCGTGTTCCAGTTGAACGGCGGCGGCATGACAAAGGCGCTCAAAGAGCTCCGCCCGACGAGCATTCACGACATCAACGCAATGGTGGCACTGTATCGTCCGGGGCCGATGCAATTTATTCCGCAGTACATCGAACGCAAACATAATCCGTCGCGCATTAAATATTTCGACCCGGCGATGGAGCCTATTCTGAAACAAACATACGGCATCCTTGTGTACCAAGACGACCTGCTGATCATGGCCAACCAGCTCGCGGGTTACAGTTGGGGAGAAGTGGACAAATTCCGCAAAGCCGTTGGTAAAAAGATTCCGGAAGAGATGGCGAAGCAGAAAGAGAAATTCATCGAAGGCTGCATCTCCACAAGCGGCTGGCCGCGCGCAAAGGCAGAGCGTGTCTGGGAGTGGATCGAGCCGTTTGCTGCGTACGGTTTTAACAAAGCACATTCCGCAAGCTATGGCCGCGTTGCATATCAAACCGCATATTTGAAGGCAAACTACGGTGTTGAATATTTGTCTGCCGCTCTTACTGCCGATGCAGGAGATGTCGATAAAGTTGCAGTGCTTGTGCAGGAATGCAAGCGTATGGGCATCGACGTTCTTCCGCCTGATATCAACCACAGCTTCGGCGACTTTACTGCAATACTTGGCAGCAACAACAAAGAGCGTAGCAGGAAGGCTGCAAGTTTGGCCGGAGACGCACAGGATGACGCGATCCGTTTTGGTCTCTATTCAATAAAAAATTTCGGCGAGGGTGTTGCTGATGAGATTATTAAAGAACGCAAAGAGAACGGCCCGTTCACAACGCTGTCTGATTTTCTCACACGCACTGCAGGCGCATCACTCAACAAAAAGAGTTTGGAGTCGCTCATCCAATGCGGCGCGCTCGACTCGCTTGGCGAGAGAGGCCAGATGCTTGCGAACTTAGAGTTGATGCTGCAATTTCAAAAAGATGCCGGAGCTGAGCAATCGCAGGACTCGCTTTTTGCAGGGCTTGGAAACGCAAGTGGCGAGATACAACTCGCTCCTGCGGCACCCGCCCCGCAACACGAGCGCTTGGCATGGGAAAAAGAATTGCTCGGACTCTATGTCTCCGGGCATCCGCTCGACCAGCATAAAGAAAAACTCTCGAAGCGCCCGATGACTATTGGCCAGATGAAGCAAAAAATAATGCCTGGCATGACCGCTGTTGCTGCCGGGATGATACAAGACATGCGAGTCATTTTAACCAAAGGCGGCGACCAGATGGCGTTCATAAAAATCGCTGACTACGACGGCACTATCGAGGCCGTTGTCTTCCCAAAAAACTTCACCGAACATAAAGATATCTTGAAGCCCGACACCTGCATTGCACTCAAAGGGCGTCTTTCCAACAGAAATGGCGAACTTTCGATGGTTGCCGAAGCGCTGAAAGCTTTATAGAGTAGAGAGATATGGAAGAACGCGACCACCGAATCATCGGCAAGGAATTAGACCTATTCACGTTTTCAGATTTAGTGGGTTCCGGCCTCCCGTTGTGGACGCCAAAAGGTACGGTATTCCGCACCGAGCTTGATAAATTTATTTGGGAAATGCGCGAAGCCCGCGGATACGAACGGGTCACTATCCCCCATATCACCAAGCGCGACTTGTACGAACGTTCGGGCCACTGGGAAAAATTCTCTGAAGACCTCTTCCGCATCACATCACGCGAAGGCCGCGAATACGCGATGAAGCCGATGAACTGCCCGCATCACACGCAGATCTTTGATCGCAAACCGCACAGCTATCGCGAAATGCCCCAGCGCTATGCAGAAACTACCATGGTGTACCGAGACGAACAGTCCGGTGAACTTGGCGGTCTTACGCGCGTGCTTTCCATAACACAAGACGACGCGCACGTATTTTGCCGCACCACACAAGTCCGCGAAGAATTTCTCAAGATCTGGGACATCGTCGACACCTTCTATCAAAAATTTGGATTCACATTGCGCGTGCGCCTTTCCTTCCGCGACCCGGCAGCTCCTGAAAAGTATATCGGAACACCAGAAGTCTGGGATAAGGCAGAAGGCGAATTGCGCAGCTTGGCAGAAGAGCGCGGTGCGGACACCTTCGAAGGTCCAGGCGAGGCAGCCCTCTATGGCCCCAAACTCGACTTTATGGCAAAGAATGCTGCTGGCCGCGAGTGGCAAGTTGCAACCATTCAGCTCGACATGAATATTCCTGAACGCTTTGACCTAACGTGCGTTAACGAAAAAGGCGAAAAGGAACGTATTGTTATGATCCATGCCGCAATCGCAGGTTCGCTTGAACGCTGTGCCGCAGTATTGCTCGAACACTTCGACGGCGCGTTGCCGCTGTGGCTCTCGCCTGTACAGGTTGCAGTGCTCCCTGTTGGCGAAACTCACAAAGCATATGCGGACGACGTTGTTGCAGAGCTAAAGAAAAATGGCATGCGTGTTGAATTACTTGCAGACGACTCGCTCGGCAAACGCATCCGCGAAACCAAAGTCAGCAAAGTCCCTTGTTTTATCGTTGTCGGAGACAAAGAAGTTGCAGACAAAACAGTGACGGTTGAGAACAACAGAAATGGCGACAAGCAGACTGTGCTCATCGCCGATTTCATCGCACCTATGCTCGAACGCATTCGCGAACGCGCGAATAGTTAGGCAGTAATTTCGAAGAAGTATTCTTCAGCTTTTCGTGCGATTTTGTCCTGCACGCGCTTTACAACAACGAGGTAAGTGCCGAGCGCTGCCCAAACCGCCAAAAATGCCCAGTAGATGGCCGTGCCAATAGGACCCAAGTCGAGACCAGTATATGGCACTTGAGCCAGCAAGACCGTTTGCGTAAGAGTCGGAGCAGCGTAGGCTACCTGCGCTGCGTAGTAGTAGCAGTTCGGGTATGAGCCCATGTAGCCTGGCGGACAGTAGAAGCTGTACGGAGGATACTGAGGGGGCGGTGTGCCGCCGCAGTTAACCGTGCAGACTGGAGGATAGCAGTTTGTGTTGCAGATAGGAGGATTGCAGTTTGAAGTACAGCCTGGAGTGGTGCAGTTCGGAGGAGTCCCTGTCGTTCCAGGAGGGCAGCTTGGAACAACGCAGTTCGGATACGTGCCCGTCGTACCAGCTGGGCATGTAGGTGTTGAAGGCGGAATCACCGGAATGATAGGGGTGTCGCCAGTTACAGCGCCAGCATCACCGCCAGTAATTCCAGTATCGCCACCGCCACCGCAGCAACCGCCGCCAGTACCTGCATCACCATCACCATTTGCACCTCCGTCACCAGCGCCTCCAGCGCCTCCAGCGCCATCGCCACTGTCGCCACCTGCACCGCCGTCTCCGTCGCCACTGCCGTCTTGTGCGTGTGCAACATGGGCATGGAATGCTGAAAGCACATTGCTGTGATCAGGGGTTGAAAACGAAACTGCGCCCGCTATAAAAAGGCCGGCAATCAAAAGGGCGCCCGCTACGCGTGCTGCAACAAAGAAAGCTGATGTGGTGGTTGTATTCTGCATACTTGTAATACTTGGTAATAATTCGAACGACTCTTTATCGAAAGCCGATTATACATAATCGGTCCTCGAAAAAAAGTCGGGAGGGAGGCATCGCTGCCGCTCTCCCAACGCACCTCATCGAAAGAGGCGTTGTCTCTGCTTCAGGTCCTGGCACCCCTGGTCACAGAGCTTTTGGTCCCACACGCATTCCATGTGGCCCAGCCGCATGCACCAGTTGCCGCAGACCTCGGGGAAGAACAAGGCGTAGTAGCGCGCCTCGCTGCCCGTGACGCGCCGAGCAGTATACATCCGCATCTTCTTGGTGGCGTTGCCCCATTTGGCGAAGTCCGACGCATCGACGATGACGTTTGGCGCCACGCCGTGAGCTCCGAAGAGCATGCGCGTTCCGCGCCAGCCCGGAAAAATCTGCGCCTCCGTGTACTGCCTGAGTTTCACCTTGCGGCGAAATTCGTCGGCGACATCCGGGTCCGGCGCCATCAGATCCCGGAATTGGCGAAGCGCATCTTCAAGGCGCACCCCGTTCTTGTCGTAAGGCTCAAAGCCGGGCCTGTACCAGTGAAAGAAGTTGTCCTTCCCCACTGCCGGCTCGGCCAGAAGCGCCAACCCTCCGGTTAGGAAGGAGCGCCGGCTCAACAACACGCTCATGCGTTCACTCCCTTCCGTAGACGAAATAGACAAGTGCTCCTCGCTTGCCCTGGTTGATCAGGTCCTCCAGATGGCTGACGCCCGGGGCGCTGCCCGGCTGGGCAATCTTGGTGCTCTGCCATCCCGCGAACTTCCCGTTTGTGATCGGGGGGTTGTATTTCGTAGGAATGTTGAGCTGGACTGCCACCATGGGTGACATGTTCCGTTCCCGCCGGAGAGCCATGAGCGGTTCCCGCGGCACCACCAAGGTGACCTGGCCGTTGACGACCGGGCCGTTTGTCGCCCTGGACTTTGACCTGGCGATGGTTGAAACCACCACCTTTGACCACCCTCCGTCCGCTTGGACCAGCACGCTGCCCATGCAATACGCATTGCCGATGAGATACGGCAAGTGCAAAGGCAAACGCGTCGAATGGACGTTGAGGTAGTAGGTCAGAGTCATCGGGCCGAAGTAGCGCCCAACCGTGTCGAACAGCACCTGGCCGGCGCCGTTCGGGTTATCCATGACCGCATTGTAGGCTCGCGCCCCGTCTGCGACCACGAGCGTGTCGATATGGAAGCTCTGCGCGTCGTAGCGCATAACCTCTCCTGGGCGGCATGAAGGACCAGGTGCAGCTTCCGCCACACCGAGCATACTCAACACCGCGCCCGTAGCCGCAAGCAACATACGCCAATTCAACATGGCACTCTCCTGGTTCTCCTGGTTCTGATCTATGTGTTAGTGTGCTTCATGAGCCTGAAGGCCACATGAAGAGACATACCTTCCACCATCCCGGCTGTGAGGCCGGGTTGCGAAGGCGTACCCGTGCGCCTCGCTATTTTGTATAAAATTAGTTCGAGGCGAGCGAATACGCTCCCACAAAATCAGCAGTAACAACAAAACGATCGCTCTTTGTTGCAAACGAATTGCATGTCACGAGCGTAAGATGTTTCCCTACTGGATTGAGCTCGATAGAATCGTCGTTTGCGTTCGCAGCTTTGACCTGCACAACCGCGTAGCGATATTCTGTGCCGCCAGAGTAGACGCTAACAGTCTGACCCGGTTTGAGCTTTTGGATATCGTCAAAGGTCTTGTACGCCTGGTTGTGCACCACGGGCAAATAACTGCTGTGGCCGAACAACAAGACCGTACCATCAACTCCAAGCATCGCGCTTGTCGGATACCGGACAGCTCCATTCATAAGAGCCTCGTCGAGCACATCAACATCCACAGATGACGGATTTGCTATGGTCGCATCAAGTCCAATCTCCGACGCAATAATGCGTACAGGGACTTCGGGACTATTTGATACTGAGGCTGGTGCCGACCCGCTTACAACCGGCTCGCTATGAACGGACGGATGTATCGGGTCAGGCGTAGCCCCAACGCTCATTAAAAAGAGGTAGCTCAATAGGAAGATAACGACAAACGCGGCTGCGAATGAGCCGCGATGGTCGTGAATTTCGGCTATTGCTCCCCTGTTGCGCGTTGCCATAGAATCTGTCGACACCATACAGTGTAGAACAAAACTTGTCAACTAGGATTACGCCTGGGTGCGCAATTCGATCTGCGAAAGGATGAAGGGGTCGATAGGATCAACGACTGCCTTGGTTTCCCTATGGAGGTCTGAGTGGCTGGTATGAGCAACGATATGGTCGGCAGACGTGTGGACATGAGTGTTGTGTGCATTTGTGTGGGTCTCGGAAGCTACTTGTGCATGAGACGCGTCGCCGAAGAGGAAGGTTACGAATTTGTTCTGGATACGCTTGACGACAATGAGGTATGCCGCAAAGAGGCACCAGAGGATGAGGAAGCCCCAGTAGGCAATAGTTCCCCATACTCCAAGATCAAGACCGGTGTACGGCAACGACGAGAGTGTAACGTACGGGTTGTTTCCAACTGCGACCGGACCACCAATGATGACCGGGTACGAAGCCGGAGTGTTCGTGTAGTAACCCGAACCGCCGTAGATGACAGAGCCTGAACCCTGGGTCGTAGTCTGCGTAATAGTCTTGTTGCAATTATTCGTGCCATTGCATGCATTGACGTTGGTCGTGCCAGTCGTCCCGTACTTCGGATATGTCGCGGTCGGATAATACGTCGAGCCGTAGTAGCCAGATGTGCCGTAGTAGCTCGAGCCGTATCCATAGGTACCGTAGTAGTACGGAGTGCCGTAGTTGTAGGAACCGTAGGTAACAGGAGTTGCTACATATCCGCCAGTTGAAGTGTAGACAGGAGTGGTAGAAACTGGAGAATATGTTGCGTAGTCAGTGGTGCCGTAGCTCGGAGAATAATTCGCGTAATCCATAGGGCTGTAATTAGCGTAGTCGTATGAAGGCGAGTAGTTTGCATAATCCTGGCTTGCAGGAGAGTAGTTTGCGTAGTCTTGAGTCGTAGGAGAATAGTTCGCAAAGTCCTGCGTTGAACCTACCGGGGAATAGTTGGCAAAGTCAGAAGCCGTAGTTGCTGAATAGTATGCGTAATCTGCTGAACCAGCTGACGGAGAATAGTTTGCATAATCAAAACTACCACCACTTGGAGAGTAATTTGCATAATCTCCATCATCATCTGCATGTGCAGCAAATGGAGCTACGAAGGCAGCTGCAAAGACCACAAAGACAAGAAGTCCTGCGACAACTGTGGTATGTTTCTGTGCGATTGACGTGGTTTGCATAAGCATTCAATTATTTTTTAATTACTCATCTGGTTACACAGACGGGGTTCTCTCACGAGAGCCTTTTTATATACCTTTTGAAGATATACAACCTAGGCGTGCATGAAATTTGTTCACCGGGAGGAGTCAGGATTAATCCTTTCTCCCCCCGTTGAACGGTAGTCGTCGGCCAAGCTACTGCTTGGCTTCGGCCTCCACGACGGGGCAGCCCTGGTAGATCACCAGGCACTGCCTGTCGCCCGGGACGGCCGGGTTGGCTCGGCACCTGGACTGGTCGACGTAAGGGCGGCCGCCTTCGGAAAGGCACCGGTCCCAGCGGCCCTGGTTCGACAGGCCGGTGTTTCTGTACACCGTACCAGTCTTCGGGTCGGTGATGTTCGGCGCCCGGTTCTGTTGGGCGAAAACATTCATCGAGAAGACCAGGCTGCCGACGAGGGCGACGGTTGCGACTTTGACGAACATTGAAGGTACTCCCTGTGATAGAAACGATTTGAACGAATGCACTCTCAGTGAAGCTATTCACGAGAGCCTTTCTAAACATCTCAACCGAGATGTACAGCATAGGCGCTTGCGAAAGAGTGGTACCGGCAGGTGATGAAATTCATCACCTGCCGAAACCGAGGTTTGCGAAGAACTTACTTGATGTCCTCGAACTTGCGGTTGAAGCCGCCGTTCGAGGCGGGGCCCGGAGGTGGCAGGGGCACCGGCGTCGCCGTCGGTCCCGGCGGTGCCGGGGGCGTCGCCGGAGCGGCCGTCGTCGGAGCTGCGGCCGGAGCCACCACTTGCGTGGATGAGCTCCAGGGAGCCCACCAGAAGAGCCCGAGGACGACAGCCGCGATTGCGGCGGCGATTGCGGCGGTGGCGACAACCTTTCTGCCCAAGTTCGGCCCGTTCCCTTGCGGGTTCGGATCCGCCTGCCGCTGCTGCGGCGCCGGCGCGGGGGCCGGATCCGGGTGGTGGGCGGCGTCGTCGCGATTGACGACCTGCGCCAGACCCATGTCGACCGTCTCCGGTTCGACGTCCGTGACACCGGGCCTCACGGGCCCAACGTCTCGCGTCTGCCGGGTGTAGCGGGGGTCCTGCAGATCCTGCTCGCTGGCACGAAGCCAGCGGGGCTTGTTGACGACGGGCCCCAAACCGAGGGGCATATTGCCTGCGTTAGCCATGATGGCATTCCCTTCCTGCTGTTGACGAAGAATCGACTTCCTTGTGACAAGGCCTGTAAAAGCCTTATTTCACTTGGTACATTTGCTATTATACGCCTAAAGGCAGAGCTTGTCAAGTACCCCCAATAACGACATAAAATACCATCCTTGACAAGCATTTTTGGCTATGGTAGGTTGCCGGCATGACAACTACATCAGGGACAACCGCGAAAGACCGTGTTTTGCGCATTATAGCCATTTTTGGCCTTATTGTTATTTTGCTTTTGGGCGCATGGGGCATCATCCAGATAGCCTTCGCGCTCTATGGTTTTTTGGGTAATACCGATTCAAACACATCGGCCACCAAACAGGAGACCGTCCTCGTAACTGCGCCTTCGAGTGTCACCTCTGGCTCGCCTTTTAATCTTTCCTTTACGCACCAAAATGCGACTGGCAACTACGCGTACGACATTTCGTACTCATGTGCTGCTGGTTTGAGCATCCAGGCCCCCCTTCCTACAGGCGCATTGCAGAATGTCCCCTGCAACACCCCATTCAATTACACTGGCGCAACTGCCAATATGGCATTGACCCCGACCATCACCGGCTCGTCCCCTATCTCGACCACCTTTACTGTTGCAGCACGCAACTTGGCATCGAACAAGACAACCGCAAGCGCAACTGCAAACACCACGGTTGTTCCGGGCACTACGAAGTCTTCAACCACAAGTTCAATCTCTGGCACCACGACCACCAAGCCTAAGCCGACAACCACCTACGTTCCAGCACAGCGCGTGCAGACCCTCTACGGTTCTCCTGACCTTGCAGTTTCTATCACCACTGTGTCAGGCGGCAATGGTCAGTATTCTGCAACCTTCACTATCCAGAACGTCGGCACGAACATCACTCCATCAAATTGGACGTTCAACGCATGGTTGCCGACAAGCGCGGGCTACACCTACACGTCGGCACCTCAGCAGGCGCTCCGCCCGGGTGACAAGATTGTATACACACTTTCATTCAACCTTGGAAGCTCGTACAACTACACCAACTATCAGTACGGAAGTGGGTATTACTACTACCCGACGAACTGCGGATACACGTCTAACTACACCTACAACGGTGCATACAGCTACCCTGGCTACAACTACAACTGCACTCCGCAGTACACCAACTCGTACAATTACAATACTTATCCGTACGGCCAGTACCAGCCGACATACGGCGGCACGATGACTATCACCGTTGATCCGAACAACGCTGTGTGGGAAAGCTCAGAAGCTAATAACACCGCAAGCGCAACGCTTCGCTAAGCGAACAAACAAAAAGCCCCCGAGAGGGGGTTTTTAGTTTCTAATATTAGATGTCCAGGTTTGCGAGCTTTGCGTTCGACTGGATGAATGATTTGCGTGACGGCACATCCTCACCCATCAAGATATCGAAGATGCGGTCTGCGTCTGCGGCATCGTCGATAGTAACGCGCTTCAGCACGCGGTTTGCCGGGTTCATGGTCGTCTCCCACAACTCATCCGGGTTCATTTCACCCAAGCCTTTGTAGCGCTGAACTCTGACCCTGGAAGGAACCTGCGCAGCACCTCTCGATCCGCTTTTAGCGGACGAGGCCGGTGCTGCTTCGGCATCAGCATCAGCTGGCGATTCTTCATCGCTCTCACCGCCCTCACTTTCAACCTCTACAGCATCGGTGCCTATAAGCTTGTTCTTTTCTTCATCAGAAAATACGTAATTTACCTGTTTGCCTTTTTGGACCTTGTAGAGCGGCGGCTGAGCAATGTAGACATATCCTCCATCAACGATTGGACGGAAATGACGGTACAACAACGTCAACAACAGCGTACGGATGTGTGCACCGTCGACATCGGCATCGGTTGCAAGAATAATCTTGTGATAACGAAGTTTTTCGATATTAAAGGTCTCGCCTATCGCCGTTCCAAGCGCCACAACCAAGTTCTTTATTTGCTCGCTTCCAAGCATCTTGTCGAGGCGGGCGCGTTCGACGTTCAAGATTTTACCGCGAAGCGGGAGGATAGCCTGCGTGCGGCGATCACGGCCCATCTTTGCCGAGCCGCCTGCCGAGTCGCCTTCTACGACGAAGAGTTCAGATTCTGATGCGTCTTTCGTTTGACAGTCTGCGAGCTTGCCCGGCAATGTCATACCTTCAAGCGCGCCTTTGCGTAGCACTGAGTCTTTTGCAGCCTTTGCAGCTTTGCGCGCTTTAAGTGCGAGAATGGATTTCTGAACAATAGCGCGTGCGTCGTCAGGATTCTCTTCCAAAAATTCGTTGAACGCGTCGGCAAATACTGCAGCCACTGCTCCCTGCGCTTCAACGCTACCGAGCTTGCCTTTTGTCTGGCCTTCGAACTGAATTTCGCGCAGCTTTACTGAAACCACCGCCGTGAGGCCTTCGAGCACGTCGTCGCCGGTCAAGTTTTCTTCGCTTTCCTTTAAGACATTATTCTTGCGGCCATACGCGTTGAGCGTACGTGTTAGTGCGGTTTTGAAACCTGTCACATGCGTACCCCCTTCGGTGTTGTAGATGTTGTTTGCGAACGGGAATACGCGCGACGAAATATCATCGACGTACTGAAGCGCAATTTCTACTTGTACGCTCTGTTCTTCTTTACCGTCTGCTGGAATGAAATCCTTTTCGACATAGAAGACATTCTTGTGGACCGGCTTTTGATGGCGGTTATGGAAGGAGATGAGCGAGCGCAAGCCGCCTTCAAAATAGAAGGTCTGCGACGGGCAGTCGCCAAGCTCGTCGCGCATAAAGAATGCGTCGCCTGGCTTCGGCAATTTCACATCCGATTTGCGTGCATCAATGATGGTGATGCGCAGACCTTTGACCAAGTATGCTTGTTCGCGCAGGTGCGCGACGACTTTGTCGAAGTTGTATTCTGTTGTGCTGAAGATTTCTCCGTCAGCGATGAAGGAAATGACAGTGCCGTGGAGCTTTGATGAACCAATTTTCTTAACGGCTGCCTTCTTTTTACCTATCGAGTAGTCCTGGAAGTAGACGCCGCCATCGCGGTGCACTTCTGCACGCAAAAATGTCGAGAGCGCGTTCACGACAGATGAACCGACGCCGTGCAAACCACCTGACACTTTGTAGCCTTCGCCGCCAAACTTACCGCCGGCGTGAAGCGTGGTCATGATAGTCTCGAGTGCCGAAACTTTCGTTGCCTTGTGGACGTCGACAGGGATACCGCGGCCATTGTCGGCAACGCGCACGATGGTTGCTTGCCCCGAGGGATTCGAGGGGTCGGCAGGTAAAAGTACGACTTCAATGTCGTTCGCAAAACCACCCATCGCTTCGTCGCGTGAGTTGTCGAAGATTTCCCAAATAAGGTGATGCAGACCATCCGGCCCCGTGGTGCCGATGTACATGCCCGGGCGGCGTCGAACCGCCTCAAGACCCTCGAGGACTGTAATAGACGACGCGTCGTAGCCCCCGCTTTTTTTCGCTTTTTCTGCTGCCATTTGTACCTTTATTGTACCAAATTTTTAGCGCACCTCAAAGCCTTTCTCCACCAAAATACGGCTTATTTCCTGCATAATTTGGTTGACTTCTGCTTCAGTGAGTGTTCTTTCAAACGATTGGAAAATAAGGCGGTAACCGAGCGATGTTTTCTCGCCTTTTTGAAAGCGGTCGAAGAGCGAAATGCGGACGCAGAGCTCCCCTGCCTTTTCTTCAATCTCCTTCATGACCACATCTTCATCAGTGCCAGCCGGCGTCCAAAACGCAACATCGCGGACAATGTAGGGGTAGCGTGAGAATGTTTCGTATCGTTCAGCATCAGAAAGCGGATGGGCGTCGTATGATTCTGCAGCAATTGGTTCGAGCACGCGTTCAGCAGCAACTCCTTTCGCATCTACAGTTGCAATATGCGTCTCCTCTGTGCCGCCCACCCACACCACGCCAATCTCAAACAGCTTCACTTCTTTCAAGCCAAGGAGATCTTTGTTGGGTTGATTTTTTTGCCACGCATCCAAGAGGCCTGTCTTCAAGTCGCTGCGCAAGTGCGGTTTGACTCCATCAACTTTATTCAACACAGTGCGTTCGCCGCTTTCAGCAAAGACGCTCGTAAATACTTCTGAATATCCTTGTGCAATGAGTTCTTCGCGTGCTTTTTCTGCTGCATAAAACCCCGCATTGATTTCAGACTTCTTCGGAAATGGCGGGAGCGGCGTTGCAGTGATTTTATCGTAGCCAATGATACGCCCAACTTCTTCAATCAAATCTTCTGCGATTACCAAATCGAGGCGCTCAAATGGCGGCTGGACTTCAAATACTCCTGATTCTTCTTTGTATGAAAATCCGAGACGCTGAAATACATCAGCAACATCAGCACCAGTGAGTTGAACGCCGAGTACGCGGTTTATCTGTTCGAGCGTTACCGACACATATGTTTGTTCCTGCTTTTCTGGATACACGTCAACAGTACCTACAACTTCGCCGCCCGCTACAGCAAGAATAGTCTCAACTACTTGGCGCATTCCGTAGAACGCAAGCTCTGGAGAAATGACTTGCTCAAAACGCGCAGATGCGTCAGTGCGAAGTTTAAGAGCAGATGCGGTTTTGCGGACAGACACACCGTCAAAATTCGCTGACTCTATGATGATGTCTGTTGTGGTATCAGAAATCCCAGCCGGCATGCCTCCTTTGACGCCTGCAATGCCTATCGCTTCGTCTTTGTCAGCGTCAGCAATAACAAGCATGCTCTCGTTCAGCGTGTACTCTTTGCCATCAAGGGCGAGCATCTTCTCACCCACCTTGGCTGGGCGAACTTCGATTGCATATGCGCCATCCTTGTGTACGAGCTTTCCTGCATCAAATGCGTGCAGCGGCTGCCCTAAGTTGAACATGACCATGTTGGTCGCATCGACGATATTGTTGATAGATTTTTGTCCTATCGCTTCAAGACTATTATTAAGCCAATCTGGACTTGGACCAACTTTCACGCCCTTCATATGAGTCGCGATGTAGCGTTTGCAGAGAGGGGTCTTAATCTCGACTGAGACTCCAGCATTAGCTGCCGGATTCGGGTACGCAGATTCCTTGCTAGGAATCTGCTCAGTCCTCGGGCCGTCGCCCTGTGGAGCCCCTCCCTCGGCACTAATGCTTTCGTTTCCTCTAGCAAACGGGTCGTGCGGCACGTTCATCGGCATTTTTAAGATCGCCGAGAGTTCTTTTGCTATGCCGCGATGGCACAAACAATCGTGACCGCGGTTAGGCGTCACTTTTACATCAAGAATAGAATCATCGCCATGTGCTTCAACGCCGTCTATTTCAAACGCATGGAATGTCAGCGCATCAGAAACCTCGCCCACAGGCGGAAGTTTTTTATCAAAATAATTATTAAGCCAGTTATAGGAGACTTTCATAGAATTAGAACTGATTGATGAAGCGGAGATCAGCCGAATGCATGTGACGCACGTCATCTATCGCCCAGCGCAAAAGCGCCAAACGATCGAGCCCCATGCCGAATGCAAAGCCGCGATACTTCTTTGGGTCAACGCCTGCGTTCTTCAGCACATTCGGGTGCACCATGCCCGCGCCCATCATCTCAATCCATCGGCCGCGCAATTTTTCTGGCACGTTCTCGCCATCGATACGTGCATCTACTTCGACCCCAGGTTCAACGAATGGGAAGAAGCTCGGGCGGAATCGCACCTCCACGTTTGCTCCGCGAAAGAGCTCCTTGTAAAACGCGTCAATAGTTCCTTTCAAATGCGCGAGCGTAATATCTTCGCCCACAGCCAACCCTTCAAGCTGGAAGAATTCTGCTTCATGTGTCATGTCGGTTGCTTCATTTCGAAACACTTTGCCTGGCACGATAATCCGATACGGCGGTTCAATGCCCTTTTTCATCTGCTCTTCCATGTAGCGCACCTGCACCGGACTTGTCTGCGTACGGAGCACCATCTCTTTTTCGTCCTTCATAAAGAAGGTATCTTGCATATCGCGCGCCGGATGATCTTTCGGGACGTTCAAGGCATCAAAGTTGTACCACTCGCTTTCAACGAGCGGACCTGAAGCAAACGTGAAGCCCATCTTTGAGAAAATATCGTTGGCTTCGCGTATGAGCGAGCTTATCGGATGTATATGTCCGCGGTCAGAATCCATAGGGAAAATATAGCAGAATATGCTATACTAGGCGAACGATGAGCGGCGCCCTGCTTGCCTATATTTTCATATTTTTAGGGATCTTCTTCGAGTCTTTTATGCTCGTAACCTTCCTCTCTAAACCTGCTCGCACCGCGCGCGCGAGGCCTACCACGACCAAAACTCCTCATGTAGCACTGATTATCCCCTGCTACAACGAGGAAGATACAGTTGAACTCTCGATCAAAGCCGCATTGCGCGTTGATTACCCTGCCGACAAGTTTCAGCTTGTCGTCGTAAATGACGGTTCAAAAGACAAGACGTGGGAGATAATGCAGAAGTTTAAAGATCATCCGCAAATCTTGCTCATAAACCAGAAGAACGGCGGCAAGCATACTGCGCTTAATGCCGGCATCGCTGCAACCACGGCCGAGATAGTCGGATGTTTGGATGCCGATACCGTGCTTGAGCCAGACGCCCTCAAACGCACGCTTGTCTGCTTCGACAAGCCAAACGTCGCAGCAGCAATGTCTTCAATTTCAATTCGAACACCGCGCGGTCTGCTTGAACGCATGCAGAGCGCAGAATATACCGTCGGCATTTTTTATCGCCACGCACTCTCCTCTATAAATGCGATGTACGTTACCCCTGGTCCTTTTTCTTTGTACCGCCGCAGCGTTCTCGAAAAGGTTGGCGGATTCGTATACGGCCAGCAAACCGAAGACATGGAAATGGCCCTGCGTCTCCAGCGCGAAGGCTACGAAATAGACAATATGCCGCGCGCGCTTGTGACAACCCACGCAATGGACACGCTCCCGAAGCTTATGCGCCAGCGCATGCGCTGGACAAGCGGCTTCTTCCGCAATGTTCTATTTGATTATCGAGATCTCTTGAGCTACAAGCACGGCGTGCTTGGATATCTGATTTTGCCATTCGGTCTTATTGCTCCTATTGCAATACTTTCAATTTTTTCCTTCACGATATATCGCATTTTGCACGCAATAATAACAGCATTTGAGATTCGCCAAGGCATACCTTTTGATTGGTATTTCCACTGGCCAGCACTGTTGCACACGGCTACGTGGTTCTACACTCCCATTTCTATATTTGGTTTGCTTGGCATAATCGCAGCCGGACTCGGCATCGCTATGATGGTTGTAGGAAAGCGGGTCTCAAACGCTCCAACAAACCTCTTTGCCGATGCAATTTGCTATTTATTGTTGTACGGCTTTGTTGCACCATTGTGGTATCTCCGCGCAACTGCTGATGTAATTACCGGCACCCGACGCGGCTGGCGAATTGAATAAAAGATATGTCTCTCGCCACACGCAACGTTCTCATCGCGCTTTGTATTACCATCGCTATTGGCGCATCGGTTATCTACTCGGTCAATTATCTCAATAGCCTGCGTATAAAAGACCTCAATTCGACGCAGCAAAAACTGTCTGTCGATACACTTTCACTCGAAACACAGATATCTCTTCTTGAAAGCTCGCCTTGTTCAATTATCAGCCACACAAGCGAGCTGACATCCGAGCTAGACGACCTCGGCAAGCGCCTTTCCTACACTGAAAGCCAGTTGGGCTCGAACGACAGCCAGGTTATTTTGCTCAAACAGCAATACAGTTTGCTTGAAATACGCGACTACCTTGTGACCGAAAAGTTCTCAGAAACCTGCCACACTAACCAGGTTACGGTCCTCTATTTCTATTCAAACGACAAGAACTGTGCAGACTGCGACAAGGCTGGTTATGCGCTTTCGTATCTGCACGACGCATACCCTAACATCCGTGTCTATTCCTTCGATTACAATCTCGACTTGGGAGCACTTAAAACGCTCATCTCTCTTGAAAAAGTCGGCAGCGGTCTTCCCGCGTTTGTGATAAACAACAAAGTAAGCTACGGATTTACTGACTTGGATACACTTAAAACGCTCTTCCCTAAAGGGACATTTGCAACAAGCACTGCGACCACAACTGGGCACTAATTTTGGAGCCGCCTCCCAGATTCGAACTGGGGACCTTCTCTTTACAAAAGAGTTGCTCTACCAACTGAGCTAAGGCGGCGTGTGTTTTGTTTCGTACCTTGACCCTATTACCCTTCTTCTACTTCTGAAACCTGAGCTTTGCGCTTCGATGCTTTTTTTGAAAGCAATGTGCGCTTGTGCGCTGCAACCTCACGCAAAAATTCTGACGCTTCACGGTTCGTGCGCGGCTGCTCGGTCACGCCGCGCAAATGTCGAAGCATGTGCTCAAGTCCTTGTTCAGTCGCAAGCAGCATATGTGCAGCGGCTCGGTGAAGCCATTCCTCTGCACGCTTTGCTGCCCGTGTACCTGAGGACGAAAGAAGTCCGGGCAAGGCACGTTCGAACCATGCCACGACAGTGCGTGCAAACGCGTTAATCTTTGGGCGCGCGCCAGCGAGCACCATGCGGCCGGTCTCAAGCTCCCATCGTTTTATAGAAAAGAGCGACACGAGCCCCGCAATGGAGATGAGCAAGGTGGCAATGAAGAGGAGCTCCATACTCCAAGTCTAGCCCTTAGCGGACTGAAAAACAACTGACTTTCGCTACCTCAACACGTTCACCAAATTTTTGAGTTGCGCCGGAAAGGAGATCTTTGATTGTCTTTGACGGATCCTTGATGAACTGTTCAGTCATGAGCGTTTCGACATCTTCATTGCGCATTGCAGAAACATGCATTGCGATATCGCGTGCGAGCGCAGCAAATTCTTCGTTCTTAGATACAAAGTCAGTTTCACAGACAAGAAGTACCATAGCGCCAACTTGTCCTGTGTTGTGAATATACGATGCTACCATGCCTGCGCCCAATTCGCGGTCAGCTTTTTTAGCAGCAATGACAGACGAGCGTGCTTGGAGAAGCTCTACTGCTTTGTCCATGTTGCCCTCTGCTTCTTCGAGCGCTTTCTTGCACTCCATCATTGAAATCCCAGTCTTGTCGCGAAGTTCTTTTACTGCCTCTGCGCTGATTGCCATAGAAAAAATCTTTTAGTTTTTAAGTACCGACTCTACTATACACACTATGCCTGTACCGCTGCGAGAGATTCAGGATTAGGCGCCGAACCCATGTTTGTTTCGTATGCTTTTGCGACTTCATCAAGAACGTATGCGATGACTTTGGTGTTCGCATCGTTTGCCGGTATCGGGTACTGAATGCCTAGAACGCTGCAGTCAGAGTTCAAGAGCGCAATAACAGGAATATTCAATTGCTTGGCTTCTGCCATAACGCCTGACTCCTGCTTAGGGTCAACCACGAAGATTGCATCCGGGAGTTTATGCATGCCTTTGAGACCTCCAAACATTGTTTCCAAATCTGCGAGCTGGCGGTCAATGAGAAGGCGTTCGTGCTTGGTGTACTTTGCGAGTTCGCCCTTTTCACGCTCTGCGGTGCGGTCAGTGAGCAAGGTGACGCGCTTCTTGATTTCAGAAAAGTTAGTGAGCGTACCGCCGATCCAGCGTGATGCAACAAACGGCTGGTTAAGGCGTTCTGCCGCGCGCTTGAGCGATTCGCGAGCTTCAGCTTTACCGCCAACAAAGAGGATCGTCTTGCGGGATGCTGCCATGGTCTTCACGAACTCAAGAGCCGAATTCAGCGCCCCTGCGGTCTGCTCCAAGTCGAACAATTCGGTGCCACCTTTGGTACCAAACAAATACGGCGCGACCGACGGATGGCGGCGCGAAGGGGCATAGCCAAAGTGGGCTCCGATCTTGAAAAGGGTATCTATTACTGAATTATTTTGCTCCATAACGGTTGTCCTAAGGTATCACGCGCACGTCTATTCTGCAACCTCTTCTGCGGCTGCCAGACCCCCTGCCGAACCCGCCTCCACGGCGTCTAAAATAGGGCCGATATTGCCTTCCATAATGAGGGGCAGATTGTGCCAGCTCTCCTTAAGCCGGTGGTCGGTCACGCGGTCCTGCAGGACATTATAGGTGCGGATCTTTTCCGAACGGTCCGCAGTGCCTATCTGGCTCTTTCGGTCGGCAGAAAGTTTTGCAGCCTCCCTTTCCTCCTCGTACTGCTCGAGTTTTGCCAAAAGCACCGCCATCGCTTTTTCGCGGTTGCCGAGCTGGTTGCGTTCCGACTGCGAGCGAGCTTCCAAACCCGTTGGCTTGTGTACGATGCGCACAGCAGTTTCAACTTTGTTGACGTTCTGTCCGCCTGCGCCGCCTGCGCGCGAAAATTCCATTTCAATGTCCGCAGGATTTATTTCAATCTTGTGTTTTTTGCGTATAGGCAATATAGCGACCGACGCCGTCGAAGTATGCACGCGTCCGCCCTTTTCAGTTGCTGGAATGCGCTGGACTCGGTGCACGCCAGTTTCAAAACGCATGCGGCGATATACATCAAGGCCTTTAATTTCAAGCACAACTTCTTTATAGCCGCCCAGGTCAGTCTTAGACTCCGAGACGGCGCGTGCAGACCACCCCTGTGTTGCTGCATACGCTTGGTACATATGAGCCAACTCTTCAGCAAAAAGCGCGGCCTCTTCCCCGCCGACACCCGCGCGAATTTCCATAATCGCTTCGTTCGGGAACTCTTCTTCCTGTTTTTCCTTTTCCAATATTTTCTCCATCTCGGCGATGATGGCAGTTTTTTGCTCTTCAATGCGGGCAAGCTCATCTTTCGCAAGGTCGCCCAAGTCACCTGCACCAAGCTCTTTCACTTCGGCTTCCTCTGCAAGCAAACGTTCAAGCTCCGCTGCGAAATATGCGGTTTTTGGATTGTCTTTGTATTTAGAGATGTCCATGACGAAACAAGAACTTCTCGAAAGAAGGTCTGGCCGAGGCTTTGCGAGGAGACCCGAGGACCCTTTTGAGAGAAGGTTCTTGGGTAGTACTTACTTCTTAGCAGCAGCGCGGCGTGCCTTGAATTTCTCGACGCGGCCAGCAGTGTCGAGAATCTTTTCGTTGCCAGTGTAGAACGGATGGCATGCGCTGCAGATTTCGACAGAGAGTTTTGCCTGCGTAGAACCCACAGTAAAGGCGCGGCCACATACGCACGTGACGTT
This sequence comes from Minisyncoccota bacterium, assembly GCA_035548815.1. Classification (GTDB taxonomy): domain Bacteria; phylum Patescibacteriota; class Minisyncoccia; order Phycocordibacterales; family SBAW01; genus GWA1-54-10. Next base: position 39,436 of record DASZSF010000004.1, read on the forward strand.
CGCTTCCTTAAAGTATTCCGGGTGGGTTTCTGCTTTCATACAAACCATCGTAGCACGCAATGGGCTTCAAATCAAGCCCACATGAGCCTGTATTTTAAAGGTTATTGTCCTTCAAGAAGTTGATGTTTTGCTGGTATTGGTCAGCAAAGGACAAGACGCTATTTGCATACGAAATCCCGAGCGTCGCCCAATTCGAACCTGCATAGTACTGCGCAGCAGCTTTGCGCTCAGCGCTGTATGTTTGCGCTCCAGCGCCTAAGTCTTTCATATAGAGCGCGGTTGCCATAATTGCATCCCCCGCTTTCCATGGGTCTGCAACCGCAGAACCTGTCGCCACTTCAATGCGATTTTCGTAGCTCTTCCAGGTTGACGGGATGAATTGCGACGGACCCATAGCGCCGCCATATCCGACAGACTGCGGACATGACACAACCTGGCTGTACGGGTCGATGCCGAGCCTCTGCGTAATATCCATAAAGACCGGCACATCGCGCGTTGGATGCATGACCTTAGCAAATGGTGTGCCTGTATTCTTGCCTTTGCCGGCGCCGGTTGTCGCGTCTGTCAGCAAACACTGGCCAACGTTGGTGCCTAGGTTAGATTCCTGACGCAAAATACCAAGAATGAACGCTGCGCGTACACCTGTCTTTGCTTCGGCATCTTGCGCATATTGAAGCGCTGTCTCGAATGTAATGCCTTGCGCGTCGCGAAGATTGAAGAGCGCGTTGCGGATCTGTGTTGCCTGCGCCTGCTTCTGCGCCAACACCTTGTTATATGCGCTTTCTTGACCCTTGGTTACTGTCAGCTCCTGTGCTTTTTGAGCCTTTGCATTTGACACCGTTTGCTGCAACACCTGGGCATCGTGCTTGGCGTCAAGCTGCTGGTCCTGTTGGGCAGCAAGTTGATCTTGCTGAGCTTGCGTTTCTGTCTTGATGCCCAAGAGCTCATTCATGTGGTTCTGAAGCGCACCATTGAGCGAATCTATCGTAGTCATCGTACTGAAAAAATCAGAAAGGGTGCCTGAGGCAAGTGCTAGCTCGACGAGCGATGTTGATTCAGCCTGCTGGCGTTCACGCATCAACTTTCCCAGCGAATCTTTGCTGTCTTGGAGTTTTTCCTGAAGCGTCTGCACGACAGCGGCCTTTTGGGTTATCTGGTCCCCAAGCTGTGTTATGACGTTCGTACGCTGTTTGATCTCAGCCTGAGCTTTTGATATCGCCGCATTGAGCGACGTGACGTCGCCCTGCAGGCTCGCCTCTTTTGCACGCGTGTCATCTATAACCTTCTGGTACGTAGCGATTTCCTGTTGGAGCTGATCATACTGGGCCTGCAGTTGGGCGCGCTGTTCAGGGGTCAGCGTATCAGCGTGCGCTTTTGGCAGGACAAAAAAAGAGACGGTAAAGATTCCTACAGTCATTGCTACGGAAACGGCGAACAGCACACTATATCGCCCAACACTACTCATCCTTCTAGTGTAACAAAAATCCCGCCTTTGTGGGCAGGTTTTGTGAATTATTTAGATTATTCGGTTTCAGCAGCAGGAGCCTCTTCTTCTTTCTTACCGCGCTCAACGCTGGTCTCGATTGATGAAAGGTCCATAGGAGCGGCTTCTTCAACTTCTTCTTTTGCCGTATCTACAAGAGCGACAACTTCATCGGTCGGCACAGTGATGATTGCGCTCGCTGGGAGCTTCAAATCACCAACAAAAATTTTATCTTCGAGAGTTTTGAGTGATGAAATATCTACGTGAATTGCTTGCGGAAGGTCCTTCGGCATAACTTCCATTTCAAGTTCGTGCATGACCTTCACCAAGATGCCGCCTAAATCTTTGACCGCCGGAGAAACACCATCGAATTCAAGTGGAACCGAAACGGTAACAGTCTGGCCCTTCTCGATTGCGTAAAAATCAGCGTGGAGCGGTTCGCCCGAAACAGCGTGGAATTCTACGTCATGGATGAGTGCATCCTTTTCTTCGCCCAAGCCCTTGAGCGTAATGACGGTCGAAGAGCCTGCTGTTTTAAATACTTTTTCAAATTCGCGGCGAGGAATGGAGATAGGGGTCGACTCCTCGCTGCGGCCATAAATTACCGCAGGCATAAGGCCTTCCTTGCGGTACTGGCCCGCCTTTTTAGCTGTATCGCGCTTTTCTACCGTCAATTGCATGATTCGAGAAATATACAAGAAAAGCTACGCATTTGCAAACAGGCGTAACTTTTGGGCTACGTAGGCCTGCATGGCATCGACTGCCGGGGTCAAAAACTTATACGGAGCAACTTCGTGCGTTGAAGTTAGAGCTTTTTCGAGCGACTCTTTATATATAACACGCAAGTCGGTGTTGATGTGGATCATAACAACACCCGCCGCGATGGCTTGGCGGAATTCGTCGTCCGACGAGCCCGAACCGCCATGCAACACAAGCGGTACCGGCGAGACGGCCGCAAGTGCACCAATACGTTCGATAGAAAGCTTCGGCTGGCCCGATTGCACGAGGCCATGGATATTACCTACAGCCGGGGCCATTAAGTCAGCGCCTGTTTCCTGTACGAACTTCACAAGTTCGTCCGGCTTGGTCATCATTTCTTCAGTAACGGCGGCGCCTTCTGGCAATATGTCGTGCACATCCGAACCTGTGCCGATATACCCAAGCTCACCTTCTACCAAGACATCACCTCCTGCCGCTTTTGCATACTTCACTGCAGTCTGGAGCAACAGCACATTCTCTGCAAATGAAAGCTGAGCACCATCAACGACAACAGAATCAACGCCATCGGCAAGCGCAGCCTGAACTTTTTCGATGCTGTAGGTGTGGTCGGCATTTAAATATATCTCTGCCCCGTGTGCATTGTAGTAATCAACGAGTGCACGAGCTTCTGCAAGGGGAAAGAATTCCCGTTCGCCTTCTGAAAGTCCGACGGCGACGGGTAGCTTGCATTCCATCGCAGCGTTTGCAATTGCGGCAAGCTGATTTGAATCAGAAAAATTAAAATGCCCGAGCGCTTTTTTTTCATGTGCGTATTGTGCAATAACTTCCCGCAAGGTTTTCATACGCGCAGTATACTATATATGTATATGGACAGCGTACTGGACTTCTTTGCTATTGGCGACATCGTCACCGAACCCTTTATACGCCTCAAAGAGGCCGAAGTGCACTGCAGATTGGACTCAGAGACATGCGAGATCTGCATGCGCTGGGGCGACAAAATCCCCTACGAGTCGTTTACGCTCGTTGCGGCTGTAGGAAATGCATCGAACGCCGCGGTCGCCGCCGCGAGGCTTGGACTTACATCCGCATTGCGCGCATATATCGGCCAAGACCGCTACGGCGAAGACTGTCTTGAAGTTCTCAGGAAAGAAAAAGTCGACACGGGCTTTATGGTCAAAGATCCGTCACGCCCTTCGAACTATCACTATGTGCTGTGGTACGAAACCGAACGCACCATCCTCGTCAAACACGAAAATTATGACTACCGGCTGCCTCAAATTCCACCTTCCGTGAAATGGATGTACCTTTCTTCCCTTGCAGACAACTCGCTTCCCTATCACCAAGAAATCGCAGCGTGGCTCGCCGCACATCCAGACACAAAACTCACCTTCCAACCTGGCACATTTCAGATGAAATTGGGCGCTCCCGCACTCAAAGGGATTTACGAACGTACAGAATTATTTGTCTGCAACAAAGCAGAATCGGAACGCATCCTTGGGTTGGAACAGACGGATGACAAAAAAATATTACTGGATGGACTACATGCGCTTGGTCCAAAAATCGTCGTTATTACAGACGACCGCAAGGGCGCCTATGCGCGCAGCGAAGATGGTCAGTATTGGTACGTGCCAATGTACCCAGACACTCGTCCGCCATATGAACGCACTGGCGCCGGAGATGCGTTTGCATCAAGCATCACTGCGGCGCTCGCGCTTGGCCTCCCGCTTGAACAAGCGCTGTTGTGGGGGCCAGTCAACGCTATGTGTGTCGTGCAGGAAATTGGCGCGCAGAAAGGACTGCTCACCCGCACGCAACTAGAAGAATATATAAAAAACGCCCCTGCGGAATTCGCACTTTCGAGTCTCTAATTGTCCTCGAGCGTCGTGTGCTCTATGATCGTCTTCGCCATGGCGTTGGCTATGGGATTTTCGCCGAACGCGGCATGCCAAATGAGCAAGCCCGCCCCGAGTGCAAAGCTCCCCACGAACAAAAGGCTGATAGCCGGGTTTATCCACGAGCGGAATATTGAAACGTTCCGTTGCGTGAGCATGTACCAACAGTATACCGCTAGAATTTCCGGGCAAACGCAGCCCGGATAGCTTCTGCGATATCAAGCTCCGTCAGCTTGTATTCCTTATATAATTCCCCCGTCCGCCCTGACTGCCCGAAGCGGTCGCGGACTCCAATAAATTCCATAGGAACTGGTGACGTCTGTACGAGCAGCTCTGCTATCGCACTTCCGAACCCGCTGGCCACCTGGTGTTCTTCAACAGTAACGACAGCACCAGCGCTCTGTGCGGCTTTCACAACGGTTTTTTCATCCAAAGGCTTTATGGTATGCACGTTGAACACGGAGACCGCGATTTCACTTTGAAGTATCTTTGCCGCACGAAGCGCGTTATGCAGGAGCGGGCCGGTAGCAAACACTGCGACTTGAGGATTCTCGCCGAGCCATAGCAACTCTGCTTTGCCAAACTCAAACGGAGTATCGCGGGTAGTGATGACAGGGGTTTTTTCGCGAGCAAGACGGATGTACACGGGTCCCGGATGCGCTGCGGCCGCGAACGCCGCCTTGCGCGCCTCCTCGCGGTCGGCGGGCGATACTACTGTCATGTTGGGCTGCGTGCGCATGAGCGCAAGATCTTCAAGCGCCTGATGCGTCGCGCCGTCGGGGCCAACGGAGAGCCCCGCATGCGAGCCGACGATTTTTACAGGAACATTGTTAAGCGAAATGGTCGTGCGGATCTGCTCGTTATTGCGGCCCGGGCTGAACGTCGCATATGAGGCAATGAAAGGAACCTTTCCGTAATTTGCCAGACCCGATGCCACCGCGGCCAAATTCTGCTCTGCGACGCCAAGCTCAATGTATCGGTCAGGATATTTTTCTTTAAACGGGAGCATGCGTGTCGATTCGGCAAGGTCAGCGCACAGCGCAACTACATCTTTATTTGTTTCGCCCAGTTCAAGCAGTGCCTCGCCAAAGCCATCACGTGTATACGCTTGTTCTGCGTCTTTTAAAACTTCGCTATGAAGTTTCTGCGATGGCACGAGCATACATAAAGTATATCGCAGCTATTGAGGGATGATGGTAAGGCACCCGTTAGGGTCGCCACTTTGCGCTTCACCCCAACCCCACGTCGCTACACATGAAGGATGGCAGCTAGCGGGCGTCGGGTTTTCGAACAATGCATACACTACGGCGTATTTGCTTGTTGCACTTCCACACGCCGTATCAGCTGTAAAAGTTATGTAACGGTAGGTGCAACCGCCAAGGTAGTTTTCTTTAGGGACGCCTGAGGAAAATTCGCCGTCCGTCACAAGCGCGGAAAGCCAGCCGCCGCTGTTTGCCGTGTTCCCCCCTTCCCACACCCCCAGCATCCGCCACCGCCCGCAGTGGACGGAGGGTATGTGCCGTGATTGCTCGCATAGACCTCGAGCGCGGTTTGTATGGAGTGCATGTCAGCAAACCGCCTAGCATCACGAGCTTTACTACGAGCGCTCGACAGCGACACAAGTACGATCGACGACAAAATGCCGATGATGGCGATGACGACGAGAAGTTCTATCAACGTAAAGCCGCGGGGTTTCATATATATACCGGTCACCAGCCCGCCATGCCGGACGTATACACAGCAATGGCCCATGGCGCGTTGCCGTCCACAGTTGTATCGCTTGAGCCGCCATCGCGGCGCGGGTCCCACACCGCCTTGCTCATCGCCGCAGGATTTTCCGGCAGATGCGCGACAACTTTGTAGTCGGTGAGCGTGGAGCCGACCACGTAGCGCGTTCCCCATCCGCCGCAGTCGCTGCTCCCATTGTCACCCGTCGAATTAGGCGCCGTGGGTATGTTTGGCATATAAGGCGCGAGGGCCACCTGCAAAGACGCATAGTGGGTCGGGTCGGATTCGCATATTGTTACCGATATGTTGGGATACTGCCCGTTATGGTCCGACGCATACAACTCAAGCGCATTCGCTATTTCTCGTATCTGCGCAAGCCGCGCCGCATCCCGCGCCTTGCTGCGGGCGGAATTGAGCGACACGAGCACCACGGACGCGAGCACGCCGATGATGGCGATGACGACGAGAAGTTCTATCAACGTAAAGCCGCGTGTCTTGCTATGCATGTTCTAGTAGCAATATGTGCGGGTGGTGCCGGTGCGCAGCTTGCATGTGCCACTCCACACGCCCCAATAATAGGGGCTCGACGCGCAGTCGTTTTCCTGCGAGATCTGAATGCAGTAGTCGGTGCCGTTGGAAGTATAATAGTACCATTCTTCGGGAGAGGCCGCGTTTATGGGATCTTGGGGCACAGTCGGAATATACGTCGGCGACAACCCCGGTATCCACGTAGATCCCGAACCGCTATAGGCCCACGAACCGGCGCCGGTATTTGGATACGATCCGTTGTGATCGGATGCGTAGAGTTCAAGCGCGGTCACAAGGCTGTGCATGTCGGAAAGGCGCCGCGCATCCCGCGCCTTGCTGCGGGCGGAATTGAGCGACACGAGCACCACGGACGCGAGCACGCCGATGATGGCGATGACGACGAGAAGTTCTATCAGTGTGAAAGCGCGCGGCGTTTGCATTGTAGTGTTAGAAATTGCATGTGGGCGGACTTCCCCAGTCACCCACACCAACGTTTACCCCTGTTCTGCAATATCCGCTCAGAACGTTTACGTAAACAAGTAAGCTGTAGCTGCTAGGACTTATGCCAGTCGTAATACCCGCCGAGTAATAACGATCACTATCTGAAATAAGAACGCTTGGCATACTCGGCATATACTTTGGCACCAGTTTACCCACAAGAGTTGAATCGCTTAGCAACACGTCACCATTGCTGCTGCCGTTCGACGTTGGATACCCCCCATTATCATTATTATATAGCTCCATGGCGGTTTTGAGGGATTTTACATCGGATATACGAGCTGCATCGAGTGCCTTTGTGCGAGCACTCGAAAGCGAAACCAAAACAATTGAGGCCAATACGCCGATAATGGCGATGACGACAAGCAGTTCGATGAGTGTAAACCCCCGCTTCATGATATTTAGCGCGGCACTGTCGCGGACGGAGTCATCATCGGTTCCATGACCGGCGCAGACGTCTGTTTGGAAGTTGGCCACACAAGCCAGGCGGAAAATGCTATGCAGGCTGCGGCAAGCGCGAGCATGACGACGTTCGCCTGCGCGGCGGTTTTGACGATCTTCATGCGTATAAGCAGGCCTATGATTCCCTTTTCCGCGGGCGCGGAAACATCCGCCCGGAATTGCTGCGATGCGGGGGCAGAGGCGGCGGATACGTTCTGATACGGATTCTGCGCTGCGGCTTCCTGCCGTCGCTTTTCCATCTCCGCCATAAAGTCAGCGGTCGGAGCCGCCGCAGCGGGCGTCGTCGGCATATGCACCTGCACAGGAGCAGGGACCGATGCAGAGGGCGCCGCAGGCCGTTCAAGTTCGGCGAACGCATCCGAAATATCCCCCGCCGCCCAGCCCGCGGACGCGAGGGATTGCACGATCTGCTCTTTCGCGAACTGTGCCTCGTGCTCTCGTATATATGCGATTAGTTGCGGGTTTGCCATACGGTATATAGTATCACTCGTGCTCGCCCGCGACCTTGCCCCGCATGGTGCGCAGCTCATGCAGGAACTTCTTCGCGTCCGCGGGGCTGGGAGATTTGCCATGCCAGCGATAATCAAACTCAATCTCTTGTATACCTTTGCCTGGAATGGTGTGCGCAATAATCACGACCGGGCGCTCGTAAATGGCGTGCGCCTGGTCGCACGCATCAGTAAATTCACGGATATTGTGGCCATCAACTTCGAGCACATGCCAATTGAACGCCTCGTATTTTTGCCGCAGATGTTCAAGGGGCATCACGTCTTCTGTCATGCCGTTTATTTGGATGTTGTTGCGGTCGACAATTGCCGTGAGATTCGAGAGCTTGTTGTTGGCGGCAAACATCGCCGCTTCCCACATATTTCCCGCATCATGTTCGCCATCGGACATCGCGCAAAATACGCGGTTCTTTTTGCCGTCCATGCGCAGCCCGTAGGCAATGCCCGCAGCTTGCGATAGGCCCGAACCCAGCGGCCCCGACGTTGTTTCAAGCCCGGGGAGACGCAGCCGTTCGGGATGCCCTTGGAGGCGGCTGCCGAATTTTCGCAGCGTCAAACATTCTTCAACCGGAAAATATCCCGCATGCGCCATCGCGGCGTAGCGCACCGGCACGATATGGCCGTTTGAAAGTATGAGCCTGTCGCGGCCGTCCCATTCAGGATGCTTTGGGTCATGGGCCAAAATATCAAAATACAGCGCCGCGAATATGTCAGCCATGCCCAAAGGACCTGCCGTGTGCCCGGAACCTGCCGCAACAAGCATCTCAATAATCGTCTCGCGGATGGCCTCCGCTTTTTTCTCGAGCGTTTGAATTTTTTGCTGGGTTCGGATCATCGCTGGATATAACATACCACCCTTAATTGCCCAACCAGTAATAGTTAGGCCCGGCGGTCGTGCATGAGGAAGGCGCCGGAGAATGCACCGGGGAAAGCTGGCTTTCAAGATTTACCGCAAGGACGTATCCCTGATTGTTGTTGATCGCGCAATAATGATAGAGATGGCAATCGGTCTGGCTGTAGCAATTTCCCAGGTCAACGTTCAGCGGGTCGGGTGGAAACGTCGAGATATAGCTTGTCGGCATCACCTGCGTCCAACAGCCCCAGCTGCTCCACATGTCTCCGCCGCCGCCGTTGCAGGCGGCATTTGGGTTCGGATACGCGCCATGGTCTACGTAGTACAGCTCGAGCGCAGCCTGCATGTTGTGTATGTCGGAAAGGCGCCGCGCATCCCGCGCCTTGCTGCGGGCGGAATTGAGCGACACGAGCACTACGGACGCGAGCACGCCGATGATGGCGATGACGACGAGAAGTTCGATGAGCGTAAAGCCGCGGGGTTTCATTGATTTGCTTCTTTCACAAGCGCTTCGTATGCTGCGCGGGGGTTGTCTGCATTGAGTATGGCCGACCCCGCCACCAGGCGCGACGCGCCCACATCGACCAGCGCCCTGACGTGCCTGGTGCGTAGGCCACCGTCAACTTGAATAATATATGCGGGATGGAGCGCATGAATATGCTGCACAAGTGCGAGGGCCCGTTCGTCAAATGTCTGTCCTTGGCTTCCTTCGTGCGCAATGCCCATCACCTGCACATAATCATACAACCCCTCGAACGCGTCGAGCGCGCGTGGTGTTTCGTCAACTGCAAGCGCTATGCCAACTTCTGTTGCAAAGCTCCCTCCGCGTAAATGCTGCAACAGCAATAGAGCCTCATGAGCGCCTTTGTCACGCGCATGCACAATGATGCGCGATGCGCCAAGTTCAATACAGTGCTCGACGTGCTGCTCGGGGTGCGGGAGCATCAGGTCAAACTCAAAATCAAATTCGTCCCACAACGGTAACGACTCTTCGTTCTTTAAAAAATCTGAACCGACCATATCTATTTGTACCGTAGCGCTCGCACCACGCAATCTCTCGAGCGCCACGCGAAGGTCATCGACCGAATGTTCTAAAACTGCAGGAATAATGTCGATCATGATAGTTTTGCGATACGGCGAACGTGACGCTCATCGTTTGAAAACGGCGTTTCAAGCCAGAGCGACACTGCTTCCTTTGCCTCTTCTTCCAACATAAACCGGGCGCCTAGTGCGAGCACATTTGCATCGTTATGCTGGCGCGAAAGAGTTAGGACCTCATGCGAGCCTCCATAGTAGACTGCGGCACGTACCCCGGGCGCTCTATTGCATACCATAGCCTCTCCTTGTCCCGAACCTCCTATGGCAATGCCTGAACTTCCCTTATTTTGAGCCACATTTACTGCAAGCGGAACGATCGTGTCCGAGTAGTCGTCTCCTTCTATATATATAGAGGGGCCCAAGTCCTCAACATCTCTGCCCTGCTCGCGCAAAAAGTTGATAAGTTTTTGCTTTAGTTCAAATCCTGCATGGTCTGATGCAATGTAGATTTTCATACTCCTGCTATATTGTCTTAGCTAAGCGCGCAACATGCTCGACAAGCGCATGCGTGTACCCCATTTCGTTGTCGTACCACGCCATCACCTTCACCAAGGTTCCGTCTATCACGCGCGTGAGCGATAAGTCGGCAATAGATGCGAATGACGAGCCAACAATGTCGCTTGAAACAAGCGGTTCATCGGTCACAGAAAATACTGGTTTCCATCTATCGCTCGCTGCCGCCTTTTTAAGAGCCATATTTATCTCTTCTGTGCTTGTATGTTTTTTTGCAATGAATGTTATATCGGCAATTGAACCTGCAACAATTGGCACGCGAAGCGATATCCCATCGAACTTACCAGCAAGCGAAGGAATGGCTTTCGTTACCGCAATCGCGGCGCCAGTTGAAGATGGCACGATATTTTGTGCACCCGCACGACCGTCGCGGAAGTCATCTTTATATTTTGCTTTTTTAACTGGACCATCCACCAAATTCTGCGATGCGGTATAGCCATGCGTTGTCGAAAGCACTGCCTTCTCCACCCCGACTGCTTCGTCCAATATTTGAATGAGCGGACTTGAAGCGTTCGTCGTGCATGACGCATTCGAACTAATAGTCACTTTGCTAAAGGCGTCGTCATTAATGCCCACAAGAACGGTCGCGCCGGCGATGCCCTCTGGAGCTTCATCTTGTACAGGCGCCGTGATAACCACGCGTCTAGCACCAGCATCAATGTGCACTTTCGATTTTTCAAAGCTCGTGAAAAATCCTGTGCTTTCTATCACGATATCGACAGCAAGCTTGCCCCACGGAAGTTTTGAAGGGTCTGCTTCAGCATAGACTGGAATATCGCGGCCCTCGATCTGAAGCGAATGTTCACTTGCTGAAACATCGAACGGCGCTTTGCCATATACGCTGTCGTATTTGAGAAGATACGCCAAATTTTCAGCGCCGCCTAAGTCGTTGATGGCTACGACCTCAAATTCTGGCCGCTCATGTGCAACCCGCATAAACGCGCGGCCTATTCTTCCAAATCCATTAATTGCGATCCTTGTTGCCATACCTTTCAATTATTACATGTATTATTCGCTGATAATGACTGTCCGTGTTGCCGTCCCTGTATTCCCTGCCTCATCGATTGCGCTGTAGAGGATCATGTGCGAACCTGCCGTTGATGTATCGAGCTGAAACTCTGCAGGAGACGTGCTTGTTGCTCCATCAAGCGACATTCTGTAGCCAATATTTGGACTGCCCGCGTCTACTATAGTAACGCCCATGTCACTATAGACATCGCCCACATGGAGTTCTGCCGGATCATCACCCTGTACCGTCAGCGCAGGCGGAGTTGTATCGGTTGAAGACGCGTTGCCAGAGTTTGGAGGCGTCGAAGCAGAACTCTCTCCCGCGGCGCCTACACCACTGGAAGAGTTCTGCGCAGATGCCGAAGAAGCGCCTGAAAGCAGCTGGTCAAGTTGACTCCGAGTGATGCAGGTCTCGCCCGAGTCGTCGCTGATGCAGAGCTGGTCAGTATGAATTTCGTGCGCGAACACCTTGTTGAACACACCGACAGTCGCATATACGGCGGTGTTGAACAGCTTGACCACTGTGCTGCCGATGCCGCCTATAGCGCCGCGCAAAGCGCCCGAGAACGTAGCGGCCGTCGAAGAGGCGGCGAGCGCCGCGGCGCTCGTGGTTGCGTTGAGTGCATCGCCTATCGCCTCGATCGGTGTGCCCTGCTGGGGGTCGACGTAGACCATGATCTGGTCGTCGCCCGCGGCGCCCGCGGCCGTCGAAGAGGCGGTGCCGTAGTCCACCAGTGCGCGGCCGACGCTCGTGTCGAGCGGATCGGCCTTCATGCCGACGCCCGGCACCGACGACTGCGTGATGCGGTCGCCGACCTTGATGGGGCCGTTTTCGAGCGAAACGCGCATCGGCACGCGACCTGCCATGGAAAGGAGGATGTGCGACTGGTGCCACTGCGTCTTAAGGTCGGTCGCGACATCCGACTGGATGTCGTTACCGGTATAGGACGGGTAGTTCGACACGGCGCCGATGAGCATGTCGTCGTGCGCGCGGCCGCACAGACCGTAGGTGTCGGGCGAGGTGCCCTGCATGCAGATCAGCGAACCGTCGGGGTAGTCGGCCGCTGCAGTGCCGGGAACGGGGTCCACATATTCAGCGTAGTCGGCGCCCTGCAAGCGCGAGCCAGCGAAATTGGTGTTGATGGCTGAACCGGAGATGGTGGTGCTCGTATCCGAATAGCCGTCGCCTACAATGTAGTCCGTCGTACCATTCATGTCGACGATAGCGACTGCCGTCGCAATGGTGACGTTCCCTTGGGAGCCCGACTGCTCGACTATATTTCCAAGCGCAGAGCCGTTTTTTGCAATAGCCGCGTAGCACGAGCCGGTAACACCGCAATAGACGTTGAGTCGGATGAGGTATTTGCCCGGCACCGTCGGCGTGAAGCGGCCGGTCCCCGTGTCGAAGTTATTGTTGGTGTCGAAGATTTCATGCGACCAGGTGAGCTGGGTGTAGGTAGAAAGTGATACGCTCTGGTCCGTGCCGTTCTTGTCCACACTGAACGCGGGCACTGCGCCCGTCGCATAGAGGCACGTGCCCGCCACGCGGAAGCAGCTGCCGGACGAGACGTTGATGTCGCCGCTTACATCGAGCTTGTACTGCGGGTTGGTGTTGCCAATACCGACGTTGCCATTCCCCACAAGCGTCATCACAGTTGCCTGTGTCGTTGCTGAGGCATTGCTGACTAGGAAAAACATCTTGTTGTTTGCGAGCGTACTGCCATCAAAGTTGTTCGCAATTCCACTGCGGTAATTCCCCGACGCGTCATATGTAAACAGAAGATCGCTTACGCCTGCGTTATTCGCCGAGAGAACATTAAGTTTCGCTTGCGGAGCGGTGACGCCTATGCCGACGTTGCCGCCTGTCGCCTGCAACAGCACGTAGCCAGTGGTGCCATTGCCCACGCCCGCGCCACCCGCGCCACCCGAGATGCTTACCGAGCCGCCGTTGCCGCCGGCGGTGAATAAGCCAGTTGCACCTGGGCCGCCTGCCAGCACGATGCCGCTGCCGTTCGCCCCATTGCCCGTCATCGTGCCGCCCTGGATATACGCACTGATAGCGGTGTTAGTCGCGCCCAAGACCGACAGGGTCGCGCTGGGCGAAGTGGAGCCGATGCCGACGTTGCCGCTTGAGGTGATGTGGAGGTGGTCCGCCGTGATGCCTGAGCCGAGAATGACGGGGCCACCGTTAGTGGTTATAGCGAGCGCCGCGTTCGAGGTGCTCTGCCAAATGGTGTTGCTCGTGTCGCCACCGTTAAGTCTAAGTGTGCTGCCCGCATAGAGATAGCCACTCGTGGTAACTGCTGCGCCGTGCTGCACGTAGAGTGCGCCATTGCCGAGCGAAACGTCGCCGCTCGTGTCGCTTATCGTGAGCGGCCGCAGCGAATTCCAGCCGCCGTACTGGTCGCCCGACGCGGTAAGGAGGAAGTAAAAGTTGGAGCCATCGTTGTAGAGCATGTCGCCGTAATTGCCATTCACCGCGCGGAAGGCGACGGCGTTGGTTGACTGCACCTCGGCGCTCGCGCGCAGCGACCCGCCGAGATCTATCGAGCCCCATGCGCTGCCTGTCCAGTATCCGATCGTCGCACGGTCGGTCGCCGTCTCGGGCTTGAACGTCAAGAATTTCGTCCCCGCCGTATTCTGTACCGTGAGTGTATCGCTGCCGTTGCTCGCGGCCTTGACCGAAAGCACGCCCTTGTTCACCGACAGATTCGTCGCAGTGCTGCCGTCGCCCACGTACACGCTGCCGCCGTTGTTGTAGTTGATGTACGTGGCGATCGACGATTGATCGGGATTGATATGGACGATGCCTCCGCCGGAATATAGGCGCGTCGTGTTGGAGCCGTCCACGCTAAGGACGCTGACTGCGGTGCCGCCCGAATTCTTTATCTGGTACGCCGTGTTGTTGGCAAGCACGAGGTTGCCCTGGAGCATGTTGGTGTCGTTGCTCTGCTGCAAGAGAGAGCCGTAATAGCTGACCTTGCGCGTCGTGCCGTCGGTCATGCTGCCGACGATGTTGAGGCCGGCGCTGAAGATGCCTGCGCCTATTTTGCCGTCGTTGCCGTCGGATTCTCCCGCATACGGGAACTTCAGCGCATTGCCCTGCGAAATGCGGACTTCGCCATCTACGGAGAGCTTCGATTGCGGATTGGTCGTACCGATGCCCACATTGCCGCCGCTCGTGTTTTGAAGGACAAGGGAACCGCTGCTGTTTTGCGAATCAATGAAAAGCGAATTGTTGCCATTGGTGCCGAGGGCACGGATACTGTTGTAGCCGATGCCAACCCCTGCACTCAAGTTATTTGCACGCACCGCAAAAATGTTAGTGCCAAACGTGTTATCGCCACTTAATATAGAGAGCTTCTCTGTCGGCGTTGTCGTGCCGATGCCTACCCTGCCGTTGTTTCCGTTGAGGAAGAGCATCGAGCCGCCGTAGATATTGCTCTTGAAGTTGATGAACTGATGCTCCACGAACGTGCCGCCGTCGCTCGAACCGTTTATAGTTTCCAAACCGTTGCCGATCATGTGGTTGCCGTCGCCGTTGCCCGCAAGGTAAATAGGGTTGCGGTTGACCGCCACGCTGCCCGAGACGTCGAGCTTGGCGCCCGGATTCGTATTGCCGATGCCGACATTGCCGCTCCCGCCATCTATGTACATGCGTGTTGCCTGGCCGCCGAAGGAATTGCTTGAAGCGTTGAATGCGATGCCGTTGTATCCGGCGAGGTTGAGGTAGTTGCCGTTGCTCAAGCTGCCCGCGGCGCCGCGGAATATGCCGGTGTCGTAATAGCCTGTGCCGTTGGAGTCGTTGCCGAGGGCGATCGTACCCGTCTCGTTGGTGGCGCCCGTGACGCGCAACACTCCGCCGAGCACGGTCAGTTTTTCCGTCGGGCCCGTGGTGCCAATCCCCACGTTGCCGCCGGTACTGATCGTGAAGTACGGCGACCCGATGCGCTGCGTGCCGTCGTATGGCGGCGCACCGATGACAAAATTGTTGTTTGATGCATCGATGCCTTGCGACCACACCACGCTGCCCGCGCGGGTCATTGAAATGTAGCTCGGTATGCCGTTGAGCGTGTTGTTGCGCGTCACGCCAAAGGTCCCGTACGTCCCCGTATCGAAGCCGACGCCGTCGCTTACCTCCGCAGTGCTTGTGCCGGTGAGCCGGAACGGCGTTGCCTGGCCGGAAACTGTCCCGTCGCTCACGTTAAAGGTCAATCTGTTGTATATGCCGACACCGCCGTAGAAGTTCGTATCGAGGCTCGTCTTGTAGCTGTTGTTGCCGTCGAACGTGAAAAGAAGGCCGGTGTCATTGCCGGAGACTACTGACAGTTTTTCAAGCGGATTGGTCGTCCCAATGCCCACGTTGCCCGCAGTGGCTGCGTTCAAAATAACTTTTGAAGACTCGACGGTGAACGATTTAAATGCGTTATCTGAATCATTGCCTGATTGAAGCGTCACACCATCCTGTCCGCTGTATGGAGCGCGGACAAATAAGTGCTGGTCGGTGTCTGTTTTAATATCAAGTTTGTAAAGGGGGTTCGTGGTACCGATGCCCACATTGCCGGAGGAGGTGATAGAGAGCCGTTCAGCCGCGTTAGTCCACAAGGAGAGCGGACTGGCTCCTTCGGAAGCAATGAAGGGGCTATTGCCATTAGTAGAACCGATGAGCAGATTATTGTACGTGCTCCCGAGCCCGATGATGGCCGTGACGTTTGCTTTTCCGGCGTAGGTCACATTGCCGCCAGTTACAGTAAGCTGTGCGGCCGGAGACGTCGTGCCGATGCCCACGTTGCCCGCGGTCGTTATAGAGAGACGTTCGGTTGGGTCGCCATTCGCCCCGGTAAAGAATGAAAGTCTGTTGCCGCCGGTACGGTATGTATCAGCAGACATCGTAATGCCCATCGCATCGGTGAATCCGCCGGTCGTTGAATTGCGCTTCAAGGTGTCGCTTGAGTAGTCGTAATACGTGTTGACGCCAAGTAGGTTAAATGTCCATCCAAGGCCGGACGTATTGGCCTTGCCTCCCGAGGCGAGAGTGAGGCCAGTCACAGGTGATACGCTGGTGCCGCCAGCACTGTTGTCAGAGACGAGGAGACCTCCGGACGTGGTGCGGCCCGCGCCAAAACTGCCTCCGTAACTTGCGGCCGAAGTGATTTCCGTCTTTGCCTGCGGCGCTATGTTGCCGATGCCGACGTTTCCGGATGAATCAACGACCATGCGGTATGCGCTCGCAGTGTTATCGTAGAGGCCGAATTTGCCTCCGCCGATGCCGTTGGCATTGGACGTGCTCGTGAGCCACCAGCTGTGGCCGCCCGTCGCCCAGTTGTCGAGCGCCATACCGGTGAAATCGCCGCTCGATGAGATGGTGAGCTTGTTCGAACTCCAAGGACTCGTCGTACCAATGCCCACGTTGCCGCCAATTGGGTTAAGGAGAAGAGGCTTCGTTGCGGAACCAGGCAATGAAGACTGTATCCACGAATTTCCCGCTGAAGAATCAACGCCGAAAAGAAGTGAGTAGCTTGTACCTGCGGACCCTTGTCGTATCGCGAAAGCCCCCGCGCCCGCGGCCGCATAGGTCGGAGAATCCATTGAAGGGGTGTTGACGCTGATAGCGCCGGTTGAATCCCCGACGACGTCGAGCGCCGTTGTCGGTGTCGTCGTCCCGATGCCGATATTGCCCGCATAGCCGGAAATGGTGCCGCCGCCGGAACCGAACTTAAGCGATGCAACCGTTGCATCGCTCTGTCCATAAAGCGCTGCTGTGTTGGCGGTATTTATATCGACAAGCTTCGCGTCATCCCCAATCCAGAAGGCATCACCGCTTCCGGCGACGGCGCCAGCAATGTATGAATCCGAGCGGATAATGCCTGTCGCCCAAAGTTCTCCCGCAGTCGTATGCACTTTGCCTATGCCTAGACCGCCGGTGAATGAGTTGTTTCCACTAAACGTATTGTTATCTGCAAGAAGGGTTGATGATGCCGCGGTGATGGTTGCCGAAGAACCGGCGTTGATTGTGGTGCCGTTGATAGTTGCGAGAATACCGGAGAGGTAGGTGGTGCTGAGTGTTGTGGTTGCGACCACTGAACCGTTTGCGTTGGTTGAAAGCAATGCATTGGTGAGACCGGTGATTGCAAATGATGTGCTCGTTGCACCGGCAAGTGCGGTGTTGCCGGTGAATGTGTTAGTGCCAGAGAAGGTGTTGTTGTTGGCAAGGAGTGTGGACGAAGCTGCGGTGATGGTAAAGGCGCCGCCCGCGGTAATGGGCGTGCTGTTTATGGTCGCAAGCAGACCTGACAGGAGTGACGTGCCGATGGTCGTGGTCGACACCACTTGCCTGTTCGCATCAAGCGCCAAAAGCGTTGACGCCGTGAGGTTCGTAAGCCAGGTGGGGCCTGAGTTGGTGAGCCCTGTGGTCGAGGCGTTGGCGAACGCGCTCTGCCCCGCCACGGTGAGCGCGCCGTTGACGGTCGAGCTTGCGGCCGAAATGAACCCCGCAAGCGTCGATAAGCCGTTGACCGCGAGCGTGCCGGTGAAGTTTGCGGCGCTTGAAACGGTCTGGCCGTTGATGAGCCCCGACGTTATGGTGCCCGCGCCGACGCTCAAATTGCCGTTAAAGACGTTGGTTGAGCCGAGCGTCAAACGCGTCGCCGCTGACGAATCTTTGAGAATATTTCCGTTTATCTGCAGCTTGTCGTCGACGGTGAGCGTGTCGCTCGAGATGTTGTAAATGGCGTTTTGCAGGCCAAGCGACGCCTGTATGGTCGTGTCTCCTTCCGCGTCGACGCGGAAGCGCTCGATGCCGTTCACCCCGATGCCCAAGAGCGTGTTGTCGGTCGAGCCACTCGACGGGTTGATGTAGAGGCTGCCCTGCGCGAGGCCCGCGCCCGAAGGCGCCGCCGTCAGCGCCAGCGTGCCTGCGATGGTCGAGGTTGCGGTGCCCGATACCGTCAGCGAATTCGTCAGGCTGACTGGGAAGTTGTTGAATTCGAACTGCTTGGAGACCGAGTTCCACTTGAGCGTCGCGTTGGGGCTGGCGATGCCACGCGAAAACGCGAGCGTCGCGTCTTCGGTGTCGTTCGTCGCGTTGTCGGAGTTGATGACGAAGGTCGACGACGCCGTGCCGCCCGCGACGACATTGGTAACGTTGAGCGTCTCCGCATAGACATTCGCAAAGCGCTGCGTCGGCGAGCCGAGGTTGTAGGTCGCGTCGGCGTTGGGGACAAGGTCCGATGCGGCCTCGCCGTTAAACACGATGTTGTTCGACGCGTTGGCACCGAGCGTCGTATTGCCAAGGACGCTCAGGTGGCCCGCCAGCACGTTGGTGCCCGTCGTATTGGTGGAGTTGAAGGTGCCGACGATCTGCACATCGCCTTCCGCGTCGATGCGGGCGCGCTCTGCCCCGTTGACGGCGAGCCCCACAAGCACGTTGTTGGTGCCGGCGCTGGCCGGGTTGATGTACACCGAGCCCTGTCCGATGCTGGCGCCCGACGGCAGCGACAGCACCTGCAACTGGCCGCCCGTTATCGACGACACTGTCGCACCGTTGACAGTGAGCGCACCGCCCACATACATGCCCCCGGTCGTCGTCGCACCACCCGCGACGGTTAGGCCGCCGGTCTCTGTGCCGGTGCCGATGGTCGTCGACGCTAGAAAGAGGTTCCCGCCCGTAAATTGGTTGTTGTCGGCGAGCAATGTTGACGATGCCGCGGTGATGGTGATGGAGCCGCCCGCATTCAACAGCGAGCCGTTGATAGTGCCGAGCGGGCCGGCAAGGATGTCCGCGCCGATGCTCGAGGTCGCGACGACCTGGCCTGACGCGTTGATCGAGAGCAGCGCGTTGGCGAGCGCTGGAAGCACGAGCGCGCCGACGCTGACGTTGTTCGCGAAGTACGCGTTGCCCGTCGTTGTCGAGTTGCCGCTCACCGTGAGGCCGCCCTGTGCCGACCCGTTGCCAATGGTCGTCGATGCGTATGCTGTCAGGCCAGCGTCGAACTGGACAAGCGTCGAGGTCGCGTTGCCAGGCTGCTGGAACGGGTATGACGCGGCCACGGTCGTAAACAACGAGCTACTGCTGACCTTCTGGTTGAAGAGGTTCCAGTCGCTTGATGCGAGGTAGCCGTCCGTCGAGCCGTTTGCCTGCGAGATCGAAAGCGTGTTCCCGGAGAACGAAAGCGGGCCCAAGACGGTGGTGTTTGCCACGGAGCCGTCCGCGTTGGTCGAGAGCAAGGCGCCCGCGAGGCCCGTGATTGCAAATGAGGTTGAGGTTGCAGTTGTGAGGGCCGTGTTACCGCTAAAGATGTTGGTGCCCGAGAAGGTGTTGTTGTCGGCGAGCAATGTTGACGAGGCGGTGGAGATGTTAATGGAACCGCCCGCGGGTACGTCGAACCCGTTGATGGTTGCCAAGGTTCCCGTGAGAAGGTTGGTGCCTATAGAGGTCGTTGCTATGACCGAACCGTCTGCGTTGGTCGCAAGCAGCGCGTTGGCGAGCCCCGTGATGGCGAATGCGCTGGAGGTGGCGTTGGTCGTCTCAAACGAGGACAGGCTGACAGTGCCACTTATAGTGAGGTCGCCTGCGACATCCAGGGAGTTGGTTTTTATATATTTTGCGATGATCGAGTCCGCATTGGTCGTTCCATGTTCCGTTACATCGTTAAGGTTATTGATGACTTGCGAAATGACGACATTTTGAAGCGGGCTTTCGTGGCCAGGATTCTGCAAGAACGCGATCTGCATTTGAAGCGCCATCTGCAGTGCACTGAGTCGTTCTTCGAGCTGTGCTGATGTTATACCGCTCACGACCGTCGTATGTTCTACCGTGCGTTCAATGACAGGATACGTAATGTTCTGAACAACAGTGTTTGTGGTTCCACTCGTGCGAGGCGCAGTTGCAACAGTCGGAGTTGAAGTTGCTGTCTGGTGCACTGATACAGGTTTTGCTACAGGTTGCACTGCAACAGGGGTGTTTTGTTTAGGAGCAAACAAGATAGCAAAGACATTTGAGAGGAATTTTGTCGCCCCCGCAAAGGCATGCCCTGATGGGGTTGGGAGTATCACGCCAGGAGCCTCAACGCCAAAGAATGGGACTTCTGTCTTTGCGACCGAAGCGACCTGATTTTCTTTCAAGGGGTGAAGGGTCGAGGCAAACACAAGCGCACCCACCAAGAAGAGCGAGCCGGCAAGTGCCGCAACCGAACTTCCGGCTGCAAGTGGACGTGCGTAATAATAAACTTTTTCAAAAAGACTGCCGTTTTGTTTTTTGTACGAAGCAACTTCAAGACGGCGTTCTTTTGCCAACTCTTCTGCGCGTTGGCGCTTTGCAGCGATACGGGATTCTTCAAAACGCGCAATCGATTCTGGAGTTACATACCACTGGCCATCAATTTGTTCGCCTTCAAGCTTTCCTTCCCGACACAATTTCGAAACATAATCTGCTGCGCACGAAAGTCTTTCCGCAGCCTGGCGAGTAGGAATAAGCTCAACTTTGCGATTTGTAGATACATCTGAAGCAGATGCGGCTTCACCAAACGACAAAACTGCTGCCAGGGCTTTTTGCAAGAAATTTGCATTCGCGGCACGGAAATTTTCGTTTTCCAAACGGCGTTGTTGTGCGAGCACTTCTGAGCGGCGTGCTTTTGCACGTACCCTATTTTCTTCGAACACACTAATAGAAGCCGGGTCCACGTACCATACACCCTCCACCTGTTTGCCGATCAATTTTCCTTCGCGACAAAGTTTAGAAATGTAGTCCGGGGCACACTTCAAAAGCAGGGCTGCCTTGCGTGCCGGCAACATCAATTCACTCGTGTTTGAAATTATTTTTTTGGTGGATGACATTGGCCCGATAAAACTTTTGTTTTTCCAGAGATTTCGGAGATACGCACTTACAAATTAAGTATACGGACGAGTTGCAAAAAACTTCAGAAAAAACTCATCGAAAACTGTGGATAGAAATTAAAAATATTTTTTACAAAATAAAAAACTACGCGCAATAAAATAGCTCAAAAATAGCCTTATAGACCATCGTATATGGTCTACGTAATAAAAATAGACATATCTCAGCTAGTTCCATACTGATTCTGTAAACCTGAGCTTTTTTATGATTAAAAATTTTATAAAACCAAAATTAAATTGATAAATTTATTCTAAAACGATTTATCTCGGCTAATTTATATCTATATTTGGCAATATTTCTCGGATAAAAGATATTTATCGCCTATATAAAAATTAAAAAGATCCGATATTTCGCGGACCCTCTGCCATCTCAGATGTATCTAAAACTAATTTATGCTATTTTTGACAACTTTTGAAAATGAAGCAGAGTGTTGCTTCTTGTATGTAGGATATGCTTGCTGGCTTCCCATTTTCCACCGTTACAAGCGAATTTATCTCTAATGAGCCGAAGAAAGATACAGCAAGGATAAGTGCTGCGAAGGAGACAAGGGATACTGTTAACATACTCTTTTTCGCTATACTGATCTTCTTTTTTGGAGTTATAGTCACAGGCGGTATATTCTCTTGAATTCGCGGAGCTGCCGCTGGCTGCACACGCGCTGCAAAAACTGGCGTTGGGCGTTTTGCTATCTCGGGAAACAGAGGGCGGTTATCTGCGATATAGGTAAGTGTCTGATGACGTACGGGGGTTGGAAGAGGAGCAGCTACTGGAGCAATGGATTTCTCTTCAAGCACCTCTATGGTACTGATCTCAACTGCTGGTACCACTTCTTCTTTCTTTTCTTCCTTAGCCTCTTCACTAACTACTGCAATAGAAATGGCTTCAGGCTGAGGCTCAGACGCGATCTCAGGAGCAATATAGGCTGTCTTCTCTTTGTTTAGATAATCAACAAAGGACTGTTCATCTACATACCACGCACGTCCCACTTTCGTGCCAATCACCTTTCCACCACGAATAAGCTGACCGATGTAGTCAGCATGGTAGCGGTTCTCTTTAGCTATCCGCTTAGACGATATGTATCGCTTCCCCGAGATTTCTAATTCATCCATATAAGGTAAGTATATCTCGGCAACAAAATACCCGCCATTTAGCGGGTGTGCAGAAATATGGTCTGTCGCTTATGAAAGAGCTTTTTTGAACTCTTCTGCCAGCGCTCCTGGGTTAGCTGAGCCCTTGCTCTCACGCATAGCCATGCCAACCAAGAACTGGAGAGTAGCTGCCTTCCCTGCCTTATATTCAGCAACAGGTCCCGGATGAGCAGCGACAATCTTAGCCACAAGTTGAGGAATCATCGATGCGCTTGCGGTCTCAACAAGTTCACCAGAAAGAATAGATGCTTTTGCCTGAGGCGACGCAAGTTTGCCCTGAGCAAAGCCGCGAACCACTTCTACTAAAAGAGTTTCTTTTGGCAACCATATTGGATCTTTTTTACGCTGACCTGCGATATCGTTGAGTATAAAGTTTGCAGCAATCTTCACGAGTTCAGGTTCTTTGAGTTCTGCTTCCATATGTGAAAAGAACGCGGAGAGTTCTGCATCCCCCACTAACTGCTCGATGTCCTGCGGCTGCAAAAATCCTAGACTCGAAAGACGAGCTCGCTTATTCCACGGAAGCTCGGGCAATGATGCCTCAAGTGTATCGTGAGAAAATTCTGCGATCTCAGAAAGTTTTAATTTTGGGAGATCAGGGTCTGGGAAATATCGATAGTCGTGAGCGCGCTCTTTCTTGCGCTGCGAGAATGTCGCACCGGTCTCTTCATTCCACCCACGAGTCTCTTGTACAAGCGCACCCCCCTTCTCTAAAACCTCGATGTGCCGAGCAACCTCAAATGCAATAGCGCGCTCAACGCTTCGGAAGGAGTTCAAGTTCTTTACCTCGACTTTGGTACCGAGGCTCTTGTCACGGCTAACAGAGATATTCGCCTCCACGCGCATCTCGCCCTTTTCCATGTTAGCTTCGCTGGCACCTAAATAGCGCAGCAACAGCTGCAGTTCGCGTGCAAATGCGCCAGCATCTTCTGCTGAATGGATGACCGGCTCGGTCACAAGTTCCATCAAAGGCACTCCTGCGCGATTGTAATCAACCAAACTCGTCTCCCCCACATGCTGTGAGCGAGCTGTGTCTTCTTCCAAGTGCACGCGCGTTATGTTGATATTGCGCAACATTCCTCCGCTTACAAGTGGATATGCATACTGGCTTAGCTGGTACCCTTTTGGAATGTCGGGGTAGAAATAGCTTTTACGATCAAACTCCGTGTAGTCTGCAAGTTCTGCGCCAAGTGATTTTCCGACACGGAGCACGTGCCGTACGGCTTCTTTGTTTATCACTGGCAAACTCCCCGGGTGCGCCATGCACACTGGGCAAATATTGATGTTGGGGCGCTTTTCGTCGGCATTATTTGCGCATGCGCAAAACATCTTGGTGCGTGTCTTGAGCTCCGCATGGATTTCCAAGCCTATGGTGGGCCGATATTCGGTCATTCCCCTATACTACACGCAAGCGTGCAATAAGTGTATCCCGGAGGTTTTTTACCAACTCGTCATCAAGTATGGAAACAAAGACTGTCTCCTTCCCTTCCCTGGCGAATGCGTTCTCTACCTCACGGAGATGTTCCACGGTACAAGCATCTGATTTCGTCAAAACGAGCATCTCAGGTTTTTCTGAAAGTACTCCATCTTCAAACTGAGCGAGCTCTGAACGGATGCGGCGGTAGTCCGCCACAGGGTCTTCTGATTCGAGCGATACGCAATGTACCAGCAATTGGGTACGCGAGATATGGCGCAAAAATTGGAACCCGAGACCTTTTCCGTGCGACGCCCCCTCGATTACCCCAGGAATATCGGCAATAACATATCCATATAGTGCGCCGAGATTTGGATCGAGCGTGGTAAATACATACGCACCAACTTTTGCCGAAGCGCCGGTAAGGGCATTTAAAAGAGATGACTTTCCGGCATTTGGAAGCCCGACAAGCCCTGCGTTTGCAATAAGTCTAAGTTCAATGTGCAGCCGAGCCGCTTCTCCCCGCGCACCTGGCGTGCTTTCTTTAGGGCTTTGGTTCACCGACGATTTAAATGCAGCATTGCCGGCACCTCCCCGCCCGCCCTTAAGCACGAGCATCTGCTGTCCGTCTTCCGTGAGTTCAAACTCCTCCCCTGTATTTTCGTTGCGAATACGCGAACCTATCGGCAAATCGAGCACAAAATCTGCACCTGCATGACCTGCTCTATGGCGGTTTGCACCCTCTTTACCGTCTTCTGCCTGGAATTTCTTTTCGCCGCGGTATCGTGCAAGGAGGTTAATGTCGCGCACGCCGCGAATATAAAAATCTCCGCCGTCGCCTCCATTGCCACCAGCAGGTCCGGAAAATTCTTGCGCTTTCAAATGCAGCCATCGTACGACACCATCGCCTCCGTTGCCTGCGCGCGCATCTATATCCAGTTCATCAACAAACGCCATAGGAACACTTAGCCCTGCGGCTTCTTAAAGGCTGCGTGGAGGATCATGGAAACGACCGAAAGCAGCGCTGATGCTTCAAGTGCTGGAATAAAGCCTGCGACGCTAAAGCCCTGCACGAATTCTGCGAGGAGCCAGAACAGTAGCGCGTTTAAAATAAACGAAAAGAGGCCGAGCGTCAGTATCGTTATAGGAAAGGTAAACAATGTGAGCAACGGGCGCACGGTTACGCCAATAATGCCCCACAAAAGCGCTACCCAGACAGCCGTACCAAAACTTGCGATAGCAATGCCCGGCACATAGCGGGCAATAAGCAGCAGTGCCCCTGCAGTGATCAATATTTTTGCAATGAGTCTAAGCATAGCGCAATCGTACTATGTCACAGGTGGTTGAGCAACGATGCGTAGGCGTCGGGTGAAAAAAGTCCAGTTATCCAGCCGGCAAAAATATCCATATATCCAAACAACATATAAGCGCCGAACGCGACAAGGATGCCGCCTGCAACTTTGGACAGCAGTTCAACTGCACCCTGCATGCGTGCAAAATATGCGCCTGCTTGTGTCAGCAGGAATGCGGTCACTAGAAACGGAATACCGAGGCCGAGCGAAAATACTGCGAGTAGTAGTGCGCCTTGAGCTGCCGTTGCGCTGGCCGACGCGTAGAGCAGTATCGTCCCAAGAATAGGTCCAATGCAGGGCGTCCATCCAAGCGCAAACAAAACTCCCATCAAAAAGGAGCTCTCGGGACGACCGACAACAATAAAATGAGGTGTCTTGATACGGCGATCCGACATGAGCACTGGTATGCGGACCAACCCTAGCATTGTTAAACCAAAGAATATGATCACCGCCCCAGCCACGCGGGTTATGATGCTGCGCCACGGTCCAACCAACGCACCAATGCTTGCGGCAAAGAGTCCTAACACAATAAATATAAGGGATAACCCGAGCACGAAACACGACGCGTTCACAAGCACACGACGGCGCGCTTCCTTTGAACCAGTTTTTTTGATCTCTCGCTCGGGGACGCCAGCAATAAATGCTAGGTACCCGGGCACAATAGGCAGCGTACACGGAGCTAAGAACATCAAGACGCCAGCAATGAATGCGGCGGGAATGAATGAAAGCGCGTCGGGCATTACCCTATTGTATCTAATATAGACTTCAAAAACTCGCGATCGCGTGGGTGTGTGAGGAGAGTGACAGCTTCAGCTGGTGCAACATAGCGGGCTTCTGTTATCTCGCCGTCTGGGTCACGTGGATGGAGCACATGCTGGCTTGTTTCAAATAAAAAGAAGGTCTTTTTTTGCATCCCCCAGTCGGTATTCTCGCCTTTCCCGTCCGCACTTATGGAATATCGTTCATACGAGCCGAGAGCTTTCACATAGGCAAGGTCAGTAATGCCTGTCTCTTCCTGGATTTCTCGGATAGCCGCGTCGCGTGCGCTTTCACCTTCTTCAACATGACCTTTAGGAAGCGACCACGAATTACCGTGCTGACACACAAGCACAATACGGCCATCAGGCCCCTTGACTACCCCGCCCGCGCTTTCGCGTATAGTATCTTCGCGTGCCATTTTTACTCAGCTATTCGCCAGCCCTGCGCAAGCAGTGGTTCCGCTTTTTTGAACTTCATCTCGCGTGTCTCTGTGCCATTGGTGATGGTGACTTTGTCGTTGCGGCCAAGCTCTTTACCAGACTCTGCGAAAGCCGAAACAAAGCCGGCCTCGCCGCGCGAAGACGCGGTCGAGAGGCTTTGTGCAGGCTCCCCACTGGATGAAGGCATCACACTTAGCGTAGGTTGCGACTGTTTTTGGAGTCCTTCGAGCGTTTCAAACACACGCGCAGCAAGCGTGTATTCAAGCTCTTTGAAAAGCCGTGTGCCCTCTTTGCGATATTCCGTAAGCGGGTCGCGCTGGCCATAGGCACGGAGGTTCACACTGCCACGCAGATATTCCATCGACTCCAAGTGCTCTACCCACAGCATATCTATGGTTTGAAGCACCACTGCACGCGCCGCATGCAAAAAGTCGTCTCGACCAAATTCCGCTTCTTTCTTTGTAATCACTTCGAGTGCTGCTTCACTTCCAGAAGCAAGTTCGCGCAATACATCTTCCACATCATCGAGCGCGCCAACGAGTATCTTTCTGCGGCGGTCGTATATAGTCGTGCGCTGGCGGTCGAGCACATTGTCGAATTCAAGCACATGCTTGCGGGCATCAAAGTTGAATCCTTCGATTTTAGTTTGAGCACTCTCAAGCGCACGGCTGACAAGCGCGTTCGTTATTGGCTCATCTTCAGGAATGCCGAAGCGCCCCATCATTCCTTTAATAGAATCCGGCGCAAAGATGCGCATAAGGCTGTCTTCAAGCGACACAAAGAATTGTGTCTCGCCCGGGTCGCCCTGGCGGCCGGAACGGCCGCGCAGCTGATTGTCGATGCGGCGCGCCTCATGGCGCTCTGTTCCAAGCACAAAGAGTCCACCCATGTTTTTAATCTCTTGTGCCTCTTCTGCGGTTGCTACTGCGCCACCGAGCTTAATGTCAACGCCGCGGCCAGCCATGTTTGTTGCCACAGTCACCTTTCCTTTGTGGCCGGCAGAGGCAATGATTTCACCTTCACGCTCGTGGTTCTTCGCGTTGAGTATCTCGTGCGGGACGCCTTCAGCCTTGAGGTAGGCAGACAAGAGCTCGTTCTTTTCAATTGACACCGTACCTACAAGCACTGGCTGGCCCTTTGCATGCACTTCTTTAATCTTGCGCGCAACCGCCTTAAACTTCCCTTCTTCGCTCTGGAATATCAAGTCGTTGCGGTCCACTCGGACAACCGGCTTATTCGTGGGAACTTCAACGACTTCTAATCCGTACACTTTGTAAAATTCCTCAGCTGATGTCTTAGCGGTACCGGTCATGCCAGCCAGCTTTTCATACAAACGGAAGTAATTTTGGTATGTTATGGACGCAAATGTGCGTGATTCCTTCTGCACAACAACGTGCTCTTTTGCTTCAATAGCCTGATGCAGACCTTCCGACCATCGGCGCCCTGGCTGCATGCGGCCAGTGAATTCATCGACAATTATGACTTCGCCGTTTCTTACAACGTATTGTTTGTCACGCTCAAAAAGCGCCCGTGCACGAACGGCCGTCTCTAAATGGTGAACATATTTAATGCCTTTTTCGGTGTATATATTTTCTACACCTAGTAGTTTTTCAGCATGTTCGATGCCGGCATCAGTAAGCTGTATCGCCTTTTGCTTTTCGTCGACTGTGTAGTCGGTCTGCGGTGTAAGCTTTCCAGCAATATCAGCAAATTGCCGGTACAAATCTTCCGACTCTTGAGCAGGCGCAGAGATAATGAGCGGCGTGCGCGACTCGTCAATTAAGATGGAGTCTATTTCGTCGACGACCGCGAAGTAGTACCCTCGCTGTCGAAGCTCATTCGAGCTGTAGGTAATATTGTCGCGCAAATAATCAAAGCCGAATTCGCTGTTCGTGCCATAGGTAATATCTGCTTCATAGGCTTGAGGCCGTGTGCACGGACGCAAAAATTCGTGGAATACATGGAAGCTCGCCTCTTCGTCGCGGATAGCATCATTTTCTTTATGCGTTTCGTCATAGATAAACGATTCGTTCAAATTGATGACGCCGACGCGCAGGCCAAGCGCCGCATATACTTGACCCATCCACACTGCGTCGCGGCGAGCCAGATAGTCGTTGACAGTCACCACATGCACGCCTTTGCCGGGCAATGCATTCAAATACGTCGGCAGTGTTGCAACGAGCGTTTTGCCTTCACCTGTTCGCATTTCAGCAATGCCGCGTTTATGCATGATGATCCCGCCCACAAGTTGCACATCAAAATGGCGCAGCCCAAGCGTGCGTCGTGCACTTTCGCGCACTGCGGCAAACGCTTCAGGCAATAACGCATCGAGCGTCTCCCCTTCCTGCAGCCTGTTCCGAAACTCTGCCGTTTTGCCGCGGAGCGAATCATCAGAAAGCGCCTGGAATTCAGGCTCAAGCGCATTTATAGCGGCTATGGCTTTAGCGTTGTCAGATAGGGCCTTATTGGCACCTCCGCCAAAGAGACCTTTCAGTGAAATCATTGCCACAATTTACCATAAAACATAAGAAAAATCCCCCGCCAGCGGCGGGAGACTTTTCTTTCGAGAGGATATCCGGCAGTGTGCCGGAGCCTAAGAGACGCTTAGCGGCGCTTCTTCTTTGCTGCTTTCTTTTTCTTTGCTGCCATAATTTTGGCGACTCTCGTCGCAAATTGTTTTGGACATCGATCGACCTTGCTTCATGAGAGTCCGCGGACTACACATGGAGCAATCTCGATGCTCTATACATAAGTATCGACTACATACTCTATAGATACAATGAAAATTATTTTTTATCTGTGGATATCTTTTTCGAAAAATTTTTACAAAATTTTTACTTCCGGTTCTATTTTTATTTTTAATTCGCTAAAAACTTTTTCTTGAACATGCGATGCGAGTTCTTGGACATCATGCGAAGATGTTCCGCGTTTCGCCGCGATGACAAGCACTTGGTTTTCGAACAAACGCGCACCCCCCACCTCTGTTCCTTTAAGATGCAGCGCATGATCGAGCAGCCACGCAAGCGGCACTTTCACGCCTTCAGTTTCAGGCATATCAAACAAAGGCATATCAGGATATGTCTGTTTTAGCGCTTCTGCTTCTGCTTTTGGCATAATAGGGTTTTTAAAAAAGGAGCCCGCCGTTCCTTCTACTGAAAGATCAGGGAATTTAGCCGCGCGGATCTCAAGCACCGCAGCTCGGATAGAAGAAAGATCCATGCTCATATCGGCAAAGCGCGCTTTCAGGTCTTTGTACGAGATGTTGGGCGCGGGCTGTGTTTGAAGCACAAGCGTGGCATGGAGCACAATGTAGCGGCCATCTTCTTCCTTAAAGATGCTCCCGCGATAGCCAAGCGCACATTCCTCACGCGACAACGTTTTGATTTCGCGTGTGTTTGTATCAAACACTTCAATGGATTCAAGCACTTGCGAAAATGCAGCGCCATATGCGCCGATATTTTGTACGCACGCTCCTCCCACAGTGCCTGGAATTCCAGATAAGTTTTCTATTCCCCAGGCATCTTCTGCAACTGCGCGTGCAACAAGCGCATCCCACGACTCGCCCGCACCGGCCGTTATAACGACGCGAGTTCCTTCGCGAACAACCTCAACACCCATACATTCTAGCTTGATAACAAGACCATCAAACCCTTCGTCTGGTACCAGTACGTTCGAGCCACCTCCTAAAATAAACACGGGCGTATGTTGGTCCCGAGCAAAGTCGAGAGACTGGCGGATATCATCTAACGTCTTTGCAACACAGAAGAATCGCGCCGGCCCTCCTATGCGGAATGTCGTAATAGGGGCGAGCGCGATTGATTCCTGTATCTCCATGCTTCC
This sequence comes from Minisyncoccota bacterium, assembly GCA_035548815.1. Classification (GTDB taxonomy): domain Bacteria; phylum Patescibacteriota; class Minisyncoccia; order Phycocordibacterales; family SBAW01; genus GWA1-54-10. The sequence goes on from DASZSF010000004.1 coordinate 69,570, forward strand.
TCTATTTCTAGGGCTTCAGAGTACCGTTTTGAATTTGAGTTATGACGCTCTGGATCTGTGATGCGAGCGATGGATTTAGTTGTGCCGCGCGGTTAAGTTCGGCAATAGCGTTTGTTTTATCACTTGCGGTGAAATACGCAGCGGCGAGGCCAAGATGCGCTTGCGCATCGTTCGGAGCCGCTTCAACGCGTAACTTCCAAATACCGACAACGCGATCGTACTGTTTAGTGTTTACATAGACTTGAAGGAGACGTGCATCATTTACGAGCACGGTGCCAAATCCATCTTTGAGCAATGCGTCGGCAGCGCTTCCCTGGCCGGCATAGTAGAGACCAGCGGCATACAGAATCCGAGCATCAGAATATGCTGGCTCCATGTCGAATGCCTGCTTGAGTATCGGAATCGCCTGATCTTTCTGGCCAGCGTTCAGATACGTAACGCCAATTTCAAACAGCACCTGCTGTTTTTGAGGCGAATGCGAATGAGCCTGGGCGAGTATTTCAAGCGCCTGAGGATACTGGCCGAAGCTATCAAGGAATGCCCCGTCGAAAAGTTCAAGGCGCGCATCATTTTTGCGCTGCTGCATGACGGCATCTACTGCATTTTGCGCTGCAACAAGCGTGTCTTGTTTGACCGATGGGTCAACGCTGGTTGATGCGGCAATGGTTGAGGCGTACTGCAAAAATTGCTCTGCCACTTCCTGGCGGCCCATGTCAGTGCCAGGCCATGTGTTATTTCCAAACGCCGTTTTAAAGTCGGCCAGACGTGTCTTGCCATCTTTTGCCTGTGCAACAAGAGTCCCGTCGCTGTTTGGGACAGCAACTTGCGGTGTCAGCGCAGTGAGGATATTCTCTGCCCGAGCCATGCCCGGCACGTTCGCAGCCCAAACAAGGAGGATGGCTAGAACGCCGACAATAGGCGCTGCAATAGCAATTCCCTGGTCGCTTACAGGGCGAGCAAGCCCCGCAAAGCGCGGCGGTTTTTGCGCAAAGAGCGAGTGAGCGAATGCTAATATAAGAAAGAAGTACACGGAGCTCATGAGGTCATCGAACACAAACAGGTTGTTGAATCCGTACGCAGCAAGCGCGCCCATGAGTATTGCTTGCTCAGGCTCTGCCAGTGAAGATCGCATAATGCTCCATGCAGCGAGCAAGAAGAATGAAATGTAGAGCAAGAACGCAGGAAGACCACCGGCAATGAGCCAGTCGAGGAACTGGTTGTGCGCGCGGTCGAACCACTGCTCCTGGTTGTACATTTCCGGAGAGTAATATTTGTTGAAGACGAAGTTAAAGTTTTCCTGACCCCATCCTACGATAGCTGTTTTCGGGCTTTCAAATGACCCTTTGATAGCCATAGGCCATATATAGAAGAGGCGCGCTTTCGTTGTTGTGTCTTCAAGTGAAATAGAGCTGATGCGGCCGATGGTCGAGGGAGCGTTTTGGAGTAGTGATGTGCTGCGCAATGCAACGAAGCCAATCACAAGCGCCGCAATGATACCAAGACCTATCCACGACGCACGGCGCATGCTGTGCCACTGCTGGCCACGCGCTTTCCAAATTATATAGAGAGCGGCAACAATGAGACCGCCTATAAGCCCAAGGAACGAACCGCGCGTTTCGGTAAAGTAGAGAGTCGCGACCTCAAGCACGAGCGCAATACCGTACAGTACTTGTGCAGCTGTCGATTGACGCTGGCGAAACAACATGAAAAGCGTCAGGAAGACGTTCCAGAGCATGAACACAGCCAAGTAGGTCGCATTGCCGAAGGTGCCGTCAACACGGCTGCCGCTTTGTGAACTTATCGGGAACAGGTTCGCGAATTGGAGCATTGAATACACACCCATAAGCGCGCCTGACGTTATAGAAATTTGGAACAATCTGTTCCACCAATTTTCTGCTGTTACAACCGTCCCAACAATGTAGAAATAGACAAGGAAGTGCAGGATCGTCATATACCCTTCCATGCGTTCGAAGTTGCTCCAGAAGCTCTTCGCTGGGTCAACGCTCAAAACCGTTGCGAGCGCCATCCATCCAACGAACGCCAGTACTGCCCACGAAAGCATCGATGCGCGCGGTCGGTATTTTGGTTCGCGGAGCGCGAGCAACACATATGCACCAAGCATCAACTCCACCACGATCCGGAACATAAAGTTCTTGCCCGTGATGAATGGGAAGTACATGCCTGCAAACGGAATGTAGAGGTTGGCATGCGCCGTGTTTTGATACCCTGCCCCGCCGTCGGCGATAATAAATGGAACAAAGAAAATCAGCGCGGAACCCACAAGGAGCGCCCAGCGCAAAAAGCGTGTATACGACATACGCGATACTATACCACACCCGGGCTTTGGTGTTGCCGCCACCATTCTATGGTTCGGCGCAGTCCCTCTTCAAAGCCAGTGTGCGCTCGAAAGCCGAATTCCTTCTCCGCCCGGGAGACATCGAGCATGCGGCGGGGCTGGCCGTCCGGTTTTGTGCTGTCCCAGCGTATCTCCCCCGTAAAATCCATCAACCGGGCTATACGTTCCATCAGATCTTTTATAGAAATTTCCATTCCTGATCCGAGGTTGACCGGTTCCGGCTTTTCGTAAGACTTCGTCGCACGCACAATGCCTTCCGCGGCATCGTCTACATATAGAAATTCGCGCGTCGGGGTTCCCGTCCCCCATGCCTCTATATATAGAGCATTACTTCGTATCGCATCTTCCACTTTGCGGATGAGCGCGGGAATAACGTGAGATGAAGCCGGATCAAAATTATCGCCCGGCCCATAGAGATTCGCCGGCATAAGATATATGCCGTCGAAACCGTATTCATCCCTATATGCCTCTGACTGTACAAGAAGCATCTTCTTTGCCAAGCCGTATGGCGCATTCGTTTCCTCTGGATATCCCTCCCATAAGGATTCTTCTTTGAACGGCACCGGTGTAAATTTCGGATACGAACAGACCGTGCCTATCGTTACAAATTTCTGCACACCCGCCTCACGCGCCGATTCCATAAGCTGGATGCCCATGATGGCATTTTCATAAAAAAATCTTCCTGGATGTTCGCGGTTTGCGCCAATGCCTCCCACGACCGCGGCCAAATGGATCACGACATCTCGGCCTTCCACGGCGCGTTTCGCGCCTTCAGCTGTGCGAAGATCGCACTCATTCGAACGCGGTATAAAAATATTCTGCTCCGGCACTCCTTTTGCAATAAGTGCGCGAACGACAGCCCTTCCCAAAAATCCTGCGCCGCCCGTGACAGTGATTTTTTTATCGCGTAACTCCATATCGTTTAAGCTCCTCATCCATCATTATACGCATAAGCTCCGGCGCTTTGCTCTTCGCCTTCCAGCCGAGTTTTTGCTCCGCTTTCCGCGTGTCAGCGATCAAATTATCCACTTCGGCTGGGCGGAAATATCGAGGATCAACTTCCACATAGCGCTCCCAGTCGAGCCCCGCATAGCCAAACGCTTCGCGTACGAAATCGCGCACGGAATATGATTCGCCTGTGCCTATCACATAATCATCGGGTGCATCTTGCTGAAGCATGAGCCACATCGCTTCGACATATTCGGGTGCATACCCCCAGTCGCGTCTCGCGTCCAAGTTGCCGAGATACAGTTTTTTGTCGAGCCCCGCTTTGATACGCGCGACGCCACGTGCGATTTTGCGCGTTACGAATGTCTCGCCCCGGCGCTCCGATTCGTGATTGAACAAAATACCGTTTGCGGCAAAGAGCCCGTATGCTTCCCTATAATTCACCGTCGCATGGTATGCAAACACCTTTGCCACCGCGTACGGGCTGCGTGGATGAAACGGCGTCGTCTCGGACTGCGGCGCCGGCGCTGACCCGAACATTTCTGATGAGGATGCCTGATAGAATTTTATTTTTTTACCGCTGCGTTCCTGGTACCCTTTTATCGCCTCAAGCACACGCAGCACTCCCAGGCCCGTGACATCAGCCGTATATTCAGGGCTATCAAATGAAACACGAACGTGCGACTGCGCGCCTAAATTATAAAATTCGTCCGGCTCGACGGCATTCAACAGCTTTGAAATACTGCCGCCGTCCGACAAGTCGCCATAGTGCAGGAACAACTTCACGCCATGCACGTGCGGGTCCTGGTAGAGATGGTCAATACGGCCGGTATTGAACGTAGAGCTACGGCGTATAATGCCATGTACTTCATACCCCTTGGAAAGCAAAAGTTCCGCCAGATAGCTGCCGTCCTGTCCCGTGATGCCGGTAATGAGAGCTTTTTTCATGTATTCCATTGTTCTACCGCCCTTTCTGCCTGCCCGTCAACTCATGCAACTAAAGCGACAGCATGCGGGTTACAAGATACAATACACTAATCCATGCAGACGACCGTCATCCGACCTAAAAAAGTGCTGTCGCTTCGCGACGTTGCCGAATTGTGGCAGTACCGCGAACTGCTCTACTTCTTTACCTGGCGGGACCTGAAGGTACGCTATAAGCAGACGACTGTGGGCGTCCTGTGGGCGATATTCCAGCCGTTCATAGCAATGGTCGTCTTTAGCGTATTTTTCGGCGCACTGGCAGGCATGCCGTCCGACGGCGTCCCGTATCCTATCTTCGTATACGTCGGGCTCTTATTTTGGCAGTTCTTCTCCGCGTCCCTGACCGACACGAGCAACAGCCTTCTCACGAACCAGTCCATAATTACGAAAGTATATTTTCCCCGTCTCATACTGCCCTTGTCGGCCGTGTTGACCCAGTTAGTGGACTTCTGTATCGCGTCCATCATTTTGGTGGGGCTTATGTTCTACTACAACTACGTACCTAACCTGTCTGGACTTCTAATAGTGCCTCTCCTACTTCTCATCACGTTCCTCGCCGCATTGGGCGGCGGCCTCTTCCTGGCGTCCGTCAATGTCCGGTACCGTGACGTGCGCTACGTGCTGCCGTATTTCATACAAATGCTGCTCTTCGTGACGCCGGTCATCTACCCAGCCAGCCTCGCGGGCGCGTATTCCTGGATACTCGCGCTCAACCCTATGACCGGCGTCATCAAGGCGGCACGAGGTGCGCTCTTGGGCACCGAACCGGTCAATTGGACGCTGCTTGGCTTCTCAGCCGCGGCGGTGATAGTAGTATCCGTTATCGGTATCGTCAGTTTTAAAAAGACCGAGCGGCAGTTTGCTGACCTGCTTTAAACCATGCTTTCTCTTTCCTCATGGGCGACTGCCGGAGGTGTTCTAGCACTGCTGCAGGCAGTGCTATTGCCTGGACTTATTGTGGTACGCCTGCTGCGCATTGAGCTACCACTATCATTGCGCCTTGCGGCAATTCTGGCGCTTAGCCTCATGGCAAACTATACGACTATTTTCCTCTTGGCCTGGTTCGGGCTCTATACCGCACCAGCAGTTCTTTGGAGCATGGTGGCAGAATGCGCGGCCTTGCTCTTTCTATATCGTGATGTAGCCCGAACAGCGTTAACCGTTTCGCTTGAACAAGCACAGGATGCGGTCATAGGGTCATACGAACAGCGTTGCGCGCCCGTGCGCGCATGGCTCGAAGACACACGCAGAGGCACGCCGGAAGGATTTTTGCTGCGGCTGACGCTCGTATTAGGGGCCGCCACGGTAGCATATCTTTCCTACCTTTTGATTTCCAACGTGGGGACGCTATTCAATCTATGGGACCCTATCATTTCATGGAACCGGTGGGCCCTCGAATGGAGCGCCAACGGGCTCCCGCGCGACACATGGGAGTATCCACAGCTCATCCCCGCCGCGTGGTCGCTTGCATACGTGCTGGCCGGGAGCGGGGGAGAATATTTCGCCAAGGCGATAATGCCGCTCTTTCCGCTTCTGACTGTACTCGTGATGCTTGGAGGCGGCATACGCATGCGTTCGCCCAGCTATCTGCTTGGCGGCCCCATGTTCGTGCTCCTCATGCGGGTGCTGTCGGGCAGCGCCATCATGGCGACCGAAGGATACGTCGACATGGCGGTCACGTTTTTTTCCTTCTGTGCCATCGCTACCTTGCTTTTTATACGCCCATCGACGCCGGACAGGCAGGCAGCACAGTTCCTCCTGCTGGGCGCGCTCTTTGCCATAGGCGCGGCGATGACCAAGCAGGCCGGATTGTATATCGTGGTCCTGTACCCCATTCTCTCGGCGCTCATACCCCTACGTGAACACGCGCCCCTGCGAGCGCAATGGCTACGGCAGTTTCTCATATACGCACTAGCAGCACTCGCACTTCTAGGCCCTTTCTATATATATAAGGAGGTAGCGATACACACGCAAGGTGATATTTCAGTATTGCCGTCCATCCACAATCAAATCTATGGCAGCGGCAAAAGCATGTTTGAAGTTGCTGGAGCAGGCCTCTGGTATTTGGTTACGAAGACCTACGGGCTTGCGGCTTTATACGCCGTTTTATGCCTGTTCGCATGGCGGGACAGACGCGTGCGCGCCCTGGCGCTTCTTGTCATCGTGCCGTATACGTTGTTCTGGAGCTTCGTGCTAAGCTACGACAGCAGGAACATATCGCTGGTGGTGCCGCTTGTAGCGCTCGTAGCTGCAGTGGGCGTAGAACGGCTCATCGAGCGCAGGCGCGTCGCACAATGGCTCATGTGCCTTCCTGCTCTGTGGGCCGCGGGAGCGGCGCTCGCGTGCATGCTGGCACTCACGCCTTTTGTGTCCCACAAGATTGCCTCCGCGTACGCGCACGATTCGCGGCAGATATACGATACGGAGCTCAGCGTGCTGTTGAGCAACTACTTCGAACATCATCCCGAAGGCTCCATCTACACAAACTTTCCCATACTCTACTTTATGCCCGCGACAAAAGACCGCATCTGGAGCCCGTTTGGAGGCTATTCGACGAAAACATACGACTTTGACGCCTATGCGGCCAACGCAAACAACCCCGCCTTTACCTACCTGCTGAGCGCAGACTACACGCCGGCTGGAATCCGCGCTGACATCGAAGCAAAGATCCGCTCGGGCGTGTATGAAGAGGCGCTGCGCTCAGGGGGGTACTTGCTGGTCAAACGCGCCCGTAATTAGGTATGAAAAAAGCCGTCATAATTCCTGCATACGAGCCGGGCGAACACTTCGCTCCGTTCATCCGCGAACTTGCCGAAGGGCCGTACGAACGCATCGTTATCGTGGACGACGGCAGCAGTGCGCCCGCGCAGCGGTTCTTTGACGAGGTGCGCGGCACGCCGCGCACCGTGGTGCTTGCGCACGAGGTCAACCGCGGCAAGGGGGCGGCGCTCAAGACCGCCTTCGGCTACATCCGCGCATCAGAGCCCGACATAGAGCACGTGGTTACCGCGGATGCGGACGGACAGCACGCGCCTGAAGACATTCTGCGCACGGCGCAGAAACTGGAGACAGAGCCGGGTGCGCTGGTGCTCGGCACACGCACGTTCGAAGGCGAGGTGCCGTGGCGAAGCCGGTTCGGCAACACGCTTACGCGCGGGCTTTTTAAGGCATTGTTCGGCATCGCGATTTCCGACACACAGACCGGCTTGCGGGCGCTCCCTGCTTCGGCGCTTTCTCACTTCATTGCCATCCCCTACAACCGCTACGAATTCGAGTCGGAAATGCTCTTGGTGGCATCACGCGCCACAATGCCGATACGCGAAGTCCCCATACGCACCATCTACGAGGACGGCAACGCATCTTCCCATTTCAACCCGCTCATAGACTCGTTCAAGATCTACTTCGTGCTACTGCGCTACACGCTCGCTTCGCTCGCGTCTGCGCTGATAGATTTTGTTGTCTTTTTGCTTATCTATCCGCTTGTTGCCAACGTGCTGGTTGCCATATATACCGCACGGGCTGTTTCCCTCTTTGCCAACTACGGTCTTAATAGCAATGCCGTATTCCATGACAGAGCTTCCATATGGCGAACGTTCCCTAAATACCTGCTTTTGGTTATCATCTCTGGTTTTGTTGCGGCAGGGCTTATCATCGCAGGACATTTGTATATAGGACTCCCTATAGCGTTGGCAAAAATCCTAGCAGAATCTATGCTGTATGTGGTGAATTTCTTTGTGCAGAAAAAATTCATTTTTACTGCGCACAGATCATAGTTATATGGAAACACCCATCATCAGCATAAAAAAAATCGGCAAGCGCTACACGCTCACGCACCAGCAGGGCGGCTATGTCGCCTTGCGCGATGTCATCGCAAATATCGCCCGACGCCCGTTCGCGTTCCTCAAACACAAAGCGAAGAATGCGGTGGGCCTTGCGCATAGGGAAGAATTCTGGGCGCTGCGCGACGTCAATTTCGAAGTCCACAAAGGCGAGGTTATCGGCATCATCGGCAGCAATGGCGCGGGCAAGTCGACACTGCTTAAGATACTGTCGCGCATTACCGCGCCTACCGAAGGTGAAATAGTGCTCCGCGGCAGGGTCGGAAGCCTGCTTGAAGTAGGGACCGGCTTCCACCCCGAACTTACGGGGCGGGAAAATATCTTTCTCAACGGCGCAATACTGGGCATGACACGCCAGGAAATCGCCCGAAAGTTCGACGAAATAGTCGCGTTCGCCGGCATTGAACAGTTCCTCGACACGCCGGTAAAGCGCTATTCGAGCGGCATGTACGTGCGGCTCGCCTTTTCTGTTGCCGCCCACATGGAGCCCGACATCCTCATTGTGGACGAGGTGCTTGCGGTGGGCGACGCGGAGTTCCAGAAAAAATGCCTGGGCAAGATGGAAGAAGTCACTCAAAAAGAAGGCCGCACGATAATTTTCGTGAGCCACAATCTGGAGGCCATTGCATCGCTATGCAACCGGTGCGTGCTGTTGCAAAAAGGCACCGTGGCCCGCGTAGGCCCTTCACAGGAAGTAATCGACTATTATTTGAGCAATAGCCGGAGCCTCAATGCGACTACTGAATACGCCGCAAAAAAGAACATCGCGGCGCAGATACGTACAGTGAGAGTATTGCACGGAGATTCCCCTTCTTCCCACATACCTATTCATGCGGGGGTCACAGTGGAAGTAGATTTCGAAGTCTATGAACCACTGCCCAAAGCGACTATCGCGCCGAGCATATTCCACAACGGGATAGAGCTTATCCACTCCTACGAAAGCGACAGCACGGGGAGGCTCACGAACTACGCGCCGGGACGCTACACCACAAAGATCACGATTCCGCCTTTCGTACTTAACGTCGGGCATTTCAGCGCCGCCGTTGCCATTGACCAGCCCGGGTTCGCAGTGATCGACAAAGTAAAAGAAATTGATTTTCAGATCACCGATGGAGAAAATCCAAAAACATCCATCATGAAGGACAACACCGCCGGTCCCGTGGGAGTATTGCTTGAGTATGAAACTACGCATACTGCCGCGCACGAATAACCTGTAGAGCCTGTATGAGAAAAATATTTGTTCAGCAGTCAAGCCCCGTATTCGCGCACAATAAAATATTCGAAACGCTCGACCTCAACCGGCTCAACGCGGGCTGGATAGAGATGAAGAAACAGTTCGCGGAGCTCGGATACGACCTCATGAGCGCCGACGACCACAGCCTTTCTGACTGCGAGGGAATCATATTTTTCAACGCCGATAGCCTCGTCTTTCCTATGCCGCTCTCCAAGAGGCTTTCGCGCCGCCTGTACAAACTGCTTGGCAGAAACGTGGCGACTCCTTACCCTTCTCGCCCGCTCTACGACGAGGCGCTGGCCGCAGGGCTCCGCGAAAGAATGGTGCTCGTGCTGTGGGAGCCCAGGACCGTGCTGGCGTCTAACTTTGATCCGAAGATATGGAAGATGTTCGACCACATACTGACCTGGGATGACGATCTCATCGGAACCCCGCCCTTTGAGCGGTTTGTTATTCCTATGGAAGGCAATGACGTGCGCGCGGAACCGATGCCGTTTGAAGAGAAAAAGCTGCTCGTGAATATTTCCATAAACAAATATTCTTCGTACAAGAACGAGCGGTACTCTGCCCGCCGAACAACAAGCGCGTACTTTGACAAACACTATCCCCGTGACTTCGACCTCTATGGGCTCCGGTGGAACAAGCCCGTGACCTTCCTGCAAAAACTATTTCCCTTCCTCGTACAGCACTACTCGACATACCGCGGCCATGCGGGCAACAAACTGGACATACTCGCCCGGTACAAATTCAACCTGTGCTACGAAAACACGTCCGATGCGAAAGGGTACGTGTGCGACAAAATATTTACCTCGTTCCATGCCCGTTCCGTGCCGGTCTACTGGGGCGCTTCCAACATAGAGGAATATATTGACCCTGACGCCTTCGTTGACAGGCGGGCGTTCGCATCCGACCGCGAACTAGCCGAATTCCTGGTGAGCGTGACGAAGGAGCGTTACCAACAGTACCTCGACGCGGCAGAGCGCTATATGCAGAGCGAAAAATATGCTACATTCCTTCCTAAGAATTTCGCACGGGCATTTATACGGACCCTTAAGCTAGAACCCACACAATGAAACGCACGACGGCACCGAACAAAAAAACTCCCAAGACCTTGCGCAACCTCGTCATCGGGTCAGAAGGATTCCTCGGCAGCACGTTGTGCAGTTTTTTGGAAGGCAAAGGCGAGTCCGTAACGCGTTTTGACATCAAACGGTCCAAAAAAGAAGATGCTCGCACGGCGAACTTGCACCTGGAAAAATTCGACCGGGTATATTTTCTTGCGTGGGAGGTAGGAGGCTCCAAGTACCTCTACCGCCACGACACCCAGCTCCAGCAGCTCAACTGGAACATCGACCTGCTGCAAAATGTCATGAAGCAGTTGCAGAAGCACGAGACACCCTTCGTATTTGTCTCAAGCCAGCTCGCCGACGAGACCGACACCATTTACGGCGCGCTCAAAAAGGTCGGCGAACTGTGGACCGCGCAGATAGACGGTGCATGCGTCCGCTTGTGGAATATCTATGGGTCGCAGGAAACGCTCGACGAAAAAAGCCACGTCATAAGCGACTTCGTGCACCAGGCCGTGTATAAAAAGACCATTGCCATGATGACGACGGGCGAAGAGCGGCGGCAGTTCACGCATGTGCTCGACGTATGCGAAGCGCTGCACCTCATCTTGGAGCAGAAGCTCCATGGCGCTGTCTACGACCTGACTACGTTTGAATGGATAACGATACGCGAAGTAGCCGACATCATTGCCTTCCATGCCAGCGCGCGCGTGGTGCCAGGCACAATGCGGGGTGTGGACCGGGCATACGCTACTATCAAAGGCCGCCCGCCCGGATGGGCGCCGCGCATACGACTCGAAGAGGGACTGAAAGGTCTGATAGAAAATATCAGACAAAAAAAGCGCATATCATGACGCTACAAAGGCAGCGACGTATCCCAAACATACTTCTCATCGGCGCAGGCCGATTTGGAGAAATACATTTGCAAAAGTTACTAGCCCTTCAAAAAGAAGGCCTGCTCTCTTTGCTTGGCGTTGTGGTCGCTTCATCTGCTACCCGCGACAGGATACAAAAAACATACGGCGTGCAGGTGTGGACTGAACTGAGCGACGCAGTGCTCGCGCACACAGATGCGGTCGACATTGTGACTCCTCCGGAAACACATGCGGAACTTGCCCTGCGATGTCTGCAATATGCTGATGTATTGATCGAAAAACCGCTTGCAACGAACCTTGCGGATGCCCGAGCCATGGAAGCATGCGCGAAAAAATACAAACGTGTCCTTATGGTCGGATATATCTTCCGATTTGACCCGATGCTCATAAAGCTCAAAAAATTACTCTCCCCTTTCCCGCGAGGGAACGTACACATACGCGGAGAATTTATCAACCCTCGCACGCACGATGACGGGCGGGACCCGGTGCTTGAAATGTCTCATCCCCTCGACAGTATTCGCTTCGTCAGCAGGCTTGGCGCTCCAACTCTCGTTACGCATGTCCCACATGCCCGCACCTCGACGCTTGAGATACAGTACGCGCCTACGATACATGCCACAGTGAACATGGGTTGGGAGGGCGAGGCCAAGCGGCGGACTCTCACCTACACGTTCGACACCAAAGAGATCCATGCCGACTTTATGGGAAGAACAATTGAGATCAAAGATCGATTCAAAAATATCACAAAAAACATCCGGATTCCGCACACTGCTAATGATCCTCTAACAGAAGAGATCGTGCGGTTTCTTGACGTGATACGAGGTAAAAAAGTTTCCTATCCTACCGCCGCAGACGGTGTCGGTATACTCGAACTCAAGGAACAAGCAGTACCGACATCTTCAAACAAAAAACGTCCTCGCGTTGCCATCATTGGAGCCGGCATATTCGGCACGAACTGCGCTATTGAGCTGGCGAAATTCTGCGATGTCGTACTTATAGAAAGGAATGAGGACATCTTGCAGGAGGCCTCATTCGTCAACCAGTACCGCCACCATTGGGGATACCACTATCCGCGCAGCAGTGAGACGGTGCGCGATATTGCGGTTGCGCTTCCCACATTTGAGACCAGGTACGAAAAAGCTATCATACGCAACTTTCCTACATACTATGCGATTGCGAAATCAGGCTCTCGTGTAACTCCCCGAGAGTACCTTGATTTTTGTCGAGCACATGGGCTCGCATTCACGAAAGAATTCCCAGACCCTGAGTTCCTCAATAGAAACAAAGTATCGCTTTCTTTAAAGACCCTTGAGCCGATATATAATTACGACATACTAGTAGACATAACCAAAAAGCTCTTAGGCCGGAATTCTATCGAGATACGACTCTCGACCGCAGTACAAGGCGGCCGGATCAAAAAAAATGGTGCTAAGGAACTCTCGTTAAAAAGCAGGAAGGGGGTCTATAAAGAACCTTTTGATTATGTGATCAATGCAACCTATGCTCAATACAACCAGCTGGCTCACTGGTTCAACTTCCCGATCAAGCCAATACGTATCGATCTGGTGGAAGCCCTTATCGTACAGTTGCCGCTGCCCCGAATCTCGCTTGCAGTGATGGACGGTCCGTTTACCAATCTTGTACCAACCTCCACAGACGGCTTGTTTACTCTCGTACACATCCGCGAGTCGATATTGGAACGGTACGTACCCCGTACAGGGCTTCCTAATGTCAGCAGAAAGATACGGAAACGGAATGTGGCTCAAACTCTCAAAAAGAGCCGCGCGTGGTTTCCCATTCTGTCTCACGCTACCATACAGGAGGTCCGCTATACCCTACGGGCGGTCAACGCAGGACGCGAGAGGGACGATGGACGCCCGTCGGATGTTTCATACCATGGCTTTGGGATATGGTCGGTATTAGGAGGCAAAATAATCAACTCCGTTATTGCTGCACAGGAGATAGCGAACCAGATACGCAAGGATTGAACATGCAGAAATTTCAGCTCACTACTCCAATATTGCTCGTAGGGTTTACTCGTTTCGAAACGGCTCAAAATGTGTTCGATGAGATACGAAAGGCAAAACCTCGGCAATTTTTCCTGGCAGTAGACGGGCCGCGCGAGGGACGACTGGATGATATAGAACGTTGTAATAAAACTAAGCAAATCGCTGCACAGGTGGATTGGGAATGCGAGGTGCACACCCTCTTTCAGGAAAAGAACCTCGGTTGTGGCGTAGGCACGACGCGCGCGATTAATTGGATGTTCGAGCACGTAGAAGAAGGCATCATTTTCGATGATGACTGCGTACCAGACCAGTCATTCTTCCGGTTTTGCCAAGAACTGCTGGAATACTACAAGGATGACCCCAGCGTGATGCACATTAGCGGCGACAACTTCCAAATGGGCAGGAAACGCGGCAATGCATCATATTATTTCTCGCGCTATACGCATAACTGGGGGTGGGCAACATGGAGGCGCGCGTGGAAGCACAATGATTTCGAAATGCTTCCTCCAGAATTACGCCGCCACATTTGGGACAAGCAGTGGCTCAAGTCAGTCGAGCGCATGGGGGGGTTGGCAATTTTGCCCAATGTAAACTTGATAACCAATATCGGTGATGGGCCGGGTGCCACGCACACAGAGGGTGACAGCCCCTTCCTTCGGCTTCCGGTCGCGCCTATGCCCTTTCCGCTGGTACACCCGGCACGCATCCAGAGGAACGCGCGCGCCGATTGGTACACCTACCGCACCATGTTCGGTGGCACGCTGTATGCATACCTGCTGCAGAAATTCCTGCGCACCATACCCGTGGGGGTGAAAACGAAAATTAAGAGTGTTGTAAGATAAGGCAGTGCCAATCCAAAGCCCTATCACAGGTTCGGACAATACGACGCTGGAACGCGAGATTCCTTCGCGCGAGATCATAGACGCGTACCAGAAAGAGCTCGGCATGGATGTTTCCCATTTTTTTGCGGGCATAGAAGCAGTGAGCGTCTATACATGCAGGGACACAGGCTACCGCTTTTACCACCCGCTTACCCTAGCGGGCGACGACGCGTTCTACCAGGAGGTCGAAAAGTTCCCCTGGTACTACATGGACTGGAAGTGGGAGCATGGCGTCGCGGACGGGTTGATACAAAAAGATGAGTCGGTGTTGGAGATTGGGTGCGCTCGGGGCAGCTTCCTTAAAAAACTGCGGGAGCGCGGCGTGCATGTTGAAGGGCTCGAGATGAACACCAAGGCGCTTGAGGAATGCCGCGCTGCCGGGCTTACTGTTCATCCCGACTCTATAGAGGGGTTTTCTGCGAGTAAGAAGGGCATGTACGATGTCGTGTGCTCGTTCCAGGTGCTCGAGCATGTGCCGCATGTGCGCGAGTACCTTGAAGCATCGCTCGCGGTACTCAAGCCAGGCGGGCGCATGATAGTGAGCGTCCCCAACAACGATAGCCTCGTACTCTCTTCAGGCGGCCCTGATACCCTTAACGCCCCGCCTCACCACATGGGGCTATGGGACCCCAATTCCCTTATCGCGCTCCAGAGATATTTCAATATGACTATTGAAGGTTTGTATCTGGAGCCTCTGCAGGAATACCACGCTGGATTCGCGAGCAAGATTGCCAGCGCCGCTATAGGAACAAAAGTAGCGGACAAGCTACCGCTCCCCCACGGCCTCGTAGCCAAGCTTGCCGGCCGCTTCGGCTACACCGCCGCCTCCGCCCTTGCCCCCCATATCGTTGGTCACAGTATGATTGCAGTATTTACAAAGAATGGATGACACGCGACACATAAGTTTCGTCATACCCGCATACAACTGCGCAGATACGCTCGCAGAGGCTGTCGAGTCTATCTACAACGGCAATTTCGAAGACGGCGACGAGGTGATAGTGATCGATGACGCCTCGACCGACACTACACCAAAAGTCATTGAAGGACTGCGCATAGCTCACCCAGATCTTATGGTTCTCACTAATGAGCAAAACAAAGGCTGCCCCGCGACACGTAATGTTGGCATACATGCCGCACGCAACGGACTTATTTTTAACCTTGATGCCGACAATATACTCGCGCCCGGCAGCGTAGCAAAGCTTAAAACTGTTCTCACAGAAAAGAATGCCGACGTTGCTGCATTTAGCGAATACCATTACTTCAAAGGCAGTGATAAAAAAGTCACTCACAAATGGATCTACCCATACGACACGCTCACGCTCGCCGACCTTCTTGCAAGCCATATTAACCCCGGGCCCGGCGGCAACTTCCTCTATACCAAAGCAAGCTGGGAGAAGGTCGGCGGGTATTGGGAATATGGCAAAGGCTTGCACGAAGCATGGGGCTTTACTTTGAAACAGCTGGCTCACGGAGCGCGCATGGTCGTGCCTCCTCATTCGTACTATCTGCATCGCTATGGCGTCAATTCCTTATTTGACAGAGAATCGAAGGAACTGGAGAGAAGTTCACTCACGGCAACAAAGATGCTGGAGCCGTTCCTTGATCTTCTTGATACAGACGACGCTGCATACATACGAAGTGAAGAAGGATCACGAACATGGTTCGAGACCCTTCCCGTGCGACCCATACGCCTTGCATCCCACACGCCAGGGAGGACTGGGTACAAAACGTCCCGCACATCCCGTATGCCGGGTTACACCATAGCGCGCAACATACTGCGGCGCGCAATGCCTCGCTCTCTTGTCCACTGGCTACGCGCACAGCGGCTGATGCGAGCGTACAGGAAGGACTTTTCGACGTTCAAGACACTCTCACAGGCACAGGGGCGCGGCGAGCCGCTGTGGGACGATCGCCGTCCGGAATTGTTCGACAATACCTCAACCACACCGTTTGACGCTCACTACATATATCACCCGGCCTGGGCTGCGCGTGTGCTGCACAGGACCAACCCCTCCCTTCATATTGATATTTCTTCGACGCTGACTTTTTCCTCCATACTTTCCGCTTTTATACCCGTGCGGTTTTACGACTATCGCCCCGCGCCACTCAAGCTTTCCAATTTTGAATCACTACATGCGGACCTCACAGCACTGCCATTTCAAGACGGGAGCATTGCATCGCTTTCGTGCATGCACACCATCGAACATATCGGGCTTGGCCGGTACGGCGACCCTCTGGACCCAAACGGAGACCGCACAGCAATAGCCGAGCTTATACGCGTACTCGCGCCAGGAGGCAACCTTTTGTTTGTAACGCCCGTAGGAAAGCCGCGCGTACGCTTTAATGCTCATCGGATCTACTCATACCGGCAGATCATGGAATACTTTAACGGCCTGGAACTAGTCGAATTTTCTCTCCTTCCGGACGACATCAGCCAGGGCATTGTAGAGAATGCGAGCCAGGCACAGAGCGACGCGCAAAACTACGGATGCGGTTGCTTTTGGTTTAGAAAGCGGTAAACACCCACAAGAATGATCACTACTAAACTACAAGGCGGGCTCGGGAACCAGCTGTTTCAGTACGCAGCTGGGCGCGCATTAAGCGAGCGGCATAACACGGACCTTGTGCTCGACATCGAGTTTTACGGACGGCAGGAATTGCGGGCATATACGCTCGGCAAGTTCAGCATTTCTGCGCGCATAGCGTCACACAAAGAACCTGCGCGCGCCGACCGCCTTGTCGAAAAGGGATTCTCGTTCGATTCACGAGTGCCAGAGGCTGGCCCTGATACGTATCTGGAGGGCTACTGGCAAAGCGAGCGGTATTTCAAAGATATAGAATCTGTTATTCGCAGGGAGTTCGCGCTCAAAGATCCCGGCAACGGCGCGTTCAAGGAAGCGTTAGCCGAGTTGGGGCACGGGAATTCTGCCGTATCGCTTCACGTTCGCAGAACCGACTATCTCGCCCCCAAGCACCAGGGCATATACGCCCAGCTGACTCCAGCATATTACCTGAACGCGCTGCAGATAATCGCAGAAAAAAATAAGGACCTCCGCGTCATCATATTTTCGGACGATGTGGCATGGGTGAAAGAAAACCTGACCCTCCCTTTTCCAACACTCTACATGTCGGGGCGCGGATTTGTCGACTATGAGGAGCTTGTGCTCATGAGCGCATGCGCGCACCACATAACCGCGAACAGCTCATTTTCCTGGTGGGGCGCATGGCTCAACCCACGCCGCGAAAAAATAGTGGTCACGCCAGAGCACTGGTTCGTGGACGGACGCGATGAGAGCGACCTCATACCCCCATCATGGATACGACTCTAGCCCCCCCTCGCGTGACCGTACTTATGCCCGTGTACAATGGTGCGCGGTATCTGCGTGATGCCATGGACAGCATTCTAGCCCAGACCTATGCGGACTTCGAATTCCTGATAGTGGACGACGGCTCGACCGACGAAAGCGTGGAAATAATACGATCCTATACTGATCCTCGGATCCGACTGGAGCGAAACGGAATGAATCGAGGCCTGGTATACAGCTTGAACCGAGGCATCAGCCTGGCCCGGGGCGGATATGTGGCTCGCATGGACTGCGACGACATAAGCCTTCCGCAGAGGCTGGCCGAACAGGTGGCATATTTGGACAAACACCGGGACATCGCGGTATGCGGCACGTGGGTCAAGACGCTCGGAGAGAGAGCTGCTGCCTACGAATATTTCTTGGACCCGGAGGATATCAAAGCTTCGCTCCTATTCACTACGTCCCTCGCCCACCCTACTGTCATGCTCAGAAAGTCTTTGCTCAAGGAAGCGGGGCTCGAATACGACCCGGCGCATGCTCATGCGGAAGACTACGGGCTATGGGTATCTTTGGTCCATGCCGGATACAAGCTCGCGAACCTTCCTCTCGTGTCTCTTCTCTACAGGCGGCATGTGGCAAGCGTAAGCGCCGCTCATAGCAAAGCGCAAAAAGAAACAGCGTCCGGCATACGAAATGCGCAGCTCGCTTGGCTCGGGATCGATGCGAGCGCGGAACATATGGAAATCCATAACGGCATCAAAGGCGGAGAAAACTTCGTGCGGGATGCGGAAGCATGGCTTACTACGATTCTAAATGCCAACAAAACATCGCGCGTATACAGCCAGCTTTCGCTTGGGCGCGTGGTATACCGGCGCTGGCGGACCATCTGCGGAGCGAATGCGGGCAGCGGGCTTATGACATGGCGCATGTTCATACGCTCTCCTCTTTCTCATCTTGCAGGCAGGCGTGAACGATACCTCGACAGCGCGAAGTTTTTTATTAAAGGGCTGCTAGCGCGGCCAGGATAGTCTTGGCCCGCGCGTCCCAGGTAGAAGCCTCGGCTTTCGAGCGCGCCGCGTGCGCGAGCGCCTCGGCATGCGCGCGCTCTTTACGCACACGCTCGATAGCATGCGCGAGCGCTCTCGCGTCGTCGGGCACGAACGCGGTTGCGCAGTCCTGCAGCACCTCGCGCATGACGGGCAGATCAGAATAGATGATCGGCTTCCCGCTCGCCATATATTCGTATGCCTTCATGGGGAAGCCGTAGTCGCGGAAATGCGGCTGGTCGGGGTACGGAATCGCGAGCGCATCCACAGCCTGCTCGTAGGCAGGAACATGCTCTGTGGGCACGAGAGGCACAAATATGCACCGGTCTTCCACGCCCTCTTTCTCTGCATACGCGCGATACTCCTCTATCTCCCCCGCCCGCCCGCCTACGAACACCATCTTCATCGTTCGATCATCGCTATGGCGCAGGGCTTTGATCATGACTTCGAGCCCTTTGCTCATGCCAAGGGTCTTGTAGAGGCCCACGTACCCGACCAAAAAGCCCTCCGGAAGCCCCAATTCCTGCCGCAGTGCAGTTGTATTTTTTGACGCACTATAGGGGGCAAGGTCCACCCCTCCGTAGGCTACGACGACGCGTCCAGCATCGACGCCGGTTGCGGCGACAAGCTGGTTCTTGAGATGGCGCGTCGTCGCAACCAAGCAGTCGCTTCCCTCTGCCACCGCCCTGTCGCGCCAGTCGCCAAAAAGCATATGCCAATCCGACGCGATGCGGAACGACGCGCCCAGCACCCGCCGCCAAAACATAAGGAGCACGAGGAGGTTGGGGTCGTTCGCAAAGTACACCGTGTCCTTGCCCGCCCCGTATGTGCGTATGAGGCCGGGCAGCTTAAAGAAGTACTGTAGTCGCACGCCACGCCGCACGCGCAGATGTACGTTTTCGTGAGGAATACCGGCAAGCGCGTTTTCCGCAGCCTCCGCCACCACAAGCGTAAAGGCGCCCGGCAGCAAACGAGCGAACGCGTCCGCCATTTTCTCGACAAAAAAATGGTCAGCGGTGGAAGCCGGATATGTCTTTGCCGTCACATAGACGAGCTTCATGGTTGGACTATAATAGCACGGTGATTGAAAAATTTAAAAAGCTTGTGCATGCCCCACGTCTCCTGTGCAACAGATTTGGATATTGCGTGCGCCGGTATCGGATGCCGCAATCGAGCGTATCCTCAAATAGGACAGTACTGTGACCGTATTCACGAATATTCATTTCCTTAGGAAAGGAATTTATCGTTCAGGCCGAGCAACATACGTATCATATCGCCCAATGAACGAAGCGAAGTTTTCGCGCGTGCATTCTTCCCCTCCTAATGTAAAAAGACTGTACTTATGCTGTTGGAGCCAAACAAGAATATCATCACGCGTATGCGGGTACACCACAAGATTCTTTGGCTCTATTTCCAAAAACAAAACGGGGCGGACGTTCTCTAAGAATTCCGTAGCGCCTTCAAGTATCCACAACTCCGACCCTTCGGTGTCGAGCTTCATCACATCAACACGTGGCTTGCCGGCACGCTTCCACCACAGGTCAAACGTGATCATTTGGACATCGACGGGAATAGGTTCGCCTGCCCTGCCGGTATCGAAAAATCCGTCGCCTGAAGAATCCGGCGAGAAATGGGTTATGAATTGAACCATCCCTTCTTTATTGCCAAGCGCCTGCGGAGAGAGCGTGATTCTGTGCGACAATGCATTCTTCTGTATCGTCATAGCAAAATACCGATGTTGTTGAGGTCCTGGTTCGAACGCATATATGCACGTGCCTGGTGCATGTGAAGCGACATACAAGCTTATGAGGCCAATATTCGCCCCGACATCAAGAAAGACAGCGCCTGACGGAGGAAGTTCGGAGGTAATGGCCTTGCACATTTTCTCTTCAAAAATCCGGGACGGCCGGATTTTTTTGATAAGGATATCGCCCGCCCCGTACCACAAATCATACCCGCAATACGGAATATGACAGAGCGCGGAACCGCCGTTCATAATCCTGTCTTTAACAATAGCCTGGTAGTGCCGCAGAAAGTTCCACACACGCTTCGGAGTCATCTTTTTTACTGATGATTTTAACGTCATACGCGGGCGACTGTCGCGGTCACTATATAGCCTAGCGCATAATCGCTCCTTTGGTAACGCTTGGATGAGGCCCTACTTAATGCAGCAAAAGACATATCGAGCAGCCGGACGACGTGACGGCTGATCGTGTAATTGAAGTACCGCAATGGAATCGGCAGCAGACGATCTATCATAAGGAGCCGAGCAGCAAATACACCGCTTCCCAGTGCCTCTACTTTTATCTCTGTGCAGCCGACAAGCGTAAGTTCTCGTTCAAGCGCCGTAGCGCTGAATCTATGGAAATCCTGGGGCGAGGGGTGATACGGGAATAGAAACGGGACGAGAATGGTAAGAGTCCCTCCAGGACGAACCACCCTACACGCCTCCTTCAAAAAAGCATGGTACCCAAATATGTGTTCGAGCACATTCATCAAAAGCGCGTGGTCATACGAAGCATCATTCAAAGGCAAAGGAAGCTCAAGGTCATGAAGAAGGTCTGGGCACGCTTGTTTGCTCACGTTAACAGTATAGAAGGTGTGGTCTCCCCCCAAAAGCCTCTGATAATGCGAACCTCTCTCCCCACCCAAATCAAGCACCGACCCATTTAGCACTTGTTCCGAAAGAATTCGCTCTTCCTCAATCCTAAGCAGTGAAGGAATCATAAGTGTTTAGGGGTTGGCTTGTAACGGTTGAAAAACACCGCCATGCGCCTTGCCACATGTTCCGCATCACATTGTTCAACTGCATATGCCCGGGCCTGGGCGCCCAGACGCGCACGCAACTCATCATCCTCGAGAAGGCGCCTGATTGCTGAACGCAATTCGGGCACGCTCTTTTGAGCTACCAGTATACCTGTTTCCCCGCTGCGTATGTATGACTCCATGGCAAACGTCTTGCTCGCGATAACCGCCTTTCCCATTGCCATCGCCTCCACAAGCGTTGAAATACCCATGGAGTCATTAGTCCCTCCGGCAGTGTTCAAAGGCAGTACCACTATCTTTGAGGCAGCATACTCATCCAACAATTCCTCTTCGGAAAGCCGACGGACTTCGACATTGGAAGGCAGCGCGCGGGGAAAACGTTTCACTCTGTGAGATCTTGTGACCAAAAGGCGTACCGGCAAGCCTTCTAGGGCGGCAAACAATGTGGGATAGTCCCGTCCCGGATCCAACCCCACGCTTAGAATTTGATTTTTTTCTTGAACATCTCGAGGCCTAAAATACTCCGTATCAGTTCCGTACGGTATATACTCTATCTTTCCCCGCAACATCGGAAATCGCAGTTCCAGGCGGTTTTTTTCTTCTTCACTTATCGTCACTATCCCGGAACTATGTCGAATGATAAACGAAAGGAGTTTCTGCCGCCACGTTGCGAGATCACCTAAAAACCCGGTGAGGCTATAGTCGTACAGCACCCACTTTGGCTTTGTAACGCCAAATAGTATCCATAATAACTGGGATGAAAACGAATTCACATGAAAGACTACATCATTCGAGAAAAAAGCAGGGAACAGCGGCAGGTGAGAAAGGTACACGCGTAATATATGGTGCCTCAGCCACGAAGCGACGGCGCGCGGCATGTAGTGTTCCAGCTCTACGTACGCTGTGTTTATTCCATACTTCCGAAGGCGGAGGAGACCATAAAATTGATTGTCACTTAATTCCCCTCGGGCAACACGCTCAAGTTTGTCACCCCTATATGCTGAATACAAGTAAAGCAGTTTCATGCCAGAGTAGGATTCATCTCGCGCACAAAGCGTCTCGCCAGATTATTGAGCGAATGATATGACGCGAACACACGTTCCTGTTTGATATTTTTTGTCCTCGTATCCGCATCCATTTCCAGAGCATGTGAAAGTTTTTTTGCAATTTCTGCAGGCCCATACGATTGAATAACGAGCGGCTGCTCAAGGTAACCGGCCGCGTCCTTATTGGCGGTGACAACTATGCACTCGCATGCTGCTGCTTCCAGTATCGTCTTGTCGAACATTCCTTGAGGACTCACATTTACAAATATTTCATGCGCGTTATAGATCTCCGGCGCTTTGTCGTTTGCGATGCCTGAAAAAAACGATACATATTCGACTAGCCCTAATTCCTGCACGCGAGCATACAGCTTTTTTTCGTACTCTGCGTCAGCAGGAAGCACACTACCATAGATCGATGCAGTAAACTCAACTTTCTCTTTTTTCAAAATGTCGAAAGCCTCGATAAGCAGGTGAATATTTTTTGAAGGTGAAATTCTGCCGAGTGAAAGAATGGAGCGAGCCTTTCGCTCTATAGCGGGCATACGAATAAATTTTTCGAGCGGAACGCCCACAGGCATACACACCGCATTGCTAAACTTTGCTGTATAGGAACTATTCGAAGTGTAAAAAACTTTTTTGCAAAACCATGCAGCGATATCTGTAAGGAGTGAGCCGGCATAATGGTTCCGCCAGAGGTATACGCGCTTGCCTAAAAGCTTCCACAGCCATCCGCCCAAGAGCACATATTCCTGATTCATATGCACGAACACTGCATCATATTCATTTCGTTTCTGCCATATGCGCGCAAAAAACTTCCATGCATACGAAAGCCGCGATGGCTTGGACTCTTTACCAAGCGATACGACTTCTATATTTTGCGGGAATGTATTTCTTCCTTTTTTGAGACATAGCACAGTCGCCTGTTCTGCATGCGCAGCAATAGTCTCGACCCACGAATGGTATACGCTCAGCGTCGGGTCATCTAAATCTATAGCTTGTGTAATGATGAGAAGTTTCATGTTTTTAGAGCGTATCTCGCCATTGGCGTTTCCATTCTTCGCGTGTTGGCATCGTAAGTTTCAACTCCCCTTTCGTACCTTCTGCAAACACGTCTTTCAAGGCATGAGCAAGCTCTATATGTGGCACCACTACCGCTCCCGCCTGGCGTGCAATGCCGACGTCGGGGGCCACAACAGGCACGCCTGCAGCCAAGGCTTCAATAATACTTGCCCCAAAACTTTCCTGCCATGATGTGCAAAGTACTGCGTCAGCCTTTTCAAGATATGGGAGCGGGTCGACCCAGCCTGGGAACTCTACATGTACTCCCACCGCCCCTCGTTCAAGCTCTTCTTTCATGCGACCATCGCCGAGCATGATTAACCGCACATCAGGTATAGTACGAGCTACCTCTTTAAAAATACTAAGCGCGGCACGTGGATTCTTTTCATGCTCAAAGCGCCCGATCCAAAGCACAGTTTTGCCTTCGTGCGAAATCCGATGCACAGATCTGAATTTTTCTAGTTCGACGAATATTGGAAGCACGTGGACATCAGGGACACCCAAAAGTTCGGCTTGTGTCTTTAGTTTGTTCGATACGACCCGCACAGAATCTGCGCGACGAAGTACGTATCCCGCGATCATCCGTTTGATAAACGACTGATTGGCGAGATCTGCATGGAGTTGCGCAGAGAATCGCACCTTCGCCTTGCGTGCGGCACGCAAGGCTGCAAGTCCGCGCCAAAACGGGTCTTGCACTGTGACAACGTCAAATCTCCGCGCGTCGGGAATGCGCGCCGCTCCTTTGCCCCAATACACGACCTGCAACTCATCAACAGCTTCTCGCTGCAATTCAAAACGTGCGTTGCCCGGACCAAAACGTTTATCGCCGGTTATCGTGAGTACTTTCATAAAGCTGTAAGAAGTGCGGAGACGCTGTCAAGCGTGCGGTCTATAGAAAAATATTTCGATTTCTCCCGTGCTGCGGCGCGGCGCATACGCCACGCGTCCTTGTCAGCATAGACGCTCTCAAGGGCGGCGAGGAACCCCGCTTCGTCATTAGGCGCAAGGAGGATGCCTTCTTTTCCGTTCTCAATCAATTCCGGAATACTTCCAATATTCGTGGCGATAATCGAGGCTCCCACGGTCATCGCTTCGGCGATCTGAAAAGAAAAACTCTCGAACGAGGAATTGAGCACGAAGGCGTCTGTGGCCTCGCACCAGCCAAGCACCTCTGCGCGAGGGATTTCTCCTGTAAATGTTACGCGCTCGCGCACGCCCTCCGTCTGTGCCAATGCTTCAAGCGACGCCCGTTCCGGGCCGTCCCCCACGATGACTAAGTGCCATGCTGGCATACGCGTCAGCACGCGCATCAAAAGGCCGAACCCTTTCCAGGGCACGAGACGTCCAATCGACACCATACAGGGATGTGCTATAGGTCCCCTAGGTCTTCGGGATTCTTCCTCTCCTATGCCGTTATAGATGACAACAAGGCGTTCCGACAAAACACCCCAGGTCAGGACCACCGTCCGAAAATAGATGCTCGGCACGATAACGCGATCGGCGCGTCTTACGACAAAGCGTTGTACGCGGCGCACCGCCTCGGTGCGGAGTCTGTATCGCCGTGTTTGAAACACATCTATGGTGTCGGTGATACCCCATCGCTGGCGCGCCTGTTCCCATGCATAGTCTCCGGGCACGCGAACAACGAATCTCTTTCGTAGCAGGAACGCTGCAAGTGCAGCAGGAAGGCCGACTGATACAGTATCTTGCGCAAATAGGGCGTCCGCCGGGCGCGCAAGCCAGCACAGCCACAGGAAGTACACCGTATGCCGCAGGAACCTGGGCAAATGCCGCACAGCGCCAAACGGGAGTACATCTACTCTAATCCCTCGTGAAGGCAGATGTTCTTCAAACAGCTTTGCATATGTCGCCGGCCCTCCGACATCGGGGGGATAGAGGCCTGTAGCTAAGAGAATTCGCATGAATAAATCGTATCGCCTTTAAGACAGAGCGGCAAAGGCCTCCTCGTTCATACGGCGCGCCACAATATCCCAATCATACTGGGCGGCGAGCGCTTTCGCCCGTGCAGCAATTGCAGCGCGTTCATCTGCATGTAGAAGCGCGCGAGTAACTGCCGCCGCAATGTTTTTTGGATTATCAACTTCTGCAACATACCCCGTCTCGCCATCTTTCAGAAAATCCGGAATGCCCCCAACGTGTGTACCGATAATCGGAAGTCCTGCAGCCATCGCTTCGATAAATGCATTTCCCATTCCCTCTGATCGGCTCGGACGAATAAAAATGTCAGCCCGCTCCAGAAATTGAGGCAGTTCTCTGTGGTCGATATGTCCTACAAATTCTACGCGGCTAGCAACCCCTGCCGTTTGCGCAAGCTCTTTGAGCATTACTTCATCAG
Source organism: Minisyncoccota bacterium (assembly GCA_035548815.1). Lineage (GTDB taxonomy): Bacteria > Patescibacteriota > Minisyncoccia > Phycocordibacterales > SBAW01 > GWA1-54-10. The sequence continues at coordinate 95,341 of DASZSF010000004.1, forward strand.
GCCCAGTTCCTGCAACTTTGAAACGCACTGTTTCTGGCAGCAATGCTAGCGCGCGAATTACATCATCGACTGCATTTTTATGTACGAGGCGGGAGGCAGTCACAAGTACAATTCCTTCATGCTCCACGCGCGATACCGAAAAATGCGCGAGATCTACACCATTTGGAATGATATGAACAGGCCCTTGATAGCCAGCATGTTTTGCCCAGGTTCCCAAAAAATTTGAAATGGCGGTGATTGAACGGGCGCGCATGAAACCATACGACAAAAGTGGCGCGAAGAATTTAATGTACCAGCGCTCAAAGACATGTTCGAACGGGTCCCCTTCTTGGAGGGTCAGAATATATGGAACATGCACGCCAAAAAGTATTCGAAGTAGCGCAATGGGAAACGTCATGTACGACATCATCGCCCACATCCCATCAAAATGTTGTACACTGAGCGTCCGCGCTCGAAGTACTGCACGTGGAATAAATAGAACCTTCGAAAGATACGATGCGCCGCTCCCAACACGGTACACGTGCACGCGGCCGACTATTTCTTCCATCGGTTCGTCCTGGCTCCACCGCATGGTGACCATATGGAACTCGATGTTGGGCAGGCGGTCAGTGATCTCTTTTATTGCCACTTCAGCACCGCCAACATGCGGGTAGTAGGCCAAGGAAAATATCAGTATTTTCTTCTTTTGTTCGGGCATAGAAAAAGGCCTGTGTGTAGCCTTATTCTACTTCAAACTCCTGATCTTCCCCACTAGTTTCTGCTTTTCTGTCCATATGCCTAAAAGGCCACCCTAGGCGCTCGCGGGGCACGATATATGATGCAGCGCCAAGTCCTATCAGCACGATTCCAAGAACCCCTAGCCCCCATGCCCACAGAGGCCACGGCGCGTGCGAAGCTCCTACTGCCGCTACTAAACTTGTATCGGGTGATGGCTTTTTTGGTTGCGCCGACTGCGGCGATGCCGAAGCAGAGCCGGCCTCGTCGCGCTTTGCGCGGTCGAGAGGCTGCTGCGCAGGCTTTACCAGCGTTTGTGTTGGTGATTGTGATTCTGATTGAGGCACGGCGGTCGCAACTACAGCATTGTTTGGATAGCGCAACACAACATCTTCCCCCACACTCATATGCATCACGGACGGCGCAAACTGGATGCGCGCATTGCCGACAAGAATTGTGTCTTGTGGAATAGAAAAACTATTAGCACCGGATGTGATGCTCCATAAACCAATATTGAGTTCGTACGGCGACTGATTTGAAAGAACGACCGAGCCATCAGATTCCGCAAGCACGCCGATGCGCGCAGGAGCTGCCTCCACACTCGTTCGCACAATGCCCGCGCTGTCTCCAGGCACCGATGCCGTGAGCATTACAACGTACGTGCCTGGGTACGCATACACATGAAATACTGTCTGCCCTTCTTGGATAGCTCCGTCGCCAAAATTCCACAAAAAGCGAACACCCTTCCCCTTAGCACCACTTGAATCAGACGCCGATGCGCTAAAGAACGAACCGGCACCCGCCGTAGCAACTGGCTCTGTTTGTATTTCTACATGTAGTGTTTCGGCCGCGCCGCCAACGTTTGAAATGGTCGTTGTTTGCGCTTGCTGGGTTCCGGTTTGAGTTTGCGCGGGAGACGAATCTGCATCGTCGTTACTTAGAGATCCGCCCGCGACGCTCGAACCAATAGTTATAGTTTGTGTAAGCGTCGCAATAACAGAAGCAAGAGCATCAGCCCACAAGGCACACGACGCGCTCACGGTGTCGGGTTTAGGCGCCACTTTTGCCACAAGTGTAAACGTGCCAGCAGTAGAATCTTTGTAAAAGATGGAGCGGTTCGAAGTATTTTTGCTCATCGTGACTGCCACGACAGAGTTCCAATTTGTCGCACTTGAAGAAAACTGCCCCGTGGAAGAAGTACTCGACAAAAGCACGCATGTCGTCGCGCTCGCAGGAGCATTTGCCGCAACAGTTATAGCGCCCGACACAGTGCCAGGCGCTACTGTTTGCGCATCTGTCGAAAAAAAGAACGAGTCATCGGCGCTCGCACACAGCGGCAGCATCAGCGCACACACAATATAGGCGGCCTTAGCGGTTCGCATGGCCTGATTCGTCGACCCGCAACATGTTGCGGAGCGTCTCTTCAGGCAGTCCAGGCTGGCGAGGTTTGTCCTCCCCGGCTATTTTGCCAAGCGCTTCTTTTAGCGTTGATTGTGATGGTGTATCTCTCTTCCTCTCTTTTTCCTGGCGTTCCTGTCTGTCTTCCTGTTTTGGTTCTGTCTCTTTTTCTACTGAGGTAGATTCTTTTTTGGATGTGGCCTGCATCAACGCCTCTTTCAAACTCATGGCGCCTTCGAGCTGGGGCTTCTGTGGGGTTTGTGTTGAAGATCGTGGAGTGTGGCTAGAGGGAGTTTGCACAGAAGCGCGCGATGCATGCGTTGACTGAACCTGCGCAGAGCCTCTCGATCCCGCTTCCGCGGGACGAGGCCGGCTCTGCTGCGGCCTTGGGCTACCCGCATGCTGTAGCGCAATCACAGGCTTCGGGGAGGCCGAAGCAGAACCCGGTTGCGAGGCCCCAGCCGAGTCAGAGGGTTGCTGCGCAGGCCTTAAGCTATTGCTTTGCGCAGGCTTTACCGGTATTGGTGTTGTTGAAGCTGACGAAACAGCAGGAACTGTCTTCTTTTGCACCATCGAATCAGGCTCGCTCCAATCTTTGAGAAATTGCTCTACATCTGTGCGTCGTTTACTAAACTGCTGCTGCGAACTTTTTATCACCTGCTCGACAAACCGCTCGGGCGGCAGGTCAAACGGCGAAAGCGTCGTTGCAGAAAAGGGCGGCGACCCGACGCCATCTATCATGAGCGTCAGGTACACCTGCGCGAAGCCGAGATTCACCAAGTCTGCTTGCGTAAATTGCGGCTGGAATATTGTTTCAAGCACTTCAGCATCGAACGGCCCGACGCGGAATGCAACAGTCGTACCCACGTTGCCAAACACTGCATTGCGGACCTCTTCTTCCATCTGCTCAATGTATTGGTGCGCGATGATGAGGTTCAATTTGTATTTGCGGGCTTCAGACAAAATGTCCGAAAAGCTTTCGTTTGCGAAGTTTTGGAATTCGTCAACGTAAAAGTAAAATGACGGGAGTTCAGCAAGTGTCTTTGCATGTACGTCGGCGCGCGACATTGCCGCCAAATATATTTTGGTCACAAGCATCGAGCCCAATAGGTTGGCATTTACTTCACCCACGCGGCCCTTGGAAAGGTTCATGATGATGATCTTTTTGTCGTCCATCATCTGGCGCAAGTCGAATGACGATTTCGGCTGACCCACAATATTGCGAATGAGAGGGTTTGATGTGAACTGGCCGATCTTGTTTTGAATTGCCGGTGTTGCTTCTTGTGTATAGCGGTCGGTATAATTTGCAAATTCTTCTGCCCAAAATGCTTTTACAATCGGGTCGCTGATATTGTCGACAACCTTTTTGCGAAAGTTTTTGTTGACCAGCATTCGGTTGACGTCCAAAAGCGTCGAGCCCGGATATTCCAAAAGTGCCAACAGCGTGTTGGAAAGAATGTATTCCATGCGGGCGCTCCACGAGTCAGGTCCCCAGATTTTTTTGAATGCAGAAATGAGGCCTGACACCACCAAGTGGCGCTTGTCGTAGCCCACGTCTTCCATCACATTGAACGCCACGGGGTTTTCCATGTCGAACGGCGCGAAGTACAGCACATCTTTAATGCGATGCTCGGGCACGTATTCCAAAATGCGGTCGGCGGTCGAACCGTGCGGGTCGATGAATGCCACGCCTTCGCCATTGCGCACATCTTGAATGGCCATATTTTCGAGCAGGGTAGATTTACCCATGCCTGTCTTACCGATGATGTACATGTGGCGCTCGCGGTCGCGACGTTTAATACCAAACGGCACTGCTTTGCCGCGGGAATTAGTTTGCGCGAAATATGTTATCTTGTCGCGATCTTGCATCCTTGGTCTTAGTATACCAGGACCACATGAAGAGCAGATAAGAAAAAGCTCTACTCTGCGTGAAATTCAGGCTCGCTCATTCTCACATCATCCATAGGACGCGTGTTTTCTTGGAATGGGTGATGCTCCGTAGAAGATTTTCGAGGTGTACGCAGCATTTCTCCGCGCTGCAAAAATCCCACAACAGCAACTGCGGCACCAATAAGCACGAGCAGTCCAGTGCGCCACGGACTCGGGAAACCAGTATACGGGATAATCATGGTGAGAATGCCGAGCACTATCAGAGTCATTTCGCGTGACATACGGCTATTCTACCACGACGACGAACTCGCCGCGCTGCTTATTTTTGTCACTCTGGAGTACTGCCAAAACCTCTGACGGCGTCCCGACAATATGCTCTTCGAACATCTTCGTGAGTTCTCTAAACAGACCAATGCGGCGCACTGGTCCGAGCGAGCGTTGAAGCGAGTCGAGGGCTTTGATAATACGGTGCGGTGATTCGTAAAATACGCTCGCACGATCATTCTTTGCAATCTCTTTAAAAAGAGATTCTCTTCCCTTCTTTGTTGGCAAGAATCCGTAGAACGTAAAGGTTGGTGCGCGAAGCCCTGCGACAGAAAGCGCTGCTGCTAGTGCTGATGCGCCGGGTATTACTTCTATAGCATGTCCTGCATCGCGTGCATGAGAAACAATTTCCAAACCCGGGTCAGATACTCCAGGAGTGCCGGCATCAGATACAAGCGCTACATGCTTGCCAGACTCAAGCAGAGACATCACGCGCGCATGGGTTGCAGTGGGCGTATGAATATCAAAATGCGCTAAAAGTTTTTTGGTGACGCGCGTATCTTCGCATGCAACGACGTCCGCTTCTTTAAGAATGCGAAGTGCACGCAAGGTAATATCCTCGAGATTGCCTATAGGGGTCGCGACGACCGAAAGCTTCCCGCCCTGAGTCCTATCGAAGGGTGCCATATAAGAGGTATACCAGAGGCCCGGAAGTTATGCACGAGCCCCTATTGCGCAATTTTTTATATATGAAATGCTCAGGGTGTAAGCTCTGTATTAGTTCGCGTTGTGTAAAAGCGTACCTCACCGCGGCCAGCATCCCGCTGGAAGCAAACGTGGAGCACAGCCATGAAGAAGGCACTCTTGTGCGCCGCCCTGTTGGGTGGTGCCATCGCCGTCGTCAGCAGCGGTCCGGCCTATGCGCTGGATTCGACGAAGAAGATCGCGCCGCCGCTCAACTGGGGCTCGATGGGCTCCCAGTGCTACGGCATCAACCTGAGCCGCGTCGGCACCGAGATCGTCTTCCCGTCGGCCGGCGTCTCGCTGCTGGTCAACAAGGACGTCGAGTCCATCCAGGCCGTCAACTTCGAGGGCGCCGGCGGTGCGATCGACAAGACGATGGGCATCCGCGTCGGCGACATCGGCACCTACATCAGCAAGGCCCCGCGGGCCAAGCAGCCGACCAAGCAGGCCGCGAACTTCGAGGCGAAGGACGTGCTGCTGCAGTCGGCCGCGATCAACGAGCCGGTCACCAAGGATCACTACGTCGGCCCGATGATCACGGCGCGTTTCGACGGCCTGAAGACGCTGGACTCGATCATCGTCGACACGACCTACGACTACGGCCTGTCGCTGGCCGTCCATCATCGCCCGGCGCCGATCGGCACCGATCAGCGCGGGCGCGACGGCGAGTACATCGCCGCCACGTGACGCAACACGGAGCGGGGGGCCTCGGCCCCCCAATTCCTCCACCTCAAGAACCCCTTGAGGTGTTCTTGTTTTTAATGAAGCGCTCAATTGACTTTTTGATAAAAAATTAGCATTGTATTTGTGGATATAGAACACAAATCGGGACACCTCGCACATGGACTCACTCGTTCGACCCAACCCGCTCATGGTGCGTCATGAGCTCGGCAACAAAAGCGGCAATATCCGCTTCACTGCCAGCATCTTCGGTAGCAAAGACGAAAACTTGTCACTGGCGGGCCTCTACGGCCCCCAAGACGTTCTGAAACGCCGCGGTTTCTGCGACGCTCTCAAATACGAGCTCACGGGACTGGGTGCGCGCCGCGTTTTCGCCCCCACACCCGTGGACCCCGAGGGCAAGTTCAAGGCCATCCTCATCCCTCCCCATGAGCTCACGACGAAGATTCCACTGGGCCATGGACTCAACCTGTGGCGCAACAGGGCGAAGCCCGCCGATGGGACTCTCCTCCAACAAGTAGGCGACACTGGTATCATCAGCGCTGGTGGCTGCCCGACCATAGTTGCAACATACCGCGACAAGTGCATCTTCGCCCACGCAGGGCGAGACTGCCTTATCGACCGGAAGTGGATCGACTCGCGCTTCACGCAGCGCGGCCGGCAACACGGAAGCGTCGTCGACTCAATCATCCAGACGCTCAAGACCTCGGAGCCCTTCGAAGCCGACGACGTGGAGGTGTGGGTGTTCTGGGCCATCAAGCCCGAGAACTTCTACGACAATCTCGACGACCCGAAGTGGGGCAAGCGGAACCGGGAGACCTTCAACTACGTTCAGGGCCGCTTCGGCAAGGCGGCCTACGAACAGGATGGCAGACTCATCGGATACGACCTGCCGGTCATGATTGGGGCGCTCTTCGCCCAGCATGGCGTGCTCAACATCTACGATGACCACGCCTACCTGCCGGACGAGTTTCCAACGACCCGCACCAAGGGTCAGGAACGCATGCGTTATCTGTCGGCCTTCGTCCGTCAGCTCTAACAGCGGCCGCTTCACCCCACCCAGGGCAGGAGCGGTTTTTCTTTTGCGGTGTGGATGCTAGCATGTCGTATATGAAAGCCCATTTTATAGGCATCTCCGGCAAAGGCATGAGTGCTGTCGCATTGCTCTTGCGCGAAAAAGGCTGGGAGGTCAGCGGCTCCGACGAAGGGTTTTATCCGCCCGTGAGCACCTACTTGGAAGATGCCGGAATATTCTTTGCGCACGAGTATAAAAAAGAAAATATTCCTACCGATGCTGACGTCATCATCATTGGCAAAAACGCAAAGCTGGTTCCTGAAACGAACGAAGAAGTTCGTGCTGCCTACGAAAGCGGCGTGCGTGTTGCATCATTCCCCGACATGCTCGAAGAGCTCACGCAGAGCAAAGAAACCATCGTCGTTGTAGGGAGCTACGGTAAATCGACAACAACCGCACTCCTTTCGTGGTGCCTCAAATCCACTGGCAAAGACCCGAACTATTTTATTGGCGAGATCACGCGTGGATTCGCACAACACGCAAGCTTAGGTTCAAGCGACGTGTTCGTACTTGAGGGCGACGAATACCCATCCTCCAACATAGACCCGACGCCGAAATTTTTGCATTACAACCCCAAAAACGTTTTGCTCACGTCTGCGACGCATGACCATGTGAATGTTTACCCCACTCATGCAGATTATCTGAAGCCGTTTGAACAACTCCTCTCATCACTCCCGGAAGATGGCTTGCTCGTCGCAAACGGTGACGAAGAACATGCGCGAAGACTTGCAGAGGCATATGGGAAGAACATCATTTTCTACGGTATGAGCGACACAAACGAATGGTATCCGGCGAATATTACGTTCGGCGAAACCACAATGTTTGATCTAATGCGCAACAAAGAGAAAGTAGTGGCGTTTTCAACAAAGCTTTTGGGCTCACATAATATCGAAAATATCGTCGGTGCGGCGGCCATGCTGTTGAGCAAAGAACTTCTTACGCCAGAAGAATGTGCAGCGGGCGTTGCAAGTTTCCAGGGCGTCAAACGCCGCCTTGAATTGCTCACGCAAAATTCTACCGTGCCAGTGCTTGAAGGTTTTGGCTCAAGTTACGAAAAAGCGCGCAGTGCTATTGAAGCAACACGGCTCCATTTTGCTGGTCGCCGCCTTATTGTCGTGTTCGAACCGCACACGTTTAGTTGGCGGAATCGCGGCGCAATAGAATGGTACGACAGTGTCTTTACCGGCGCCGACCGTGTCTACATCTACGAACCGGCATCCCAAGGAAGCCACAGCCACGAACAACTTTCACAAAACAATATAGTCGAGCGTGTAAGCGCTGCTGGTATCACAACTGTAGCTATCACGAGCCCGGCAGAAACTCTTACACTTCTGGAAAAAGAATTGAAAGAGGACGATATCGTTTTGCTTCTCACATCAGGGAGTTTCGATGGCCTTATTGAAGGCATCCCTGCATTAGCCGAACAAAAGTTCCCCACTGCATGAAGACCATTCCCCTGCCTGCCAAAGATTTTGATATCTATATCGCACGGTCTGACACACAGTGGATTCTTCGCGAAGGCGAGCCGCTTGCCGAAGTGTACGAACAAGGCTACTTGCCATATTCGGGCGCTCAGGATAGCAAAGATATTTTCTACTCTGGCCGCAGTGCCCGGGTTATACTGGCTGACTTTGAATTGAGCAGCGAGAACCGCCGCATCGCGAAAAAATTTGATGGCGCTTTCACCAGAGAAGTTATTCCATTTGCAGAATTCAAGCCCGACGATTATTTTTGGACTCTCTCGCTCACCTATTTTGCACAAAAACACGGAGCCAATGCGATGCCCCGCGCCCGCATCGAAGCGCTGTTTGACGCAGGCATCCTTACATCGGTCATTGTGTACAGCAATGCCGAAAAAATAGTCGCGTACGTACTTGAAGCAGAAGACGGCAACATGGGCCACTATTGGTATTCGTTCTACGACATCACTCTCGCTAAACAATCACTCGGAATGTGGCTTATGCTCGACTGCGTTCGCGCGGCCAAAGAACGTGGCCTTGCATACTACTACCTCGGCACGGTGTATGGAGAAAAAGCGCTCTACAAAACTAACTTCCAGCCGCTTGAATGGTGGGACGGGACTGGCTGGAATATTGACCAGAAGCTCTTACGCGAACGCGGACGCTCTGAATAGCGTCCGCGTTATTCGCACATATTTTTTCTAACTAGTGGGTCGTTGTCGGCGGCAAGAGCACCTGATTTATCACATACACAATACCGTTGTTTGTGCGGTATGCGCGGACAATTGCCGAGCTGTTTACGCGTGCGCTGACATCGTTCACATTCTTGGTGAAGTTGAGCATGTCCTTCGACAAAGCCTGCACAGTTCCTGCCACTTGCGCGTTCACGTCAATCATTTTGCCAGAGACAATGTGGTACTGAACGAGGCGCTTCAATTGCGCAACGCTCAAATTGTTGATGGTGCCTGCTGGAAGGAGGCCAAAGCTTGCGTCTGTTGGGACAAAGATCGTGTATGGACCTTTGCCGGTGAGCGAGGCCGAAACACCCGTACTTACAAGCAGGCTCGCAAAACGAGATTCACCCCCAAGAGATGCAACGACACTCCCGACGTTAGAAGTGCTGCGATCTTCAGCAGTCACAGTACCGGTAGAACCAAGTGCGTCTGTTGATGATGCCGACGGTGCACCATAGTCGACAGCCTGCATGCCCGACGGAGACCTTGACGAGTAATACCACCACGCACCAAACACGAGCACCAAGACTACGACAGCGCCCCACACCCACATTCGAGTGTTGTTGTCCATACAAATACTTTATTACTAACGTTTATAAACTATTGTTGAGGTTGACCTCAGCCGTAACCATAATACCCTGTGTGTGAATTCTTTATGAAGATTTATTCATCTTCTGACACTCTATATTGACTTTATATAAATTTGGTGTAGAAATAATTCGAACACGTTCGTTCAAACCACAGGGAGAAATGATATGTGCACCATCGCGCGCATCTTCGTCTATGCCATCTTCGGGCTGTTCATGCCCCTGCTTGCTGCTGAGGCTGTCGAAACGGACCCGCCCTTGACGGCGCGGAACGCAGTGGAAGCGGCCAACATCATTATGGAGCACCACATGCCGGCCCTGCCCGAGCGGTGCCGTCCGGTGCTGGTCCGTGTCCTCGACAATGCCGCCTCGCGCAAGAACGTCCACCAGGAGTGGCTCGACGTCTACAACCAAGGCTGCATCGGCGGCCGTGCCGAACTTGCCGACATCAATGGCGTGCAGATCGCCAAGTCCGCACTTTACAAGGAGTGGTGGAGCACGCCGGCCTGGCAGTACGACAAAGTGCAAACGAAAGTCTGGGCCAAAATGATCGGCGAGGTACGCTACATCAACCTGAAAAACTTCTACGAGAGCGATCTGCGCGTCACGCTTCGAGCGCTTGCCACCGAGAAACCTCTGCCAAGCGGCGGCTACATCGTCGACATGCGAGGCAGCGGCGGCGGATACATCTGGGCCGCGCACACCCTAGGCATGCTGTTCGCTAAGAACACCGCCGAACCGGTGATGTTCAGGACGACGCGACAGGGCACGGACTCCATGGTAGTGGAAAAGCCCGGTGAGCTGTCGGACAAACCGCTCGTCGTGCTTGTCGACCAGGACTCTGCCTCTACGGCGGAGATGGCGGTCTGCATGCTGACCCAGAACAAGGCGGCGCGCGGGGTGCTCATGGGCAAGAAGACCCACGGCAAAGGTAACGGCGCATGGAACCTGCAGATCCCGGGGAAACTCAGGATCACCTACACGAGGTACACGTTCTCCTGTCCCGGCAAGGATGGGAAAGAGGTCCTCGTGGACGGCAAGGGTATCGAACCCGACATCCGGTTGCCAGATGCCGACCTCAAGGTGACCTCCTTCACCGAGAACGACAAGGCCATCACGGCCGCGCTTCAACAGCTGGCTGTCATCAAACAGCTCGCCGCAACACGCTGAAGCTCCCGTTCAACGACTTCGTCAACGCGCCATCACACGGCGCGTTTTCTTTTTGGGAAAAATTATATTGAGTGGGCATGGGGAGACTCGAACTCCCAATCCTTACGGAACACGCTTCTGAGACGTGCGCGTATACCAAATTCCGCCACATGCCCGAACAGCAAACTAGACTATTGTTATACCTTATTCCTTAGCTCCCTCAAACTTCTGAACTGTGCCGCAGCGGCGGCATTTTATTTCGATAGTGCCCAGCCGAATATTGCCCTTGGCTAAGAGTTTTCCACACGCGCACCGGTAGTCTTGTATAGTAAGCATGTCTGCACTCTAGTCCTATAGGGCTGAGGCGACGATGGGCTTTTAATAAGTAAAAAATAAAGCGGTGAAAATTCTCATAGTAGAGGATGAGCAGAACATTGCTCACTTTTTGAAAGAATCGCTCGAGGCAGAATACTTTGCGGTCGACCTTGCAGAGGATGGAGAATACGGGAGCCACTTAGCCCAGATAAACGAATACGACCTCATCATTCTTGATGACAACGTACCAAAAAAGGATGGCATTGAAGTTATCCGAGAAATACGCGAAGGCGGTGTTGCGGCCCCGGTCATCGTCATGTCGCACAAAGATGACAGCGCTCACACTATACGCCTGCTCAACGCTGGCGCAGACGACTGCCTGCCAAAACCCTTTGTATTGGGCGAGCTTTTGGCTCGCGCACGGGCGCTACTGCGTCGACCCAAGACGCTCGAAAAACCTGTCTACAGCATAGGCGACCTCACGGTTAACACCCGTGCCTGCACGGTGACACGTGGCGAAAAGCAGGTCTACTTAACGCGCAAAGAATTTATGCTCCTTCACTACCTCATGCAAAACGAAGGCGTGGTGCTTTCGCGCGGGATGATACTCGAGCATGTGTGGGACATGAACACCAATATTTTCTCCAATACTATCGAGTCGCACATGCTTTCGCTTCGCAAAAAGATAGGTGACTATGGAAATCAGCGCCTCATCCATACCATCCCTGGTCGCGGCTACCGCATAAGCACATAGCAAAAAACCTCCTAAAACCCTAATAAAATTTCGATAAAATCTATCTAAAAATTCGCACCTTTGGTGCGCGCGCTAGGGATCGAACCTAGGACCTTTCGAGTATCAGTCGAATGCTCTACCAACTGAGCTACGCGCGCGTGTAGGCACTATACCAAAAGCTCCCTCAGCAGTAAATGCTTTGGGATTTTTTGATTTTAGAGAAACACATCTTTCTTTTGTTCCGTTCTACAGTCCCCTGACGTAAGGGGAGACCGAGTACAGTATAGGATCAGTACTATCATCCAATTCCCTTGCGAGAATTATCGCCTTTTCAGTTGTGACCTCGTACGAGGGGCACAACGTCTTTCATTTGAATTGTTCCACGAGCAGCTTCCGCTACCCGTGCCTTGTTACGACTTACTCCCTATCACCGAGCTTGCCGTGGGCCGCGCGAGGCGGACTTCGGGCACTCCCGGCTCTCTTGAGTTGACGGGCGGTGAGTACAAGACTTGAGAACGTATTCACCGCGGTATAGCTGACCCGCGATTACTAGCGATTCCGGCTTCATGAGGTCGAGTTGCAGACCTCAATCCGAACTGGGCACTCGTTTAAAGGATTGGCTCAGGGTTACCCCGTCGCGACCCGTTGTCGAGTGCATTGTATCATGCGTGCAGCCCAGGATATCAGAGGGACATGCTGATCTGGCGTCATCCGCACCTTCCTCCCCCGTGAGGGGGCAGTCTCGCCTGACATATAAAACAGGCAACGCGGGTTGCGTTCGTTACCCCACTGAAGGGAACAACTCAAGCCACGAACTGACGACGACCATGCATCACCTGCCCAGCCGTCTTGCGAGGTCCAAAGTTTCCTAAGGATTACGTCTGGGTTTCAAACCCTGGTGAGGTTCTTCGTTTGCCATCGAATTGAGCCGCATGATCCACCGCTTGTGCAAGTCCCCGTCTATTCCTTTGAGTTTTAATCTTGCGATCGTACTACCCAGGCGCCTAACTTAACGCGTTAGCTACGTCTCGGAGAGGGTCGATACTCCCCAAAACTAGTTAGGATCGTTTAGGGCGTGGACTACCGGGGTATCTAATCCCGTTCGATTCCCACGCTTTCGTGTTTCAGCGTCAGATGTGCGCCAGTATGCTGCCTTCGCATTTGGTGTTCCCCATAATATCAACGGATTTCACCCCTACACTATGAGTTCCGCATACCTCTCGCACCCTCGAGTCGTGCCGTTTCCACCGCGTTTTCTAGGTTAAGCCTAAAAGCTTTCACGAAGGACTAACACGACCGCCTACACACCCTTTACGCCCAGTGATTCCGGATAACGCTTGGGGCCTCTGTATTACCGCTCCTGCTGGCACAGAGTTAGGAGCCCCTTATTCATGGGGTAACGTCAATTACTTCCTCCCCCATAAAAGGTCTTTACGTCCCGAAGGACTTCATCAACCACGCGACGTCGCTCCATCAGGCTTTCGCCCATTGTGGAAAGTTCTTGACTGCAGCCATCCGTAGATGTATAGCCCGTGTCTCAGTGCTATCGGTGAAGGTCAGCCTCTCAGCTCTTCTAAGCGTCATAGGCTTGGTAGGCCATTACCCTACCAACTACCTGATGCTGCGCAGGCCGCTCAAAAAGCGGATTACTCCTTTAAAGTCGCCTTACTATCGGGAATTACCTAACCTTTCGGCTAGCTATGCCCGACTTTTCGGTGCGTACCTGCGTTATACTACCTCGTCTGCCGGTTGCCTTGCGGCCCCCTTGACTTGCATGCCTAATCCACGTCGCCAGCGTTCATCCTGAGCTAGGATCAAACTCTGAATATAAGAGACAATGCCACAAATAAATGTGTCATGTTCTTGTTACTGTAGAACGGAACAAGAGAAAGATGCCCAACATTCTTATGTTGAGAATTAAACAGTCACTTGTTCCTGTCCATGCCTTCTACCGGAAAAAGTTAGAAGGACTTTTGTTTCTTGCGTCTCTAAGCGACCGCTCCTATGTGGCCACCTAGAAACTGATCAATGTTTCAATTTCGATTATTGATGCTTCTTCTCTACTGCCCTGCTGCGCTACTAAAGAAGTTTTTATTCTGTTTTCAAATGACAAACCCGCCATAGGCGGGGCTTCAACCGGACTGGTTAAATACCACCTTAGCAAGTCATACCGAGCCATTATAGCCGTTTAAAGCCCCTCGTCAAGCTCGTGTTTAGCCTTATTTACAAAGGAAAAGGCCCCGCTCGAAAGAGCGGGGCCTGACCGTAAATCGCTACGGTTCAGATCTTGCCGGCAACCAGAAACGCCGACACGCAGTCCTTGGGGACCGCTTCAGCTGGACCCCAGGTCTGAATCTGGCGCGAGCCTTGATGGAAGTCAAATTCGAGGTACTTCGGGCGCTTCCCACCCGGGTCACGGTTACTCAATGCCCTCTGCACATTGATGGTGATAGGCGCGTGCGGGCAGTGAATGCTCGTGATTCCTTCTGACAGAAGATGCTCGATGAGACCCGGCGTCTTGACGAGAGGACGCATGATGCCAGCGGGCGGGCGGGTATACCCGCAAGCCTCCGCAAATTCAGAGAGTGCCGCGGGAATGACGAAAGAATACTTGTCGTCGACGACCGCGGCATGCGGCACGAGGACGACCTTGTACTCCTTGCCAGACACGAGCCTGTGACACTCTTCGTAACTATCCAGCCCCGCGCTCTGGAACAGGAGCCGGGCAAACTCGCCACCAGGCCCATCAATATTCCAGCCGCGCAGGCTGCGCATCTCCTCTGCCACGAGGAAAGTGTCGCCGATCACGGTGAGCTCCACCCATCCGCGCTCGTTGATGGTGAAGATGCGCTTGGGATCATGGACCGTCACCTCGCCAGAGAGGAAACGGAGGGCCGCATCCAACCCGCCGAGCTTGTTGACGATTGCTTCCATAGTCCCCATATCAAGCTTTGGATACTTTGCCATGGCAATGCCTTTCCGGCTGATAGCCGGTTTCCGTCCGTACCTGATAGATACGAACATATGCAATGAGCTATCCTGAAGTCCGCGACGCGGGTTCATTAGCTGACATTTTTATACTAAAAAATTACAAAAAGTCAAGAGTTACCATGACGCCCTTTTAGGGCCTTTTCGACCTCTAAAAACAAGGCTTCTGGAGTGCTGTCGTTATGGAAGACATGGTCGGCTTTTGCAATTGCTGCGCCCAAGTTATTCATATTTGGATCTGTTTGGGACATCTCAAATTCTTGTTCCGCCTTGAATTGTTCAAATGAAACGTTGTCTTTAGTGCTGCCTCTTTTTTGTATGCGCTCGTAGCGAGTTTCTAAGTTTGCATCAACTGCAAATTCAACGCCTCCTATAGACTGGATAAATTCAACTTCACCGCGCGTGTGCTGAGGTTCGATGATGACGTTCTTGCCAGCATCGATACTTGCCTTCGCCATTTCATACACTGCCTCCATAAGTTTGGTTGGTCCCTTTGCTCGAAACTCATTGGCAATGTCTCGGCGAGTGATTCGGTCTGGTTCAAGTCCGCGCTTTTTTGCTTCGTTCACTAAAAATGTGTCCGACACAGCAAAATGCTCAAACCCTTTTGTTTTGAGATACTCAACAACCGTTCCCTTCCCTGCCCCTAAGGTTCCGGTGATGCCGATGATCATGATTATTTAGAACTCTTGCGAGACCAGCGTTCCCAGACGACGAGAAGAGGAGATGCGAGGAAGATAGACGAGTAGGTGCCGGCTATCATACCGATGATGAGTGTGAGGGAGAAGTCTTTTGTCGATGCTGGACCAACAAAGTAGAGCGCCGCGAGCATGATAACAACTGTGAGCGACGTGTTGATTGAGCGAGCAAGAGTTTGCGTGATAGAGCGGCCGACGACTTCGTCGAATGCTTCATGACGATTGCGGCTTGCATTCAAAGCAAGGTTCTCGCGGATGCGGTCGAATACGACAATAGTGTCGTTGATAGAAATACCGAGGATTGTAAGGAGGCCGACGATGAACAATGCATCAACTTCTGCACCGTTGTAGAAGCCTAAGAATGCAAAGAGACCAACTGGCACCAGCACGTCGTGCAAGAGCGTCACAATTGCCACAACGCCGTACTTCCACGATGCAACCGGCTTTGAAACATGGCGGAACGCGAATGCGATAAAGAGAATGATACAGACGACAACGAGCACGATAGCGATAAGGCCTTTATGCAGAAGTTCTGCACCGAGGATTGGGCCAACGGATGTGTACTGGTCTTCGTGTATCTGACCCAAGCCTCCAAGCACTGCTTCGAGCTGATTTTTTTCTTGCGTTGAAAGGTCGCGCTGGCGCAAGATGTAGCCCGTGTCGCCTGTCGGCTGAACGCGAACTTCGCCCAAGTTCAACTGCTTCGTGAGCTGCTGGATCTGTTCAACCGGCGGGCGGCCGTTCGGGTACGAAACCTGCAAGAGCGATCCGCCTGCGAGGTCAATGCCCGGATTCAATCCCCACGTCGCAATAGCGACGATCGAAAGGATCGAAAGAAGAGCCGGAAGAATGAAGAAATATTTGAGATTTTTTGCGACTTGCATAAATTAGTTCGTTATTCCTGAGCGAAGCAAAAAGCGGCCAACTGCTGTCTTAGTGGTGATGCCAAGCGCCAGCAAGAATGTGCGTGAAATCACGATTGCTGAGAGCATCGAGATGATGACACCCAGGCCAAATACGAGCGCAAATCCTTTGATGAGCGAGGTGCCGAACCAGAAGAGAATGACTGCGGCGATAATGTGCGCGATGTTCGAGTCGCGGATAGCGTTCCACGCGCGAGAGAAGCCTGCGCCAATTGCTTCCTGGGCATTCTTCCCGTCGCGAAGTTCTTCTTTCATGCGCTCTGCAATGAGCACGTTTGCATCCACTGCCAAGCCAACGGACAGGATGAAGCCCGCGATACCTGCAGCAGTCAGCACGACCGGAATGAGCTTGAAAAGCGCGAGCATCAAGATGCAGTAAATAAGGAGCGAGACAACTGCAACGATGCCCGGCACGCGATACCAAACAATCATAAACACCGCGAGGATAAGGAAGCCGAGGAGTCCTGCATATACACCTGCATGGACGGCCTGTTCGCCCAGCGTTGCACCGATAGTTTCAGTGCTTGCCAACGTAATCGGCACTGGAAGTGCGCCGAGGTTCAAGTTGGTTGCCAAGTCTTTTGCTTGCTGCGCGCTGAAGCTACCAGAGATAATTGCGCTGCCGTTATCAATCTTTTCCTGAATAACTGGAAGTGAGAGGAGCTTGCCATCGAGGAAGATCCCGAGATTGCGGCCGACGTTCTTAGAGGTTATATCCGCAAAGCGCTGCGAACCTTCGCTGTTAAACGTAACTTGTACGACAGGGGTCTGGAGGCTGTTTGATCCATTGCCAAACTGCAATGCTGCAGAGGTAATATATTTGCCGGTAAGCCCTGTGTCTTCGAACGAATTTGGGTTAACTGTGCCGTCTGCATTTGTTGCAGATACGTCGCTGCCCGACTTGAGCAATCTAAAGTCCAACGTCGGGGTCTGACCGATCATTGCAATAGCCTGGTTCACATCCGTGACGCCCGGCAATTCAACAACAAGGCGGTATGCGCCGTTGCCCAAGGCACCCGACTGTTCTGTCTGCACGACAGGCTCGCCGACGCCAAAGGCGTTGACGCGGCGTTCGATAACTGCCTGGAGCGCATTCATTGAGTCGGCTACTTCGCCGCTTGGGACACTGCTTGTGTCGGCGTTGTAGACCAGGTGCGTGCCGCCCGAAAGGTCGAGCCCTAACTTAAACGCGAAGCGCCCGTCAGGGGTGTTCGTTTTCCATACAAAAAAAGCAACTGCTGCCGCGGCAATGAGCACCAGCACGGCGGTATAACGCAATTTAAACATGTCGTGAGAATACCAGGAAAGCTCTGCATTTCAAAGCCCTTGACTGGTCAAAAAATAGTTGTCGCAAAACCTATCCACAGGCTCTCTTAGGCGAGCTGGCTCATACTGAAGCCAGACCACAACCCGGGAGTCCGGTCATGAACATCGACACGCTGGATACCAAAGGGTTTGTCGCCTTTCCGTATCCCCGAATGCTCCAAGAAGCCGTGCTGCGGAGTCTGGCGTCGTGGAGGCTCTTCTGCGAACTTCCGCTCGAGGCCAAACATCTGCTTTCCGGCGGCGACCGAATCAACGACTTCGGCTATATGCGGCGCAAGGATACAAGCCCGCATGCCGACGACAAAGAGATCTTCCATGCACTTCGTGCGAACTACCCGCTGCTGCTTCCCAAAGCAAGGCACGTGGGCGACCTGCGAGCGGTCGGCTTCATCCGGAGCATTGACTTTCTCATCACGCACATCGCTCCAACAGTACGCGCATTTGCGCACGCTGTGGAGCAGCGCTACGCCTTGCCAGGGTTTACTGACGAGGTGATGGGAAGTTCTGACTTCTGGACGTTCCGATTCCTGCGGTATCCGAAGAACAGCCCGACGCTCGCTCATGCGCATGCCGATCGGGGCGGATTCACATTCCACCTCTGCGAGACAGAGGGCGGAGGCGAATATCTGGGATTCGACAAGACGTGGCGTCAATGGCCCGTGAGCAGAAAGCGGACCATCATTTTTGGTAGCATGGGCCTTCAGTATCGCTCGGAGAACAAGATCAAAGCTCTGTGGCACAGGGTCAGTTCTGAACCCACAGCTATACCCGAGCGGTTCGCCATGGTAGTGTTCGTCGACTTCCAGTCGTCACATCGGTTTCATACCGAAAAATACCCGCACGTGCAGCAGTTCACCCCGGGATTCAACTACAACATAGCCTTCCCGGATTTGGCACAGTACTTTATCGAACGTGCACACCCGGTCCCAGGCTGACAACCTCGGGACTTTTCTTTTTATTGATGCTTCGCGAGAGCGAAAAGATTTTTGAAAATCATGGCGACAGCGATGGGGCCAATGCCGCCGGGAACGGGCGTAAAGACTGACGCAACTTCCGCGCATGCTGGGTCGGCGTCGCCAGCTAAGCGACCAGCATCTTCTGATGTACCCGCATCTATCAATACGACTTTTTCTTTGAGCATGTCTGGCTTTACGAGCCCCGGCTCCCCTGCTCCAAGCACGACGATGTCCGCATCTTTCAATTCATCTAGACTTCCTTCGTCTTTGGTGATGACGGTGACATGCGCCCATAAATCGCGGAGCAATTCTGCAACAGGCGCCCCGACAAGTTTGCCCGCACCCACCACAACTGCTTTTTTGCCCGATGCAGATACACCCATGCGGACCAGCACTTCCGACACCGCACCAGCCACAGGTGCCAGCACAGCAGTTTGAACACCCGCTATAGCGTCGACGTCTTTGTGAGCTGGCAGAGCAGCAAGTATGTCAGCCGCGTTGATGTTTGAAGGAAGCGGCATTTGAATGATGATGCCGGCGCACTGCTCGTCTAAGCGCTCGAGTGCGGCGAGTGCATCTTCAGTTGTGCAATTGTCCGGCAGAAGTTCGCGAACCACTTCAACAGAAAGCTTTTGCGCAACACGCTCCTTGATTCGTACAAATGATGCCGACGCAGCATCCTCTGCACCCATAAGCACGCCGAGTTTCAAATCAGACGGCAATGTGCCGCGCTCTTTTATAAGCGCATCAACAATGCTTGCCGCAATTGCTTTTCCATCAACTATCATCGTCTAGTTCTTGTGCCGGCGGAGAGGTTCAGGAACAAATTCTTCGTATTCACCATTGGTGTAATAGAACGCATCGAATGACGGTGCGGAGTATTGGAAACCATATTCGCGCGTGAGTTTTGAGCCATCCACTGCTATCGGGTAGGAGTAACTCTTCCAGCCACCTTTCGAAGTTGGCACACGACCCCGAGTCCCGTGCCACATGCAGAAAAATACAAACCGTATGAGCTGCGGGTGGACATACAAAATGCGCTTTCCTACTGCGCGCGCCATATCGGGCGCACGAACAACATCACCCGGCGGGCAAAGATTGAACGCGTTGTACGATTTTTTGAGCGGCGAAAACGCAAGGAGTTCGACAATGCGCACGACGTCATCTTCGTGAATGAATTGGCGGAGCCATGTATGCGTTGCTGGCACAAAGCGTGTCATAAGCGATACAACGCGGTGCACGAACGACTCTTTGAGTTGACCCGAAAGGGCGGCCTGAAGGCCGAATCGTATACGCATGTAGCGACCACGCGGCCCCGTGATTGCCGCAGGGCGTACGATAGCGACTTCTATATCCCGACCGCGCTCTTTTGCTGTTGCATATTTTTCTTCCAAATGTGATTCGGTAATGCGCTTTTCTTCCGCATACAAATAGTCGCTGACGCGGAATCCCTCTTCTTCTTTGTATCGATGGTCGACGCTGTTGTCTTTGCGCGCACCATAAGACGCAACGGTTGAAAAATGTACAAGTCGCTTTACGAACGAGTGCTCGAAGCAGAAATCAAAGACACGGTCCGAGCCGTCGATATTCCATTTCCATTGCGTCTCTTTTTTTCCGTACATCTCGCGGATCTGCCACGCTGCATGTATGACAACATCTGGCTGGTATGGCAGGACTTGCGTCTCCCACTCCGCGTCGGATAGATTTTTATGAATGTAGTGAAGCTTTTTCTCGTCCTTGATGAGGTCCGGCAGCGGCTCTTTGTCTATACCAATGATGGTTTTGACATCATCACGCATAGCAAAACGTCGGACGAGCATTTGCCCGACGTATCCGCCCGCTCCCGTTATAAGGACTGTGTGTTGCATAGATGTACTCTACCAAGAACTGACGCGGAACAACATTCGTTTCACTGTCTTAAGCGCAATAACAATGTCGAGCGCGAACGACCTATGCTTGATGTAATAAAAATCATACGCCAAACGGACACGTGTTTCTTCGACCGACTGGGGACTCAACTTCCCTTGCTCATACTGTTGATTTATCTGAGCCCAGCCGCTAATGCCAGGCTTCACCGCATAGCGCACATTGTAATAGGGAATCTCTTCTGCCAAACGCTCGCCCAACCCAAGGATGTCGTTGCGCGGTCCAATAAGCGACAATTCGCCTTTCAATATATTTAAAAATTGCGGAAATTCGTCGAGCGATATTGTGCGAAGAATGCCGCCCACGCGTGTCACTTTATTCACACGCTCCTCTCCTACCCAGTCCTTCGATGCCGAATTATTAAAACTCATGCTTCTAAATTTGTATGCGCGCATACGCCTTCCACCTTCACCTAAACGTTCTTGCGCAATAAATAATTCTCCAGGTCCTTCGAGCTTCATTGCAAGAAAAATGAATGGTGTGAGTACGATAGTGATAAGACCCATCATAAGGCCTCCCACGATGTCGATGAGTCGTTTAGTGATTGAATAGAAGTTCGTTTGAGATCGCGTAATATTTTTCAGAAACCAGTCATAGCGAAGAAGCGAGAGTGGCACCCGGTCAAACACTTCTTCGTATACTTTGTAAAAATCTGCGTACTGAAAACGATCGCTGGCAATGGTGAGTTCATAGACTGCCGGCAGGAGCGGGCGGGTTGTTTCGTGTTCCGCGTCAACGACAACCAGCGTTACATCTGCGTCTTTAAGTTCTTGTGCAAAGATGCCGAACTGTTCGACCATTAGCGCTGCAGGATTTTGAACCACAACAAATTCTAAGTGGTATCGCGGGTTGTTATTCACTTCACGAACGAGCTCGTCAACTTCCGGGCCCGAACCGATAACCGCTGCACGCTCCCGGCTTACCGGTTTTGACAGTTTAGGAAACAACCACAACCGCCACAAAAATATGAAGAACAGCGAAAGACCGAGATAGATAGCCAAACTCGTTTTAGGAGCGATACCAATCTGCGGAATTAAAAAGAAGAGCAGTGCCGCAAGCGCAATGTTAAACGCTTGCGTACGGAAGATAACGCGTGGGACTTCGCTGCGAAACAACACTGCGTGCTTGCTGTAGAGGCCTGCCATATAAAACACGAGCAACCACAGTGCGAACAAGAATCCAAATGCTCCGATATATGCCTCCACTATCTCTTCAGTCGGCAAACCGCGATAGCGCAGGAAAAGTGTCAGCAACAGCGAAATACAAAAGACCGCTAGGTCCCCCAAAAAAAGCAGTCCGAGGGCATATCTCCTACTAAATGTCATCGTGGTACGTTATATCATATAACCTTATATAATCTAGGTTAGTTTCAATACGGACAGACACATTTGTATGAAAATCCTCTATGGAGTAACGAAATCGAGATGGGGCGGCGCCCAGCGCTATGTGTATGACCTGGCGACTGCTGCCAAAACGGCAGGGTTTGAGGTGGTCGTGGCATGCGGCGGGAACGGGGCCTTGGTTACAAAACTCACAGAGGCTGGCATACGAACTATTTCTCTCTCTATATATAATGAGGCATCGCTTAGCGCCATCCTTAAGACGAAACAAGAATTTGAAAAAGTATTTGAGCAGGAGAAACCAGACGTCGTGCATTTGAACAGCTCTCTTGTAGGTATTGGAGGTGCGCTTGCGGCTCGCAGCGCACACATCCCAAAGATTATCTTCACCGACCACGGCTGGGCATTCAAAGAAGCTCGCTCGTTTGTGCAAAAAATTGCAATTTGGCTCGTATCGTGGATGACGGTTCTGTATGTAGACCGGGTTATCGCCGTTTCTGATGCGGAGCTGGCGCTCACGCAACACATGCCGTTTGCATCTAAAAAAACCCTACGAATCTACAACGGTATCGATTTGAACATGCAGTTTGGGACAGGCAACATCATCCGCAGCGCCTTCCCTGCTGGAGTCCATATTACGGGCACTGTAGGAGAGCTCACAAAAAATAAAAACCAAATAGCGCTCATTGAAGAAGCGCGCCACAAACCCGATATGTATGTCGCGATAGTCGGCGAAGGTGAATTACGACCGATGCTTGAAGCGAAAATTAAAGAGTATGGATTAGAACAGCGTGTAAAACTGTTTGGATTCCAGCCTGTCGCTGATGAAATGAAAGGGTTCGACACCTTTGCGCTTCCTTCTATTAAAGAAGCGCTCGCGTATGTTATTTTGGAAGCCCGCGCTGCCGGCCTCCCCATTGTCGCAAACCGCGTAGGTGGCATACCCGAAGCGATGGAGACTCCTCTTTCCGAATTTTCAAAAGAGAACATGGTCGAACAGACACTCGCCCTGTATCGCTAATTCTTTACGTAGTATTGATACGAAAAGGTGGTGTCTGTAGGACCCGACCAGGTGCCGCCGTTCGTGCAACCGGAAGTTCCATCCGCTTCCTGCACCGCGCCAAGCAAGTAGTGCGCCCCGTCGCTCCAGTAGGCATAAAATTGCGCGCCGCCGCAGCCGCCGCCTGCGACGTATCCGTTTGTGCCCGGATCGTATGAGATGCTCGGCATTTCTCCGTCCGAGACCAGCACGTAAAGCGGGTTGCACCCGGTGTTCGTGTAGTTCGGATCTGAGGGGTTTGTCCAGCAGGTCCGATCGCTTCCCGCGCCGCCCGAGGGATAGCTGCCGTGGTTCGTGGCGTAGAGCTCAAGCGCCGTCTGCAGTTGATGCAAATCGCTTACGCGCCTGGCATCGCGCGCCTTGACGCGGGCCGAGGTGAGCGACACAAGAACGACGGAGGCCAGGATGCCGATGATAGAGATAACCACCAAAAGCTCTATCAACGTGAACCCCTTCGGCCTTTTTGGCATTGTATTGTGCACATGCACGGTCATGGCATCGGTACTATAAAGCATACCACTCGTTATTCGCTGCACGTAATAAGCTTGGACGCATATGTCTGCAAATTGAGCGTCGTCTCTCCATCGCTACAATCACCATCCGTCCATACGCACCAATAAAACGGGGTCGGATGGCCGGTGACGTTTAGGTTCCGTACAGATACCCGGATGATGTGCCCGTACGGCACAGGCTGCGTCCAGTTCTCCCAATCGTACACCCATCCCAAACATGGTGGCGTCGGCCATACGGAAAGATATTTTTCGAGGCCGTTTGGCATGCCGTTATCAATGATGTCGGGAGCATATGTGCCGTTCGTATCGCTCGCGGCCATTTCCGCCGCATTTTGAATTTGGGTGAGCTGTCCCACCATGAGCGCATAGCGCGCTTTTGACCGCGCACTGCCAAGCGAGACGAGTACAACGGATGCTAAAACACCGATTATCGAAATAACGACGAGAAGCTCAATGAGAGTAAAACCCCTCGGGTGCCCGCCCTGTTGCATATGAAAAAGTATACCATTAACGGTCGTAGCCGCCGGAGAATTCGCGGTCAAGCATGGCGCGGTGCGTGGCGCGCGCGTACCGGCGCATGCCCGACAGCATGCCGAGCGCCAAAAATTCGGCCAAAATGTGCGTGCCGCCGTAACTCATAAATGGAATGGTCGTTCCGGTCACGGGCAAAATTCCCATATTGATGCCCGCATGCAGGGTAAAGTGCGCCGCTAAGTAGCAAAAGACGCCGAGCGCAAACAGCGTTTCAAAGTTCGAGGCGCCGCGCATTGCGGTTTGAATGATGCGCCAAAACAGCGTCGCATAAAGGGCGAAAACAATAAGAAGCCCGACGAATCCCCACTCTTCAGCGAATGCTGCAAAAATGAAGTCGGTTTGATATTCAGGCAAGAAGCGTAATTTGCTTTGTGTACCGTATCCAATTCCCTTTCCAAGCAACTCTCCCGACCCCACTGCGATCATAGACTGGTAGGCGTTGTAGCCTGAGCCGCGAATGTCGTGCGCTGGGTTAACGAAGTTGATGATGCGCTTTTTTTGATAGTCGTGGAATCCAAAAAACCACAGCGCGCCAAAAAGCGTAAGTCCGAGCAACACGACTGTTGCGACATGGCGTTTGGAAATGCCGGAAAAGAAGACCATACCGAACCAGATAAGAAAAATTATGATGGCACCGCCAAAGTCCGGCTGGAGTGCCACAAGCACGAACACGACGAAGGCATACGCACCTGAAACGATGATGTGGCGGATGTTATGGATCTCAATATGGCGGCGGGAGAAATACTTTGCAAGCAAAATAATAAGTGCGAGCTTTACGAATTCGACTGGCTCGATGCCAAGCCCTCCAAACGAAAGCCAACTGCGGGCGCCCTTCACTGCTTCGCCGAGCCCCAACAAGAACAACAGCGGGATGATGAGCACACCGAATATGCTGGCCGCGACGCCGCTTCTACGCAAAAAACGCCAATCAATGAATGACGCTCCAAAAAATACAACGACCCCGACTCCTATCCAGACAACCTGACGCTCGAATAAGGGGTCCTGGCCCGTGAACGAGTCCATAGTCAAAAGCCCAAGCGCCGAGAGTGCGAGCGCAGAGCAAAAGCCTATCCAATCAATAGAAGTAATTTTTTTCCGCCAGCCGGCGGAGATGAAAGTAATGGGAGACATATGAAGAGTATCTAGCGGAGCGGACGAGCGGAACGACTAAAACGAAGGCAGCACGGTGACTTCAGCACGAACTACTCCCGGGACACCGCCCTGCCAGGTAAGCACAACATCTTGCGTGGATTTGTGTGCAAGGACCGGAACAAGACTCTTCGATGCAGCAAGTGCAGCGCCATCTGCATCGAACAACACTCCCACAACGGTGATATTTTTTGCGTCAGTAGTTGTGTTGTTGTTGAGTGTGAGCGAAAGCCGCGAACCGTCGCTCGTCAATTGCTGGTTGCTCAACTCAATACGCGGGATGGAGCCGGCAGTAATTAAATTCCACGCCGGAAGCCCCGCAAACGTAATGAGTGTCCGCGCCACAACGCGCGAGCCCGTATTGATGTTTGGCACAATGATGGGAACAACAGGAACCGGTGGAATATCTGCGACACCAGAGCGCTCAACTATTAAATGATTGTCTGCGTCAAACAGCTGGAATGAATATGCGACGTTATGTGCGCCTGAACCGACGTTCGGGTTTTGCACATACGCTGCTGAAGTGTACACATTAGCCGGGCCGTTCGTCGTTGAACTGCCGACTAAAAATGAACGAGACCATGCGATAGTCGGCTGCTTTGATTGTTGTTCGCACAAAAGCGAGCACGAGCCGCCGCAGTCGACGCCCTGTTCGTCGCCATTTTCTCTGCCGTCAAAACATGTTGGCGCTGCGGAAAAAAGAGATGAGTAGAGCGCGTATGCGAGTATGAGAAGTAAAACGATTACAACTCCCGAATAGGTATATTTTCTGCGTTCGCTCCACGACAGGGCCATACCTCTAGTGTATCAAAAAGAAAAGGGCGCCGGGGAGGAATGAATCCTCGCTGGCGCCCTTGCGTTCAGAACGCGGGCCTTCGTCCTAGCCATTGTACAACTTGAGGCCAGCGTTCCTTGAAGCCCGGCGGCAGTCCGCATCCGTAGTGGTCATTCTTGTTCTCCTCGACCGACGGAACCGGGTAGAGGTTGCCGCGGCCGTCACATTGGAGTGGAACCCTGAACGAGATATGTGGCGCCGGCATGAGCGACCTGGTGTCGGTGAACATGATTTGCCCCGAGTCAGCATAGGAGCCGACAGCGACGATCTCCTTATTGCCCTGGGTGCAATCATGCACGAACTCCAGGCATTTGCCGCACAGACGGCCCCACTTTACCTCGTCGAAACGCGTCCCTTGTCGATAGCGCTCGTTCCGGCTGATGAGAGGTTCTTGCGGTCGGGACCCGGCGATCGCGATGAACTCGACTGAACGATTTCTCGTTTTTGCATACAGAGCACCGATGACACGCTGCTCAGCATGAGTGGTCGTGCCCGACTCGCCGTTATGGACGCTCGCTATCGTCCCATCAGCAGCAACTGCTGCTGCCCCGACGCAGTACTTTTTGTTCAGACTCTCGAGCTGCCTGCATTTGGCAACTTCGAGCGCCTTCTGCCACAAATCCGGCAGATCATCCACATCGACAAGCTTCACGTCGAAATGAGCGTCCGCAAGAGCGATAACTGTCATGCAACTCCCCTGTTGTATAGGTTGAGACCGGAAAAGGTCTGGTTCAAATAAAACAATACCCTATGTTTATATTTTTGTAAATAGCACAAAAACCCTTACATGAAGGGCTATTTTGAAAATGAGATTAAATACTTTGTCCTGGCGACTAGCTACTCTCCCCACCTGTAACAGTGAGTACCATCGCCGCTAGTAGGCTTAACGTCCGTGTTCGGAATGAGAACGGGTGTGGCCCCACCGCCAAATCACCAAGACAAAATATTCAAACTATACTTTAGACAAAAACCCAACCCTTCGACTTCGCTCAGGGTAAACAACAAATTATTGCGATTCTCAAGCACGCCCTCTTCTCCCCCCTTATAGGAAGAAAGGAACATCGATCGATTAGTACTTCTCAGCTCAACACCTTGCAGTGCGTACACTTAAAGCCTATCAACGTGATCATCTCTCACGGATCTTAATGAATACTCATCTTAGAGTCGGCTTCGCGCTTAGATGCTTTCAGCGCTTATCCAATCCCGACATAGCTACCCTGCGTTGCTCTTGGCAGAACAGCAGGTAGACCAGTGGTCAGTTCACTCCGGTCCTCTCGTACTAGGAGCAAATCTCTTCAATATTCGACGCCTGCAGTAGATAGGAGACCAACCTGTCTCACGCATGTTTCCATACATTACTGTATGCATTGGACTATGACTTCATTCTGATTTCTCAGAACTGCTAACGATTAGTCTCTACGGGCATCTTACGATTTCCCTCGGCATTATCCTTCGAGTGTTATTCGAATCGGACTTCACCGATATTAGTTAGCTTCTTCCCTCCATCTAAAAGATGTTCGGGACCGCCGTGATTTTGGTTGTTCTATCTTTCTATATTTCCAATTTTATTAGATTGGGAACTAAACGAAAATGTTTTGATAACAGTTATTTTCAAGGTTTCAATTTGATTTCAAGACTCGACGGTTCAGATCGTCCAATTCCCCATTCGTATTGAATGAGATTCTGAACGGTCTGAACCCAGCTCGCGTATCACTTTAATTGGCGAACAGCCAAACCCTTGGGAGCTTCTTCACCCCCGGGATGTGATGAGCCGACATCGAGGTGCCGAACTCCGCCGTCGCTATGGACGCTTAGGCGGAACTAGCCTGTTATCCCCAGAGTAGCTTTTATCAGATAATCTTCCACCGCGTCTAATACGGATGGTCGGTTCACTATGTCCTGCTTTCGCACCTGCTTGTCATTCACGACTCGCAGTCAAGCACCCTTATGCCATTGCGCTATCGGCACGGTTTCCATTCGCGCCTAGGGTACCTTGATGAACTCCTCCGTTACTTTTTAGGAGGATAGCGCCCCACTAAAACTGCCCACCAGATACTGTCTCGACGTGGTTTTGCCACGCCGGTTAGCGCATACAATCGTACAGAATGGTATTTCACTGACGAGTCCACAAGAGCCAAAACCCTTGCTTCAACCTCTCCCATCTATGCTACGCAGTACAACCGTATACGCAATATCAAGCTGCAGTAAAGCTTCTGGGGTCTTTTCGTCTATCTGCAGGTAACCGGCATCTTCACCGGTACTGTATTTTCACCGAGCTGTGCTCCGAGACAGTTCCCCAGTCGTTACACTATTCGTGCG
>DASZSF010000005.1:0-291129 GCA_035548815.1 Minisyncoccota bacterium
ATTTTTGCGCGATATCGGAATTGATGTTGTGCATTACATACCGCATCGCAATAACGAAGGGTTCGGATTAAATGGAAAGGGGATTGAGGATTTGGCAGAGCAGGGAGTGACACTCATGATAACGGCAGACTGCGGAACGACTGATTCCGACCAAATAGCGTTTGCGGCATTGAAAGGAATCGAAACCATCGTAACCGACCATCACATTGTTCCGGACCCGATTCCGACCGCGCCGTTCGCGTTAATAAATCCACACCGTCCCGATAGCGCGTATCCATTTCGTGAACTCTGCGGAGCAGGCACTGCGTGGAAGCTTGTACAAGGCATGCTGCAGGCACATCGGCCAAAAAGTTACGAAATGGGTCAGGAGAAGTGGTTCCTGGACTTGGTTGGCATTGCAACACTTTCAGACATGGTGCCGTTGGTAGGAGAAAATCGCATGCTTGCGCACTTTGGACTTATCGTGATGCGCCGCGCGCGACGCCCCGGGCTTGCTGCGTTGCTTAAACTTTTGAAAATAAAACCAAGCACACTTACTGAAGATGATGTTGGGTTTATGATCAGTCCCCGCATCAACGCGGCATCGCGCATGGGCAACCCTCACACTGCGGCACGCTTGCTTGCCGCAGGCGAGAACGACGATGCACGCTCGCTGGCAGAAGAGTTGCAGGCATTAAATGACGAGCGAAAAGGAGTTGTAGCTGCAACAGTAAAAGAAGCAAACAAACGATTGTCCGAAATGAGGGAAAGCCCGTTGATAGTGCTTGGCAGTCCATCATGGCGGCCGGGAATTTTGGGCCTTGTTGCAAGTGCGCTTGTTGAAACGCACGGCAAGCCGGTGTTTTTATGGGGGCGCGAAGGCGGCGACACGCTCAAAGGGTCGTGCCGTTCTGACGGCGCAGTGAATATTGTTGAATGTATGCGCGGGGCAGCCGACGTGTTTGCTGACTACGGCGGGCACTATGGCGCGGGAGGATTTTCTCTCACCGAAGAGCATGCACATGAACTGCATCCAAAACTTGAACAGGCATACGAAACATTGCGGACGAATACTCCAGCGGAAGTTGAGGTAGTGATAGACGCGCGCGTGGAGCTCGCAGAGTTGGCACATGCGTTACAAGTTGTGCAAAAGTTGGCACCATTTGGCGTGGCGCATGCCAAGCCACTGTTCGTGGTGTCGGGCGTGCAGGTTGCGAATATAAAAACATTCGGCAAAACACAAAATCACCTTGGCCTCACACTCGTAAAAGATACAGCTCGCGCAGAGGGCGTTGCATTCTTCTCTGGAGTTGATTCATTTCAGAAAAAAATAGAACAGGGCATGCAGGCCGATTTTATTGGCCATATCGAACTCGACTGGCGCGGGAGCCCGCGCTTGCGTGTTGTCGACGTTCTCTAAAATTTCTTTATTATTTTCTTAAGCGCTTACTATGCGCTATAGCATAAGGTAAGAGGTGTGGAGAAAAAGACGAGAGTTGCACTGCAGGCCGTAGTATTGAAGACAATTGCGACGGCTGGTTTGCTCAGCGTAGTGCTCGTCGCCCCGAATGTAATTGGCGCGCTTGATAAAGTTGGGCTGTTAGGAGGAAAGAAGCAATTTGATTCGATACAGCGGGCTAGACGAAACTTAATCCGCAAAGGCCTGCTCACCATACGCGACGGCAAGCTTCGTTTGACCCAAAAAGGGGAGCAGCGGCTGGAGCATCTTGAGTTGCTCAATTATGAGATTCCCAAACCAAAGCGGTGGGACAGAAAGTGGCGGATACTTATTTTCGATATTCCCGAGCGGCGAAAAGGTTTGCGCGACAAAGTTCGGCAGACGCTTAGACGCGTTGGGTTTGCCCACTTGCAAGACAGTGTATGGATTTTTCCCTATGACTGTGAAGAACTCGTAACGCTACTCAAAGCCGATTTCAAAATAGGGAAGGACATGCTGTACATGACTGTCGAACTGCTCGAACGCGATGCTCCAATACGCGACTTGTTTGAACTACACTAACGCCGCTTAACTCACGCTATAGCATAGATCAAGTGGGTGAGGTTTTGTAAAAAGAAATCGCCTCACGGATGCTAGATCGGTGAGGGCGAGAGATATTTGAAGGCAAAACGAACGCCGAAGTTCCAAACTCGCCGCCGGCCTTCTGTGACGGGTGTAACTTCGTGCTTCCATTTGCACGGTTCAAAGATTTTGAACCGCCGCCAGTTCACAATGAATTTTTCGCATATTAGCATGCCACCCTGTTCAGCATTTTGTGTGACGAACTGAATGCGATATTGACGTTCCTGTTCAAGAATATAGTCCATATGCTGCGAAAGAAAGCCACCAGTGTCGTATTCATTGATGTGTAATTGGAACTGGAGTGAAAAAGGCCAGCGAATATTGATCTCGAAAGGTCTATACCTTACTTTGGCTCGCGTGCCGTCGAGGTGTACCCACTTGCCAAAGTTAATCGTGACAAGTGCTGCTTTTCTGATAAGTCGCTTACGCTCATCCCTCTGGGGAAGTACTCGCAAGAAGTCAATTTTCATGACCGTTCCTCCTAACTACCCGCACTCTAAATAGTTTTACGTTATACTGCAAGCGTGGAAAAAATTACGATTTTTACGGATGGCGGTGCGCGGGGGAACCCAGGGCCGGCAGCGGCAGGGGCGGTGATATTTGATGAAGCAGGAAAGCCTCTTCAGGAAATTTCTGAATACTTGGGCGAGACGACCAACAACGTTGCAGAGTACGAAGCCCTGCTGCGCGTGCTGTGTGCGGCGCAGGAAATGTTTGGAGAAAAGCTCCAGGATATGGAAGTTGAGATAAAAATGGACAGCGAACTTATTGTCCGGCAGATGATAGGCATCTACAAAGTGAAGGAACCGAGCCTCAAAGAGCGATATGTGCGAATTAAAGAAATTCTAAAATTGTTTCCGCATCACACGTTCACACACGTGCGCCGCGAGTTTAATAAACACGCCGACAAGCTTGTGAATGAAGCGATAGACAAGGCGCTTCTATAGTTAGTGGGTGAATCGAACTTTATTTCAAGCACTGCTTATTCTGGCAGGACTTTTTTGTGTATTTGGCTCACGCATCATTTGGTACGAAGCAAGTTGGAACGGTCAGTCGCTCGTTCAACTTGTACATACTATTGACGCAGAGAAAGGGAAGAAAGTAACGGTGGTGGGCAAAATAATTGCTGACCCCGATGTGCGAGACACGACTGTGCACGGAAATATAGAAGTTGAGACGATAGATGGGAAAGAAATTTCAGGGACACTTATTGCATTCTTTCCAACAGATACAAAACTTGTATACGGCCAGCGTGTGACAGCAAAAGGCACGTTGCGATTGCCCGATTTATTTCAGGGTGATGGAGGAAATATGTTCGACTATCCGCGCTATCTACAAGTGCAGGGGATTTCAGCGATGCTTACCAGCGCATCTGTTTCAACTAGTACACCCGCTCCACACACGGTGCAGGGATTTTTGTTTGGAATCAAACATAGGTTCGACGTGTCACTTGAAAGAATTTTTGTGCCGCCGCAAGGAGCATTGCTGCAGGGAATTATTTTAGGAGAGCGTCACGGCATTCCAGACACGCTTGAACGCGCTTTTATTATCTCGAGCCTGATCCACATCGTTGTACTTTCAGGGCATGTATTCACGCTCATTGCCGATGCCGTGATGCGCGCACTTTCGTTTTTGCCAAAAAAGTTTCGTTTCCCGCTCGCAGGACTTTTTATGATTTTGTTTGTGATGATGGTAGGTGCATCGTCTATCGCACTGCGTGCCGGATGTATGGCGGCAATTGGAATGCTTGCGCGATTTTACAACCGCAGTGCCGATGCGTTGCGCGCTCTTGTTGCGACAATCGTCGCCGTTGGGCTGTGGAACCCGCCGGTGCTTCTATGGGATACGTCGTTTGTATTGAGTGTGCTTGCGACGTTTGGGCTTATTACGCTTTCGCCAAAAGTAGAGCGTTGGCTTCGCTTCGTTCCTGAAAAATTTGAATTGCGCGGCATCGCAACATCAACGCTCTCTGTTCAGATTTTTATTTTGCCAGCGCTGTTGTATTACACTGGCACGTTTTCGTACTTGGCACTGCCTGCAAACATTGTTGCTCTGCCGGTGCTGCCATGGGCGATGTTGTTTGGATTTCTAGCTGGACTATTTGGCATGCTACCAGGAACTATAGGACTCGTTCTTGCATTCGTTCCTGCGTTCCTTGCACAGTTGTTGCTGCGCTGGGTAATGTTTATTGCGGAAACTGTAAAAGCAATCCCGCATTCGGCCAGCGTCGTATACGCATTCCCACTTACGGCAATGCTTCTCCTCTATATTCCGCTATTGCTTATTGCCCGCTGGTCGTATCGAAGCGCTGTGCAATGACATCCCAGTTTAAGTTCTTGAAGAATGCTTCGACGTATTTTGCTTTTCCTTGTGCGCCATAGTCTAAAAGGAATGCGTGTTCCCATACGTCAAGCGCCACGATGATGGGAAGTGTTGCGAAATGGCCTTGGTGTTGTTCGCCCGCAAACCCTGCCAAGAATTGTTTTGCAGCCGGGTCCCAGTACAAGAGCGCCCATCCAGGGCCGCGCATCATGGCAATGGCCGTGAGGTAGGGGATGACATGTTCAACTTGTTTGTATTCTTTTTCAAATTGTTTTGCCAACGCGCTTTCCGTGTTCAGCGACTTTGCTCCGCCCTCGAATTGTGAGAAATAGAGTTCGTGCAGGCGCATGCCATCAAACTCAAATGAGCGGCGGCGAATCAGTTCTGATAATGCGTGCGCATTCGCTTCGCTGTCGGCAGCATATTCAGGGAGCTTTTTAGAGATTGAGTTGAAGTTTTTGACATAGCCTTGGTAGAGGCCAATGTGTTCGTCGACCGATTTTTTTGAGATGCCTTCAAGTTCGGGGATATTGAATGTTTTTGCCTCGTAGTCCATACAAATATGTTTAACGTGTAGTGTTCATAGACTATTGTACACGTTCGGAAATTGACATGAAGACGAACGGGTATATGCTCGGACTAAGGTGGGAAGGAGGATGCCATGACCCAGCCTAGTTCTTCGAGCGGCGAAATCGAACTGGAAGCGAGCGGTGACGCTCTCTCGCCAGCAGAAGCGGTCGTCCACGAGGGCAATGAAATTTTCTGCATCGGCTGTGAGCACGACGGCAAGCCCTCGTGCGGCGGCACGAAAGGCTGCTTCGGCCAAATCTCCATCCACTAGATGGGGGGGGGCGGTGAAAATCAAAAAAAGCGGGCCCCCAAAGGCCCGCCCTTTTCTTTATTATAGTCTGGGGTTTTAGATGATACCTGCGTCCTTGAGCGCCTTATAAGCACCCTTTTTTGCGATAGTGCGCAATCCTTGAGTCGACACGGTGATGCTTACCGTTTTATTGAGTTCAGGGACAAAGATACGCTTTTTCTGGAGGTTGACCTGCTTGCGCACCATGCCGGTCGGGTTGAATTTGGTAGCACGAATACGATTGCTGTAGCCGCCAGCAACCTTCGAGGTCTTTTTCGTTATAGCGCAAACCTTTGCCATATCTAGTGCTCGGCTATGGTATCATGATTTAACTCAAATGCAACCGGACCTACTCCTCGGGTTTTTCATACTTATTATTTCGGTCATCCTGCACGAAGTGGCCCATGGTTACATGGCCAATTACCTGGGAGACCCGACAGCGCGCCTGGCTGGCCGCCTCACGCTCAACCCGCTCTCGCACATCGACCCCGTAGGTTCCATTGTGTTGCCAGCGCTCCTTGTGTTTACCGGTTCGCCCTTCTTGATTGGCTATGCCAAACCGGTGCCATACAACCCCTACAATTTGAAAAGCGCCTGGGGCGAGACGCTTGTTGCAGCTGCGGGTCCTGGTACGAACCTTTTACTTGCTCTTATATTTGCGCTCCTTATTCGCACAGGAGGCATTGCCATGACAGTAGAGATGGCAACGGCATTCGCGAGCGTTGTCTATATAAACCTGCTGTTGGCGCTCTTTAACCTTATTCCGCTGCCACCGCTGGATGGCTCAAAAGTGCTTTCAGGCTTGCTGGGTAGCCGCAATCCGGTAGGCCGCGCATACGAATCATTCCGCGAAAGCTTCGAAAGGCTAGGTATATTTTCAGGTACACTCGTCATTTTGATCGTCCTGTACGTGCTCTACCCGTACTTCCAGAGTGTTCTCCTCTCCATATTTACCTTCTTGGTGGGGGCGTAAAGGCAGGGGATTTGCAATATAAGACCTCGTATAGTAGATTATGCGCAGTCCCGCATGCGGGATTTTAATTTCGGAAATGGCACGCATCTCGCAACTTGTCCGCAAAGGACGCAAACAACTTAAAGCAAAATCTAAATCACCGGCTTTGGGCCGCGGTTTTAACGCGCTCAAAAATCGTCCGGTCTTCTACCCGTCTCCGTTCAAGCGCGGTGTGTGCACCAAGGTCACCACGATGACTCCGCGCAAACCGAACTCAGCAATCCGCAAAATCGCCCGCGTACGCTTGACCAACGGTCAGGAAATTACCGCGTACATTCCGGGTGAAGGACACAACCTCCAGGAACACTCTGTGGTTGTTGTTCGTGCAGGCCGCGTGAAGGACATCAACGTTCGCTACCAAATCGTCCGCGGCCGCTTGGATGCAGGTGGTGTTGAGAAGCGCGGTGTATCACGCTCACGCTACGGTGTGAAGCGCTCCGGTAAGAAATAATTTTTTATAGAATCCTATGCGTCGCCCAGTTAAAAATCGCAATATCGCAGGTCCTGACATGAAGTTCAACTCAACGAAGGTTGAGAAGTTCATCAACTCTGTCATGTGGGATGGCAAGAAGAGCACTGCCCGCAAGGTTGTGTACGATGCCTTTGATATCATCCAGGAAAAGACCAAGGCTGAAAGCCCGCTCGAAGTATTTGAAACTGCTATCCGCAACGTTGGCCCTGCGATGGAAATCCGCTCTCGCCGCGTTGGTGGTGCAAACTACCAGGTGCCGCGCGAAGTTCGCCCGGAACGCAAGCAGGCGCTCGCATACCGCTGGATCCTCCAAGCAGCACGCGCACGCAAAGGCATGCCGATGGCAAATCGTCTCGCTGAAGAAATCATCGCAGCATCAAACAACGAAGGTCCTGCAATCAAGAAGAAGGAAGATACCCACAAGATGGCAGAGTCCAACAAAGCATTCGCCCACTTCGCCTGGTAAAAATTTCACTACTATAGAAAAAGAAAAGGCCGTCCTGAAAGGGGCGGCTTTTTTGTTGTCTTTGCAACTTTTTTAAACTTTAGTAGGTTACTAGTAACAACGATTCATGTTCTTCAACTAACTAGGGAGTGCAATTGATGACAGCCGACGACGATTCCAACTTCGACCCAGCTGCTGATGTGCGTGTGTTGGGTGAGGCGCGAGTAAATCCAATGGACTGCGTGGTCGCACTCCAACATGGACGCCCTGACGCACCGAACCCTTGTACGGTCTGCGGGTATTCGTTCCCGAAGCCCGCGCCCAAGCCGCCCGTCGATGAGTAGTCGACGGGCATTTCCTTATCCAAAAGAAAAGGCCGTCCCGAAGAGGGGCGGCCTTGTTTGTTGGGCGTGGATGGATCTCAGTCCACACCTTCGTTCGCCGAATGTGCCCATGCCAGGTCGATGTAGCGCATGATCTCGGCCCGCGGTCCGAACTGTTCGCGATAGCCACGACACTGCGGGAAGAATTCCCGATACACGCTGTGCGCGGGCTCGTTGTCGAAGTAGCCCCAGACGAAGAAGCGGATGTTGCTCGCGATGTAGTTGTTGTTCTTCTGAACCCACCGCTTCATTTCAGGCATCGTTGTGGCGATGAGCAGACGGGCGAGGCCCTGCCCCTTGAGTCTAGGGTCAACGGACAACTGCTCAAGTTCTACCGCAGGATCAGAGCGTACGTACCCGCCCCGAATTTCCCACCCGATGTATCCGACGACTTTTCCTTCACGTTCGATGATGAAGTAGTGGTAGCGTTTCCCGGAGTGGAAGTGGTCCCTGACCCACTCCAGAGCGGCGCCCAAGTCACCGCGGTTCCCTTGGAACCCGCTGCTGTTGAGCTGCGCCATTTCAGGGATGTCCGCTTCGACAGCACGACGAATCCCTGCCTCGGCAAATCTGTCCATGGTCTCACTCCTTCTTTACTAGAGCTCGATTTGATAGAGCGATGTGCACGCCCGGTGTTTGTAGATTCCGGGTGCGGCGGCAGGCGTCGCACCCTTGGCGTATTCGAGCGATGTGGTGCTCGGCCTGTTGATCTGCCACGTTGTGACGGGCAGGTCGGCGTTGTGCACTGCATCGAGCTCCATCGATTTGTCGTCGACGAAGATGATGGTGTCGTTCGGACCACTGTGCTGCTTGATGAACCGGTCCTTCTCACCGGGATACTCGCTGATGTGGATGCGGCCCTCGAAGTAGGGAAGCAGGCCGCATGCGCGTACCTTGTGCATCTGCCACTCCAGGTCGCCCCAGGACAGCAGTGCGACTTCCCAGCCGTTTGCCCGTGCGCGTTCGAGAGTTGGCACGACGTCTTCGTAGACGTACGTGCTCATGTCGCCGAACGTGGTCGCCATTTGCTTCTCGAGACACATCTGGGTAATCCGGAGGCCGGCGTCGGCGCAGCGGATCTCGCGTGCGTGTCGCTCCAGCGTGTAGCAGCCATCTTTCATCGCACGCGCGGCGGCGTTTGCCCAGAGGTACCACTGCATTTCGGGCGCGTAGGCGGCCCGGCAGGCCCGGAAGAAATCTTCGGAGAACCTGCCGTCGGTGTCGATCAGGGTCATGTCGAAATCAAGGTACAGTCGTTTAGCCATGTACTCCTCCGCGAGGGGTGGAATGGTATAGCAAATAAACCTTCGTTCACTTATGTACCAGATTGTGAGGTAAAAGTGAACTCTGTCCTTACAACTAAATCAAATGGCGTTTGGTTTTAAAATCTTTGAACAACGAAAGCTGGTTTTCTCCGCGTGTCTTGTTCTGTTCGTATAAAGAGGGGTACAGTGACGCGTCGTGTCGGAAATAACTTTGTTCAAGAGCGTCGGTCAAAAATCGTGCTGCAATTTCAAGCGTAATGAGCGCTATACCATCCGGGATAGATTTTCGCTCTTCTTCTGTAAGGAATGTGGCAGATGAAATATAGCCAGACACTGCGGCTGTGTAGCATTCGGTGTTGAACGACAAATGTTTCGTGTCTTCATCGCCATTTGCGCACCAGCTCCGCAGCGCATCCCCAAGTTCTATAGCAATGCTTGCCTGCATGAGAGTGTCCAAATCTATAAGCGCTCGCGCTTCGTCTGTGTCTGTGTCAAAACAAACATTCGAGATTTTAAGATCGCCGTGGATGATTCGCTTTGGGAGCGCAGACATGTCTGGCATCTCTGCATATTGTGTCAGAATTGTTTCAATACTTTCTGAAACGGCTTTTCCTTCAGGTGAATTTTTGTGTGCGTCATATGCTCTGCGCAACTTTTCCATCACAAGCGCGGTATCGTGGAAACCAGCGAGCGTATGCACAAGCGGTGTTGTAAAGTCGGCAAGCGCTTCATGGAATGAGCCAACGAGTGTGCCTGCCGAATGAGCATGCTGTGTTGAAGGCAGGGATTGATATATGTTCCCCGGAACGTACGTGAGCATGCGCCACCACGAGGTTTCGTCAGGCACGTAGAGATCTCCGCTCTGTGTTCGAACTACTTCCTGCGTCAACAAGCCTTTTTCTTTGAGATGCGATGTGACATGCAAAATATCTTGCATGATGTGGGGTGCGAAGAGGGAATGCATCTGCTGCAATACGAACGAAGGAGTTGACTCGCCACCTTCCGTGACGCCCCATGTTTCGTTAATAGAGCCTACGCCGAGTCTTTCTGCGCGCATATCGTTCGCGTTCGCATCCAGAAAAGAAGAAAGAATGTCTCGAGGCTGTCTCATATATGAAGGCGCGCAACCTCTGCCTCCGCCTGCGGAATATCTTCCGGGCGATTTATCGGTATCCAAATTGGCTGGCGTTCCACATGCATCGTTTGCTCCTCTGCCAGCGTTTTGACCATGTCAGGCAAGAAGTATTCTTTGTGCGTTTCTGACTGTTTCATCTCTTGAATGAAAATCCTCTCGTCGAGCACCATGACGCCAGTTGAAACCAAATTACTGTCTGGATGTTCGGGCTTTTCTGTTATGTAGCCGAGCGTGCCATCGTCTTTTAATGTAACGACGCCAAAGCGTTCAGGATGTTCGCTCGGGGCTGTAAGGAGAGCTAAATCGTGCACAATCATTTTTGAAAGCGCTTCTTTACCGTGAATGTCGTCGCCCAACATGACGAGAAATTTTCCCGAGAGCAGTTCTTTGCACTGCATGAGGGCGTGCCCTGTGCCGCGCGGTTCGTCTTGCACTACATACTGAACAGGCAGGCCTTTGAAGGCGTCGCCGCAATGTTCCCGCACCTTTTCTTGCAAATAGGAGACGACGAGAATGAGGCCGTCAATCTCTTGGGGAAGGGCTTCTACTATATAGTCGAGAATTGGCTTGCCGGAAACCTGTATGAGAGGTTTAGGAATCTCTTTGGTGAGCGGCAGTAGGCGAGTACCTGCGCCCGCGGCTAAGATGACGCATTTCATATGCAAAATATGTATATGAGAATAGCGCATTCAGCCCAAAAGTTACAGCTAGAGCTCTTTTGCATTTTTTGGGGCTTGGCAGTATTGTGTAGGCAACGCGCATTCGCGCTATTTTTAATCCTCATTATTGTATATGGCAGACACCAGAGATTATCCATTGGAGAAGGTTCGTAACTTCGGCATCATCGCGCACATCGACGCAGGCAAGACCACCACGTCGGAGCGCATCCTGTACTACACCGGCTCCCAGCACAAAATTGGCGAAGTGCACGAAGGTGAGACAACCACCGACTGGATGGAACAGGAAAAGGAGCGCGGCATCACCATCACCGCAGCTGCCATCACATGCTTCTGGAGCAAGACCTCTGAACCTGACAAGAAAGACGCATCGAGGAAGTATCGCTTCAATATCATCGACACTCCGGGCCACATCGACTTCACCGTGGAAGTGAAGCGTTCAATGCGCGTGCTCGACGGCGCAGTCTGCGTATTTGACGGCGTTGCGGGCGTAGAACCGCAGTCTGAAACCAACTGGCGCTATGCCGACGAAGCGAACGTGCCGCGCATCTGCTTCATCAACAAACTCGACCGCATGGGTGCGTCGTTTGAAAAGTCGTACCAGTCTATTCTCGACCGCCTCACTAACAAGGCAGTCCGCATGCAGCTCCCGATAGGTTCGGAAGATGCGTTCGAGGGCGTCATCAACCTCCTTGAAATGAAGGCGTACAAGAACGAAGGCGCCATGGGCGACAACATCGTTGAAATGCCTATCCCTGAAAACATGATGGAGGAGGCTAAGAAATACCGCGCACAACTCATCGAAAAGATCGTCGAAAACGACGAAGAGATGATGAACGCGTATCTCGATGGCAACGAGCCGTCGATGGGTGCACTCAAGGCAACACTCCGCAAGGCAATCATCGCCAACCAGATCTTCCCGGTCTACACCGGCTCCGCTCTTAAGAACAAAGGTGTTCAGCACGTGCTCGATGCAGTCGTCGACTACTTGCCGAGCCCACTCGACATGCCACCAGTCACCGGTATTGACCCTCGCACAGGCGACCCAATTCAGCGCCACGCGTCTGATGACGAACCGTTCTGCGCACTCGCATTCAAACTCCAGGCTGACCCATTCGTCGGCCAGCTGACCTTCTTCCGCGTCTACTCCGGTTCTATTGAAGCTGGCTCATACCTCTATAACTCAACGACTGGCCAGAAAGAACGCCTCGGCCGCATCGTGCGCCTCCAGGCAAACCAGCGCGAAGAAGTGAAGAAGGTATACGCAGGTGAAATCGCAGCAGCTGTAGGTTTGAAAGATACGAAGACTTCGCACACGCTCTGCGACGAAGCAAATCCTATCGTGCTCGAACAGATCAAATTCCCTGAACCGGTTATCTCGCTCCGCATTGAACCAAAGACGAAGGCTGACCAGGAAAAAATGGGCATCGCACTCAAGAAACTCTCTGACGAAGACCCAACTTTCAAGGTTACGAGCGATCCTGAAACTGCCGAGACGCTTATTTCAGGCATGGGCGAGCTCCACTTGGAAATTTTGGTTGACCGCATGAAGCGCGAGTTCAACGTCGAAGCAAACGTCGGTACACCGCAAGTTGCATATCGCGAAACAATCCTCGGCGAAGCAGAAGCAGAAGGGAAGTACATCAAGCAGACAGGCGGTAAAGGTCAGTATGGCCATGTCCGCATCCGTTTGAAGCCCCTTGAACCGCTTGACCCGGAAAAGAAAATTGCGAAGAACGTAACGCGCGAAGAGCACTTCGAATTCATCAACAACATTAAGGGCGGTGTCGTTCCGCAGGAATTTATTGCCCCGGTTGAAAAGGGCATTCGCGAAGCGATGGAACGC
Organism: Minisyncoccota bacterium; assembly: GCA_035548815.1. Taxonomy (GTDB): domain Bacteria; phylum Patescibacteriota; class Minisyncoccia; order Phycocordibacterales; family SBAW01; genus GWA1-54-10. The sequence continues at coordinate 12,476 of DASZSF010000005.1, forward strand.
GGCTTTGTTGCAGGCTTCAAGATGGTTGATATTTCTGCCGAGCTCTACGATGGTTCGTACCACGATGTCGACTCATCAGAAATTGCCTTCAAGATCGCAGCATCGATGGCGTTCCAAGACGGCGCACAAAAAGCAAAAGCAGTCTTGCTTGAGCCTATTATGAAAGTCGAAGTGGTGGTTCCAGAAAAGTTCATGGGCGACATTACAGGTTCGCTTTCAGGCAAGCGCGGTGCAATTGAAGGCATGGAAGAGCGCGGCCTCGCACGCGCCGTAAAGGCAAAGGTTCCGCTGTCGGAAATGTTCGGCTACACGACGCAGATTCGCTCGATGACCGAGGGCCGCGGTTCGTTCACGATGGAATTCGACCACTACGAAGTCGTTCCTCCAAACGTCGCTCAAGACATCATCGCAAAACGGAAATAGCCTTCGCAGCAGCCTCTCGACCGCGCTTTGCGCGGCGAGGCCGGCTCTGCTTCGGCTTCGCGTAAGTTGCTGATAGTCCAGCCGTCTTCACGAACATGAACAAGAAATTTTTAATTGGCGCAGCGCTCGTGCTTGCGGCGGCAATTCCTAGTGCCTATGCATTTGCACAAACAGCATGGCCTGTAATTATTGCGCCAGCACCTACCGTCTCGTGCCCGGGGCTTTCGTACAACCTCTACATGGGTGTGCGCGACTATTACACTGGCGGCCAAGTGTCGGCGCTCCAGCAGTTTTTGAATGCGCGCTATGGTAACCAGCTGGTGTCTGGATACTTCGGCGTTATGACGTACGCGAATGTCGCTCGCTTCCAACGCGAACAAAGTGTCTACCCGATAACCGGCGGCGTTGGCCCTTTGACGCGCGCAGCAATTGCTCGCGTATGCGGCGGCACAACGACACCGCCCCCAACTACGACGGGTTTTTCTGCAAACCCCACGCACGGTACAGCCCCACTGTCTGTCTCGTTTGCAGGAACGGTAAATGATGCAAGCCAGTACGTCGTCGACTTTGGTGATGGGACCAACAGCGGTCCATTGCCGAGCATCTGCACAAGCACGAACTTATGCACCGTTTCGACATCGCACACGTACGGTAGCGCAGGTACATACAACGCAAGCCTCTCTCGATATATCTCCTGTATGTACTCAAACCCGCGCTGCATGATCGCAGTCATGCCTGTAGGCACTGTAACGATACAGGTAAACAGCCAGGTGCAGACAAACACGCTTACCGTCACGAGCCCAGCGGCAGGTCAGGTATATGCACGTGGTAGCCAAATGAATATCAGCTGGGGTGGGCTCATTCGCGAGACCTTCGCATACGAGCCGCACGCAAGCATTGTCGATCTTTACACGGCAGCAGGAGTAAAAGTTGGAACAATTGCAATAACGAACGACTTGAAGGGCAGCTATGACTGGAGGATTCCGGGATTCCCGCAGACGATGATGTGCACTATGCAGTATCCAAATGGCTTGTGCGGCACCAATGTGCAGGGCCAGTACTACATCCAGGTCACGGCAGTTGTGGGCAATGGCTTTGATTCGAACTCGCAAGTATTAGGCACGGCACAGAGCGGCGCCTTCACTATCCAGTAGATTTGGGCCTGCGCAGCAGCCTCTCGACCGCGCTTTGCGCGGCGAGGCCGGCTCTGCTTCGGCCTTATCCACATCTAGTGTTTGAATAGGTTTTTGGGAGATGTAGACTAGAGAGTAACAGGGCACCCGCGGAAACGCGGGCGCCCTCTCTTTTTGTATAACCCTCTCTATGCATCTCCCAGAATATTCAATGGAAAAAAGTGCGCGCATGCTGGCTCTTTCGACATTCGCATTTGCGACAGGCATCTTGTTGTCGATGGCTGTGGTACTAAACATGCCCGATGACCCATATGCGCAGTCGGCTGCTGTGGCTACGAGCACAACGACGGGAGTTTCAAATACAGCATGTAGTGCGCCAGGCTTCTTTTCGATCTCTGTTCCGGTGGCGTACTTAAATGCGCCATGGAGTTTGCCGCTTTTATCGGCAATTGAGACACAAGACGCGCCTGTGGTTACGGCGCAAAATTTGGCGCCAGGCCTCCAACTTAAGGATGAAAAAACAACGCTCGCAGCGGGAGGTGCTGTGTTGCACACGTGGTATGTGACCGGCGCACCTTCGCAGGTCGGCACCTATTCGATGACCATCGTCGCACAAAACTCATGCGGTGGTGCATCGACCGTCATCACGCTTCCGGTCAACAACGCGACCAATGCGCTTGGCCAAGTATGCCCGCAAGGTACCACAGGTACCTATCCGAACTGCATCGTGCTCGCTCCAACATCGACGTCTGCATCCGTGCAGCCAGCTGCTACGCCCGCTGTCACGATGCCTCAGTCTCCTATAGTTCCGGCGCAACCGCAGCTGTGCGCTCAGATACAGGGAACACTTCGGCAGGGAAGCAGGGGAGCAGATGTCGTAGCGCTCCAGCAATTTTTAATACAAAAAGGTTTGTTGCCCAGTGATTCTGCAACAGGATATTTTGGCGCCCTCACTCGCGGCGCAGTACAGCAATTCCAAGCATCAGCCGGAATTGTAAGTTCTGGCACCGAAGACACGACCGGCTTTGGGCTTGTCGGTGCCCGCACACGCCTGGCACTTTCAGCCGGCTGCGAACAAACATCATCTGCCTCGACGCCTGCGCCTTCAAGCGCACCGCCAACAGATACGGGTGCAATACATAATTACTCGGCTCCGATCGTGCCGTTGACCGGTTTGCCGCAATGTCCACGAGTTATAGCCCCAGCATGTCCGGGAGGGAACCTTATTTCCATGGGCACCGACGAAAATCACTGTGTGCGCGGCTATATATGTAGTACGACATCCAATGCATTGTGTTCAAATATTGCCACTCCATCGTGCCCCAACAACGGGCAAGCGGTACCAACCAGCTATGACGCCAATGGGTGTGCTAATGGATATGCGTGTCAGCAGCTAGTATGTCCTTCAGTACAGCAGCCTACTTGTGCAGCAGGCCAGCACATTGTGACAGCGCCTGACCCAGTGACTGGCTGCGCATCTATTTCATATTGTGTGGGCGGCACATCCCAAAATGGAACTACGAATACGACAAATACTTCGACGGGCACTTTTTCTGCAACACCGTCAGCCGGCAACGCACCTCTGGCAGTATTTTTTACAGGTCCTGTGGCGGACTCGGGGTCCTATGCAGTTGAGTTTGGCGACGGTGCCAATAGCGGGTCTTTGTCAGGTTCCTGCGCAAGCACATCGTCGTGCACCGTCTCTACGTCACACACGTACACTACGCCGGGCGTCTATTCGGCAATGCTGGTGCCCTATGTTTCGTGCAGATATGCAAGCCCTGGCTGTATGCTAGAAGTGCAATCAGTCGGCACTGCAATAGTGGTGGTAACAGGCGCAAGCGCGAACACCAACCCGTCTTCAGGGAGCATTTATGACTACAACAGCGTGCTTCAACAATTAAATAACCTCTTCCCAGGACTGTTGTAATAGCGCCTTTGCTTGCAGATTTTGGTCGCTTTGTTACTATGGCTCTAACACGCAAAAAGCCGTGTTTGGCTGTGCTTATTATTGTTCCCTTATTAGTTAGTATGTAACGTTTTTTAGTATGGCAAACTTTGATCGTACAAAGCCGCACATGAACGTAGGTACCATCGGTCACGTCGACCATGGTAAGACGACTCTCACGGCATCCATCCTCCACACCCTCGACATGTTGAAGGGTGCTGGTTACGGCGCTCGCGTCGAAGGCGTTGACGGCATCGACAACGCTCCTGAAGAAAAGGCTCGCGGTATTACTATCGCGCTCCACCACTCGGAATATGAATCGCCGAAGCGCCACTACGCGCACATCGACGCTCCGGGCCACGCAGACTACATCAAGAACATGATCACCGGTGCCGCTCAAATGGACGGCGCAGTGCTCGTAGTTGCAGCAACTGACGGCGTGATGCCTCAGACTCGCGAACACATCCTCCTCGCAAAGCAGGTTGGTGTGCCGAAGATCATCTGCTTCCTCAACAAGTGCGACATGGTTGACGACAAGGATCTCATCGACCTCGTCGAAGAAGAAGTAAAGGAAGCTCTTGCAAAGCAGGGCTACGCTGACGCTCCGGTTATCCGCGGCTCGGGGCTCAAGGCTCTTGAAAGCAACGACATCAACAACGAATGGTCGCAAAAGGTCAAAGACCTCATCGACACCATGGACAGCTACTTCCCGGACCCAGTCCGCGAAACTGATAAGCCGTTCCTCATGCCTATCGAAGACATCTTCTCAATTGAAGGTCGCGGTACGGTAGTTACGGGCCGCATTGAACGCGGTATGGTCAAGGTCGGTGAAGAAGTCGAAATTGTCGGCTTGGAGCCAACAACCAAGACCACCATCACTGGTATCGAAATGTTCAACAAACAGCTTGAACAGGGTATCGCCGGCGACAACGCAGGTATCTTGCTCCGCGGTACAAAGAAGGAAGACATCCACCGCGGTCAGGTTCTTGCAAAGGCAGGTTCAGTAACCCCTCACACCGAATTTGAAGGCGAAGTATACGTCTTGAACAAGGATGAAGGTGGCCGCCACACACCGTTCTTCTCTGGCTACAAGCCGCAGTTCTACGTTCGTACGACGGACGTAACTGGCGAAGTAACCTTGCCTGCTGGCACCGAAATGGTTATGCCAGGCGACACCGTTACCTTCAAAGTGAAGTTGACCGCACCGGTTGCACTTGAAGAGAAGACTCGCTTCGCAGTTCGCGAAGGCGGCAAGACCGTCGGCGCAGGTGTCGTAACAAAGATTGTTGCGTAGCGCCAACTTATTAGGAGTTAGCTAACAGGTATAGGTTACTGGACTCTCGGCCCTTCGACGGGCTCAGGGTAAAGAGAACTAGACCACACAACTATGGCAACCGAAGAAACAAAGAAAGCACCAGCCAAACGCGCGAAAAAGGCATCTGCCTCGGCAGAAGTACAGCGCTTGCGCATCAAGGTGCGCGCGTACGAGCACAAAGTGCTCGACGCCTCGGTCCGACAGATCATGGACACTGCGCTTCGCTACGATGCGAAGATTGCAGGACCAATACCTCTGCCGACAGAGATAAAAAAGTACACCGTTAACCGCTCGACCTTCATCTACAAGGACGCGCGCGAGCAGTTCGAGATGCGCATTCATAAGCGCGTCATCGATATCCTCGAGCCTACGGCCAAGGTGATCGAAGCGCTTACCAACCTCTCACTCCCTTCGGGCGTGACGATAGAGGTAAAGATGGTGTAAACCCTCAATCAAGTCGAAAACACAAACCCCCTCGAAAGAGGGGGTTTGTTGTATATGGGAGGTGACAGAAAATAATGATATTATTAGTAAATGAGGATGTCTGAAATGGGCACGCGGTATATTTTTGGTTTTCTGGCAGTAACGCTACTCGTTTTTCCGGCAACAAAAAGCCTCGCACTTACAATTCAGAAAAACTACCAGCTCTATGACCATGGGCCTGGTGTTACGGACCTGCAAAAATTTCTGAATGCAAAAGGATTCCCCGTTACCATTTCTGGCGGTGGTTCTCCAGGACATGAGACCGACTATTTTGGCGCCCTTACCTATAAAGCGCTTGTGAAATGGCAGGCATCTGTTGGCTTGCCTGCAACCGGCTACTTAGGGCCTATGACAAGAGGATTGCTCGCAAAAGATACCACATCTACATCAGGCGGCTCGGTATCTGTATCTACACCTGGAACTTCTGCTCCAGCTACGCCTACTAAATCAAATACTACTTCTGTCGCAACCACATCGAGTACGTGCTCTGCACCTGCAGGGCTTTCGTGCATTCCAGGTACGAGTATCATCCAGCCCTTTGCCCCGGGCAATGGATATACGCCAGGGTTTGGCGGGGGAGGGTCTGATGTCACGGCGCCTTCAGTAACACTTACGTCGCCGCTGAATGGCGAAACTGTGAGCGGTTCTTCCATTACCCTTTCAGCAACTGCATCCGACAATGTCGGCGTCGCTGGAGTCGCGTTCTATGTCGATGGTGTGCAAATTGGAAGTGAAGATACATCGGCGCCATATTCTGTAACCTACGACAGCAGCGCTATATCTTTGAGCGATAAAACGGTCACTACCGTGGCACGTGACGCGAGGGGAAATACGAGCTCAAATTCGGCAACGGTGACGGTAGATAACGGCATCATCTATACCAACTTTAATATGTATAGAAACGGATTCTATAGTGCATACGCAGGCCTCTGGTACCTCTTTGATGATCCGACGCTTGGACTTGGCCATACCGCTGTAGAAGGCGTCGACTATGTTTCGTCATCAAAGGTATATCCGAACACATTCACGGTCGGCACTAAATTTATTTGGCGAGTTCCAAGCCCTGGCTACGGCGGCGTTTTTGGATACTTACACAGCGACTACGGTAACTATGATCATGACTATGATGCATATGCATATACGATCACGCCGCGCCAGGTATACCAGATTACCGACCTTACCAGCACGTTCGACATAAGCATCGAAACAACGGGCGTCACCAATGTCTTGCATGAGTTCTGGCTTACAAGCACGTCACACCAAACAGGGCAGTTGGACGATAAGGTTTTTGAAGTTGGGCTCTTCGGACGCACGCCGGCTGGAACAGCTGCCTACATGGCTGCATCAACCCAGGTTGGTACCTACAAGACGGCACCATTAATTGGACCGTCGCTGAGGCTACCGGCGGAGCTACTCCATACATTATGTTTGCCCCTGCAAGTGGCAACGACTTCAACGGCACGTTCAACTGGGTGCCAGCGCTTTCGTTCCTCATTAGCCATGGAGTGATCACAGGTAACGAATGGTTCAACGGTATTGCACTTGGTGTTGAGCCGTTCTCAGGTTCTGGAACAAGCACTCTTAATCAATGGAGCGTCGACTATGCAGGTGCGGCGCGTGTGCCATGGACATCAACTGACCTTGTCGCAACGGCGATTTCGGCAACCACCGCAGAGCTTTCATTTACGCTTGCAGGCGCTACAAGTCTGCAGTATCGCATCAATGGAGGTACGGCAACATCGCTGCCAACAAACAAAATAATTACGGCAAATGGGGGAGATACGGTTGAAGTGCGAGGCATCAACGGAACAGGCACAGGGGATTGGTCGAACGTTGCTACGGTGCCTAACCCGCGCCTGACGCTCGACTTCACCAACGGCTTCTATAGCTCGAATGGCATGACATACGGCTCCTTCAGCGCATATCTTTCGGGTGCAGGGTCCACCTTCTCGCGCAATGGGGCGGGCGGCTATGATATCGCAATGACGCAGCTCTTCTCCAATGACGTCGCACGTATCACAAGCGCTGGCCTTTTGATGGAAGCGACATCAACGAACTATGTGGTGCAGAGCGCGTTCGCATCGGGGTGGAACGGAGATCAGGCAACGCTCACCGCAAATTCGACTACTAGCCCCTTGGGCACGAATACCGCTGCAGTTCTAAAGGAAGATAGTACTGCAAGTGCAAGCCACCAAGCGAGCAAATTTTCTATGACGAGCGGCATGGCTACGGGGCGTTTTGTACTCTCGCTTTTTGCAAAGCGTGGCGTAGGTGTACGCAATGCCGGTATACTTATATTCGATAGTGCCTTCAATAACGCGGGTGGGTCAATAGACTTAGGTACAGGAAGTGTCGGAAGTTTCGGGAACACAGGATTTACCAATGCTGGCTCATTCCAGACGTTGGTAAATGGATACAGACGTTTCGGCATGTACGCAGACCATGCGGCAGATACATCCTTCTCGCTTTTGGCACAAATGTTAGACAGCAGCAAGGTAAGTAGCTATAACGGGGACAACACAAGCTCTCTTGATATCTTCGGGTATCAATTCGAGCAAGGAACATCATCTGGATATTATGCAACGAACCCTTCAAGTTACATTCCAACCACATCATCATCTGCAACGCGTGGTGGCGACCAGCTACGCATCGTGCTTCCGGCAGGGCTAACGTCGGTCACAGTTACTTACGACGACAACAGTACACAAACGTTCAGTGGCCTTTCGGGCACTTGGCTTGTCCCTACGACGCAGCTCAATAGGCCGCAAATCAAATCAATCGTTGGCATATAACAAAAATCCCGGCAATTGCCGGGATTTTTGGTAGCTCAGCAGTATTGAATTTTTTATCAAATATGGTACTATGTACAAATCACGGTCTTGGGTGTCTGTACATCTGCCCCACGGATGGTACAGATGATCGTGAAACCGTCGGGTAAGCTGCTGTGAGGGCGCCCGCTCTTCATCGGCCCCCGACGGGCACCCACAGTTCTTCTTATTTTTCGAAATTCAGTAGGGAGGCGACGCAGGTCTAGGAGACAACAAGACGTCGCATCAGGGCTCGGCCGGGCTGAAAACCCGGTCGAGTTCTCCCACCAGTTCTTTCGTTCGTTTTGCCCTGTCGCTTTGCGATGGGGCATCGTTGTTTTTATACGGAGGACTCTCCTCCGTACGATATTTGCAAAAAAATAGAGCCGCGGGTGCGGCTCGGGTCCCGAGGGACCAGTTAGTCGGGGATCTCGGGACGGGTATCGTCCTCATCCTTCTTCCACATCCACCGATGGCGCGGCCCCGTGTGCATGCGCAGATTCCAGCCATTCCAGTCGACGGGTGCGCCTTCGGCGTCCGGATTCATATAGCCTGCTCGCCCGGGTGGGCGATAGGTATGCGTGTCATGCTTCGCCATCGTCTTCCTCCTCCAGTCGTGCTTGATCGTCGGGGTCATGTGGCGGAGAGCCACAGTCGGGATGGGCGTAATTGTACGCCCGAACTCGGTCGTCTTGGTCGAGAATCATCGTGCCCTCGCGTGCTGCTGCATGTACTCTACGCCAGAGCCTGTATATTGCAATCACTTCGTGTGAATTTGCATAAAATAGGGGGGTCATGTATAGTCGTGTGGACTCTACATAGGAAGAGTTGATCCACGTCCCGGGCATTTGCCCAGCAGGGACCAATAGACAACATAACGGGGAAGACCCCGATATAATCGTCGCTCGTTCGGAAAAGAAAATAGGATCTTCTTTTCGCTCACTTCGCTAGATTATGAAATTCATCCTCGGCACAAAACAGAACATGGTTACCGTCTTTGATGAAGACGGCATTTCGTATGCAGCAACGGTTGTTATCGCAACTCCGGCTGTCGTAACGCAGATCAAAACAAAAGAAAAAGAAGGCTACAACGCTGTACAGATTGGCTCAGGCGAGACCAAAGAGGGCCGCGTCAACAAAGCACAGGTCGGCCATGCAAAGGGCAAGGCGTTGAAGAACTTCCGCGAACTCCGCCCTCGTAATGGCAATTTGCCAGAAGGTGCTGAAGTTGGTCAGACTATTGATGTCTCAACATTTGCAGCGGGCGAGATGGTTACTGTTTCTGCAATTACGAAAGGTAAGGGCTTTCAGGGTGTTGTGAAGCGCCATGGCTTCCATGGCGGCCCGCGCTCGCACGGCCAGAAGCACAGCGAACGTGCGCCAGGTTCTATCGGCGGCTCAGGCGGCCGTGCAGGCGGTCGCGTTGCAAAAGGTATGCGCATGGCTGGCCGCATGGGTCAGGACCGCGTTACCGTTCGCAATTTGCGCGTGCTCCAGGTCCACCCTGAAACGAACGAACTCGTTATCTCGGGTGCCATTCCTGGCCGCCGCGGCACGATTGTTGAGATAAAGGCAGGTCAATAATATTTTATGGAAGCACCACTCTACAACATCAAAGGCGAAAAGAAGGGGAAGGTAGAAATCCCTGAAAACATTTTCGGCGTGCCGTTTAATGCAGACCTTCTCCACTCTGTTGTTACTGCAATGCAGGCAAATGCCCGCACCCCTGTCGCTCATACCAAAGACCGCTCTGAAGTCCGCGGCGGCGGCAAGAAGCCATGGAAGCAAAAGGGTACTGGTCGCGCACGCCATGGTTCGTCTCGCTCTCCAATCTGGAAGGGCGGCGGCGTCACTCATGGCCCTCGCAACGAAAAGAGCTATGCGCAGAAGATAAACCGCCAGGCACGCCAGAAGGCACTCTTGGTCGCACTTTCACGCAAGATGAAAGACGGCGAAGTTATCTTTGTCGACTCAATTGAGATGGAAAATCCAAAGACTGCAGCTGCAAAGAATATGCTCTCGGCATTCGCAAAGGCTGGCTTTGGCATGACGAAGAAGAACAACGCAGCGCTCATCGCGCTCCCTGTTCGCCACACGGCAACGCAAAAGAGCTTTGCAAACATCGGCAACATTAATGTTGAAGAGGTCCGCACGCTCAACCCTGTTAATGTCCTTTCGAGCAAATACCTCATCATCGCAAACCCAGAAGCCGCATTTGAAACGCTCGCACATAAGCGCGTTGTAAAGAAATAAATTTATGAACAAGCACACCGGCACAATCATCTTGGCACCGCGCATCACCGAAAAGGGCGCATACACTGCTGAAAAGGGAGTCTATGTCTTCAACGTTGCAAAGGATGCCAACAAGACGCAGATTTCGCAGGCAATTTCGGAGCTCTACAAAGTTACGCCTCGCATGGTTCGCGTTGTTGCTATCCCTCGTAAGGTTGTTGTGACTCGCGGTACCAACCGCAAAGGTACAACTGCAGGCGGGAAGAAGGCATACGTCTACTTGAAGAAAGGGGATACTATAGAACTTGCTTAACCAACCCTTCGACTTCGCTCAGGGTAATTTTTAAGAAAAAATTATGAAAACTTACAAACCATACACAAAGTCGCGCCGCCACATGACCGGCATCAACTTCCGCGAGAAGTTGTCGGGCCATGCTCCATTCAAGGCGCTCACGAGCGGCACAAAGCGGGACGTTGGCCGCAACAACGCGGGTCGCATCAGCACACGCCACAAGGGCGGCGGACACAAGCGCCTCCTCCGTGATGTTGATTTTACGTACAAAAAGCTTGTACCGGCAGTCATTGAGACTGTTGAATACGATCCGAACCGCTCAGGCTTCATCGGCCTTGTGCTCTACAAAGATGGTGAGCGCCGCTACATGCTCTTGCCTCGCACGGCAAAAGTAGGGGACACGGTGGATACAGGCGAAAATGTCCCTGCAGTTCCGGGCAACCGCATGCCGCTTAAATCGATGCCTATTGGCGCCTTCGTCTACAACGTCGAAGTGAAGCCGGGCAACGGAGGCAAGCTTGGCCGCTCGGCAGGCACGCACATTGAACTCATCGCACGCGACGGCGGCTACGCAGATTTGAAGATGCCGTCATCGGAAGTCCGCAAGGTCCTCGACACATGCTGGGCAACCTTGGGCGAAGTGTCGAATGACGAACATCACCTCGTGGTATACGGCAAAGCAGGCCGCTCACGCTGGAAGGGCATCCGCCCAACAGTTCGGGGTACTGCAATGAACCCAGTAGACCACCCACACGGCGGCGGTGAAGGCCGCCAAGGCCGCGGTTTGCGCCGCGCAAAGTCTGCCTGGGGCAAGCCAACAGGCAAGGGCCAGAAAACTCGCACGCCGAAGAAATACTCAAACTACCTCATCGTGTCGCGCCGCAAAGTTGGCAAACACAGCAAAGCAAACTAATAAAAAGAAAGCCCCGCTGTTCAGGCGGGGTTCGTCGTTCAGCGCTTCTTTTTCTTTGCGCGGCGCTTCCTTTGAGCACGTCGCCTTTTCTCAAGATAGGCGTCGTACCGGTCGTTCTCCAGGGGCAGCGTGCTCACCAGATGCCCCAGCGATGTTTCTTCTTCTACTCGACTACGCCAAGGCTTCTTCACGGCTATCCTCCTTCAGACTGTCGTTAGAGGGGCTGCCGCATGCGATCCATCGGCGTGTTGAAGGCGAGAGCATCCAGCCAGTCTGCGTAGGCCTGGCCATCGCTCTGATCTTTCCCATCGTCCCAGAACCTGGGGTAGAGCGAGGCGAACGGATCCTTGCTGGCGACCTCTTTCGGCTTGGTCTCAGAGTCCATCTTTCTTCCCCGTGGCTGGTGGTTGTGTCGAACCGGTGTACTAGTCGTTTTCTAGCATACACCATACCTGCCCGCCGGCAGGCGGGTTTGACTCCTTCACGCCCACCTGCTAGTATCTCTGTACTTCCGTGCCGCAAGGTCTAGCCGCTCGCTGGCTATGACGGGCAGGGAATTTAATTTTGCAAAGATGGCACGCAGTCTTAAAAAAGGCCCATACGTAGACGAAAAGCTCCTCAAGAAGATTGAGGGCAAAAAACCTCAGACAACTGATGTTATTCGCACGTGGGCACGCCGCAGCCAGATCGCCCCTGAAATGGTTGGCTTTAAGTTTGGCGTACACAACGGCAAGACCCACATCGAAGTTCTTGTAAACGAAGACATGGTAGGGCATCGTTTGGGCGAATTTTCTCCAACCAAGAAATTCATCCGTCACGGCGGTAAAATGCAGAAAGAAATGGAAGCAAAGGCAAAGGAATCTGAAATTGCATCTGCACAGGCTGCTAAAGCTGCAGGCGATAAGGACGCAAAGAAGAAATAGTATATGGCTAATTCAACTGCACAGCTCAAGAACTACCGCCAGTCGCCCCGCAAGGTGCGCTTGGTTGCAGACCTTGTCCGCGGCAAGCGTGCAGAACATGCGCTCGCCGTACTTTCCGCGCTCCCGAAGCGCGCATCAGAACCTATGCAGAAGCTCATTAAGTCAGCTATTGCTAATGCTACACACAACGCTGGCGCATCCGCGGGTGACCTTGTGATCTCAAAGATCGAGGTTAACGGCGGGATCGTCTTTAAGCGCTTTATGCCTCGTGCTCGCGGTCGCGCATCGGCTATCCGCAAGAAAACGAGCATCGTAACCTTGACCCTTTCGGCAATCGAGCCTAAGGCAAAGGCACCGAAGAAGACCAAATAATATTATGTCGAAAGTAGTTAATCCATTTTCATACCGCCTCGGAGTGCTGAATGACTGGCGTCATCGCTGGTTCGCAACGGGCGCACAGTATCAGGCAAACCTGAAGGCCGACATCCTTTTGCGCGAATTCCTCATGAAGGAGCTTCGTGGTATGCACGTTGGCGGCATTGAACTTGAACGCAATGACAAGACGCTCCGCGTAAAGGTCCTTACCTCGCGCCCGGGCCTCATCATTGGCCGTTCTGGCGAAGGTTCCGTAAAACTCAAGAATAAGATATCGGCATTTTTGACCAAGAAGAAGCTCGTTGCTCCTGAGATCAAACTCGATATCGAAGAGGTACGCTCGCCTGAAAGCAACGCAGCAATTGTTGCCTACATGGTCGCAGAAGGTCTTGAAAAGCGCCTCCCATTCCGCCGCGTCTTGAAGCAGACGGTTGAAAAGGTCATGGCAAACCGCGATGTAAAGGGTGTGCGTATCGCACTTGGCGGCATGCTTGGCGGCGGTTCGATGTCCCGCAAAGAAGAATTGAAGAAGGGCCGCATTCCGCTCCAGACACTCCGTTCGAACATCGACTACGCACGCGAACGCGCAAACTTGCCGCTTGGTGTCATCGGCATCAAAGTATGGATCTACCGCGGTGAAGTGTTCGATAAGAGTGACGACAAATAGTTCGACCCCTAACTACCATGCTTTTCCCTAAGAAAGTAAAATTCCGCAAATCGCACACGATGCGCCGCAACACCAAACGCGCAATGGTTGCTTCGCGTGGCGCAACCCTCGCATTTGGCTCGCATGGTTTGAAGGCAGTCACACACGCTCGCGTACGCTCGAACCAAATCGAATCTGCTCGTAAAGTTATCGCTCGCTCGCTCGGCAAGACGGGCAAGAGCTGGATCCGCATCTTCCCTGACAAGCCATTCACCAAGAAACCGCCGGAAGTGAAACTCGGTAAGGGTAAGGGTGATTTGGAAGGCTACGAAGTCGAGGTATGGCCTGGCCGCATTTTGTTTGAAGTAGACGGCGTTGATGCAAAGCTTGCATCGACCGCGCTTGTAAGCGCATCGAAGAAGCTTCCGCTCAAGGCAAAGGTCGTTTCGCGCGTTCACTAATACCACCATGGCAAAGAAAACATCACTCAAAACTAGCTCCGTAGAAGATTTGAACAGCCTCGTCACGGCCAAGCGCGAAGAGCTCCGCACCTTGCGTTTTTCCGTCGCAGGCAGTAAAAATCGAAATGTGAAGTTGGCCAAGAGCCTCCGCAAGGAGATAGCTCGCGGCCTGACGGAGCTCAATTCGCGCCCCTCGACCAAGCTCGGGGTAAACAACAAATAACATGGAAACCACCACCGTACATAGGAAAACTCTTCGAGGCGTCGTTGTCTCGGACAAAATGCAGGACACTGCAGTGGTTTCTGTGCAGCGCTATGTGAAGCACCCGAAGTACAAGAAGTACATGAAGATCAACAAGAAGTACCATGTACACAACCCAGGCAACCGCGCCAAGGAAGGGGACAAGGTCACTATCCGCTCATGCCGTCCGCTGTCGAAGACGAAGTCGTTTGAAATAGTCTTCGAATAATTTTATGATCCAAGACCGCTCACTCGTTGTTGTTGCAGATAATTCAGGCGCCAAGATTGGACGCATCTTCAAGATTCCCGGCTCTTCAAAGAAGCGCTATGCGGAAATCGGTGAAGTGGTTGTACTTTCGGTCCAGACTGCAGAGCCCCGCAAGGCAGTAAAGAAGAAGGACGTGCTCAAGGGCGTCGTCGTTCGCCAGAAGAAGCCGTTCCGCCGCAAGGACGGTTCGTACATCCGCTTTGACGAAAATGCAGTTGTTATCATCGAAGGCACTGGCAAGAATGCACAGGAACCGCGTGCTGGCCGCATCTTCGGCCCAATTCCTCGCGAACTCCAGGAACTTGGCTACCAGACTATCATCTCCCGCGCACCGGAAGTCGTATAATTTTTTATGAATACTCTCCACGTAAAAAAAGGTGATACTGTCCGCGTACTCTCGGGCAATGAAAAGGGAAAGACCGGCAAAGTAGTTGCTGCATTCCCTAAGACCGGCATGGTGCTGGTTGAAGGCATTGGTTTGCGCAAGAAGCACGCTAAGGCTCGTCGCGAAGGCCAGAAGGGTCAGATAATCGACAAGCATCACCCGATTGCCGCAAGCAAAGTTGCAAGCACCGCAGCAGAAAAGAAGGCTACAAAGGCCAAGACCGCAAAGAAGTAAGACACTACCATGCCAAAACTTATCCAAGAACAGCAGAAGACCACATACAACGAACTCAAAAAAGATTTTGGGTGGTCAAACGTCATGCAGTCCCCGAAGATCGAAAAGGTAGTTGTCTCTGTTGGCTTTGGTTCGACCAAGGACAAGAACAAGATCAAGATCATTGAAGACCGCTTGGCAAAAATCACGGGACAAAAGCCTGCTGTCCGCACCGCAAAGAAAGCCATCGCTACTTTCAAGACCCGCGTCGGCGACAAAATCGGCTACCAGGTTACGCTCCGCGGCAAGCGCGCAGAGGACTTCCTCAATCGCATGATCCACATCGCGCTCCCTCGTACCAAGGACTTCAAGGGCATCCCTTCAAACTCGGTAGATGAAATGGGCAACTACACCCTCGGCATCAAAGAACATTCAGTGTTCCCAGAAACCGCCGACGAAGAATTGAAGGATGTCTTCGGCATGGCAGTGACGGTTGTCACAACCGCAAAGTCGAAGGAATCAGCAAAAGCTTACCTCACACACCTCGGTTTTCCTTTCAAAAAGTAAAATAATTTCTGGAGAGATTCCCCGAAGCAGGGGAGTTTTTCTTTTGCAAACTCTGCTATTATGGCGGCAGATGGGTGGTTCTTTCCACCTTCCTATAAACCCGAACCCCGGAGGGTCCGATGGGTGACGTAGCCGTTAGCACTAAGATCGGAGAGGTACTCTCGGTCGAAACTTCGAGCGTCTTTGGCCATCCACTCAACAAGCTGAGCCTGGAGTTTAACGATAAAGAACTCCAGGAGTTAGGCGAGTTCCTTGCACGGAATCCGAAAGGACTCGCTGGCACCGTTGGCGTCACGAAAGTATTTAAAGTGACAGCCGAGGATCGTCAGAGGTTCCGCTCCCTTCCTGCAGAAGTGCGCTACATGCTGCTTCTGCAGGAGAGCGACCAGTTTCTGCGAGCTGCACTCCATGCCCGGGTCGCGAGGATTCCTGTGCAGGTCGTGGAGCACGCGTCTTCGCGGGTTGAACCGGTTAAGCCGCTCCCGGAAAAGAAACCTGCCCCAAGAACTCCGCAACAAGTACAGAAGAAGGGATCTGTTGTCAGATGGGACGTGCCGCAAGCGTCCAAACCGTCGGAGCCGCCTGCCATTGAAGAAGACGTGCCGGAGTCAGAGGTGGTTGTAGAGAAAAAACCGCCACCGGCCCCGCTGCCTCCGCGCCCACCCGAAGTGCTGCAACCAATGGGACAGCGACAGGCGTTCTTCAAACCGAACGAAGAACTTCCCTCGGTAGTAACGTTTGCCGAGGTGTCGGTGGCTGATGCCGACAAAGAGTGGAAGGTGGTTTTCTTTAAAAACCCTACCACCTATCGCCGCGACATGGACAAGGTCACGCCGCGCAAGTTCGTCGAGCTCTGGGAGGCCGGGCTTCTGGAGATTCCCGAGGGCAGGGAAGACGAGTACGCAGAACTTTTCAAGGAAGCCAAACGAATATGTTCGAAGGCGGCCAAGTAACGGACCGCCTTTTTCTTTTGCAATTTTGAGTAGGTTTTGTAAGGTGATGGTGGACTTAGGCACGCAAACCAGAGGAGCATTTGCCATGTACGACAGAAACAACCCGCCCCGCTGGTTTACCATGCGGCTGGTCGAGAAAAAGGATGGCCTGTGGGCGCATATCAACATCATCAAATTAGTCGGGCTTCACTGGATCGAGCCCGAACAGCTCAAGGAGACCCCTCTGTTCAAGTTTATGGAGCGCAACACTCCGTTCGGGCATATGCCGAACAGTTTCGGCCGTGTTCACGAGTTTGGATTTGGTTGGGTTGGACGTGCGCGACGCCACTATTCGGGCGGCTCGATCTACCTTCCGCTTATGCGGCCCGAACACAATGACTTCGTCTCCAGAACACTGTCTGTTCTGGAGATAATGACCCACGACCCGCCCGCATTCCCAAATGCTGGCAGGCCGCGTTACAAGCACCAGACGATGATGTTTGCGTGCAATGCACTTAACGGACCTCAAGGTCGACACATCAAGGGCGAGATAACCCCCGACGGCGTGCGGCGACTCAAGAGCCTGTCGTCAGAAGCGCTCGACGCGTTGTCGAAGCGGGCCAACGACGCCGTACGACGTGTGTGGGAAACGTCGATAGCCTACAAACGACAACTGCTCGGAGTGGAGATGAGTTCCGATCTGCATCAAGAAACGGATGGAGTTAGCAGGAACGGCTTCTCCTTTTCTTGCGGCGGCTGCTGTCTCGCGGTCCTTGATCGCAGCAATGACACGTTCCAGTTCGGCGGCCACAACGTCGACGCATCGCACCAGCAGCTCGCGCTTTTCGCTGGGCTCGTGGTGCTCTGCCAAGAACTCGACAAGCTCAAGTAGCGGCCTACCCACGGTCGCTTTTTCTTTTCTTGACCACGCAAAATTGTTCCACTACAGTTGCCCCAGGAGTTCAAGCGTTTTCTGGAAAGGGAAGTCATGTCAGACATTCGCATGCTCGGGTTGGTCACGTCGTGTGGCAAGTGTCCAAACCGCAGATCAGACACATGTATTCCGGCCGGCGAACAGCGCATCGTCGATCTGGACAAAATCGCTTCCTTCTGCCCACTCTCAGTGTATCCGGCTCGGCAGATGGCGGGGATGGAGAAGACAATCGACTACGTCCAGAAACCCCTCTCCGACCAACCCTTCGGGGTCGTCCTTCTCAACTACGTCGCAGCTCGGCTGAAAGTCAAAATCCATCCTGAAGGTGCGTCTCTCGACATTCCGCTCAAGGATGGCAATACGGTGCGGCTCGATTTGCACCGTGCCCACCTGAAGGAGGACGTCTTCCGTCTGCAGATCGAATTCTTCGACGGCCGGACGCAGACCTACGTCCTGACTATCGACAGATCCATCGAGCTGAAGTTCAAGAGGGAGGGCGACGGAGAACTTTTTCAAATCCTCGACATTGCCCTATGACGAACACGGGCGGCCCCACATGGGCCGCCTTTTTCTTTTGCAATAAATATGCGGAGTGGTAGGGTTGGGACGGACTGATGGGCTGGGCGTCGCTCGGTTTCCAGGACAGTTCATTTGAACAATGGGAGCTAACCATGTCGCAAGGCATGCTTGGTTTTTTGCCGCTCTCTCAAGTGCAGGGACCGCGCAATTCTCTTGATCAAAGGCTTGCAGGCAAAAACGGTTCTATCTGGCTTAAGCGTCTCAACCACATGCTGCGCGAGCAGATGACCATCGTCTACGGTGATGGCCAGACGAAAGAAGAGCTGCTCGCACAGGTGGAAAAGGACTGGGATGTCGAGCCTGAAGCGCGAGCGTTCATCCTCTCGGAACAGTTCCGAATGGCGAGCGAGCCGGGGGAGTGCGACTTCACTACAGCAAAACAATCGTACGCTGTTCACTACTCCGAAGGGCTGGAGATGCTGCGCAAGGGGCTTTGCCAACCGCCCTACGAGGAAGATGCGTTGCGTTTCGCCGCCCTATATCCCAGGGGGGTCACACGCCCCGCCGCGTTTCTTCACATGGACAACCTCTGGAAGGACAAGTATGTGTTGACGCTCTGGGGAGCATATCCTGCAGGTGGACAACCAAAGCCGCTGATGCAATGTGTGGACCTTTATGAGCCGACAGGGAGGAATATCCATAGTGAATGGTACTCCTCGCAATGGAGGCCGAGCATGAACTTCGTTGGTCGCAAAGACTACGAAAATCACTGTTACTAACCGCTGTCCGCCGGGACCCTGCCCGGCGGTTTTCTTTTGCAAAATTTTTATATATGAAAAGCAAAAGGGCGACACAGTTGGTTGTACAACGTGTCGCCCCTTCGAACTACGCCCGGTGGATGTCAGATGCGGTGCTCCATGGCAGCGGAACAGACCACATGCGGTGACTTGTCGCGGAAGAGCCAGTCGGCGTGCCCTTCCAGCATCTTCTGGTTGGGCTGACCGTGACCATCCAGCAGTTCTTGGTGGATGAGGATCCCGTCGTTGTCGACGGCCGCATGGCTGATGGGATACCCCCTATGGTTCGGCCTGATCGCCGTGATGCAGCACTTGGCCATGACGACCTCCTTCTTGTCGCGGAGGCTGCTGAAGCCTTCGCCCATCTTGTTCACGGCGGCTTCAATGTCGCCGTTGTCTTCGAACGCTCTCACGTTCTGCAGCACCGACAGGGTGCCATTGGGCGCAAGGACCGCCAAGGTGATGTGGAACGTACGCATCTTCTCTATCTCCCCTTCAAAGGTCTAGTGAATCGTTGTATAGTATACTATATATAAATATATGTGTCAAGTAGTTCTATTTGCATCCTATATGGCCCTGTGATAGAGTGCTGAAAGCCCAGAAGGGCTCCTTTTTTTCGTCAGGTGCCGCTTAGTCCAACGACCGACTTGTCGGTCGCATCAAACAGGGCGAGGCAAACCCACGGAATCATCCTTCGACAGGCTCAGGATAAATAACCTGT
This sequence comes from Minisyncoccota bacterium, assembly GCA_035548815.1. Taxonomy (GTDB): domain Bacteria; phylum Patescibacteriota; class Minisyncoccia; order Phycocordibacterales; family SBAW01; genus GWA1-54-10. Next base: position 32,004 of record DASZSF010000005.1, read on the forward strand.
GTCCGATCGAAGAATAATTAAAGAAAAGGTAGATAAAGAATGGCTAAAAAATCTACAGTCGCACGCTCAAACAAGGCCCCGAAATTTAAGTCTCGGGTCGTTCGCCGTTGCTTCCGCTGCGGCCGCAAGCGCGCCTTTATGCGCGACTTCGGTATGTGCCGCGCCTGCTTCCGCGAAGCAGCAAACGAAGGTCTTATCCCCGGTGTCCGCAAATCATCCTGGTAATTTCTATGATCACTGACCCAATTTCAGACCTCATCATCCGCATCCAAAACGCGTCTCGCGCAAAGAAGTCGAGCGTATCTCTTCCGTATTCGAACATGAAGGTTGCTGTCGCAGAAGTGCTCGAACAGGAGGGCTACATTGGTTCTATCGACAAGAAGGCAAAGAAGGAAGGCGTATTGTCGCTCGGCCTTTTGTACAAAAATGGTGCCCCTGTCGTGAATGGCGTTAAGCGCATCTCGAAGCCTTCACGCCGCATGTACATCGGTGTTCATGACATCAAGCCGGTGAAGCGCGGTTACGGTCTCGTTGTGCTTTCGACTCCGGCTGGAATTCTTTCCGGTAAAAACGCAAAGGCAAAGAACGTCGGCGGCGAAATCCTGTTCGAAATCTGGTAATCATATGTCACGCCTCGCTAAACAAGCTATCCAAATTCCTGCAAAGGCCGAAGTGTCGGTCGCGGATAATACTATTGCCATCAAAGGCCCTAAGGGTTCGCTTTCAAAGCCGACTCACCGCCTCGTAAGCGTTGAAGTGGGCGCAGAAGGCGTGCAGGTTGCAGTACGCGGCGACAGCCTCGAAGCACGCGCACTTGTCGGCACCTATGCATCGCACGTAAAGAACATGCTCAAGGGTGTGACTGAAGGCTACTCAAAGAAGCTCCTCATTGAAGGCGTTGGCTACAAGTGGGAAATGGAGGGCAAGAATTTGAAGCTCTCGCTTGGTTTCTCGCACCCGGTTATTGTTGCTATCCCAGAAGGTCTTACTGTAAAGCCAGACAAAGGCGCACTCACTATTGAAGGCCATGACAAAGAAGCAGTCGGTCAGTTTGCAGCAAACATCCGCGCAATGAAGAAGCCAGAGCCGTACAAGGGCAAGGGTATTCGCTACGACGGGGAAGTTATCCGCCGCAAGCAGGGTAAGAAGGCCGCATAAACCTATATGAACACTAAACGCATTCGCCGCCACAACCGCATACGCGCAAAAGTACAGGGCACTTCGGCTCGCCCTCGCTTGGCTGTGTACAAATCGAACCGCTACATGGAAGCGCAAATCATCGACGACACCAAAGGCCACACCTTGGTATCGGGCAAGATGGCTGATGCAGAAAAGCTGGGCGCAGAGGTCGCAAAGAAGGCAGTTGCAGCTGGCATCACCAAAGTCGTATTTGACCGCGGCGGCTTCCGCTACATCGGCTCGGTTGCGGCGCTCGCAGATGCGGCTCGCAAGGGAGGACTGGAATTCTAGCTTCACTCGTAAACTCGTAACTTTATATGACTGACGAACAAGACATTCAAACACAAGAGGCACCAGCAGCAGTTGAAGCAACTGCGGCTCCGGCTGCGCCTGAAGCAGGTGAACGCCGCGGACGCGGTGGCCGCACTGGCCGAGGGGAGCGTGGCGGCCGCCGCCCATCCAGTCGCCCTCCTCGCGCAAAGTCTGAATTTGATCAGCGCATGATAAACATCCGCCGCGTTGCCCGCGTGGTTTCAGGCGGCCGCCGCTTCTCATTCTCGGTTGCTATCATCATCGGCAACAAAAAGGGCAAAGTTGGCGTAGGTCTTGGCAAAGCAGGGGACACAACCCTCGCAATCGACAAAGCAGTCCGCGATGCAAAGAAGCACATGATAACGGTCAATCTCACCAAGGATGCATCTATCGCGCACGAAGTATCGGCAAAGTACAACGCAGCTCGCATCTCAATGATGCCGGCACACGGCCGCGGACTTGTCGCAGGTTCGTCGGTTCGCCCAGTACTTGAACTTGCAGGCATCACCAACATCGTTGCTAAGGTTCACTCTGGTTCGAAGAACGGTTTGAACAATGCACGTGCTGCAGTCGAAGCGCTCAAGAACTTGAAGGCATAACATCCACTCACCATGCAACTCCACGATCTCAAACGAAAAACTGAAAACAAAGGCGCAAAGCGTGTTGGCCGTGGCGGTGGCCGCGGTAAGACGTCCGGCCGCGGTACCAAGGGTCAGAATGCACGCTCAGGCCACAAGAAGCGCCCTGAAATCCGCGAAATCTTGAAGAAGCTTCCGAAGCGCCGCGGTCGCGGTGTTGCAGGTCTCGTCTCTATTCAGGACAAGCCGCTTGTGCTCAATGTTTCGTCTCTTGAAACAGCATTTGCAGCAGGCGACACTGTTAACGTAAAGGTGTTGGTTGAGCGCGGTATCGTCCAGGCACGCCGCGGCTCAACTCCTAAAGTTAAAATCTTGGGCGATGGTGAGCTCACCAAAAAGCTCGTACTCTCGGGTCTCACTGTTTCCGGCTCTGCAAAAGAAAAGATAGAAAAGGCGGGCGGCTCCGTACAATAAAGCGACTATATGAGCACTTCGTCTCATATAATCGTCGCTCGCTCGGAAATCAAAGCAAGCTTTATTTCTCTCACTCGCTAGATTATGAACTCTTTCTCACAAAAAATAGCGCTTCTCTTCACTGACACGCAGCTGCGTGGCCGGTTGTTATTCGTACTTGGTGCGCTTGCCGTGTTTCGCGTCCTTGCAGCGATTCCGATTCCTGGTATCAACGCATCCCAGCTTGCGCTCTTCTTTTCGAACAACCAATTCTTCGGCCTTTTGAACCTCTTTTCAGGCGGCGGCCTTTCAAACCTCTCGCTCGTGATGCTCGGCGTCGGCCCATACATTACCGCATCAATCATCTTGCAGCTTTTGACCATGATGATACCGGCGCTCAAAGCCCTCTATCAGGAAGAAGGGGAACTTGGTCGCCAGAAGTTCAGCCAGTACACGCGCATGCTCACGCTTCCGGTTGCAGTGGTGCAGGGCATCAGCTTCCTTTTGATCCTCCAGCGCGAAGGCATTTTGCCAGGTCTTACGCCGTTCCAGTTTGGCGTTAACCTCCTCACTATCGTCGCAGGCTCGCTCCTCCTTATGTGGGTGGGCGAACTTATTTCAGAATTCGGTTTGGGCAACGGCGTATCTGTCCTCATCTTCGCAGGTATCGTCGCACGCTTGCCGCGCGATGCATCACAGGCACTCTTTGCGTTTAACGGATCGCAACTCCCAATTTACTTGGCCTTCATTGTTGCGGCAGTCGCAGTCGTTGCAGCGGTTGTTGTCATCACTGAAGCTGAACGCCCGGTGCCTGTCACATACGCAAAGCGCGTACGCGGTATGAAGTTTTTCGGCGGCGCATCGACCTACCTTCCGCTTCGCTTGAACCAGGCTGGCGTTATCCCGATCATCTTCGCGCTCTCACTTCTTTTGATTCCGCAGATGGCCGCAACCTTCTTCGCAGGGTCGCACATCGCATGGCTCAACAGCGCATCAAATATTGTGTTGCACGGCCTCCAGAACCTCAGCCTCTACGGCACGCTCTACTTCATTCTCGTATTCCTCTTCACGTACTTCTACACCGCAGTGACCTTCGACCCGCATCAGATTTCTGAAAACTTGCAGAAGAATGGCGCATTCATCCCTGGCGTCCGCCCGGGCCAGTCGACCATGGAACACTTGGGCCGCGTCATTACGCGCATCACGTTCGTTGGCGCGCTCTTCCTCGGCGTCATCGCAGTCCTCCCGATCGCTATGCAGTCGCTCACCGGAATCCAGTCACTCGCGCTTGGTGGCACCGCACTCCTCATCGTTGTTTCTGTGATTTTGGACCTCGCGCGCCGCATTGACGCGCAGATCTCAATCCGCGAATATTAAACAAATGAACGGCAAACTCATTCTCGTTGTCAGTCCTGCGGGCGGCGGAAAGAGTACCTTGCTCAAATATCTCCGCGAACAGATGCCAGATGTTGTCTTTCCAGTTTCGTGCACCACGCGCCCTATGCGCCCCGGGGAAGTAGAAGGCGCTGTGTACCACTTCATTAGCGACGAAGAGTTTCAGCGCCGTGCTGCCAACGACGAATTTTTGGAGTGGGTATATACCGACGGCAAACGCTACGGCACTCTTAAATCAGAAATTGTTCCACCAGTTGAAGCTGGCAAAACCGTCGTGCGAGAGATAGACATAAAAGGCTTATACAAAATCGAGGAGATTTTGCCTAAAGAAAACGTGCGGACGATTTATATAGACGCAGGCACGTGGGATGACTTGGAAAAGCGCATTGTTGCCCGAGCGCCGATAGAACAAACTGAACTCGCTTCGCGCCGCGCACGCTTTGAAGCAGAGGCGCCATTCAAAGATCATGCAGACATTGTTGTGAAGAATCCAGACGGCGGTCTTGAACAAGCAAAGCAAGACTTCATTGAGGCGATACGAACATTGGCGGCACACTAGTGTACAATACAGAACGTGAATAAACAGACACTTATATTTTTAGGACCGCAAGGCTCAGGGAAGGGGACGCAGATAGAATTACTCAAAAAATATATCGCAGAGAAAGACCCGGCGCGCGCAGTGATCCAGTTTGGCATGGGGCAGGGCTTACGCGAATTGGCGACGCGCTCAGACTTCACCGGCACAAAGACCGATTCGATATTAAAGAACGGCGGGCTCATCCCGTACGCAATTTCCTGCAGCGTGTTTACGCAGTTCTTGATGGACCACTACAGTGGGGCAGAACACCTCATCATCGATGGCTTCCCGCGCACCAAAGATCAGGTGCCAGCGCTCGACTCGGCGCTGGAATTCTTTGAAGCGCGCCCGGTGACTGTTGTATGCATCAACATCTCAGACGAAGAGGCAGTAAAGCGCTTGTTGCTCCGCGGCCGCAGCGATGACACTGAAGAAAGCATCCGCACACGTTTGCAATGGTCGCGCGAAGAGACGATGCCAAACATCGAATGGTTCCGCACCGCGACTGGCTACAACGTACTCGACATAGATGGCGAACGCACAGTAGAAGAAATTCAAGCAGATATAATTGCGCAGCTTGGACTCTAAACTCTCATGATCGCAAAGACACAAGAAGAAATTGAAGGCTTGCGCGAGTCGGGCCGGATTTTGTCTGGCGCTTTGAAAGAAGCGATTTCGCTTGTGAAGGTTGGCGTGTCTAGCGCTGAACTTGATATCGCAGCGGAAAAATATATCCGTAAGCATGGAGGCGTGCCTGCGTTTTTGAATTACCAACCAAGGGGTGCAGCGTATCCGTTTCCCGCAGCACTGTGTGTCACGATAAACAACGAAGTTGCACACGGCATTCCACGCGAAGATCGTTTTCTTGCTGAAGGAGACATTGTTTCTCTCGATCTCGGGGTTTCGTACAACGGCTACATTACTGACGCAGCGATTGCGTGCATTGTTGGAGAAGGTGATGCGGATTCAAAACGTTTGCTTAATGCGGCTCGTGAGACTTTAAGCGTTGCAGTTGCTGCTATGAAAGCAGGTGCGCATGCGGAAGATGCAGGAGCTGCCGTGCAAGTTGTTGCGCGAAAATATAATGTGGCAATTGTGGAAGATTTGGGAGGGCATGCAGTAGGGAAAACTGTCCACGACAAACCGTACATACCGAACGTTGGCACAAAAGGTGTAGGAGAAATACTGCCGGAAGGAATGGTCTTGGCGCTTGAGCCTCACCTTACGCTCGGAAAGGGACACATAGTGCTCGAAGATGACCAATGGACGTATTCGACAGCCGATGATTCACGCGCTGCGCACTTTGAGCAGACAATCATTCTCACCAAAGACGGTGCTGAAGTGATCACGCCGTTTTAGATAAAGTAGAAGTAGAGCGCGGCGAGTCCGATAAGGAACACCACGTATTCTGTGAGTCCGATGATATGTGGGCGCAGGTAGTACTTACGAATCCATTGCGCGTCATCCTGGGTATATTCACTTTCTTCTTGGCGTTCTATCCATGTGCGGAAAAATTCCCATCCGCCAGTTTTGCTGCCAGTGGGGGAAAGAAAGCGGATTCTACGCTTTGAAAATGGCCCCAGCCATGTGATGCCCCAACCCAATCCGATCGTGTCATGTACAAGATGCATCAAGATGCATGCAAACAACAGTGTGCCAATCACATGGCCGAAGATAATATAGGCGAACAAAACTATGGGGAGCCAAAAGAAAGGGTAATGCGTGTACAGACGATGGTCGTATTTATTGCTTGGATTTCCAAACAGGTACCACAACATGTCTATGTCTGGCAGCAGTGCAAAAATAATTCCAAGCACTATCAAAAACACATCCGCATGGATATGAAAAAGATGCGCAACGAAGAGTGCGATGAGTATTCCTGCACCAATATCGAGTGGCATATGCAGGAGTATAACAGCCTGCCTGACCTCCGGCTGGTTGCGGAATCGACGTATATATTGTAAAGTTCGGCCATGGTAAATCCGAAGGAAGAAAAGACTTTTGTACTCATAAAACCGGACGGCGTCCGCAAGGGCCTCCTTGGCGAGATCATTAAGCGTTTTGAGCAGCGCGACATCAAGGTCGTGGCTATGGAAATGTTCCAGGCAACTAGGCCCGAGATGGATAAGCACTACCCGAAGGACGAAAAGTGGATCCGCCGCCTCGGCGAGAAGACATCAGCAACGTACGAAAAGTACGGCTACGATGTGAAGAAAGATTTTGGCACGACTGACGTGTTGAAGATCGGCAAAACAGTTCGCGGTTGGCTCGTTGAGTTTATGTGCTCAGCGCCGATGGTTAAAATGGTTTTGCAGGGCGTGCATGCAATCGACATGGTGCGCAAGATTGTCGGGCCCACACTTCCGTACTTGGCAGACATGGGTACGATTCGCGGCGACTACTCGAGCGATTCTCCGCTCTTGGCAAACATGGAACGCCGACCTGTCTTGAACCTCATCCACGCATCTGAAACTCCTGAAGAGGCAAAACACGAAATCGAACACTGGTTCGGCAAGAAAACAATCTACAAATACAAGCGTTTTGGTATAGACGACTAGTGCTATACTGAGGGTAGACTGCTGGGGCAAATGTCCTTAAGTGATTCTCAAGGGAGTCCGTTGTCCGAGAGCTCCGTGGAGTGCTCGGTAGGGCACCCACCTTACACAGGGAGACACTTGCTCCTGCGGTCTATCAAAGAATCTCCACCGAACACGTGGGGATTTTTTGATACAATACACACCACATGCACGAATCGAAATTGACGTTTGTGGGCGGGGCAGGGAGCGTCACCGGCTCCAATTTTTTACTCGATACGGGTGCCCAAAAAATTCTTGTAGACTGCGGACTCTTTCAGGGCGAGCATTCGTTCGACGACGCGAACTGGCAGCCATTTTCGTTTAAGCCAGAAGAGATTTCAGTGCTCATAAATACGCACGCGCATATCGACCACATCGGCCGCATCCCTGCACTCGTTAAGCAAGGCTACACGGGCCGCATCATTTCAACTGAAGCAACGAAAGCGCTTGCGGAACCCATGTTGTTGGATGCGATGGAACTTTTGCGCAAGACTGCACAAAAAATCGGCAAGGAGCCGCTCTATGACGAACACGATATCGCACAGGCGATGAAACAGTGGGACACCATCGCGTACCATGCGCCCCACGAACTGGGCGATGGCATGACACTTGAGTTTTTAAACAGCGGGCACATCTTGGGCTCGGCGATGGCTAAACTTACACGTGAAGGCAAAACTTTTCTTTTTACTGGGGATTTGGGCGGTGGCAATTCGCCGTTGTTGTCACCATGTGAAGCGCCCGGCAGTCCTGACTATTTGCTTATGGAAAGCGTCTATGGTGACAAAACGCAAAACGACCACGACCGTGAGACTCGATTGCATGAACTCGCAGGGCACATAGAATCTATTGCGGCATCGGGCGGCACGTTGCTCATCCCCGCGTTTTCGACCGAGCGCACGCAGGACCTCGTGTTCGACATTCGCGAATTGATGCAACGCAAACGCGTTCCATCAATGCCCGTGTTTCTTGATTCGCCGTTGGCACAAAAAATCACGCAAAGCTACATGGCGTACCCAGACTATTTCAGCACAGAGATGCAAGTGCGCATCAAGGCAGGGGAGCGAATATTTGAATTTGCAGAGCTCAAATATGTCCACGATGCTATGCAGTCGCGCGATGTGTCTCTGCACTCCGGTGCAAAAATTATCATTGCGGGTTCAGGCATGAGCAATGGTGGGCGCGTTGTCGCGCATGAAGCCGCCGTGCTGCCCGACAAGCGCTCAGTGGTCCTCATTGTCGGATACCAAGCGGCAGGGAGTTTGGGCCGTCAGCTTGCTGAAGGTGCGAAGAAGGTGTCTATCAAAGGCGAAAGTGTGCCCGTTCGCGCCCGTGTGGAGACGCTCTATAGTTATTCTGCACACATGGATTCAGGCCAGCTTTTGGCATTTGCAGAATCGCTTGGCAAAGCGCCCGAACAGATATTTGTTGTGATGGGCGAACCAGCCTCGTCGGCATTTTTAGTGCAACGCATCCGCGATTACGCAGGTTTCAAAGCAATAGCCCCAGAAGCGGGGAGCACTGTCTCACTCGCGTTATAATAAGCGCATGGACGAGCTCAAAAACGAACGACAGCGAATAAAAATTGGAGTGTCAGGCGCCGCAGAAACTGGCCACTGCGGCCCGGATGCGTACGACAAAGCGCTTGAACTTGGCCGCGAAGTTGCCCGCCAAGGCGCAGTGCTTTTGACCGGCGCCACGACCGGGTTCCCGATGTGGTCGGCTATGGGCGCGATAGACGCAGGCGGCATTTCCGTAGGCCTTTCTCCTGCTAATACTCCCAAGGAACACATTGAAACCTACAATCTGCCCACAGAATATATGGACCTTATCTTGTACACGGGTTTTGGCTACCCAGGCCGCGATATTATCTTTACGCACTCAACAGATGCGATGCTCTTTGGCTGCGGACGCATTGGCACCATTCACGAATTTACTGTTGCGTTTGAAGATGGCAAGCCGATTGGTGTACTCCAGGGCGGGTGGGAGACAGACGAGGTCATTAAAGATATTTTGGACAGCGGCCACCGCCCCAACGACATGATTGTGTTCGATACTGACCCAAAGACTCTCGTTGAGAAAGTGCTTGCACTTGTGAAGACGCAAAAAGCCGCCCAATTGGCGGCTTTGCGAGGAACCACAGTTCCTGCGAGGGCGGTTGCGTAATTTATCCTGCTTAGCGGGATTATTTTACTTTTGCAACGACGCGTGCGAAGGTTTCCGGTGCGGTCTCTGCAAGTGCTGAAAGCATTTTGCGGTTGAGCGCAATGTTTGCCTTCTTGAGGCCTCCGATGAGCTTGCTGTAGGAGAGCGTTTCGTTCATGGTATCGAGGCCTGCATTGATGCGGACATTCCAGAGGCGGCGGTAGTCGTTCTTCTTGTCACGGCGGTGTGCAAATGCGTACTTGCCAGCGTGAAAGATAGCTTCGCGAGCCTGGCGCTTCTTGGTTGAGCGGCCAAAGCGGTACCCCTTGGTCATTGCCAAGATGTTATTGCGGCGTTTTACAGTTCTTGTACCTCCTTTTGAGCGTGCCATATAAAATTTCTACGTAATTAGTGTTTCGAAGGCGAAACGGTGTTGATATAGCGCTGTGCCACCTTTGGGGTCAAGGTGAGGACCTGCGAGCGGCGGCCGTTCATCTGCTGCGAGCGTCCTTCCTTTGCATTGAAATGATTCTGACCAGGCTTGCGCGCAACAATCTTGCCCGTACGGGTGATCTTAAGGCGCTTTGTAAATGATTTGTTCGTTTTCATGCTTATTTTTTGCCTCCACGCTCGATAACACAGGTGAGACCTTTCGGACTCTTAGTTATCTGGTCGCTGATTTTGTATTCCTCAGGGATGATCTTCAAGAATCTCTCGAGACGCTCCTTTAAGAACTCAAACTCCATGTATTTATACCGCCCCCACAAGAAAAGGTCGACTTTGACCCGGTGCCCCTCGCGGAGCCACTCTGCGGCCCTTTTGGCCTTGAGCATCATGTCGTTTTCGCCGGTGCCTATCTTTACTTGGACGCTTTTCGTCTCAGTAGTATGCGATTTGGCCTTTATTTCACGGCGTCGTTTCTCCTGTTCGTATTGGAATTTACCATATTCCATTATTTTTGCAACGGGAGGGTTGGCGTTCGGTGAGATCTCAATAAGGTCCAAACCAGCGTCCTGGGCATGTTTTATAGCCTCCGAAAGGGAGAGTACGCCCAAGTTTTCGCCGTCTTTGCCGACGACGCGAACCTTCGCAGCACGTATCTGATGATTTATGCGAGTATCCAAGGGAATTCTGGTGACCTAGAGTATAGCAGGGAAACGTGGCCCTGTATACGGACGTAACTATTGTAGAAATTCTTTTGTTATTATTGCATGAATGTGCGGCATTGTTGGATATATTGGCACGAAAGAAGCAGCTCCTATACTGGTGCGCGGCTTAAAGCGGCTTGAATACCGCGGGTACGACAGCGCGGGTTTGGCAGTCTTGGGGAAAGAGGGTATCTCCTGGCAAAAGAAGCAGGGCAAAGTAAAAAACTTGGAAGATGCGCTGTCCGCGCATCCGCTCCACGGCGCGCTTGGCATCGCACACACGCGCTGGGCGACTCACGGCGTGCCGTCTGACCAAAACGCCCACCCGCACCGCTCACAACACGGAGAGGTATATGTCGTACACAACGGCATCATCGAGAATTACGCGGAGCTTAAAAAAGAACTGACACAGCGCGGACATACGTGGGAGAGCGAGACTGACACGGAAGTTCTTGCACATTTGATTGGAGATATAGTTGCACATGGCACTAATTCGCTACAGGAGTCTGTGCGATTGGCGCTCACGCAAGTCCGCGGTGCGTACGCCATAGTTGTGATGTCTGCGAAAGACCCATCGACGCTTGTCGCGGCGCGTAAAGGAAGCCCGCTTGCCATAGGCATGGGGACAGGCGAATTTTTTATTGCGTCTGACGCGTCGGCAATACTCGAATATACAAACCAGGTGCTCTATTTGAACGACGAGGAAGTTGCCCAAGTGTCACTCGATGGAAGCGGTGTGACGATCGTCTCGCTTTCCAAGGAAGTAAAGAACCCCTACATCGAAACACTTTCGATGTCGCTTGAAGATGCCGAAAAAGGTTCATTCCCGCACTTTATGCTCAAAGAAATTTTTGAGCAGCCAAAGAGCCTTACGGACTGCATGCGCGGGAGACTCAACATGCAGGACGAAACTATTATGCTTGGAGGCGTGCGCAATCACGAAAAGCAATTGCGCGAGGTGAAAAAGATCACCCTTGTTGCATGTGGCACAGCATCATATGCGGCGCTTGCAGGAGCGCGATACTTTGAAGAATTTTGCAGAGTGCCGGCGCAGGTCGTCATTGCATCCGAATATCGCTATCAAAATCCTATCATCGGAGAGAACGAAATAGTCATCTCCGTGTCGCAGTCAGGAGAGACTGCTGACACGCTCGCGGCAATTCGCTTAGCGAAAGAGCGCGGCGCTTTGGCGCTCGGCATTACCAATGCTGTCGGCTCTTCCATTGCGCGCGAAACAGATGCAGGCGTGTATTTGCATGCGGGCCCGGAAATAAGCGTCGCGTCGACGAAAGCATTTACCGCGCAGGTGCTTGCACTTTTAATGCTGGCTCTTCGCATCAGCGAATTGAAAGGCACGTTCAATGGCGAACGCAAAAAAGAGTTGTTTGCACAGATGCGGAATATACCAAACCTTATTGAAGAACAGCTGAAAAAAGCAGGAGATATAGAAGTACTCGCAAAAAAATTTATCGATACGACAGACGTGTTTTACATCGGCCGCGGCTACGGCGTGGCCGCGGCCTTTGAAGGTTCGATCAAATTGAAAGAGCTTTCGTATGTTCATGCAGAAGCATACCCGGCAGGGGAGATGAAGCATGGGCCAATTTCCTTACTCGATGAAACATTTCCTGTTGTCGCTATTGCAACGCGCTCTGCGCATGTGGAAAAAGTAGTAAGTAATATAGAGGAAGCCCGGGCGCGCAAGGCGAAGGTCATCATGCTCGCGACAGAAGGTGATGCATCGCGTTCAGACATAGCCGACCACACAATACCTGTACCCGATGTTGATGAAGCGCTCACGCCCATCATAACAGCAGTGCCGCTCCAGCTTTTTGCGTACTATTCGGCTACACTTCGCGGCCGCGATGTCGATCATCCGCGCAATTTGGCAAAGTCGGTAACGGTCGAATAAGCTATACTCTAGTGAAAGGCGCGGACTCTTGACGCGTCTATATATATGGAGGACAGCAGACGGCAATTTTCGGACCTGTTTGAACGGCATTCTGATGAACTTTTTAGACATGCCCTCTTGCGTCTTTCCGATCGCGAACGGGCTCTTGAGCTCACGCAGGAGACCTTCCTTAAGGCCTGGAACTATGCCAGTAAAGGCGGGGACGTCCGCCAGCATAGGTCGTTCCTCTATCGCATCTTGAACAACCTCATCATCGACGAGTACCGCAAGCGCAAGAGTCAGTCGCTCGATGCGATGCTCGAGAACGAAGAAACAAGCACTGCCGTTGAGGCTGAGTATTTGCGCGACGAGGTAAATATCGAAGAAGAGGCAATGATCCGCTTCGATAGCGCGAAGGCACTCCGCGCGCTTGATGAGCTCGGCGAAGCCCACAAGACAGTGCTCGTCCTGCGCTATATCGACGGCCTTTCTCCAAAAGAGATTGCAGAATCGACGGGCGAGAGCGAGAATACCATATCGGTACGCATCCATCGCGGTATAAAGAAATTGCGGGAAATCCTCGAAGACCAACTATGAGCAAGCTACAACGCCATCTCCAAAAAGAAACAGAGAATTTTCGTATGACCGACGCCGAAAAGGCTTCGATGCGTGCCCGTTTGGTATCTGCGATGGAGGCGCCTCGAATGCCGATGCAGAGCCCGTACCAATGGCTGTTCGCGCCACGTGCATTGAGTATGATAGCGATCCTTTTGATGATTGTTGTGACAAGCGGTACTGCATATGCCGCACAGGACTCGCTCCCTGGCGGTGTTTTATACCCTGTCAAAGTTTCTGTTATTGAACCGATGGCGGTCGCACTTGCGCGAAGCCCCGCTGCAAAAGCAGAGGCGAATGCTACTATCGCCGCAACGCGCGTTGAAGAGGCACAGACGCTTGCAGCACAAGGTTCGCTTACTGCACAGACCGCACAAGAAATTTCTGATAACTACCAAGTCCATGCGCAGGCGGCGCTCGCGCTCGCTCACGACATTGATATGGACGCAAACGATACTTCAATGGGCGATTCGCGTCCGGCAAGCGCTGAGGTTCCTTCCAAGAACGAGCCCGCTCCTGTCGCGCTTGCAGTCGCAACCAATGCTACTGCAGACGATGCATCTTCTACTCCTAACGCTTCCACGCTTTCAGTACAGGCAACAATCACGCCTGTCGCGCTTTCGGTAACGAGCACGTCAACCGCACGCATGCAAAAGAGCGCACCGGCCCCAGCATCGTTCTCTGCGACAAGTACGATGCGCTCCAAGGTTGAGTCTCAAAGCACTGCAGCAGCTACCTCGACCCGTTCAACGTTCTCGGCAACGCTCCGTGCAAAGCTTTTTGCTCAAACAAAAATACTCGAAGGCCTCGGTGTCCAAGTGCAGATAAAAGAAGGAGACGAAGCTCCATTAGGCAGACACAACCGCAGCAAATAATCTTTCTTTTGCGTAAACAAAAACTCCGCTCATCAAAAGATGATGGAGTTTTTGTTTGTGTTACCCGGGATGATTAGCGGGTTGTGAAGATTGTCGGCCAGGTCATCTGAATATTGCCTGCCGCATCGATAGACTCGATGACGTAGTAGTATGTGCTGCTTGCGTTCAAGCCACTGAGCGCGAGCGAGTTGGTGGTGTTAGACACTGAGTTCATGCTCATCACGTTCGTTCCTGTGATAGTAGGAGCCTGATGGGGTCCTGCTGCTTCGGCGAGGATGAGAGGAGACTGGCTGTAGAAGACGATACCGGTTGCAGGCTCATTCGTTGACCAGAGCATGTTCGCGCCACTGGTGGTTATAGCAGTACCAACGTTCGAAAGGATCGGAGCCGAAACATCAGCGCCGCCCACCGAACCGTTACCGTATACGTCGTTGAACTTTGCGATAGTCGCAGGGCCAACGCGGCCGTAGCCGGTCGTAGCAGGCGAGCCGCTCGATACGACACCGTACTTTGCTTGGAAGCGTTGGACAGCTGCCGATGTAAGAGCACCGAAGTAGCCGGTCACCTTTCCTTCAGGGTAGAGTGACGGGTCCGTTGCAAGAGTTGTCTGCAATGTCGTAACGTCGGCGTTTTGCGAGCCGATGTCCATGCTCCGCGAAATGGTTGCCGCGAATGCAGGGCTCGCTGCAGCGAGAAGCGCAAGACCTGTTACAAGAAAGATACCAAGTTGCTTCTTCATAGAATTTTAATTAAGTCCGACTAATAATGTACGCGCCACAACAATGCGCACGCAAAAGATGACGGTACTATGAGTCATTCATTACAAACATCTTTTGTTTTTTGTGCTATTGTGATGTGGATGCAAAAGACACCGACACTCCGCACCGACGAAACAGAAGCGCGTTATCAGGCGATGAAAGACAGCGGGGCATTGGCTGGAGGCTGCAGACTCTGCGAAATAGAACCAATAGAAACATTCAAATTTTGGAAACTTATTCCAAATGAATTTCCGTACGATAAGATCACTGCACGACATGACATGATTGTGCCTCTTCGACATACGGCGGAGATAAACGACGAGGAACGCGCTGAGCTTATGGAACTGCGCCGAACATATATAAACGAAAATTACCGCTACATCATGGAAGCGACCACTCGTACCAAATCCATCCCCGCGCATTTCCACCTGCAGTTGATAGAGATTAAATAAAAAGAAAAGCGCCCGACGGTTGAAACCGGGGCGCCCAGCGCGAACGCTATTTGTTGATTTCCTTGAGGATTTTGCGCAGTTTTTTGCGCCGGTTGATTTTGGCCCGCGCCAGACGCCAGACCTTGTTGCTGAGGAAAATACGCAGGCGCTTGTCCTTGGGGATTTCGTTCGGTATTTCCTCCAGTAGCTGAATAGATTTTGGTACTGAGCTGTAGGACACACGGGCCCACTCCGTCAGCGTGACAGTGATGGTGTCGTTCTTGATCATCTCATTGAGCGCCTCGGTCGGCGCTTTCCCGAATTGTTGCATGAAGATTTCCGTCAGATCTTCCAGACTCACGCCGACATGTCCACTTCCGCTGGAAGAGATCTTCGGAATGACACGCTGAATGAACGTCTCTTCGGTGATAGGTTTCCGGCTCATCTTCGCCCCCCTAGGTGGCTGATTCATCGATATCTGGTGGGACTCAACTCTGCAGTTAGAGTAACAAAAGCCAGTTTTTTGAGCAAGAAGCATCTTGCCCTTGCGGCTTACGGAGATGCTGGAAGTTGGTCACAAATAATTCTTCGCCGTCGCTCAGAATTTTCGAGACCCCGGCTCGCTATCCCGCAAGTGCGGGATTATGCTCCGCCCGGTTCGATCCCCACAAAAGCAAAGCAGTTTGCTTTTTCCTCTCTCACAAATGCAAAAGCCCGCTTTCGCGGGCTGCATTTGTGGAGACGGGGGGAATCGAACCCCCGTGCAAAGCAAATTCTTTATTGACTCTACCGAACGTAGATCGCTTTAGGTGCTCACGTAACCGAATAGAAAACGAACGAAAGCGCGGTTACGCAAAGTTCTAATCTTTTATAGTTGGGCGAACACGCCGACTATAGCAGCTCGATGATATGACGCTTATTCCTTCCTTACAAGCGCGGGAAGGGAAGCGACGAGTTACGCCTTAGCGTAGGCGAACGCGAAATCATTCGCCGAGAAATACGGCGATGCAACTGATTTGCCAGTTAGAGGTTTGGAGCAGTTTTAAGAAGTTACTCCAGCTCTGTCGGCACAATAAAGAGTGGTTGCAATGTCTAGGCCTGTCATCCCCAAGAAGTGCGCGACGCTACCCGTGCTTCGTGCAGATTTTTGACCTTCCATTTTTGTTATTGATTTTTCAACGTTCTGCGAATGTCACGCTTCGTGTCCCTTTCTTTTAAGACGGCACGTTTGTCGTGAACTTTCCTGCCTCGCACCAAAGCTACTTTTACTTTGAGCTTTGTTCCTTTATTATACACCGAAATTGGCACTATTGTCAACCCTTTCTGACTATCCGCTGCAGCTATATCCACTAATTCTTTTTTAGTGAGCAGAAGCTTGCGGCTGCGGTCGGGGTCGTAGCTTACAGGGGTATTGGCTGGCTGGAACGGAGGAATGTGCATGCCAACAATGTAAGCTTCGCCGCCGCGCACTATAATATGTGCGCCTTCAAGTTTGCCTAACTTTGCGCGAAGCGCCTTCACCTCGTGGCCAAGCAATTCCAAACCCGCCTCGAACTCCTCGAGTACTTCGTAATTGAGCCGGGCTTTTTTGTGCTCAACCAAGTTCATACAGGGAATATACCACTATTTATGAAATTTGGAGACGAAATGTTATACTGTTTTTAATGCCGGAAAAGAATAAAAATAAGAAACCCCGCAATGGTATGCGGGTCCCTAAGATTCCGAAAAATTCGTTTTGGGTCAACTTAGGCTCAAGCGTTCTTGTGCTCCTTATACTCACGAGCCTCTACGCGTACTTCTCAACAAGTGCTGCGAATGCGCCGAAAGTCATTCCTATCTCGCAGCTCGCACAGGATGTATCGGCCGGAAAAGTTTCTACTATTACGGTTAATGGCGACGACCTCGACATCACCTATACAGATGAGTCGGACAAAGTTTCGAAAAAAGAACCTGACGCCGCGCTGACAGAAACGCTCACCAACTACGGCGTTCCAAAAGACGCGCTCGATAAAGTAAGCATCGACATCAAGCGCGAAAGCAGCTGGCAGTTCTGGCTCATTACGCTTTCGCCGTTCATCGCACCGCTCCTGCTCATCGGGTTCTTCGTCTGGTATCTCTCTCGGCAGGTAAAAGGCGCAGGCATGCAGGCATTCTCATTCGGCCAAAGCAAACACCGCGTGATAGACCCGAACGACAAATCTCAGAAGGTAACATTCAAAGACATCGCGGGTGCGAAGGAAGCAAAGATAGAGTTGATGGAAATCGTCGACTTCCTGAAGAATCCGAAAAAATTCCTCGACATAGGCGCACGCATCCCGAAGGGCATCTTGCTTATGGGCCCAGCTGGCACCGGCAAAACATTGCTTGCCCGGGCTGTCGCAGGGGAGGCAGGTGTGCCGTTCTATTCAATCTCTGGTTCTGAATTCGTTGAAATGTTCGTGGGCGTTGGCGCATCACGTGTACGCGACCTCTTCCAGATGGCAAAAAATTCTGCACCGGCAATCATCTTCGTCGACGAAATCGATGCCGTTGGCCGCATCCGCGGCACGGGTGTTGGCGGCGGCAATGACGAACGCGAGCAGACGCTCAACCAGATTTTGGTTGAAATGGACGGCTTTGAACCGAACGAAAAAGTTATCGTCATGGCAGCAACCAACCGCCCTGACGTACTTGATCCGGCACTTGTCCGCCCAGGCCGTTTTGACCGCCGTGTAGCAATCGACTTGCCTGACCGCCAGGACCGCCACGAAATCTTGCAGATTCATGCACGCAAGAAACCGCTCGCAGAAGATGTGAATATGGAGGTTATTGCAGAGCGCACACCAGGCTTCTCTGGTGCTGACTTGGCAAACCTCATGAACGAAGCGGCAATTTTGGCCGCACGCGAAAGCCGAAAGACTGTTGCGCAATTCGACCTCATCCGCTCGATCGAAAAGGTGATGCTTGGCCCCGAACGCAAGTCGCACGTCATGAACGCGAAAGAAAAAGAAATTACTGCCTACCACGAAGCAGGTCACGCACTTGTTGCAAGCTTGTTGCCTCACGCTGATCCAGTTCACAAGATCTCAATCATCTCCCGTGGCCGTGCAGCAGGCTACACGCTTAAACTTCCATTTGAAGACAAGCGCATGCAGGGTAAGAAAGAATTTTTGGATGACATTGCGATGTCGCTTGGCGGCTATGTTGCAGAGCTCACTGTGTTTAGCGATGTAACCACCGGACCCTCAAACGACCTCCAGGTTTCATCGGCACTCGCTCGCGATATGGTTACCAAATACGGCATGTCCGACAAGATTGGGACCATTGCGCTTGAAAGCAGCGACGGGCGTGCAATGTTTGGCAACGGTGTTGGAAGCAAAGAATATTCAGAACGCGTCTCTGCTGAAATTGATGCTGAAGTAAAGCGCATTATGGACGAGGCGTACAAAAAAGCAGAAACGATAATCAACGACAACCGCAAACTCCTTAACGCGATCGCTGCACGCTTGGTGGAAGTTGAAACACTCGAACGCGAAGAGTTCGAAGGTATCCTCGTGGCCCACGGCATCGCCCCGAAAAAGAAACAAGAAATCACCCCGCAGCCAGTGACAGTGAATTTCTAGCCTTCGTTTGATTTCAGAACTCGTAGTGGTATTGTGTGCCCACATCACATCTGTGATAGGGAGTTCTTCAGATGCGAACCCAAGAAGTTTCAGCCAGTGTCTTCATCTTCTCGATGGTCGTGCTGCTTGTCCTGGGGGTTGCCCCATTCTTTCTGGCAGCAGACGGCCTATTCAGATCCATAGGATTTAGCTGGGGGCTAGTCCTGTGGAGTGTCGCTTTCTGGTTCCTCGTGAACTATGCGTTTTGGCCCAAGTTGAGCGACAACACCCCGACACCTCGCTGGATACAATTCCGCCACGGCTTTCTCGTGGGGACTGGCGCGACGTGTTCACTGGTCGCGGGGGCAGGAGTTTCAGCGTATGCGCTGCCTCTGTGGCTGTGCCTCACCCTCGAGATCGGCGCGCTTCTCGTGATAGGTTGGGGGTTATACGTAGGCTCTGGTCATGGATGGCAGGAAACACCTTCGTGATTGAGTTTGTGCGCCGGCAAGGTCAGTCCTTGCCGGTTTTATTTTGCACAGAAGTTTTAAAAAGAAGAGCCCGCCGAAAGGCGGGCTAGTGCGTGCCGCTAGAAGGGGAACCCCATCTCTTCCACGTTGCTTCCATGTCCGTGTATACCTCGGCGGGTATCTGCACCGCGTCAGGGTGTTCCTTCAGAAAGGCCTGCGCTTGTTGGTGCATGTCGATTGCTCGTGCAACACTCTTCTCTGACACCGGAAGATACGGTGAGTGTGCGCCGAGCGACCAGTGCTCTAGACCTTCATTTGCCCAATCCATGAGTGTGAGCGCGTCTTTGGGCAGAAGCCGATTCCACACGATAGCTCGCGCCACTGGTTGTTGGAATTGGACGCCAACAATTTTATTCTCATAGAATGCTCTCCATAAACAGAGCTGATAGCTTGGGCACCAGATCTCGACGCGTTGGTCGACGATTCTTTTTTCTACCATTGTTTGATCCATGAAGCAGATGAAATCCATGGAGTTATGATAGGCGATGCCGTAACGGCCGAGCTCTTCGAAATAGGTGAGAGCGGCGGGGTGAATACCAAGTTGCATTCTAGCCTCCCATGAAACAGGCCCGAACATCTCGGGCGAACTAGACTAATACACTCTAGCATATTTATCTAAGCAAAAACTTGAGGAGTGCCATGCGGACGAGGACGCCGTAGCCGGCTTGTTTGAAGTAGACAGCTTGGGGCAGGGCATCAACTTCTTTCGCTATCTCGCCGTTGCGGGGAAGGGGGTGCATTAAAATAGCGCCTTTGCGCATCTTTTGTGCGAGTGGTGCATCGATGACGAAACTATCTTTGACTTGTTCGTACAGAACGGGATCTTCGAAGCGCTCTTTTTGCACGCGCGTTTGGTAGAGAACATCTACTTCGTCGACGATATGCTCGAGCGAATTGGTTTCAGCGTACGGGACTTTATGTTTGTCGAGATATTCTTTGATGTCACTATGCACGCGCAATGTGTCGGGCGACGCAAAGATAATCCGCACATCGTTAAATTTGCCAAGCAGGTAGGCAAGCGAGCGAATCGTGCGCCCGTATTTTAAATCTCCGCATAATGCGACCGTGAGTCCATCCAAACGCCCGCACTCGCGCTCTATGGTGTAGAGGTCAAGCAATGCTTGTGTCGGGTGTTGCCCGGCGCCACTGCCTGCGTTGATTAGCGGAACATCAGACACGCTCGCCGCGCGTGCTGCAGCATCATCTTCAAAGTGCCGCAATACAATTGCATCGGCGTAGTGGTTGATGATACGGATGCTGTCTTCAAGCGTTTCGCCTTTGGCAGCCGACGAAAATTCTTTTGCGTTTTCGGTGCTTATGACCATGCCACCCAAGCGCTGCATTGCTGATTCGAAAGAAAGGCGCGTGCGCGTCGACGGCTCATAAAAAAGAGAGGCTAAAATTTTGCCCCTCATCGACTCATCTTTTGCTGTTTCTAATTTTGTTGCCTCGGTAAATAAATCGCCCAGAAGTTCTCGATGGAACTGCTGGGACTCGATAATATGGCGCATCACGCTACAGTATAGCGTGTTTATATGTTTGTGGGCGCGCCAGGGATCGAACCTGGGACCATCCGTGTATAAGACGGACGCTCTACCGCTGAGCTACGCGCCCAATGTTAGGACTATATCGCACAAGCAACGCCAGGCCAAGAAGGAAGGCTATGCCAAGCAGCAGCTTCCACCACGCAACTATGGGGTGAGGGGAAGTAGAAGAATTTCCAGCCGATGCGCTGGTTGTCGTTGCATGCATTTGGAAAGCATTAGGATCACCATATTTTGCAACGGCAGTTTTTAATCCCTGCAGTTTTTCTGTCCCAACATATTGTGCAATTAAGTCGCTCGCTTTGTGGTCGAGATACTCTTTTTGCATAACGCCGCACCCAGCTTCCGTCAGCGATTGTGTGACTATGGCTCGGCGGAGTGTTTCTTGTTTGCCGTAATCATCAGTTGTAAGAAACGGTTGGTACATTTGCACAAGTTTGTCTGATGGTTCTTTGGTACTGCCATCTTTTTGCCTCCATACTTCGTTTATATACGTGAGCCGATAGTCATCTGCGTCTTTGTCAAAATGGAAGGTGAAGTGTGCCTGTATTTCCTTACGTGTCTCACATGCGGCAAGATCTGCATTAAGCGTCGGCACTATATGATCGTAAAAGCCGTTTTGGACTGCATCGCGAAACTGCTCCGTGTTATCGAATTCAAATACTGACCCTTCGTACAGATAATAGTCAAAACCAAAGTCGTCGTAATACAGTTCGAAGTGAAAAAGTTTGCGAACCTGGTTGAAGCCCTGCTCTTCGTCGAATGCCACGGTTTCCCAATCGCTCGCCTCCGTCTTTTTGACTTCAAGCTCTGCGTCTTTTTCGTAGCATTTGTCTGCAACGAGAGGTTCGCGAGGCGAAGTGTCGCTTACGTATGTATACCCATCTTCATTTTTTGAGGGGACTGCAATGCGTGCAGCATACACAGGAAGCGAATTTGCATTGTCGACAATAAAACACTCACTCGGGCGGCCTTTCACCAGATCATCACCCTGGTATTCCTGAGCAAACGTAGTGAAGGGGAGTGCGAGAAAAAGCGCGAGCGTGCCATATAGAAAAAGCTTCTTCATACCGCCCAGTCTATCATTCGAAATGCAGCTTTTGCGCACGAGCAAAGAGCATATGTTGGAGTAGGGGATACTTCGCTAGATTCTCGTCTTTTTCAACAAGCTTCAAAGCCTCAGTGCGTGCGGCTTCGACAAGTTTTAAATTTTTGAGCGCTTCCATACCAATGTCAGAGATGCCCCATTGTTTGCGGCCCGAAAGCTCACCGGGCCCGCGCTGCATCAAATCTTGCTCGGCAAGTTCGAAGCCATTCTTTGCAGTTACGAGCGCTTTCAAACGTGCCAGCGTTGCTTGCCCGCGGCTTTCAGGCGCAACATAACAGTATGCCTGGTGGTTTGAACGCACGACGCGGCCGCGAAGCTGATGGAGCTGTGCCAAGCCAAACCGCTCGGCACCTTCTATAAAAATCATCGTGGCGTTGGGGACGTTGACGCCTACCTCAACGACAGATGTTGCGACCAAGATATCTATTTCACGGTTGGAAAATTTCTGCATCATCGCATCCTTTTCTTTCGGGGTCATCTTGCTGTGCAGGACCCCTATTTCATAGTCTTTGAATACTTTTTCTTTCAGGCGTTTTGCTTCTGCGATGACAGACTTGGCCATGAGCGCAAATGCTTTGTCGGGGTCTGGCTCGTCGATGCGCGGGCAGATGACATAGGCTTGCCGACCTGCATTTAATTCAGCGCGCATATGCGCGTAGACCTTCTCTCGGCCAGTTGGCTGAACCACTTCTGTAATCACGCGTTTGCGGCCTGCAGGCATCTCGTCCAACAGCGTCAGATCCAGGTCGCCATAGAGCGTGAGTGCGAGCGTGCGGGGGATAGGAGTGGCTGTCATGGAAAGGAGGTGCGGTACGCGGATTTCTTTTTTCGCCAACTTTTGGCGCTGTGCTGTGCCGAAGCGGTGCTGTTCGTCTATGACAACGAGCGCCAGATGTTTGAACTGCACCGACTTTTGAATGAGCGCGTGTGTGCCGATGAGCACAGGGATCTCGCCGTTGGCAACCCACTTCAACAATTGCGCCCGTGAGATTGTTGTCGATTTGCCACGGCCAACTTTAGAAGGGAATTTGTAGCATCCACTCCCGGTGATGAGACCGATGTTTATAGGAAACGTCTCAAAATATTTTATGAATGATTCGAAATGCTGTTTTGCCAAAATTTCGGTCGGTGCCATGTAGGCAACCTGGAGCGTGCCGAAGGTTTGATTTAGCGGCCGCGTGCGCACGGCAGCGTAGGCCGCAGTTGCGGCAACGGCAGTTTTGCCGCTGCCCACATCGCCTTCAAGCAAGCGCGACATGGGGTGGCCACTTTGCATGTCGGCCAAGATGGTATCAATAGCGCGCCGCTGCGCCTTCGTGGCTTCAAATGGGAACGCACTCATAAATTCGTCGACTGATTTCTTTGGTGCGTCTACGGCAAAGCTCTGCGCGTGGTTTTGCTTTTTGCGTTCGATGCCGCGTTCAAGCTGGATGAAAAATACTTCTTCAAATGCAAAACGCTTTTTTGCTGCTTCAAAACTTTTCAGTTTTTCTGGCATATGCATCCAGTAGAGCGCTGACGTCAGGGAGGGGAGATTGTAGCGCTTCAATATCTCTGCCGGGATTGCATCCTCTATCGCTTCAATCGCTCCACCCTCGACTAACTTTTTTACTGCATGCCGAAACCAAAGCGATGAGATGCCTTTGGTTTCTGGGTAGATGGCGAACAGAGCTGAAGCAGAAAGAACGTCGTCCGAAACGTACGCAGGCGCGACGGCGCCGGAGGTAGGAGAATTTTTAGCAGAAAATTCTCCGCGTTGAGGCGATGTTGCTTTCTGTGCAGGCTCTGCAAACAAGCCAACTTCAGTCGCAGAAACTTTTTCTAACTGCGGGTTTGCGATATAGAGTTTGCCAGCCGAACCAGTGACTTTGCCAGTTGCTTTCACCATCGTGCCCTCCATATACATCTTGGCGATGTAGGGCTGGTTGAACCACATCAATTTCACACGGCCGCTTTGGTCGCGAAGGTAACCTTCCGACATGGGAATTTTGCTTTTCCACGATTTGCGCGTCTCAAGTTTCTCAAGTGTGCCAATGAGTGTCACGTCATGACCAACTTCGAGTTGTTCTGTGTTTGCGGAGGCGCCTGCCTGGTCGAATCGTGCAGGAAAGTGAAAGAGCAGGTCTTTAACGGTGAGTATCCCTAGCTTTTTAAGGGCGCTTTTTTGGAGTTCGGTGAGGCGGAAATGGTTGGAAAGTTGGTCGTTTGGGTTCACGGGTTTATTATACTCAACAGCCCTTCGACTTCGCTCAGGGTGATTTTTAGGAAAAATCAAAAATTTATGAAAAAAAACGACACTGCCAAAAAAGCTATTGCACTGCACAAGAAAATGGGCGGGAAGATCCGCATTGCGCCAGCGCTGCCTATAAAAAGCCGTGCCGACATGTCGCTCCAATACACTCCAGGTGTTGCCGCAGTCTCGATGCTCGTCGCAAAAAACAACAAACTTGCGAGGGACTACACCATTAAAGGAAAGATGATTGCCGTTATTTCAGACGGCTCGGCAGTGCTTGGTCTTGGCAATATCGGTGCGCTCGGTGCCCTACCTGTGATGGAAGGGAAGGCCGCGCTTTTTAAAGCATTCGCAGACGTGGATGCATTTCCGATCGTTCTTGATACGCAAAGTGTCGACGAGATCGTCGACACTATCATCCGCATAGCTCCAGCATTTGGCGGCATCAACTTAGAAGATTTTGCTGCGCCAAATTGTTTTGAAATAGAGAACCGCGTGAAAGCCGCTCTCAACATCCCCGTGATGCACGACGACCAGCACGGCACCGCAATTGCAGTACTTGCTGCGCTCATCAATGCAACAAAAGTTGTAAAGAAAGATTTCAAGAAGCTTAAGGTCGTTGTTGCAGGCGCTGGCGCTGCTGGTACTGCGGTTACCAAACTTCTCCTCAAAGCAGGCGTTGCAGATATCATCGTGCTTGATAGAAAAGGCACGTTGTATAAAAACCGCCGCGATCTTTCAGGACACAAAAAAGAACTGGCCGCTTCAACCAACCCGCGCGGCGTTGAAGGGAGTTTGCAGGATGCGCTTCGCGGTGCCGACGCGGTGCTTGGAGTCTCTGGCCCGGGGCTCATGACTGCAAAAGATGTCGAACTGATGGCAGAGAAAGCAATCGTACTTGCGATGGCAAACCCAACGCCCGAAATCATGCCCGAAGATGCAAAGAAGGGAGGTGCGGCAGTTATCGGCACCGGCCGCAGCGACTATCCAAACCAAATCAACAACTCGCTCGTCTTCCCGGGCGTTTTCCGCGGGGCGCTCGACAATAAGGTCACCAAAATCACTGATGATATGAAATTAAAGGCGGCACAAAACCTTGCCGCACTCGTCAAAAAACCCACGTTCGACAAAATCGTCCCAGGCCCCTTCGACAAAGGCGTCGTAGAGGCTGTTGCCAAAGCAATAAAATAAAAAGCCCCGGGGAGAGCGAACTCCCCAGAGCTTCGAGCGTCTTACTTGGTCAGACGGCGGCCGATCTCGTGCTTCCACGCGGCCTCGAGCATGGCAACGTGGGTCCTGTCCGAGGTAATGAAACCCAGCTCGACGTCCTCGTCCTCGTCGTCGATTAGGCGGAGCCTGGCTACGCCCTCCTTGTGCCCGCCGTAGAGCTGGACGAGGACGGGCTTCTCATGAAGTGCCTTCGTATCGATTCGCTTGTACCACTCACCGTCCTCGACGTCGAGGCGTACAGCTCCGCCAGCGGCGGAGACATTCGCAACGAATCTCTGACGGGTCGAGTAGTCGAAACACCAGTCGCGAAGTCGCTGATCATTAACCATGTCGAATCTCCTGGCTAGAAGCGATTTGCTTCAGTGTAGTTGGGAACGAAGTTGTCGATGCTGAACTGCCCGGTGATCTTGGAGTAGTACAGCGCGAGGTAGATGATAGCCTGCTCGAACACAGGATCGATACTGTCGAAGTTCTCCCTCGAGGCGAGAAAGATGAAGTCATCGCTGGACATGCCAGCGTCCTTCATCGCCTTGCGAAGCGGGATGAAGTGCCCGTTTTGGTGTGTCTGCGCCAGTGTCGCCAGATGTTTGGCGATAGGCTTGCGGACCCCCTCGTCGAGATTCCTCCACGAGAATGTGGCGGCAGATACCGTTCTGCAGCGCACAGCATGCGCCTCAAGCGTATGCCTGAATTCCTGCGGCAGTGCCTGCGGTTTGGGGGTGTCGTCGGCCATCGGCCTTTCTCCCTTGCTCTATGTGATCCGAATTCCAAAAACACACTACCACATGTGTGCGAAAAATCTATTGCTGAACGTGTTTGGGCGAGCGGGGGCGGAAGGCGAGTAGGAGCGTGCCGAGGATGAGGACAGACGCGCCTACGACTTGTGCGAGTGCGATGACACCGATTTTATCGGTAAGGAATCCGAAGGCGAAGAGAACTCCCGAGGCGACTATTGTGCCAAACATTCCTTGCACAGAAATAACCGTCGCGCGATGCGAACTTTCAATATACCTGTTGGTGTAGGTGCTCAAGAATGGTTTGAGTACGCCTTGCACAAAGCCGTATATAAAGAGGGCAGGCAGTGCTGCTTTGTTTGCAAAGACTCCGAGCACTAACAGTGAGATGCCGACAGTTAAGAAGTTGATCCAGAACGACGCGCTTTCACCAAGCCATTTGGTAATAGGTTCAGACCATGCACCGCCGAGCGCTTCGATGATGAACATCGCGGGCACGATGAATGAAAACGCGCTCACGGCAAATCCAACATCCACCAAATACGGTTGGTAGATGCTCGTAAAGCTGTAGCTCACGGCAAATACTATTGAAAGCACGGCGGTGCTCCAGAGGATGAACCTGTTATGCAGCGTGAGCTTCGTGCCATCTTTGATCTGCGCGAAATATGCGCCGAATGTAAAATGCTTTTTCTCGCTGTGCGTTTCGCGAAAAAAGAATATGGCTAGTGCTGCCAGCAAGAACGGGAGCGACGAAAGAAGATAGGGGAGGCGGAAGTTCATCTCGTAGAGTACCGGGCCGATGCCAGACGAGATTGCGGTGCCGATGATGCCAAGCGATGCGGCGCGACCATACACTTTTTGATAGAGCGCTTCGTCGTGAAGCGTGTCGTACACCATGGCGTCGCCCGCACCGCCGATGAGCGAAAATCCAAACGACCAAATAAAATAGCTCAGGAAGAGTTGCGTGTACGTGTGGGCACTGCCCGACGCCAGCGCTGCAACAACCAGTGCGAGCGCTCCTAACATGAGTACACGCTTCCGGCCCAACTGATCGGCCAAGCCGCCTGCTGGCACAGTAAAAATAATGAACATGAGCATGTACACTGCATCGAGCGTAAAGATCTGCGCGAACGACAACCCGAGCTGTCGCTCAAAAAGCACTGTCGTGCTGCTCGCGATATAAAATCCCACGAGCAGGCTAAACGCGTAGTAAGCCAATATATTCCGTCGGTGCTCTTTGGGCATAGGTATATAGTAGTCTATTCCTGTTCCCCTGGAGGGGGAAAAATGCTAAGGTAGTGAAGTCACATAAGGAGGCGTGGCAGAGCGGTCGAATGCAGCAACCTGCTAAGTTGTTGTCCGGGAAACTGGACCGAAGGTTCGAATCCTTCCGCCTCCGCCCATAGGGAATTTTCGGCGCAAAAGAGCATCGAAACCATCTTTTGCTCTATATGTTTCAACAAATTTGTTGTTGATGACTATTTCGGTAAATACCGAAATGGCGATTTCCTGCTTCTCGTTGTCGAGGGCATGTTTGAAGTACGCACTGGCGTTCTTCACTAATTCGGAAAAAGTAATGACGTATTGGAGCATTTCTTGGGCAGACTCTCCATAGGCTCGGATTTCATCGTGTATGGCCGCCAGGCTCGCGTTTAAACGCGTTTCCTCACCCCTTAACGTCTCTGGTGTCATCGCTTCAGTACGGAGGAGGGTAATGCGTTCCTTGGTCAAATATTCGATATTTGCCACAATACCTCGTTGTTTTAGATGGAGGTCGCTTAGTTTTTTGTCGCGAGCCTTGGAAATGCCATCTAATTCGGTTTTTGCCTGAGCCTGGATATCCAGCAACTCTGCATCGGTGAATGCAATACAGTCGAGAACATCTTGAATTGCCGCATGTACATCAATTTCGGAGATGTTTGGGTTTGGATTGGCGCACCCTGCTTTACAGCGACTTCGGTAATAGGTATAGCCGCTTTTGTTATAGGGCGAATATGAACGTCCGCAAGGACAACGAAGCAACCCTCGATAAGTGAAGAACGGCTTGTCCATATAGCGCAAGGTCTTTGTTTTTCCTTTCAGAACCTGTTGGACTTTGTAAAACAACCCTGTGTCTATAAGAGCAGAATGAGCAGTGCTGTCTTTGAGGCCTCCATCCACTTTTACCTTTCCTATGTAAAAGGGATTGTGCAGAATAGCCTCGATTGTTTTGTGGTCTACAGGACGTGAGATTTTCGGAAAACTTGCTGGGTCTACATCGCTTCGCATTTCCTCTTTATTTCGCCTATGACGCGTAGGGCGTTTCGTTAGGCCATGTTCCTGCGCCCACTTTGCCAGTCCCACAAAGCTCCATTCTCCTGTCGCATATTGCTCGAATATTTGCTTCACAAGCGGTGCGCGTTCAGGGTCGAAAGGTTTACTGCCAGACCCGTGATTAAGATATCCAAGCGGCGCATTGTATATGACCTTTCCTTCGCCACGGAGTTTTGCTTGGCCCATGCGAACTTTCTCGCTAATTGTCTCGCTGTAGAAATTGGCCATCACGCCGTCCAGCCTTCTATGCATTTTGCCTGAGCTACTTTTGTCGTAGGTAGTATTTGAAAAATGTATGTCACTTCCAAGTTCCTCAAGTTTTTTCAAAAGTAGGTCATCGTGTGGATTTCGACTCGCTCTATCTAAACAAAGGAAAATCACTCCTTTGATTTTTTGTTCTTTTAGAAGGCCAACGAGCTGGAGAAATTTTGGCCGAATTACGCGAAACTGTGCCAAGCCGTCTTTCCATATAAAATCGTCGCCCTCTTTGAAAGCAGAATGGCTTTCATCAATGATTCCATTTTTACAGAAACCTTCGATGCTGAGAGAAGCTATTTTCAGATTGTTACGTTTTGCAAACTCAAGGTTCAAGGTTCTTTGATACCCCAAGGAGTTCTGTTGAGACATCGCATCATTTGTGCTTTTGCGATTGTAAATCAAATAAGAATCTTTGTGTTCTTCAGCTATTTCCATGTATTTATTTTTTAATGCTAAATAATTTTGCTATTTTTCGAGATGGCCTTCACCTTCGGTTTGGTGATAACACCGTTCTCTATTTGATAGCCTTCGGCGGAGAGCCGCGCATGAGCCTTACGTAAGGCTTGTCCGAAAGCGACAAAATTCCCGACTTGGTCAGGAGTAAATATGCGCTGTTCGTTTGTATCGCGGCTCACCATTCATGCCGCTGGCCGTTCGCCCAACCTCACGCGAAAAAAGCCCCACAAGGTGGGATATTGCATAAAGTTGGATGAATTGGTGCGAAGGATGTAACTCGGCGTTCACTCTAGAAAGGTTGAGTGAGGCCTATACATCTCCCTAAGGTCGCGCCCGATACTTTTCGGCGACGAAACTAGGGTCCAGGGTGTGAAGTGGTCTAACAAAAACCAGCTAGTAATATTGAAACATATACTCTCCAATTCGTCTCTTAGAAAAGATGCAAAAAGAGGGGATAAGGTGGTACGAACTATAGGGGATAGTTGAGCCAAAATTCCCCTTTTAGTTTATGAAATAAGGATATTTTGATTTATACCCCCTCAAAAAAGCATTTGAGTTTATACCACTTCAAGAAGTGCAAAAAAGAGGGGGGATAAATAAGCGGGGATAGGTGGGGTGAGCAGGGGTGAAATTTTCCTAAAATGGCTCTAACAAATACTTTTCGAGTATTTTTGAAATCAGTTCACCCCACCTTTCCGAAAAGGCCTATCCCCCCGATTTTCGGCGACGAAAATAGGTATCCCATCCCTAATTCTCCAGAGCGTCCAGATGGCAGTTAAGAAGCGCTTTTGTACCCGATACGTTGTCTCCAGTTGCCGTTATGGTGTCGCCAGTATTTACACTGATGAAATTGCTCGGAATATTTATGACACAAATCCAACTAGTTCCATCCTCCCAACCATCCGCATCTCCGCCAAAGATGATAGTCTGATTATTCATATTCGTGGCCTGATTCAACTGAATTGAGCTCAACCGAACCGTGCCCGTTTCCGTCTTCTTAACGAAGGGTGGTGCTGAGTTTTCTTGAGGAGCTTTGTCTGCCGAAGAGCTACTCTCTGGCGCAGCAACAACCTGAGGTGTGCTAGGAACTGGAGATTTCTGACTTTCGCCCAACTGGAGTAATAAAACGAAGATAAAAAATATCCCAATCCCAATTAAAGTTTTCCTAAGGAAAGGTTTTTTCTTTTCCATACCGCTAGGATTATTTGATAATCCAGCGAGGGCTACACAACACAGAACCCCACGCCAGCTAGGTCTTGCGACCCCATACCAGTTTCCCGATATGGCCCATGGAAGAGCGGCTGAACGTGGGGTTCAGTATCTTCCATGGGACTTTCGACCTTGCCGAAGCAGGAGGCTTCGGGTTAGGCCCTTTTTATTCAGTTGTGCGGTTTAATTATGGCATAAAGCCGCTGGTATGACATGCCCTTGGTGGAACGTAAGTAAGCTGTTTAGATTAAAACAAATGACCCAAGAAAAAATAATTCAAAGACTTGAAGATATTGCTTCTACTCCAGGGTTTCTGTATACGCTAGCACTTTTACTAAGGAAAGACCTCTTCCTCTTTGCAGATGAGGCGGCGGATATTAACTGGCGAGAAAAAATCAGTTTTCAAGAATTCACCCTTCTGATTGGTTTAATGGTCAAGCATAAAATTGATATTTCATTTCCAACTGAAAAACAGTCTGAGGAAGATACAGAAGAAATATACAAACTTTTCAAAGAATTACATACCAGTCATTTACTCCCTTTTCTCGAAGGATTTAAAGAGCGTCTATTAGGAAAAGACCCTTTAAAAATGACCGACGAAGAGAAGGAAAAAGAGTATAAAGATTTTTTTGGTGCCGGTGCAATGATGACTGAGCCTATTTTTTATGGAGGTTCAGGAGCATATGATTTTCAATATACAGAGCTTGCAATTAAGAAATACTCTCAAGACAGTGCTTGGTTACTTAAAAATAAAGGTATTACTTTAGAGACTGCAACGAAAATAGCTGCAAAATTAAAGAAGCGATCAGAAGAAGTTGTAAGGAACTACGAGAAGCCAAAAAGTTTTGAAGAGTTTGTCAAAAATTTCCATGAATTCTATAAGCATAATTTAAATATTTTCTGTTTTTCACGTAAAGATTTAAGTGAATTCAATGCGGCAGAGGTAGAAGGATTTATCAAAGCTTTTTCTCTGAAACCAGGAACGGTAAATGAAAACTTTACCTCTGTTGGGCAATATAACAAACTCACATCTCATCCAATTATCCAATTGGAGGATGATTTATTTTTTCTGCCCGTTAGCTTTTTGCTGACAGAATCTATTTACGAAAGCCCTTTTTATTGGATGCTTGGAGATAAAAGCTACAAAGATATTGCCCTAACAAACCGAGGTGTCGCAACTGAGGAAATAGCTTACGAGATGTTGTTGCCTATATTTGGCAAAAACCTTTTTAGGGATATCAAGGTACAAAAAACAAAAGCAGAAGACGCAACAGATATAGATATTCTTGCTGTGGCAGGCAATAAAGCGATAGTTGTTCAGGCAAAATCAAAAAGATTAACAGAGCTGGCTAGATTGGGGGACACTGAGCAACTAAAGAAAGATTTTACCGATGCTATACAAAAAGCTTACGAACAAGGTCTAATCTGCAGAAAAGCTATTCTCAATGGCCAAAACAAACTTATCGATGCTAGCGGTAATGAAATCAAATTAAGTGAAAGTATAGACGAGGTTTATCTCGTCTGTTTAACCTCTGACAATTATCCAGCTTTAACAAATCAAGTAGATATTTATCTTACAAAGAAGCCTAGTGATCCTTTTCCCATAGGAGTAAGTTTATTCGACCTTGATATCATAACTTTTTATTTAAAAGACCCATTTGAATTACTCTATTATCTTCGCCAAAGAATATCTCTCAGTGGCTACTTCAAGGGCAGTTCAGAAATGGCCTTACTTGGCTATCATTTGAATCAGAAGCTCTATCGTATTCCAAACTCTGACCGAGTTGGCGTGGATGAAGATTTTGCTCAATTAGTTGATGCAAATTTCCCCGTGTTAAGAGGGCATCATCCAAAAACAGAAGCTATCGAGAGGCTTCATCATAAGTGGAAAAATGAAAAGTTTGATCGACTAGTGCAAGAGATTAAGGATACAAAAGAACCTGGTTTTACAGACGCTATTTTTTACTTGTACGATTTGTCTGGAGACAGCGCCGATGACCTAATACAAACAATTGAAGTAGCCAGAGGGAAAAGTAAAAGGGATGGTGGCAATCATGACTTTACGATGATTTTTGATAACGGTAAGAGTGGTATTAGTTTTGTGTCGCAGGCAGGTTCTCCCAACACACTCGGCGCTAACCTCATGAATCTTGCTATTGCGAGGAAGTATAAGACAAAGGCTGATTCATGGTTGGCTCTGGGTAGTGTGTTGGGAAGCGGAAAGATGGCGGACGCTTTAGGTTTTACAAAACAACCATGGGTTTATGATGCCGAATTAGAAAAATTCTCAAAAAAATATTTAAAGCAGGGCACATTGATGCGTCCAAAGGGCAGGCAAAAAATCGGCAGGAATGACCCGTGTTCTTGTGGTAGGGGAAGGAAGTATAAAAAATGTTGCGGTAAATAGAGAGCCCTTCGATACCGCTTGATTTTTCCTTTGAAAAGAACATACTTCATGCAACGGCGATTCGTTCGCCGCCAGAGCGTCCTTGAAAAGTGCTGGTGCGTTGGTGCGAAAACACTTGTTCATGGAATTCACGTTCGCCATCATTGGAGTAAGCAATGCTCAAAAGCTTCGGCCTTTGAAGTCTTGCGGAAACATGATACCCTTAATAGCGAGGCGGTGTTTCTTCGGATGGACTGCCTCCGCTCTTAAGGGCGCCGACCTGAGTGGCCTCTAATTGTTGGTCCGATTCCAG
Organism: Minisyncoccota bacterium; assembly: GCA_035548815.1. Classification (GTDB taxonomy): domain Bacteria; phylum Patescibacteriota; class Minisyncoccia; order Phycocordibacterales; family SBAW01; genus GWA1-54-10. Next base: position 64,829 of record DASZSF010000005.1, read on the forward strand.
CAAGGTCGAATATAAAAAATAGTTTCGAGTTAGATACAATCTTCAGCGAGGGCGAAATAAGGAAGGCGTTCAAGTCTCTTTTAAGAAAAAGGCGTTACAAAGTCGTGCCAAGTGCACGGCGTGACAGATATACTGACACGCGCAAAGCTAATGCGCTTGGTAAGTTTATTTCGCAACATCGGACAGACCCGAGCCTGTCGCTCCAAGCTTATACACTCAGCCCTTATCGCGGCATTGTTGCCCGTAAGAAGAATGGTAAGTTTCGACCGTTATTAGTTCCAGTGCCGCGCGATAGATTGGCGTTTGGAGCAGCACTCTCTCGCATCAAGAAGCTATTGGAAAGTCGCCTAGCAAAATATAACGCTCTCGGAGTGGGAGTTGATTATGACGATTCGCCCACTGTTCGTAAAATTTGTTTAAAAATCCTGGAACATGTGCTCAAGGAGGATTTACATTCCATACTCGCTTTAGATTTTCAGGACTACTTCTCTTCTATAAATAGGAAGAAATTGAATCAACAGCTTCGACCGATTTTTAGAAAAGCTGGCGAGATTGAACTTTATAAGTTTGTTTGGGCATCAGTGAATAATGCCATTACAACTGACTCTGAATTTCAGACAAATTTTGGAGCACTAGAGCTCGACCGCCGCGGTATACCACAAGGATTGGCTTATTCTCCCTTACTTGCGAGTTTTTTTGGAATAAAAATTGACCGCATTGTAGCCCGCCGTAAAAACTTACGCTTCTATCGTTATCTCGATGACATGGTAGTGCTTGGTAAAACAAAAGAGGAATTAACCGAAGTGTATGAAGTAATTAAGAATGTCGCTGATGGCCTTGATTTAAAACTTCATCCAATTGGAGGAAAAACCAAACTGCTCTCACTTGATGTGTCAAAAGACAGCTTTGAGTTTCTTGGAGTTGTAATCGCTCCGTATGATCCTCGCGGATTACTCATTCCTGAATCGGCGTTAGAAAAGTTTAAGGAAATTTTGCGATTAGAAATCTTTACTAAAGGTGCAGATATAACTAAAGGTAAGAAAGTTTTCAAAGACTATGCCTTAGGGTGGGCGCGTCATTATAAAACTGTCTGTCCTGAGCATTATGCTGAAGTGGTGCCAAGCTTAAATGCTTATATCACTGAACAAATGGAAAAAAAGAGAAGCTGGACTCAGCTCAGCAAAGATAATCCAGGCTTTTTTGAGATGCCCTAATACCCTAAATTGTTAGGAAGTGGGAGAGTATAAAAACGAAAGACCGCTCAACTTTTCAAGGCTCATTTTCACCCCAGGATATATAGAATATATTTCGGTAAAAAGGTCATAAACCCCGCTTGAGTTTTTCAGTGCTACCATAGAGGTATTAATAATTTGTCTTTTACATATGGCAAATAAGCACAAAGTCGGGTTGGTGTTTGCGGCGCTCCTGGGCGGGTGGCACTTTGTTTGGTCTCTGTTGGTGCTCTCGGGCTGGGCACAGTCAATTTACGATTTTATTTTGTGGGCGCACATGATCCATGTACCGCTCGTCATAGGGCCGTTTGATATAACGGCTGCTGTCACGCTTGTCATCCTCACGGCAGTCCTTGGCTACATTGGAGGTTACATCGGTGCGTGGGTTTGGAATAAGTTCCATCGCTAGCGTCATGTCCTTCAAGAACGCGCTCGCATTAGTGGGGTGGATCCTGCTTGCAGAAGCTGCGGGGGCAGTGGGTTCGCTCGTGACGGTGCCGTCTATACTGGCCTGGTACGCAACGCTCGCACGGCCTGAACTTGCGCCGCCTAACTGGGTCTTTGGCCCCGTGTGGACCACGCTCTTTTTGTTGATGGGCATCGCTGCGTTTTTGGTGTGGCGCACACGTACCCGCGCGAAGGGAAGCACAAAAGCACTATGGGCTTTCGCAATCCAGCTTGCATTGAACGTGCTGTGGTCGTTCTTATTCTTCGGCCTCCATTCACCGGGCGGCGCATTCGTAGAAATTATTTTACTGTGGGCCGCGATACTTTACACGATTGTTTTGTTCGCAAAAGTTTCAAAACCAGCAGCGTATCTGCTCATCCCATATATCGCATGGGTAAGCTTCGCCGGGTATCTCAACTTTATGATCTGGGTGCTTAATTCGTAACCATGAAAGCAGCTCTTGCCATCGTTGCTGCACTGCTGGCTGTCGCGGGCAACGTGCCCTACTTGCAGCAAACGTGGAAGGGGAGAGTTAAACCTCACCCCTACACCTGGCTTGTCGGGAGTATTGTCTCGGGCACTGTGTTGTTAGGAATGCTCGACAAAGGTGCGGGCATCGGGTCGCTCCCTGTGGCAGTGTCGGAAGCGTTTACTATTGTCATCTTTTTGTTTTCGCTCAAGTTTGGATTTACGAAGATCACCAGAAGCGACAAGCTGTTCTTAGCGCTCGCGCTCGCCGGCCTCATCCCATGGTTTGTAACCAAAGACCCGACTCTGTCCGTTGTTGTTGCGGTAGGAGTTGACCTACTTTCGCTCGTGCCGACCTTCCGCAAGTCGTGGAAATATCCGCAGACAGAATCCCCGATACTCTTTGGTTCAAATGTGCTCCGCCACATCTTGGCGCTCGCATCGCTCCAGACCTATAACGTCGCGACAACGCTGCATTCCATTGCGATGATTATCTCGAACACTGCGCTCGTTGCGGTTATTTCGAGAAAGAAAGCGCGTTAGGTTGTTTGAAGATAGAGCGCCACGGGTCACCTTTTTTCTTGAGGCGCTTTTCGATAGTTTTTATCGTGAACTTGTTTGGGTTCAACCCCTTCTTTACCTCGCTCCATTCAAGCGGGGTCGAAATAGTTGCGTTGGGCGTTGCGCGCGTACAGTAGGGGGCGATGACAGTTTGGCCTGTCGAATTGCGCAAGTAGTCGATGTATATTTTGTCCCTTCTGTCTTTTGGATGCACTGCAAGGCTCGTGAGCGCCGGATTTTGTTCAACAACGTTCTGTGCAAGTGCGCGCGCATAGGCCCGAACTTTGTCGTACGAGTAACGGGCGCCAATCGGTACATAGATATGCAAGCCGCGTTTCCCGGATGTTTTGATAAAACTCGTGAGCTTTTTTTCGTCCAAAACTTTTTTTACCGCACGCGCTGCGTTGATAACATCTACAAACTGCGTCTTCTCTCCCGGGTCGAGGTCGAACACCATAAAGTCCGGTTTATCGAGCGCGCTCGTGCGCGAATTCCACGGATGCAGTTCAAGCGCCCCATTGTTTGCAAGATACCGGAGCGTTTGCGTGTTGTTGCACAGCAGGTAATGAACGTTCTTCCTGACTGTTTTTGCACGGATGGTTTTTGTTGTTAAAAATGCGGGCGCTCCTTCGTCAACAAAATTCTTTTGGAAAAAACTCATGCCGTCTATGCCTTCGGGGTATCGTTTGAGAGACAGAGGCCTGTCTGTAAGGTAAGGAAGAACAACGCGGGAGTTGCGCGTATAGTACGCAGCCAGCGCAGCTTTTGTCACCTTTGCTTCTGGCCAATACAGCTTGTCTGGGTGGGTGAGTTTCATAGTGTTGCCTTCATTGTACTATTTCGGTGTACTATTGGGGCATGACTGAAGAAATGGACAATGTGCGGAAAGACGCGCTGGCATTTTTAAAGCGCCACAAGACAGGGGTGCTTGCCACGAGGGGTGAAGCCGTGGGGCCGCATGCAAGCATGGTCTATTACACGGCTGACGACGATTTTAATATTTATTTCGTGACGCTCGAGAACAGCCGCAAGTTCAAGGCGCTTTCGGCGCATCCGCAGGTTGCCTTTGTGGTCGCGACGCCTGACGTCCCGCAGACCTTGCAGATAGAGGGGATGGCGGTGGACATCACAACCGACACGCAAGTTGCACAGAAGAAAGACGAGATCATGCAGGTGCTCAACTCCAACCCTAACTTTTACGCGCCCATTACAAAAATGGATCCGTCGGAAGTGGTTGTCGTATGGCTGCGCCCCACGTGGGTCCGCTGGTCTGACTTTGCCTTTGAAGAATCTGGCAACCAACACGTATTTAAAGAGATTCCAATTAGATAGAACGTAGTTATTTGTAGTTATAAGCTCAGCAGTGGTAGTCTGTAGTCAGAGGGCTCTTTCACAAGGGCTCCATCTATTTCGCCGCGTTCCGAGTTACACACGTTGAAGGAGGGCACAATGTCCGCTCCAGAGTTTGGCGTCATCACGTACGAAGTGCCGAACAGGGGTCTGGTCGTTGTGTACCTCGACCAGACAACATGGCCCTGCAAAGTGGACGACGTCGGCTTCGTGCCGCATTGGGCAGTCGTGCCCGATCCGAACCAGCCCAGAGATAAGGAGGATTTCGATCCCGATTCTCTTCGCGAACTCGGGGAGAATATCAAGATCAACGGGCAATCCGAACCCATGAAAGTTCGCCTCCTCACCCAAGAGGAGAAGGAAGGCAAGTATCGCCTCGAGGACGGAAGATGCCCGGAGTATATGCTTGTCAGCGGTGGGCGTCGCTGGGAGAGCACAAGCGCCCGATTTGCAGACGTTCCTGTCCTCAAGATTCTGGTCGCCCAGTACGCCGACGAGGACGAACAGTTTCTCGACGCATATGTAGTCAATGAGGACCGTGAGGATCTGGGCCCGCGCAGCATCGCCCGCGCGCTCAAGCGACTCCTCGAGCGTAATTGCGGGGGGAACGTGGCGGAGTTGGTCCGAAAGACTGGCAAAAGCCGCGGCTATATCGACACCTACCTGCCCATCAACAACCTGATCCCGGAGGCTTGGAAGTTCCTCAATCGCAAGTTGCCAGATAAGGAGCGGATGGGAGTCGCTTTGGCATCAGCGCTGGGGCAACTGACTCCTGAAAAACAGCGCAAGTATATCGAACCCATCATGTCGGGGGTGGGTGGCCGTAGTATGGTCCAACGCATTCGCTGGTTGACGGACCAGCTGGTACGAGACTATGCCGCTGAGGGCACTCAGATGGAACGTCCGGAAGAACGGTCAGAACACGTTTATCGCCGCTTTGAGCGGCTCATCGACGCCCCGCGTGCGAACGCAGCCATCCTGATGGGGGCATCCGATCAGCTGTTCGCTGATGCGTTCAAACAGCTCGACGCTCAGGAATGTGCGAATCTACTGCGTCAGTACGAGGCCATGGAAGACATGGTGCGCCGGGTGAGGGAACGTTTCTCCGACGTGACAATTAATAAGAAGTCCTTCCTGGAACGAAACAAGGATGTTCTGGCTGGATGGCGTACCGTCGACTACTACAACCAGGGAAAAGTAAGTCAGCTGATCAAGAATTCTCTCGTTAGTCCGGAAAAGTTTGAGCATCTCAAGAGGCTGGGCTGGCTCAAGTGGCAACGTGACGGCTCGCCTGACCCAGATGTAGGAGCAACAACGGCAGCCGCGCCGGAGGCAGAAGTCGAGGGGGCCAAGCCTCCGGACAAGGTCAATGGAACAGTAACGGTCACCTTCTATTACTGGGATGGTGGCAGGATGGAGAAGCTGGCGCAAGATCAGCCGGTTAATGCGGTGAGGTACAGAGCTCTTCGTTCCAACAACAAGCTCTTCTGGCAGCGCAAGAAGCTGCAGCCTTCGTCAGCCGAAGAAGCGTTCTGCAAAGAGCACCAACTCGTCTTCTAGAACGAGAGCAAGGTCTACGGCCGCCACCCCAGGCGGCCTTTCTTTTTTGCTTTCAGGCCAGAGGAGTATACTGGTGTGATGCAAAATGCGAACCCGTTCCAGAATGCTCTCGCACAGCTCAAGCGGGCACAGGCAACCCATTCGACAAGCTCAGGGCAAGTGGTCCTTACGGACACACTTGTAGAGCGCATGTCGCATGCAGACAGGGAGATTTCTGTTTCAATTCCTGTTGTGCTGGATGATGGCTCCACAAAAATATTTGAAGGGTATCGGGTACAACATTCAAACGCGCGCGGGCCGTACAAGGGGGGTGTGCGCTTCCATCTGAATGCAGATATAGACGAAGTGCGGGCCTTGGCACTGTGGATGTCGATGAAATGTGCTGTTGCAAACATCCCCATGGGCGGGGGGAAAGGCGGCGTGCGCGTTGACCCGAAGAGTTTGAGCAAAGCAGAACTTGAACGACTCTCAAGAGGTTGGGTTGGGGCACTTTGGCGTAACCTTGGCCCGCGCGTTGATGTGCCAGCGCCTGATGTGAATACGACTCCTGAAATCATGGGCTGGATGCTCGATGAGTATCAAAAGCGTTCGAACGATTTCTCTTCGTCCTCAAAAGCAGCGTTCACGGGCAAAGCTGTTGCAAACGGCGGCTCGCTTGGACGCGACAAAGCAACTGGGCAGGGAGGATTTTATGTATTCGATGCGCTACGCGAAAAATTTGGAATTGGAACGGGCGTTGATTCAAATGGCGGAGTCACGGTTGCCATTCAAGGTATGGGCAACGTCGGCGGCCATGCTGTAGAAATTTTCCACGCACATGGATACAAAATAGTTGCGATGTCCGATTCCAAAGGCGCTATCTATGCAGAGAGCGGATTGAATCCAGAAGAGATAGAGGCATACAAAAAAGAACACGGCTCGCTCGCTGGCTACCCGAATGCAAAAGAAATTTCCAATGCAGAATTGCTGGCACTGAAGGTTGATGTGCTGGTTCCCGCAGCGCTTGAAAATCAACTGACGGCCGATAATGCAGGCGCGGTGCAAGCAAAACTTGTGCTGGAACTTGCGAACGGCCCTACAACTCCTGAAGCAGATGACGCGTTGTTTGCTCGAAACATTCCTGTGGTGCCCGACATCTTGGCCAACGCGGGTGGCGTGGTTGTCTCAACCTTCGAGTGGGAGCAGAATTTGAAAGGTGAGCAGTGGAGCGAAGAGGATGTGAATCAAAAGCTTAAAGAAATACTTGCAACAGAAGCTGCACATATCTTTGCCCGCGCCGCCGAACTAAAAACCGACCTTCGCCGCGCCGCATTTGCTGTGGCGCTGGAGCGTATCGGAACAGCATTAAAGGTATAAAAAGAAAAACCGGCTGTAATTATCCCCAGCTACTATCTAGATTTATTCGAAATTTGATTTCTTGCTCATCACACAAGGCAGGGGTAGAGTTGGGTTGTGGACCAGAAGGGCATTCTCAAAAAGCTTTTAGTATTTCGCAAAAAGCGCGAGTGGGAGCAATTTCACACGCCAAAAGACCTGGCCATTTCGCTTGCGCTTGAAGCGGGCGAAGTGCTCGAACATTTTCAGTGGAAGTCAGAAGCGGAAATAAAAGCGTACATCAAGACGCATAAGAAGGAGATAGGGGAAGAACTCGCTGATGTCTACAACTGGGTCCTGCTCCTTTCCCACGACCTGGGGCTAGACATACTCCGCGCCTCCTCTTCAAAAATCTCTTCCAACGCCAAAAAATATCCCGTCAAAAAAGCAAAAGGAAAGCATACGAAGTATACAGATCTTTAGAAAGGATTCCTGGTATCAATATCCTCCTAGTTTTATGAAGATTTGATCTTTTCTTTATATAGTGCAAATCTATCCCGAAAGGGGTATTGTTTGTTTAAGCCCCATTCCTGTTTTAATTTATGGAAAAAGAAGCCAAAGCAAGAATAAAAATCAACAAACTTCTTGAAGAATCGGGTTGGAGGTTCTTTGATAATGAGCAGGGAACTGCAAATATAGAGCTTGAACCGGGGGTCGTTTTTGAGAGTCTCGGAGACGATCTTGAGAATGCTGAAACTCATGACAAACGTAAAGGCGCTATAGATTTTTTGTTGCTTGATACGGATAGACGACCATTAGTTGTTGTTGAGGCAAAACGAGAGTCAATCGATCCGCTTTCAGCAAAAGAACAAGCTCGGACTTATGCTCGAAATGTAGACGCTCGTTTCGTCATTCTTTCCAATGGAAACATTCACTACTTTTGGGATACAAAATTTGGTAACCCAGAGACAATTTCTCGATTCCCAACACAAGACTCGATTACTCAATTTAGGACCTATATCCCGAATCCAGCTGAGTTGGCAGATACGGTCGTTGATGAGAATTATATCGTCGCTTCTCAAATGCCAGGATATGCAGACGATCCCTCTTTTAAGGAAGAGGAAGGGCGTGATCAATTCTTGCGAGATCATAATTTGAAACAGATGAGACCCTATCAAGTTCAGGCTATACACGCCTTACAGTCTTCTGCACGTGAAGGTAAAACGCGATTCCTTTTTGAGATGGCGACGGGGACTGGCAAAACTTTAACTTCTGCGGGGCTTATTAAGCTTTTCTTGAAGTCAGGTAATGCGAGAAGGGTACTATTTCTTGTCGATCGCTTAGAACTAGAAGAGCAGTCATACAAAGCCTTTCGTGACTACCTGGGCAAAGATTATCAAGTCGTAATTTACAAAGATAACAGGGAGGCGGTCCATTCGGCGCAAGTAGTTATTTCCACGATTCAGACCTTTCTTTCAGGGGATAGGTATCGTAAAGAATTCTCGCCTACAGATTTTGAACTCGTTATATCAGACGAGGCTCATCGTTCAATTGGTGGTAACAGCCGTGCAGTGTTTGAATATTTTGTGGGATATAAGCTTGGCCTCACTGCCACTCCCAAAGATTACTTGCGTGGCTTTGAACATGAAGGGGTCGATACACAAAGAGAGTTTGAAAGACGGCAATTATTTGATACATACAAGACTTTTGGGTGTGAACCTGGACAACCTACATTTAGATATGATCTTGTGGCTGGAGTTGGAGATGAATATCTTGTAAATCCAACGCTTGTGGATGCTAGAACTGCCATTACAACCCAGCTACTTTCTGAGCAGGGTTTAGCTATACATAAAGTTACAGACGATGGGGAGACAATTGATGAAGTTTTTTCTAATCGTCATTACGAGAAAGCTTTTTTTAATGATGAGACAAACATTGCTATGTGCAAGGCACTCCTTGATCATGGCGTTCTTGATCCAATCGCAAAAGCCAATGGAGTTGAGCTTTTTGGGAAAACGATTGTTTTTTGTGTTTCGCAAAAACATGCTGCAAAAATCACAAACATACTCAATCGTCTCGCACTCGAGAGATGGCCGCAAGAGTATGGTCAGTCTGATTTTGCAATCCAAATTACTTCGCAAGTGGCAAACGCACAACAAATGACAATAAATTTTGCCAACAATCGTTTGAGTGGCCGTGTGATGCGGCCCGAAGGATATGATTCTGGTAAGACCAGAGTTGCTGTCACAGTCGGCATGATGACAACAGGATATGATTGTCAGGATCTACTAAATATTGCATTGATGCGGCCAGTATTTTCTCCTGCTGACTTTGTTCAGATCAAGGGCCGAGGTACGAGGAAGTTCACTTTTAACTACGAGAGTGAAGATGAAAATTTCAGTATTGATAAGGTTGGCTTCAAGTTTTTCGATTTCTTTGCTACATGTGAGTATTTTGAACAAAAATATCCGTATCAAGAAAAACTCCTACTCCCTCGAGTTCGTAGGGTCACTACTGGTACCAATGTTCCGGTAGATGATCCTCAAGGCGGTGGCGAATATGTTGATGAAAGCGGTAATAAAATTTTCAAAGGGCCATTCAACCTTCAATCTCCGGATGAAATAGTAAGTGCAACTGAGACTTTTGTTGGTGAGGGGGGCATGCGAATCGATAGAGAAGGTTTTAAGCGTGCTGTTGAAGAAGATGTGCTTGCTAACGAAATCCTTAGTAATTTGTGGAAGAATGGTGATCTTGAGGGGGCAGAACAGTATACCCGCCGGAATATATTTGAGAGACCAAAGTATTTCCTTACTCTTGAAAAGATCCGTCGAATTTTTAATCTCGATAGGAGAGTAACAACAAGAGAATTTTTGGAAGTTGCATTCGGACAAAAGAAGGGGTTTGAAACTCGTGACGAGTTGTTGGAATCAGAGTGGAAAAAATTCTTGGAAGTGAATGATGTTGACCAAGAACATTACATTGTTGTAAAGACTTTCTTCAAAGCGTTTATAACCGATGACCTTGTGAGAGAAATCATTGAATCGCGTGAAACTGCGAGGTTCAATACGGAATCGTCCTTTCATTTTGATGAGTACGCCCAACTGAATGGATATAAGACCGTTGTTCCTCAATATGTTAAAGATTACGTGTCTTTAAATGTTTATATGAGTTAAGATACCTATATGCTCACTGCCGAAACTAAGCGCCACATTGACGCGGCGCGGCAGGTTCTTGTTGGTGTGGTGCCAAATCCTGCGGCGCAAATAGATCAGATTACAAATGCACTGATCTACAAGTTTATGGACGATATGGATCAATCCGCTATAAGTGTGGGTGATAAACCATCGTTCTTTGTTGGCGAACTCGAAAGATATGCCTGGACGCGCGTAATGGATTCTAGATTGGGTAATCAGGAAAGAATGAATTTATATGCGGAAGCTCTTATTAAGTTTTCTGCTTCTCAGAAATTACCTGATTTATTTAGAGATATTTTCCGACAGGCGTATCTGCCTTTCCGTTCCCCAGACGTCCTCTATCTTTTTCTGAAAGAAGTTGACTATTTCGGATACTCACACTCAGAGGAGCTCGGGAATGCTTATGAATATTTGCTTTCCATACTAAGCGCTCAAGGTGATGCTGGGCAATTTCGAACTCCGCGACATATAATTGATTTTATTGTTGAGGTTGTCGATCCTGCTCCGGATGACACAATACTCGATCCTGCATGTGGTACGGCTGGATTCTTGATATCCGCATATAAACATATTTGGGAGAAACACACTGAAATCGATCAAAAGACAGGTAAAACAAAATCCACACTTACTCCAATACAGCGACAAAAAATAATGAAAAATTTTGAGGGGTATGATATCTCGCCCGAGATGGTGAAATTGTCTCGCGTGAATATGTATCTTCATAATTTTAAAAATCCTAGAATATATGAATATGACACTCTGTCGCGTGACGAGAGGTGGAATGATAAATTCTCCGTGATATTGGCGAATCCTCCTTTTATGAGTCCAAAGGGAGGTATTAAACCCCACAGTAAATTTAGTGTGCAATCGAGCCGCTCGGAGGTCTTGTTTGTTGATTATTTTGTTGAGCATCTCAAACAGCCTAATGGTCGAGCGGGCATAATCGTTCCCGAAGGTATTATTTTCCAGTCTGGGAGCGCCCATAGAGAGCTTAGAAAAAGGCTCATAGACGATGGTCTATATGCTGTTGTTTCTCTCCCGAGCGGAGTTTTTTATCCATATACGGGTGTGAAAACCAGCGTTCTATTTTTTGATAATAATCTTGTCAAGAGAAGGAAGGAGATTTTGTTTATAGAAGTAAAGAATACGGGGGTTGGTCTAAATTCAACTTTGAATCCAGTGGAGGAAAATGATCTTCCTTTGGCTGTAAAACTAATTCAGAATTTTCGTGAGGGAAAAGAAATTAAGCCAACCAAGGTGAGCTTTGTTGTTTCTAAAAATGAAATTATTAAACCCGATTACGACTTATCAGCAAATAAATACAGACAGCAAATCTCCACAAATTCTAAAATCCCACTAGTTCCTCTCTCGGAGATTTGCACTGTCACTAAGGGGAAGTCCTCAAGTACGAAAACAGAACCAGGTGAATATCCTCTTATTTTAATGGCTGCAGAATTTAAAACCGCAGATCATTTTGATTTTCAAGGTGAGGGTGTTTGTGTGCCACTTATGACTGCTGCAAGTACGGGGGTTGCTGTAATGAAGAGGGTTCACTATGTAAATGGAAAATTTGCGCTTGCAAACTTGCTTGCATTTGTAAAGCCAAAAGACGAAAATAAGGTTAATTCTAAATATTTATACAAGGTACTAATGTTGTCTGTGAACGATTTGGCGCGCCTAATGAAAGGGGCTGCAAATGTATCAATGAAACCAAAAGATCTTGAAACATTCAAAATACCTCTTCCGTCGATGGAGGTTCAAAAAGAGATAGCAGGAATATTTGACGCAGAAAGGATACTTATCGATTCGGTCAAAAATCAGTTGACAGATTATGACAAAAAAAGCCAAGGTCTCATATCTGAGCTTTGGGGGGAGTAGTTATGCACGAGGAGGCTGAAAAAATTCTGAATTTTCTGCCCATACGCAAGATTCCTGCGGAGAATGATTATATCGAACATCTTTTTGGAGCGCTTAGGGCGTTAGATGAAGGAGAAAAACATGTGCGAGGATTTGCAATTCTGCCACTACATTTACTGTTTTTATTAGCCATACAATATAAAATCCTTCGCGTTGCGACAGAGCAAAAAGAAATATACTCTTTGTCAATTACTTTAAAAAATCCAATAAAAAAAGAGGAAATGGAAATTTTGGCCCCTCGATCTCCATTCATATTGGGATTTTTTAACGAAAAGGAATTGGTGCAGCTTTCTAAGGTCTTGAAAGTTGACGATAAGTGCGTGAAAGCAATGAAAGAACTGATTAACTATCGGAACGATAAGATTGCGCATGCAAAAGGATATGTAGAATCAAATCTCGAGAATAAGGTTGAAGAGTACCTCTCAACTCTTGAAATGCTTCAGCCACATATGTTGCCTATGAACAATAATATGGGACAACTTTGGGAAAAAGAACTCGACCCAGGAGATGACATAGTTGAGTTTGTAGAAACACGACTCTTGGGAAGTTATTTATGCCCTGCTGATTTTAATGATGGATTATTAAAAAGTAAGTTTAATATTTTCTAAGACTAATAACTTCGCTACTCTTACATTAATCAAAAACTCCCCAATTGGGGAGGGTTTTGAATCAGAGATTAGATTTTAGTGAAACAACCGCCCAAACAGATTTTGGAAGAACTGGATGACAGGAGGGGGAGGGAGATTGGGAGTAGAAGAGGCTGAAGCGTCGACTGTTGTGGAGGCTTCCATATCTCCATCACGACCTTCGCCATTTTGGTCGCCGCGCATTTGAGGAGGTGTTGTGGATGAGTTGCCGTTGTCATGCGCACCACCAAAGAGGCGCGCGAAGAAGTTTATGACAGCGCCTGGGATGCCTTTGCCAGGGCCTCTGTTGTCGTCGCCTGGGCGAGGGCCTGTTGAGGTGCCGTGCATGTCGTCATGCGGGCCACCTCCCATACCATCAGTTGAACTTCCCATCATGTGGTCGCGGAAACCTGGAGGCGGCATACCGGGCATGCCTGGAGTAGACGAACCAAAGCGGACATTTACAACGCCATTTGTTGAACTTGCGTTGAAGTGGATGAGCATCGGCAAGGGAATTGGCCTGCCGTCTTTGGTGGTTGTTGCCATCAAGCGCGCAGCTTCTTCAGGAGTAAGTTCGTGAACTTGGAACGTCGTGCTTGCCATGCCTGGCATCCCCGGAGCCGTTTGGAATGTGCCGTGGAATTCGCCCGCAGGAGTGTTTACATGCCATTCACCCTGCTGCATATTTTGCGGACCCTGGTTTGGCGGGGGAGGCGGAGGCATGCCCAGGCCGCCGCTGCCTTGACCTGATTCTGCAAACGCGAGCGGCGCTGCGAGTAATGCGGCAGTAATAAATAGCGCTTTGTATTTCATATATATAGTATAGAGTACGTTTTTTAGGAGTAGGCAAGGGTTACCATAAAAGCTCATCATTTCTTAATGAATTAGGTGTATTGACATTGTATACACAAAGTATATACTACAAATATGTCTACTTTAAATGTACGAATTGAAGAAAAGACCAAGCGAGCTGCAAGCAAGGTGCTTGCGGATGTTGGGCTCGATCTTTCGTCGGGAGTGAAACTCTTCCTTACCCAAGTTGTTACTGAACAGGGTTTGCCTTTTGTTCCTACTAAAAACTCCGCTCTGATTCGTGCTAGGTGGGATAGGGAAGCTGCTGAGGCTATTAAGAGCGGAAAAGTATACAAGAACGGGGAAGATGTATTGAAGGATATTTAATCGATGTATTTTATTCACCGAGCCTCGTCCTTCAAGAAGTCCCTACAGAGGCTCAAGAAATCAGGAATTCTCAAACAGAGAGTTGCGGACGATATTGCACATACAATTGACTTGATTGCATCAGGTCTAGTGTTGCCAAAAGAGTACAGAGATCATCAATTGACGGGCGATTTTGCGGGATGCCGAGAGTGTCATATAAAAGGAGATTTATTGCTCATATATCAGCGTAACAAAGATAAACTCATTTTAATTTTGCTGGATATAGGAACGCACTCGGAGTTGTTTGGTTGAAGGCCTTTTCTTTTTTAAGAGTAGGCAAGCGCCACACACTCCACCCGTGCGGCGCCAGCGGCTTTGAGGGCGCGGATTGCTTCGGCAAAGGTGGCGCCTGTTGTTGAAACGTCGTCTATGACGACGCATACGCGGCCTTTTATCTTGGATTCATCTTGCACATGCATCGCGCCTTTTAGATTTTCGACACGCTCGTGCTTGTGCAGGCCTTGTTGGGCCGGCGTGTGGCGGAGTCGGAGCAGAGCTCGCGGAACGTAGTCATAAAAACCGGCCGCCCTCTTGAGTGCGGCTTCGCAGAGCACTTCTGTTTGGTTGTGGCCGCGTTCGCGACGCCTCACCCCGTGCATTGGCACTGGGATAAGCAACGGTTTTCCTAATTCTTCGCTCGCAATGCCTATCAACACATCCGCAAGCACCGCGCCTGCAAGCGATGCGGCCCGGGAGTCGGCATAATATTTTACTTCCCACACAAGCGCCGTGACGCGCGCATCATGATAGGGAAGCGAACCCGCTTTGTCGCCTCGAAGCATGATGCGAGAAAGTGTTTTAAGCGAAAGTGTTCGAACGATGAGTTCTGTACGCCGGGGCGGCGCGACAAGATCGAGAAGATACCTGACATATTCACCAAGCATCACTCACATAATGATATACTAATAGAGTACGCTTCCGCTCTATCTATGGCATTTTCTCTTGGATCGCTTGGTTCGCTCTTCGCGCAGCCGTCGAAAAGCGCGCTCGGCGTTGACATAGGCACCTCGTCTATCAAAGTCGTGCAGCTCCGACGTGAGAAGGGCCGCGTCATTTTGGAAACATACGGTGCAATTGCACTTGGCCCCTACGCCGGCGTCGAAGTCGGCCGCGCAACCGCGCTCCCGGCAGAAAAAATCGCCGAAGCGTTGAAAGACGTCGTGCGCGAAGCCAACGTGACTGTGCAGAACGGCGCCTTTTCGATCCCATACGCATCGAGCCTTGTTTCAATACTCACTTTACCGTCGTCTGTTGAAGGCCAGCTGGCACAAGTTGTGCCACTCGAAGCCCGCAAATATATTCCAGTCCCTATTAACGAAGTGCTGCTCGACTGGTTCGTTATTAGCGGCGGCGGGCAGAAATCCAACCCCCAAGGCAAGCTCGAAGTGCTGATGGTTGCCATACACAACGACACGATAGCCAAGTTCCGCACCATCGCACAGCAGGCGGGGCTCGCTGTGGACTTTTTTGAGATCGAAGTCTTTAGCGCTGTGCGCGCGGCACTCGACCACGGCATCGCACCCGTTGCCGTCGTCGATATGGGCGCCGCAACCACGAAGTTTTATGTAGTGGAACGCGGCGTGATACACGAAAGCCACATCATCAGCCACGGCAGCCAGGACGTAACGCTCGCGGCATCGCGCGCGCTTTCAACAACAGTTGCCGATGCCGAACAAAAGAAGCGAAAGTTCGGCATGTCGGGGGAATTGGGAGGTGAGGCTATGAAGCAATCGGCCGAATTGACGCTCTCTGTGCTTTTTTCCGAACTTGCGCGCACGGTCACAGCCTACGAAGCGCGCGCAAACCAGCCATTGTCCGAACTTGTGCTCACTGGCGGCGGCGCGACGCTCAAAGGATTGATGGAATTTGCGCAAACGTCGATTCAAACGCCTATCCGACGCGCAGACCCGTTTGGCAAGACGCAAGCACCGGCATTTTTGGAAGCAATTTTGAAAGAAGCAGGTCCGGAGTTTGCTGTTGCTGTCGGCTTGGCACTCCGGCGTTTGCAAGAGAATGGCTAGGCTGTTGACAGCACAGCACGCGTACGCAAAGTGGCTATATACTAAACCAAGCAGATTGTGTATTTATGCCTCCGCAAGCACCACCATCATTTATTCCTAAAAAACCGCTCGACACTGGCACCGCCTACCGTGCGCCGGGTGGCGTCGGTTTTTTGCTTTTCATAGCGCTCGTGATTTTCATCGTGTCTGTCGTTGGCGCAGGCGGCGTGTTTGCATGGGAAAAGGTGACCGCGGGCTCTATTACATCCAAAAGCGAGTCACTCCAAAAAGCTGAAGGGGCATTCGACCTTTCAACTGTCGAAGATCTGATCCGCACGAGTGAGCGCATCGACAACGCGAGTGTCTTGCTTGCGGCGCATGTTGCGCCGTCGGCAGTGTTTGCATTTTTGAGTCAGCAAACACTGCAGAATGTTCAATTTACGACATTCAACTACACCTTAAATAACGACGATACGGCAGCCGTCACCATGTCGGGCGTTGCCGACAGCTTCTCGTCCGTGGCACTGCAAAGCGATCAGTTTGGCGCAAGCAAAGTGCTCAAAGATGTTATCTTTTCTGAGATTAAGAACAGCGCAGGCGGTTCGGTAAGCTTTACTGTCGGTGCCACTGTTGACGCGTCGCTCATAAATTACGGAAAGAATTTGGACAATTCGTCAGTTGCGCCTAATGTTCCAGTACAAGCAACCATTTCAACCAGCACCTCGTCGAGTACACCACATTAATCTATTCTATGACACGATTTATCTTGCCAGTAATACTCATAGCAGCCTCGGTAGGGCTCTTTGTACTCTACATCAGTCCGACATACCAAAATATCAAAGTCCTTTCTGTCCAGGCTGCAACCTACGATGATGCACTCAGTAAATCTGCCGAATTGCGTACCTTGCGCGACAAGTTGCTCGCAACCCGCGCATCGTTCTCGAACGGCGATGTACAGAAGCTCACGCGCGTCTTGCCTGACAATGTCGACAACATTCGCCTTATCATCGACATCAACAATATTGCTGCGCGCCATGGGTTGAGCTTGAGCGGCGTCGAACTTGGTAGCACCTCAAATGCAGCAAAGGACCAGAGCTCTGCAGCTGTTGGCCCATCGGGCTCGCAAGTAGGTTCTGTGACAGTAGGCTTTGGGGTCACCACTGATTATGATACCTTTAACGCCTTTTTGCAGGACTTGGAGCACAGTTTGCGCATCGTCGACATCACGAAAATAGCCTTTACTGCAGGCGGTGGCAGCTTGCAGAATTACACGATGGAAATTCGCACTTACTGGCTCCATTAGTTCGAGTCCACCCACTTAAGTAAACCTATGGAACTATTAAAGAACAGCAAAATAATGGCAGGACTCGTCGTTGTTGTTGTGCTCGCACTCGCATACTTTGCCTACACCTCGCTTTCGAGTCCGTCGCCAACGACTATCGTGCAAGAAAACCCAGTTTCGCAGAACTTACTTGTCGCATTGTCGAATCTGCATACAATTAAATTGAACGGTGCGATATTCCAGGACCCGGCATTCCAGTCGCTCTCTGACTTTGGCGTTACCATCCCGCCCCAGCCGACTGGGCGCCGCAACCCATTTGCACCCCTTGGCAGTACTCAAACCGCCGCATCCGCCAGCAGGCCCGGCGTTCGGTAACGTCCGTAATTGACCATGGAACTCCTCCAACTCCTTTCACAAAATGGGACGCTCACAACTGATGCTGTGGCGCAGTTGCGTCCTGTACTGCAGGGACAAAAGGGTAATGAAGAAACATTGCTCGTGCAAGCGGGCGTGCCTGTTGAAGCGATACTCAAAGCAAAAGCTGATTTTTACGGACTGCCTCTGTGGCAGGTGGATGATGAGCCGGTGCCCTTTAGCGTGTTGAGCTACATACCTGAGGAGTCGGCGCGGCATTATCACATTGTTCCGCTCGCGGTAGTTGATAGTGCGCTTGAAGTGGGAATACTTGATCCTGATAATTTGGAGGCGCGCGATGCGCTTTCCTTCATCTCGGCAAAAATAGGGATGCCGTATAAATTGTTTTTGATAAGCCAAGCCGATTTCGAGAAGCTGGTATCGGAATACAAAGGCTTGTCAGGCGAAGTGGGACGCGCACTTACCGACCTGGAGGTCGAGACCGAAAAAGAGACGAATGCGAAAGGAACAGTGCGCAATATATCCATCGAGGAGGACGAGGTCAACGACACTGCGGCGGCCATAAGCGAAGGTGCACCAGTTACAAAGATCGTTGCCACTATGCTCGAACATGCGTCACAACAGCGCGCGTCCGACATCCATGTTGAGCCGATGGCCGAACATACGCGCGTGCGCTTCCGCGTTGACGGTGTGCTCGTCACAAACCTCACCTTGCCGTCGAAGGTGCACAGCGCGGTCGTTGCGCGCGTAAAGGTGATGTCCAATATGCGCTTGGACGAAAAACGCAAACCGCAAGACGGCCGTTTTTCAGCGCGTATCGGCAACGCCAAAACAGACTTCCGTGTATCGACGTTCCCGACCTACTACGGCGAGAAAGTGGTGATGCGTATTTTGGGGAGCGCGGCGCAGGAGCTGAAGCTTGAAAGCCTCGGACTTTCAAGCCGCAATTTGGAGCTTATCCGCGCAGCCATCAAAAAACCCTACGGTCTCGTGCTTATTTCAGGCCCAACTGGTTCGGGTAAGTCGACCACGCTGTATACCTTGTTGAACGAAGTGGATCGCGAACGCCAAAACGTTCTTTCGCTCGAAGATCCGGTGGAATATACGATTCCAGGCGTCAGCCAAAGCCAAGTGCGTCCGGAAATCGGCTATACATTTGCGACAGGGCTCCGCACCACACTCCGCCAGGACCCAAATATCATCATGGTGGGTGAAATCCGCGATGCTGAAACGGCGAACTTGGCTGTGCAGGCTGCGCTCACCGGCCACTTGGTGCTTTCGACTATTCACACCAACAACTCTATTGGCATCATCCCGCGCTTGTTGGACATGGGCGTCGAGCCGTATCTTATTCCGCCGGTGCTCATCCTAGGCATGGCTCAGCGCCTCACGAAGAGGTTGTGCAAGGACAGCGGAACCAAAGTATCGCCTGACAAGAGCATGCAGAAAATGCTCATCGAGGAATTTGCTGACTTGCCCGACGAATATAGAAAAGATCTGCCGTCACTCGATACGATTTATCGCGTGAATCCAACCGCCGACTGTCCGACGGGAACGGAAGGGCGCATTGCGGTCATGGAAATATTCGATATGAACCCCGAGCTCGAGCGCGCTATCCTTGCGAACAAGCCTGAAGAAGATATGTACTCGATCGTGCGCAAGCACGGCATGCTCACGATGAAAGAGGATGCTATCATTAAATCGGCGCAAGGAATTATTCCGTTCGAGGAAGTGAACACCTTGGGAGGCCAGTTCGACCTGGACGACGAAGCGAAACCGCCTGAACCCCCCGTACCGCAGGATGTTGAAGGCGTGGATGACGGACCAGGCAAAGAAGTTGAAATTTAGTATGGCGATGGACTACGCACAAAAGTTAGGACAACTTATAGACGTTCTCGGGGCTCAAGGTGCGTCTGACTTGCACTTGAGCTCGGGTACTCAGCCTGTCGTGCGTGTTGCGCGGGCGCTGACGCCCATGCTTTCCGAGCCTGCGCTTTCGAACGATGATGTGCTCGGACTCCTCTCCGTTATGTTGATGCCTGAAAACAAAGAGCGCTTTTTGAAGGAACAGGAATTGGACTTTTCTTATTCTCACAAAGATGCAATGCGTTTTCGCGGCAATGCATACTTTGAGCGCGGTCGCGTCGGCGTTGCACTACGCCTTATCCCGAAAGTTATACGGTCTTTATCGGAACTTAATCTGCCGCCAGCGCTTGATATGTTTGCAGCCCGCCAGCAGGGATTCTTTTTGGTTGTCGGGCCGATAGGGCAGGGTAAAACAACGACGCTTGCCGCGCTTATTGAAAAGATAAATCAGGAGCGCACCGAACATATTATTACTATCGAAGACCCAATAGAGTACTTGTTCGAGAATAAACGTTCGCTCATCGAGCAGCGCGAGGTGCGTATCGACACAAAAAATTTCGAAACTGCGCTCGAGTCTGTGTTTCGCCAGGACGCCAACGTACTAATGATAGGCGAAATGCGCACACCCGAGACCATGTCTGCGGCCGTCAGTGCAGCAGAAACTGGGCACTTGGTATTCTCAACCTTGCATACCAACGACGCGGCACAGTCGATAGACCGAATTATTGACTCGTTCCCGCCAAACCAGCAGGATCAGATCCGAATTCAGCTTGCGGGTTCGCTGGCAGGCATTTTCTCACAACGGCTTATCCCGCGCGTATCAGGTGGCCTTGTTCCTGCCTGCGAGCTTTTGATTAACACAAGCGCAGTAGCAAATCTTATCCGCGAAAAACGCACGCATGAGATCCAAACCGTTATCGAGACAGGTTCTGGGGAAGGCATGATAGATATGAACCGTTCGCTTGCAGAACTTGTACGCGCTGGCGAGATAACCGTCGAGAGCGCCTACTCGCGCGTGTCGAACCCTAAAACCCTGGAGCGATTGCTGTAGTTCGACTGCGCTCACTATAAATAATCTATGGCAGAATTTAAGTACGAAGGACTCGACCAAGCAGGGCAGCCGCAAAGCGGTACCGCGAATGCAGCAACGCAAGATGCAGCCATAGAGGCGCTGCAGCGTCGAGGTTTGACGCTCACATCTATTCAACCCGTCGGTCAAAACGGGGGACTCTTGGCGTCGCTCAACAGCATCTCGCTCTTTGGGGGCGTATCGAACCGCGACATCGTGCTTTTGTCGCGCCAATTAGCAACGCTCTTTGAAGCGCAGGTTTCGGCGCTCCGCATCTTTCAGTTGCTTGCAAGTCAGGCTGAAAAGCCTTTTTTGCGCGCAGCGCTTGCAAAAGTAAGCGATGATCTGCAGTCCGGAAGTTCCATTTCGAACGCGCTTTCAAAACATCCAAAAGTATTTTCTGACTTCTACGTCAACATGGTTCGCTCAGGCGAAGAGTCGGGCAAGCTCGATCAAACCTTTCTCTTTTTGGCTGACTACATTGACCGCTCGTACGAACTTACAAGTAAAGCGCGCAATGCGCTCATCTACCCGGGCTTCATCATCTTTACGTTCATCGCGGTGATGACGCTCATGCTTACGGTAGTCATTCCAAAAATAGGCGCTATTTTGCAAGGCGACGGCCAGACACTGCCGTTCTTTACCCAGGTCATCTTGGACCTTTCGCACTTTCTGACCGACTTCGGCATATTTATATTGATAGCGCTCATCATCGCAGGGTACTTCCTCATGCGATATGCGCAGACGGCGCCAGGAAAGGCGACAATGAGCCGCCTGCGACTTTCGTTGCCCTACATCGGCGATCTCTACAAAAAGCTGTATTTGGCCCGCTTTGCCGACAACATGCATGTGATGCTGACGTCAGGCATCAGCGCCGTACGCTCTCTTGAGATAACAGCGAGCGTTCTTGAAAACCAGATATACGAATCGATAATGCATGATGCGCTTGAGGGCGTGAAGGCTGGCCGCTCGATGTCTGAAACCTTTAGCCACTACCCAGATGAAATTCCCTCCATCATGGTGCAGATGCTCAAAATAGGCGAAGAGACGGGGGAAATGGGAAACATCCTCGAACGTATGGCGAAGTTCTACAATCGCGAAGTAAACGCTGCCGTGGACGCTCTCGTGTCGCTCATCGAGCCGGCGCTCATCGTAGCGCTCGCCTTGGGCGTCGGCTTCTTGCTCGCGGCAGTGCTCCTGCCTATCTACAATTCAACCTCAAGCATCTAGGGGGAGCGGTGGAATACTTATCCCCATATACACAATGGTACCGAGGCTTGAGGCGTATACTTAGTGTGTACAGCACTAATTTAGTCATTTGATGTATCTACGACTCATGCAGAAGTTCTTTAATAAAAATCAGAGAGGCTTCACACTTATCGAACTCTTGGTAGTGATTGCCATTATCGGCATCTTGGCAGCAGTTGTCCTTGTATCGCTCACCTCGGCCCGCACCAAAGCGCGCGATGCCAATCGCGTGGCAAGTTTGCAGGAAATGGCAAAGGCAATTCAGCTTGCCGACACCGATCCAGCCCCAGCCATTGCGACTTGCACGGGGGCACGCGTCGACGCGTCGACCTGCACCGGCCCGTCGCCAATCTCGTTCTCTGGTTACAAGGATCCGAGCGTGCCAGGAACTCCTTGTACAACCGAATCAAACGCTGCATGCCAGTATGTCATTGCTAAATCTGGGGGTGGTTCGGGCGCTACGACGCAGGACTACGAAATCTGCAGCTATCTGGAAACCGGTTCGGGCGCGTTGACCGCAGGTCTCGTCCGTGTCAGCTCTGTTAACTCCGGCGCTGTTGTTCAAGGTTGCCAATAATGAAGAAACGACGCGGTTTCACCCTCATAGAACTCTTGGTGGTCATTGCTATTATCGGCATTTTGGCGACGATAATTTCGGTTAATCTGCTGACCGCCCGGCAAAAAGCCCGCGATGCGCGCCGTATTGCCGATATAAAAAATATCCAGCTTTCGCTTGCGCAATACTACAACGACTACCTCAAGTACCCGGCAAACATTTACACGACACTCGCGCCGGCATACATGGCCGCAGTGCCGTATGATCCGAATTCTTCGGTTGTCTGCACTGATGGTTCGCAAGAAAGCTGTTACCCGTACGCTGCACTTAACGCATCCGGTGGAAGCACCGATTGCTCTGTTGTGCCTGCAAGCAAGTTCCACCTTGGAGCTGCCATGGAGGCTAATATTGCAATAGCACAAGATGCTGATGCAGCTGCACTACCCTCCGGATATCAAAAATGTTCGGCGAGCGCCGCCGACTTCAATGGTACGGCACCGAGCTGTGTGGGCGCGACTGCTGCAGCCGGTGGCGCTGACAACTGCTACGATGTCACCAACGACAACTAAATGTACGATTCGATATTCGCGCTCGCGGCCACGCTCTTTGGCGTCATCATTGGCAGCTTTTTAAATGCGCTTTCGTTCCGGTTCAATACCGGCAAAAGCATTGTGCATGGACGCTCGGCATGCATGCGGTGTGGGCATACTCTGACGGCGCTTGATCTAATCCCAGTATTTTCATATGCCATGCTTCGCGGCCGTTGCCGGTATTGCCACACCCATATATCGAGCCAGTATCCGCTCGTGGAAGTGCTCGGGGGAGCGCTTTCGCTTGGCGTATATCTCAATACCTATACGCCTCTTATGTTCGCACTCTGGTTTTTTGTATGGACGCTCATTCTATTTATATGTATCTATGACTTGAAGCACACGGTTATTCCTATGAGCTGCTCGCTTCTGCTTATGGTGTTGTCACTATGCGTCGTGGTGTTCTCGGGACCGACGGTCATTGCATTTCTAGCCGGTCCCGCGCTTGCAGCCCCATTGCTTTTGATATCGCTCCTGTCGGAAGGAACGTGGATGGGGTGGGGGGATGGATTATTTGAACTGTCGCTCGGATGGCTTTTGGGAATAGTATCTGGCATCGGCGCACTTATGCTCGCCGTGTGGAGTGGCGCGCTCATAGGACTCGGACTGATAGTCTTTGCACAGTATGTAAAACCAAAGGGCTCGCGCGGGTTTACAATGAAGAGTGAGCTGCCATTCGCGCCATTCCTGGCGCTTGGGGCTGCGGCCGTATATTTTTTGCATGTCGATCTTTTCTCAACGCTTCATGTCATCTGGTAGATCTGTGCGTAGAGCGCTTCGCGCGGGATTTACTTTGATAGAGCTCCTTGTGGTGTCGGCTATTATCATCATACTTACGATGGTGCTTTTGCTGCGCCAGTCGAGCTTCGATAGTTCGACCATCCTTCGCAGCGTTGCGTATAGCGTCGCGCTTTCGGTACGCCAAGCTCAAGTGTACGGTACGAGCGTGTTGGGCTCGGCATCCGGCGGGTCAGTGAAGTATGCATCTGCCTACGGCCTCTATTTTAGTAATTCGACTCCAACAAGTTATGTGCTCTTTGCAGACTTCAACAACAACGGCGTCTATGATCCGAGCACCGAGACAATAAAAGTATTTACGCTGAACTCTGGGTACACGCTGTATCGCGCATGCGGGACAATATCTGCGGGTGTGAGTCGCTGTACCAATGTAAGCGGGCCATTTACTATGGGCACAAGCGCCGTCACTATCCTCTTCCGCCGTCCGAATCCAGACGCGGTATTTAAAACCGATACGACCTCTGAAACCTATGTCAGCGCGTGGATAGAAGTGCAGTCGCCGAGTTCCACCAAACGGGCCATTCTTGTTACAGCAGCCGGGCAGATAAGCGTGCAAGTATTGGGTGCCACACCATGAGTATGAGAGGTTTTACGCTTATAGAAATGCTTGTGTCGGTCGCTATCTTCAGCATCGTTATGGTGATGGCGCTTGGTGCTTTGCTTGCGCTGTCTGACGCCAACCGCCAGGCGCAGCTGTTGTCCATTGCGACGAACAACTTCAACTCAAGCCTCGACAGCATGTCGCGCGCGATACGCACCGGTACGGCATTCCATTGTGGTGGGGGCACGCTTACTGTGCCCGCTGACTGCGCACTCAGTCCGTCGACGCAGTTCTCGTTCCTTTCGGCAGACGGGTTGCAAACAGTGTATAAGCTCGGGACCACAGAATGTTCCAATGGGGTTGGGTGCATACTTCGTTCGCAAGATGGAGGCAGTTCGTATGTCAGCATTACATCGACTGATATCGTCGTGACAAAGCTTGCCTTCTACGTGAAGGGATCTTTGACGTCTGACGGAGTGCAGCCTCGCGCAGTTATATTGGCTTCTGGATACACCACTGTTAAAGCGGGGCAAAAAACACAGTTCAACGTGCAGACCTCGATAACGCAGCGCATATATGATCAATAAATTTACACATCACAAGAGCTTCGCCCGCGCTGTGGCGGGGTTCACGCTTATTGAAACGCTGCTCGCGGTGCTCATCTTGGCGGCCGCTATAGCAGGCCCTCTCACAATCGCGGCCAAAGGCTTGCAGCTCGCCCTTATCACAAAAGACCAAGTCATCGCAGGCTTCTTGGCACAGGACGCTGTCGAGTATATGCACTTCGTGCGCGATACTAACCGGCTTAGTGCGAACGCCGATTGGCTCGCCGGGCTTGACGGCACGGCCAACGGGCACACTGCGAACCAAAGCGGCGGACAGTCCAGCTGCGTCGGAGGCAATGCATGCTACGTTGACCCCCTTAAGGACCAGGTAACCTACTGTGGCGGATCTGTTTCCGACTGCGCGTCGGCGTATTTGTACTACGACGTGGCAAACAACGTGTACACCTATACGGCGACGGGGAACACCAAGACGCTCTATGTCCGCACCGTCCAGATATCGTTGGTCGGAAGTATCGAAGCGGACGTCACCGTTACCGTGCAATGGAAGGACGTGGGCGGAATACTCCGTTCGGTCGTGCTGCGCGATAATCTTTTTAACTGGCAATGAGTATGCGTACCCCTCCTAAAGGATTCACGATATTTTTCGCAACGCTGGTTGCGTCGCTCGCGCTTGCGATAGGGCTAGCCATTTATGACATTACGGTACGGCAGCTGAGTCTTTCAACAACTGTGGTCCAGTCGCACTACGCTATTTTTGCCGCGGACTCGGGCGTCGAATGCGCACTTTACTGGGATGCAAAATATGGCGGCGGAGGGAGCGCCTTTACCGGCAGCTTCGGCCAAAGCGCGCAAAAAGTCGTGTACCTCACGTCGGGTTCGAGTTGGACGGTTCCAAACGACTGGAGTAGCATCAACAGCATAGAGGTAATCGGCGGCGGCGGCGGCGGCGCAAGCGGGCCCATTACCGCAGGTGGTGGTGGTGGCGCGTACTCGAAAATATCCAACGCCCCGCTCACGCCTAATGCGTCGATTGCATATAGCGTTGGCAGTGGTGGGCCGGGGTCCGTTGGGGGAGGCGATACGTATTTTAACGGAGGAACATGCTCGACATCATCCGTATGCGCAAAGGGCGGCGGTGCCGGGTCGGGCGCGTCTGGAGGAGCTGGTGGTGCGGCTTCAGGCGGCATCGGTACAATTAAGTATTCAGGGGGCGTTGGTGGCCCAGGCAGTACCGGTTCGGGTGGTGGTGGTGGTGCAGCAGGTCCGCTTGGTCCAGGCGGCAACGGTGGCAGTGGCGGTGCATCGGTAAGCTTTCCTAATGCTGGAGGCGGAGGCGGAGGCAACGGCGGCGGAACAAGCGGTGCTGCCGGAACTGAATCGCAAGGAGGAAACGGCGGTAATAATGCATCAGGTGTTGGACATGGTACTGGTACAATCGGAAACTCTTCTATAGCGACCGCAGGCACTGCCGGCGGTGGCGGTGGCGGCGGATTGAGCAATCCGCTTCCATATGCCAGCGGTGCTAATGGCGGCTCGGGTACTGAGTGGGATTCAGCCCATGGGTCGGGTGGTGGTGGTGGCTCTTCCAACGGCGCAAGCGGTACCGCAGGCAATGGCGGGCTTTATGGCGGCGGAGGCGGAGGCCGCATGGGCGGCTCCGGTGCACCAGGAATCATTGTCATCAGATATTCTTCATCAGGGACACAGAGCACTGCGTCAGGAGTTACATGTGGCCCTTTTGATATCGCGAGTGTTGGGACGGCGCCCGTGCCATTTGCCCCGGCGCCAACAGGATGGGGAGCGTGGAACATTGCATCAATTACGGGAGCTGCTACCACAACGTTCACACTCACATTCCCGCCTTACAGCTACTGTGCCGTTGTGCAAGTTTCAAAATATACTAAACCCGATGGCGTTATTGGCACGACTATTTATTCGCATGGATACAACACATGTGCTACGAATGCGCAAAATCAGATAGAACGCGAGCTTAAGGCAACGTATTAGCGTCTCATGTAGTATGTGGGTATGAGTCCGAAGGAGACGCGTGAGCGGTACGAAAAACTAAAAAGCTCGCTCAACCACCACCGGTATTTGTACTATGCGCTTGAAAGTCCGGAGATTCCCGACAGCGCATATGACGAACTTGAACGCGAGCTTGCGGAAATCGAAGCGAAGCACCCAGAGCTTATTACATCTGACTCTCCGACACAGCGGGTGGGCGGCGTGCTTGGAAAATTTAAAAAAGTAAAACACTCTGTTCCGCAGTGGTCGTTCAACGATGTTTTTACTGAAGAAGAGTTTCGAGAATTTGATATCAGAGTTAGGAAAATGTTGGGGAAGCCGGAGCAGAATGTTTCCGAAGAAAAGTCTGGCCGACCGAAGGGAGGAGACCCGAGGGCTTTTCTGAGGGAAGTTTCTGCAAAGGCTCTCACATACACCTGTGAGTTAAAAATCGACGGACTTAAAGTCGTGCTGACGTACGAAAAAGGGAAGCTCGTGACTGCGGCAACACGCGGCGACGGCACAACGGGAGAAGATGTGACACACAACGTGCGCACTATTCAGTCGGTGCCACTCGTGCTCACGCGCCCTGTAGACTGCGTTGTTGAAGGAGAGATCTGGATGAGCGAAGATGCGCTCAAGAAAACCAACAAAGAGCGAGAAAAAAATGGCGAGCCGCTGTTCGCCAACCCGCGAAACGCGGCAGCAGGTTCCATCCGCCAACTTGACCCGTCGATTGCTGCGTCGCGAGGTTTGAGCACATTCATGTACGACGTTGCATCAACGAGCGAAACGCTGCCGGGAACGCAGGCAGAAGAACTTACTTATTTGCAGGAGCTCGGATTCAAAGTGAACAAACATTTTGAAGTGGCACACAGTGCAGAAGAGGTAATAGCCTATTGGAAAAAGTGGGGGAGTAAAAACAAAAGCCAGGGCTACTGGATAGACGGCATCGTCATCAAGGTCAACGACCGCAGGCAGCAAGAAGCACTTGGCTACACCGGCAAAGCTCCGCGTTTTGCCGTTGCGTTCAAATTTAAAGCCGAGCAGGTAACGACCGTTGTTGAAGATATTGTGCTGCAGGTTGGACGCACGGGCGTGCTCACGCCCGTGGCGCACTTGCGGCCGGTGCTCGTGGCAGGTTCCACCGTTTCGCGCGCAACGCTCCATAACGAAGACGAAATCAATCGCCTCGACGTGCGCATCGGCGACACAGTGATACTCCAAAAAGCGGGCGACGTCATTCCAGACATCGTGCAGGTACTGCCCGAACTTCGCACAGGCAAAGAAAAGAAATTCAAATGGCCCAGTCGCGTGCCCGAATGCGGGGGAGACGGCCGTATTGAACGCGTGCCGGGCACGGCCGCGTGGCGTTGCGTATACAAAGATTCGTTCGCGCAAGTCCGCAGACGCTACCGGCATTTTGCAAGCAAAGGCGCGCTTAATATAGAGGGCCTGGGGCCCAGCACGGTAGACGCGTTGCTTGAAAAACAGCTTGTTCAGCATGTGGATGATTTCTTTACGCTCACCGAAGGTGATGTGCTAACACTTGAAGGCTTTGCGGAGATATCTGCAAAGAAACTCATTGCGTCTATTCAAGCCACTGCAAAGAATGTCACGCTCGCGCGGCTCATAACAGGGCTGTCGCTTCCGCATGTGGGGGAAGAAACTTCCATCTTGCTTGCACAGAATTTTAAAACGCTCGCAAAATTAGAAGAGGCGAGCGAAGAAAAACTCAGTGGTATAAACGGCATTGGCCCCATCGTTGCGAAAGCGATAGTTGAATGGTTCGCTGAAAAAGAAAATACAAAACTGCTTGGACGCCTCGGGAAATTAATAAAGATAACGAATCCTGACTTTACTTCAGCCCTTCGGCAAGCTCAGGGTAAACAATCCCAGGCTGATTTTCCGTTTGCGGGTAAAACCTTCGTGCTCACGGGCACCATGGAAAGCATGTCGCGCGACCAAGCAAAAGAAAAAATCAGAAGCTTGGGCGGCGACGTATCATCTTCAGTCTCCAAAAAAACCGACTACGTGGTCGCGGGCGAAGAAGCTGGCTCCAAGCTCGACAAAGCAGAAGAATTGGGCGTCACAATCTTGAGCGAGCAGGAATTTTTGGAATTGCTCAAATAGCAGCCTCTTTGTATAGTTCGTATTGAACCAGTTGAAAGGAGAGATTATGAACCTGGACGATTTCCGGGACCTCCCGGACGTAACTAAAATCATCGACTTCAGCAAGCGTTTTCCTAAAGGAGTGTCTAAGGAGGAAGCGGAGAATTTTTTGCGAAGGGAGATGATTGCTGTAGCCTCACTTTCTTTTAAGCCGCCATTCTTGGCTCAAGATCCTAGGCAAAAGCATGATCCGAGAGGCCTTATCATGTGGGTCTTTCTTGAAGAACAAGGGCATCTGCTTTTGAATAAGGATCATCTCGACTTCTTGCTGGAAAACCAACAGCACATTCCCCAATATTGGGAAACTATTGGAGGCGGAGGAGCCCATATATTTTTCTGGGGAGGAGTAGCGCCGTCGTCGGATGCGTGGATTCCGAGCATGTTCTTCTCTGAAGGAAAATGGAAACGTGTGGGCCGGATTGTCAGCCAACGATGGGGTGCCAAGGATTATGCCGCCGTATATATTGCCCCGCAACAGGCCCAACGCTGAAAGGTGAAGGGCCGTTTTCTTTTTATATAAGCAGTGTAGTATGAGAGAGTGATTTCAAAGGAAGACGTCATACAGCTCGCGGAGCTCTCCCGCATCGAGCTTACAGAGGCAGAAATTGAATCCTTGCAGAAGGATATTTCGAGCATTTTGGAGTATGTCGGCCAGGTAAGTTCCGTCGAGGGAAGCGCTGAAAAAGAAGTGGGTCTCAATCACAACGTGATGCGCGACGACGTTCCGTATGAAGAAAATTCTATGCTGAAAGCGGCACGCGAAACTATAGTGGATGCATTTCCTAAGCGAAAAGAGGATTTCAATGTTGTGCGCAAAATAATTCAAAAAGATGAGTAGCGCACTTTCAAGCCTCACAATTGTAGAGGCGTCAAAAAAGCTTGCGGCAGGAGAAATAACATCAGTTGACCTGGTGCGTGCCTGCATAGAAGTTGCAAAAGAGAAGAATCCTGAGATACACGCGTACTTGGAGATTTTTGAAGATGCAGAAGCACAAGCGAAAGAGGCTGACGCCCTTCGACAGGTTCAGGGTAAAAACGCCTCACCGCTTCTCGGAATCCCTCTGGCTATCAAAGACAATATTCTAATAGAAGGGAAGCGTGCATCGGCAGCATCAAAGATGCTCGAAAACTACGTTGCAACGTACGACTCAACTGCAATCGCGAAGCTAAAAAAGGCTGGCGCTGTATTTATTGGCCGCACAAACATGGACGAGTTTGCATTAGGCGGCTCGACTGAAAATTCGGCCTTTGGGGTTACAAAAAATCCTTATGACACGGCACGCGTTGCGGGCGGTACATCGGGCGGCTCGGCTGCTGCAGTTGCGGCTGACATGGCGCTGGGCTCGCTCGGAACTGACACGGGAGGCTCGGTCCGCAACCCTGCAAGCTTTTGCGGTGTTGTCGGCCTTAAGCCAACGTACGGCGCTGTATCTCGCTTCGGAATCATTGCAGCAGTGTCATCGTTCGACCAGGTTGGCCCTATCACAAAAACGGTAGGGGACGCAGAGCTGATATTTAATGTCATACAAGGAAAAGACCCGCTTGACTCGACATCGATAGACAGGAGTATCTATCCAGCACACGAAGAAAAGAAAGTGATTGGTGTTATTGAAACAGAAAGTATTCAGGGTTTGAATATAGAAGTTTTGAAACAGTTTGATGCAGCCATAGATTCGTTTGAACAGCAGGGTTGGCAAATAAAAAGCATCAAGCTCCCTTCACTTGCACCTGCGCTTGCCGCTTACTACATCACCAACTTTGCTGAAGTGTCGTCAAATCTTTCGCGCTTCGATGGTGTCCGCTATGGTTTGCGCCGCGAGGGAGACTCACTTTTGACCGACTATTCAACGAGCCGTGCTGAAGGTTTTGGTCCCGAAACTCGCCACCGCATTCTTCTTGGAACATATGTTTTGTCCGCAGGCTATTACGATGCCTATTATGGCAAAGCAGCTGCAGCGCGCGCGCAGCTGCGCAAAGAGTTTGAAGAAGCCTTCAATGATGTAGATGTGATAGCTACACCAACGATGCCTGGAACTGCGTGGAAGGTGGGAGAAAAAGAAGACCCGCTCTCGGCATACCTTGCAGACATCTTTACTGTCACCGCAAACCTCACAGGCAACCCAGCAATCTCAGTCCCAATGGGCAGTGTGCAGGTAGAGGGAAAGGAACTTCCTGTTGGAATCCAATTTACTGCAGCACATGGTGATGAAGCTACGCTCTTTGCCGTGGGGAAGAGAGTCTGCGGCGAATAATTTAGGGCGTACAATAAGAGCTACATGTTGCCGGGTGATGCAATAGATTTTTGGGGCTTTTTTATGAAGCTTGCCGGCTTTGCTCAAACTGTCCCTGGTGAGGTCCATTCGTGGACGGACAATATAGGCAATATTGCTAATATTGTTGCAATTGCGGGCCTTGTTATAGCGCTCATCCTTTTGATTCTAATAGTGTATGTGAGTATTAATCTCGAACAGCTCGAACATCACGGCTTCCATCACTTGGAAATGGCCGAACATATTCATCACGAATTGGCAGCAGAGCACGCGCCAAAAAATCCGCGATGGGAAGGCGTGTCGCTTCTTGCAAGTTCGCCAAGCGAAGGGGATTGGCGGCGTGCCATACTTGAAGCGGATATTATGCTCGGCGATATGCTCCGCGAGCGCGGCTACCAAGGCGAGGGAATAGGCGAGCAGTTGAAGGTGGCGAATCCGCTGCAATTTACGACGCTCGACATTGCATGGGAAGCGCACCGCATGAGGAATGCGTTGGCACACTTGGGTGAAGCCTTTCCGCTGTCGGAACGCGATGCGCGCGCGACAATAGAGCAATACCGACGTGTATTTGAAGAATTCGATTATATATAGTATACTTTCCTCATCTGAGCGTTCTCGCTCTACAAGATGATAGCGGGGTGGAGGAGTAGTACCTCACAAGGCTCATAACCTTGGGACCCGGGTGCAAATCCCGGCCCCGCAACAAGAGACAGCAAAAGCGCCTGAAAAGGGCGCTTTTGCGTTGAAATAAGAGCACGAACATGCTAGTTTGTCTTTATTGTCGGGGTAGCTCAGATGGTTAGAGCACAGCATTCATAACGCTGAGGTCGCGGGTTCGACTCCCGCCCCCGACACACGAGTAGAAAAAGTGCGCGCGATGCGCTACTATCTGCTTGTTAACCCTGAGTATATCGAAGGGTTCCCGCATATATGCGGGAGTAGCTCAACTGGTTAGAGCGCTGCCCTGTCACGGCAGAGGTTGCGGGTTCGAGTCCCGTCTCTCGCGCAAGTCTGTATCACATGCCGTTGTAGCTCAGTTGGTAGAGCAACTCCATGGTAAGGAGTAGGTCGGCAGTTCAATTCTGCCCAACGGCTCCCGGTTTGTAATCGGAGAAGCCAGCGTAGCTCAGTTGGTAGAGCATCTCACTCGTAACGAGAAGGTCGTCGGTTCAATCCCGACCGCTGGCTCCAGATATACATGGACAAAGAGGCGACAGAAAAGCGGATCGCAGAAATCGAAGAGGCAATGCAACGCCCAGACTTTTGGAGCGTACCTGCCAAAGCGCAGGAAATGATTCAGGAATTGCAGGATTTGAAAGCAGCTGCAGAAGGTGCGGGGCAGTACGACAAGAGCAACGCGATACTTACCTTTGTCGCAGGAGCTGGTGGCGATGATGCCGAAGATTTTGCGCAGATGCTGGTTGCTATGTATCGGAAGTTTGCCGAGAAACAAGGCTGGGGCATGCGCATACTGCACGAAAACCAGAATGACCACGGCGGTTTCCGCAACATCACAGTAGAAATTGAAGGAAAAGGCGCATATGGCACTCTTCAGCACGAATATGGAGTGCACCGCCTGGTGCGAATCTCTCCGTTTAATGCGTCAAAAAAACGCCAGACGTCGTTCGTGCTTGTGGAAGTGCTGCCGTCGATAGAGAAGGTTGCTAAATTTGAGATCCCAGAAAGCGACTTGGAGGTTAGTTTTGCGCGCTCGGGTGGGCCGGGAGGACAGAACGTCAACAAACGAGAAACGGCAGTGCGCGTTGTGCATATAAAAACAGGAATCTCGGCGCATGCCGACGGCGAGCGTTCGCAGAATGCCAATAAAGAAAAGGCCGTGGCGATAGTCAAAGCAAAATTGCTGCGTTTGTTGGAAGAACAGCGAAAGGAAACTATTCAAGATCTTTCAACGAACTCCAACAAAATAGAGTGGGGGAGCCAGATACGCTCGTATGTTCTGCATCCGTACAAATTAGTGAAGGATCATCGCAATAACGTGGAAGTGCATGACGCCGAAAAGGTGCTTGAAGGGAACATCGAGCCGTTCATAGAGGCGTTTGACAAAAAACAAGAATAGAGGCATTGTTTCGGCAACGACAGGACCCCTCTTGTCGGAGGCTCTTTCCCCTAGGGGAGGGAACTATGAAGTTCGTCGGCTTTCTCGCGTTTTTGTTTGCGATCACGGCCACACTCCCGGCCAAGGCTGCCGAGACGTGCTGGCATCCTGACGGCGGCATCGTGAAGGACGGCGTTATGCGCCTTCAATGCGGCAATGACCTGGTGCCTGTCACCGGGGTCAGCTACCAGCGGCTGTTGAAGAACAACGTCTGGATCTGCGAACGGGTCAAGGTCAACGAGATGACCGAGTGGCTCGCTCACTGCACGCCGCCCATCGGCTTCCGGGACCTCTAGCCTGGAGCAGGATTTCGAGCCTGTGCGAGGCCGTCCTAACCCGGGAGCGGCCTTTTTCTTTGCCCTTCATTTTCGGCCTCATATTTGTGGTATATAATGTCTGGGTTGCGATGATCTATAACCGAGGATAGCGAGAGAGCAAAAGTTTACTTTTGTTCCGAGCGTCGCAGGTTATATAGAACCCGATGATATACTACGACCGCGTCACCAAACACTACGCCGACAATTCTATTGCCCTTGAAGATGTAAGTTTCTCCGTAGAACCAGGCGAATTTATTTCTATAGTCGGCCACTCCGGCGCGGGCAAGACGACCCTCGTCAAAATGTTGTTGGCAGAAGAAAAGCCGACCACCGGCTCCGTTTTTTTTGAATCAATTAACGTGCATGAGGTGCCAATGTCGCGCATCAACTACCTGCGACGCAAAATTGGCACCGTGTTTCAAGATTTTCGTTTGTTGCCGCAAAAGACCGCGTACGAAAATATTGCGTTTGCAATGGAAGCAGCGGGCCGCAGCGAAGAAGAGATCCGCTCCGACGTGCCGCACGTGCTCGACTTGGTCGACCTTTCAGACAAAGCAAATAATTTTCCAGATGAACTTTCGGGCGGCGAGCAACAACGTGTGGCAATAGCGCGCGCCATAGTCAACCAGCCCGATGTCATCATTGCCGACGAGCCGACAGGAAACTTGGACCCGGTGAATACGTTTGAAATCGTACAGATACTAAAGAAAATCAATGATCTGGGCACAACAGTCATTTTGACTACGCACAACAAGGGCGTTATAGACAGCCTCAAAAAACGCGTCATCACCATGGACCGCGGCCGCGTCGTCCGCGACGACAGAGAAGGGAAGTATATTCTCTAGTTGCAATTTATCTATTTTGTTGTAGAGTTTTTTTGAACTAGGTCTTAACTACAGCAATAGGAGGCCGCCATGGCCAAAGGAGGCAAGGAAGAACGCAAGGTGCTTTACCGTGCCGTGCGGTTTGAGTTGAAGCTTTCGCCCGAGCAGGAAAAGCTCATCCTGCGGGTGAGCGACGGCCTGCGCGAAATCTGGAACTGGGCGCTCGAATTGAGGGTCCAAGCTTATGAGAAGTATCGGCAGAAAAAGAAGAACTGGGAGAATCTGCCAGCCGAAACGCGTGGAGTTCTGGAGAAACTGGTAAAGCTGAACTTGATGACGCTTGTCGATCCGGACACCCTGAAGAGACCGTCTTCGACTCCTGAAGAATTTTGGGAGAAACTCAAGGAAAGTGCGGTGCAGTTTCCTTTGCCCAAACTCCCAACGCTTTTCGACCAGATAAATCTGCTCACCGGCTTGCAAGCCCAGGACAAGGAACAGAGTTTGGCGCGAGCTAACATCCCGCGAAATTGGAAGGAAGAGACGCTCGACACGCTCGACGGCGCGTTCAAGTCGTTCTTTGCTTTGGCGAAGAATGGCGATGCCGCCGCGCGGCCGCCCTGGCAGCGCAGGCCCGAGTATTTCTGTGAAGTGCCGGGGAGGCTGGGCTTCTCTGTCAAAGGGGGCCGGCTCGGCTTTGCGCCGCGCATCTTCGGCAATGGGACGCTTTCGTTTCCCATTCCGCCCTATTGCCAAGCCCAAATAGGGAAGGGCTTGGTGAAAAAATTCACGCTCTTCCGGGACGAGCCGAGGCTCGACAAACCGGGCAGGTATTGGGTGTCGCTCGTCTACGAAGTAGATATGCCAGAGCAGAAGGCATTTGCTTCAGACCAGGCCGTCTATATCTCGCTTGGTGCCTCATGGCTCGGCGTCTTGTCGCCTGAACGCGAGCAGGTCATCAAGCTCTGGCGCCCCGACAAGCACTGGAAGCCGCTCATTGACGATGTTAGTGCGCGGCTTTCGACCAAGGATACGGGGGCGAGTAATCGCACACCGCTCGAAAAGGGCTCGAATGTTTGGAATAGACGCATGGATGCGCGCGGCCGTATGTTCCAGCTGATGTCCCGTCAGCAAAAGCAGGACCAGCGTGAAGTAGTTGCTGATTTGCTCAAGCTGGGTGTGCACTTCGTTGTGCAGGACATGGCTATTCGGGGAGGCCTTGCGGATGCAAGTCGTCCGGAGCGCGGCGGCCAGCTCGGACTTAACTGGCAGGTGCAAAACACGGGCTCCATTGCCCGGCTCGTGATGCACCTGAAGGAAAAGGTCAAAGAACATGGCGGCTCGGTCATCGAAATCGAACCAGCCCTGCCTCCGGTACCTGGCCAAGGGCAAGAAAACAAGCTGCCCATGGCACATCGGCTCAAGGACAGCTTCCTTGTGCAGACCCCATGAAACGACAGCCCCGGGCGCGCGTGCGCCCGGGGCTTTTTTCTTTACCTTGAGCGAGTGTAGAAAGGTTTTGGTAGGCTGAAGTTATATGAACTCGCTCTGGCTTGAACGCATGGCTTCCTATCGTGCAACGCCGCTGGCGCTAGCGAGCGCGAAAGTGCTCGTCGAACTCAAAGATGCCCGACGAACCCATTTGCTTAAACGCTACAAACTTGATATGCCCCATATGCCATATAACGGCATCGAAACATATGAGCAGATTCTGTTGCGCGAAGCGCGTAATGCAAAAACCTTTTGGGCCATATACGCGAGGTTACTGCCGCCGTGGTGTGCGGGTTTTAAACGTCAGCCGCGCAATGGCGATATCATAAATTCGTTGCTTGATGTCGGTTATCACCATCTTGCAAACAAGCTTGAGAAAATCATCACGGAGAAGGACATTTCACCCTCTCTTTCTCTCATCCATCGTGCCCACAGCGCCAACAGTAAACCGCTTATCTATGATCTCATGGAGATGTTTCGCGCAGACCTCGTCGATTTTGTACTTCTGAAGTTTCTTCGTCTTAAGAAAAAACCCATACAGAATACGCAGGAGCATATTGGACGCTTTTTATCGGAGATAAATAAGACCATAGATGCCCCTCACTATCTAAAAGATTTCAAACAATGCCTCCCATACCGATATTATATGGAACTGCAGGTCGTGAAGTTCATAAAAGCGGTCAATAGAAGGGAAGTGTTCGAGCCATTGTTGTTGCCGCGAAGACATGATTCTCGATGTGCGTGCAACACATCAACCACTCCCGTTGACAGCATAAAGACCTTATAGTAGTTTCTGTATCAGAGAGATTCTTTGATAGATGAGAAAAACAGACCGCCTTTCGGGGCGGATGCAGTTGTTTTTCTCACAAAGTTCCCTCGTGGACCGTGGGGAATGCCCATGGTTTATGCGCTGTAGCGGCGCCGCCCGGGTTCTGTGAGTAGGCCCGGTGATGAAGCTTGGGGCTCGCCTCAAGAAAATCCTTACTATTCACTGTCTCTAAGTCCCCTCAAGGAGACAGGGGGATACGCTACACGCACGGCAGCTTCGACAACAGCGCGGCGTGTCTCTAAGTCCCCTCAAGGAGACAGGGGGATACGCTACTATCAAACCCGACGGACATATAACTGCCCTGTTGTCTCTAAGTCCCCTCAAGGAGACAGGGGGATACGCTACTCAGACTTTGACGTGCCGCCGAACTTAGCCAAGTCTCTAAGTCCCCTCAAGGAGACAGGGGGATACGCTACAACGACAAAACACCCGAGGTCTACAATGCGCATTTGTCTCTAAGTCCCCTCAAGGAGACAGGGGGATACGCTACAATGCGAAGCGCCTGGCTCATGAGGCGAGCTTGTTGTCTCTAAGTCCCCTCAAGGAGACAGGGGGATACGCTACAATTCGCACATATCGTTCTTTGAGATTTGGTTTGTCTCTAAGTCCCCTCAAGGAGACAGGGGGATACGCTACCTATGCCACTTAGCGAAACTGCGTTGTATATGTGTCTCTAAGTCCCCTCAAGGAGACAGGGGGATACGCTACATGGACTTCGCCTTCGCGCGTAAGCGTCGTTGGTCTCTAAGTCCCCTCAAGGAGACAGGGAATAAAGATTTTGTTTGGGGCTCCGGCATTCGCTGGAGCCTTTTTATTTTGTGCTAAAATGGTTGAGATATATGGATTGGGTACAGATAAAACGCGTATTCCGGGCAGGGTTTCTCGATTTTTGGAGGAACGGCTTTGTTTCTCTTGCGTCCATACTTGTGATGACAGTTACGCTCTTTGTGGTCGGTCTTACGCTGTTCGCGGGCGTGATACTCAATTCGGCGCTCGCTGACCTCCGCGACAAAGCAGACGTTAATGTGTACTTCACGCAGAATGCGCCTGAAGATCAGGTTCTTGAACTGCAAAAATCGCTCCAGGCACTGCCGCAGGTCCAGTCCGTCGAATACCTTTCAGCAGATGAAGCGCTCGCCGAGTTCCGCGAACGTCATCAAAACGACCAGCTGACCCTCCAGGCATTGCAGGAACTTGGCGATAATCCGCTTGGCGCTGTCCTTAATATAAAAGCGAAGGATATCGCGCAGTACGACGCCATCGCGCAATTTTTGGAACAGCAGCAAGCGCTTTCGTCGGGCTCTTCAAGCATCATCGACAAGGTTAACTATTTTGATGCGCAGCATCGCCAGGCGCTCGACAGACTTCAGCACATAACGGAATCCTCAGGACGCCTTGGCCTTGTTGTGATACTTCTGCTCGTCTTGGTGACTTTGGCAATTTCGTTTAACACACTTCGCTTGGCAATTTATACCTCGCGCGAAGAGATCCAGGTTATGCGTTTGGTTGGTGCTGGCACCTTCTACATTCGCGCGCCGTTCATGGTTGAAGGCGTGTTGTATGGCCTTATTTCAGGCCTCATTACGTTGCTGTTGCTGTACCCACTAACATACTGGCTTGGTGCTTCAACAGAGAGCTTCTTTGGTGGTATTAACGTATTTTCCTACTACGTAGGCAACTTCTTTACCTTCTTTGGCATTATTGTGGGCACCGGGGTCGTCCTTGGCGCTGTGGCTAGCTATCTAGCGGTCCGTAGGTATTTAAAGATATAATCCGTACATGAAAATTCCTTTCATGAATAAAGAAGACGGCGATCCAAAATACATTTTCGTCGTCGGTGGAGTCATGTCTGGCGTTGGCAAAGGCGTTGCGTCGTCGTCTATTGGTAAAATTCTCAAATCGAAAGGGTTTAAGGTCACTGCAATCAAGATCGATCCGTACATCAACGTCGATGCAGGTACGATGAACCCGACAGAGCACGGCGAAGTGTTTGTGCTTGACGATGGCTACGAATGCGATCAGGACATGGGCAACTACGAGCGCTTTTTGGATGAGTCGCTCCCTGAGGTGAACTACATGACCACAGGCCGCGTATACCTTGACCTTATTAAGCGCGAACGCAACTTGGAATTCGGAGGCAAGAACGTGGAAGTTGTGCCCGATGTGCCGCTGGAAGTCATCCGCCGCATCCGTCGCGCGCAAGAAGCATCGAAAGCTGACATCACCATTGTTGAGGTTGGCGGTACGATAGGCGAGTACCAGAACATCATCTTCTTGGAAGCTGCACGTATGCTGAAACAAAAGCATCCAAAAGATGTAGCCATTGTCATGGTCTCGTATGTGCCAATTCCGGGCAACATAGGCGAGATGAAGACCAAGCCCACGCAGTATGCGGCACGCTCGCTTAATTCTGTCGGCCTTCAGGCGGATGTCATTTTGGCGCGCGCGAGCGTGCCGCTTGATGAAAAGCGCAAAGAAAAAATCGGCGTGTTCTGCAACATCCCAACAGAGCGCGTGATTTCAGCGCCCGATGTGCAGAGTATTTATGACGTTCCCGGAAATTATGAAAAAGACGGTCTCGGAGACATTTTGACAGACGTTCTGTCGCTCCCGAACAAAAAGACGGACATGCGCGAATGGGAGAAGTTTGTGGATATGTCGAAGAAGGCAAGCGAGCCTGTTGAGATTGCAGTCGTCGGCAAATATTTCTCGTCCGGCGAATTCGTCCTTTCGGATGTATACATTTCAGTGCTTGAGGCTATTAAGACCGCTGCATATCACGAAAATCTGAAGCCTAAAATCACCTACCTTTCGTCGCAGGACTTTGAATCAGGAAAGATGGAACTTTCCGAACTCGACAAATTCGACGGCATCTTGGTGCCAGGAGGCTTCGGTTCAACGGGTGTTGAGGGAAAAATAAAAGTCATCCAGTACGCGCGCGAGAAAAAAATCCCATACTTTGGCATCTGCTACGGTATGCAGTTGGCAGTCATCGAATATGCGCGCCACAAAGCTGGCATGGCAGACGCACACACCGCTGAAATCTCGAAAGACACCAAGCACCCGGTCATCGACATCATGGAATCGCAAAAGGATATCGTCGAGCAGGGGAACTTTGGCGGCACCATGCGCTTGGGCGCCTACCCGTGCGTCATTAAAGAGGGAACGCTTGCGCATGAAGTGTTTGGTGCAAAGGAAATTTCTGAACGCCACCGCCACCGCTATGAAGTAAATCCGGACTATATCGAACAAATAGAGCAAGCGGGGATGAAATTTTCGGGCCGCTCGCCGAACGGCGTGCTTATGGAAGTGATGGAATTGCCGCAAAGCGAACACCCGTTCTTTATGGGCATTCAGTCACACCCAGAATTTCTCTCGCGGCCCCTTACGCCGCACCCTCTTTTTTCTGCGTTCATCAAAGCGGCAAGCAAGAAGTAAGAGCCTGCCAGAATATTCGTCGAAAAAGCCTTAGGTGATGCCGAAGTGAAACTTTCTCGCGGTTCCCCAGAACCGATCGAAAAGTTTTACGCAGGCTCTCACAGAGGGCAGACTTTTCGGTCTCTGCTCAACTCGATCGGGATTTCGCGCGTATTCGAAACGCCAGACGGCGTGAAGGTGAGTTCCGCCACCAGCCCGTGCGTCACGTCGTGCGAGAAATATTGGTCGAATATGAAGTTCCCGAGCGAATAGTAGATGGGAGCGTTGTTGTACGTTTCAGACTGTTCCACGACGTGCGGGTGCGAGCCGATGACCGCAACAGCGCCAGCATCTACAAACTGGTGAGCGAGGGCAATGACGTATGCAGGCGCCGTGGTCGCATATTCAATGCCCCAGTGCGTGTACACGACAGGCATGCGGCCCGCATCTTTTTCAGCGCGTATTTGTGCGAGCGTTGTTGACGCGGTGCCAATGCCTGGCGGCAAAAATTCGTTGTAATTAATAAACGATAGCTTCACGCCGTTGATATCTTTTTGCACCACGGTGTGGTTGATAGGGTCGCCGAAATACTGGACGCCTGCATCTGAAAGCCAGTGTATGGTTGAAACAACTCCAGCTGAATCAAAATTTTCAATATGGTTATTCCCGAGGTTCACGAGGCCGATGTGATGTTTCAGAAGGAGCGCTGCCGTTGAGATGGGGAAAGTAAAAGTAAAATTGCCTTCGCCGCCGGGTGTGGAACCCACGCTCACAGACGGTGACGCAGTAATAGGGCCTTCAAGATTTGCGACAACCAAATCTGCTCCCGCGAGCGTGCCGTCTATACAATCGAACAAATAATCTCCGCCATATTGTTGTGCGTATTGTCTGATGCTCCTATCAAACATCATGTCACCGCCAAACAGCACCCGTGCCTCTTTGTGCGGCACTATAGAGGATATGATTTCGTGCCCGCTCGATTCTTGGACAACAAAGAGGGCATAGGCCATAAACAAAACGGTCAGTGCTACCCATATTGCAAGCGCTATGTGCTTGAGGCTCATGACTCTACTGTAACAAATGCTGGCCGACTCGGGCTCAGACCGTGTGAGGCCTTACCCTGCTTGGCGGTTTAGCTACATTCTACATGACCTAAACGACGCGTCTCGGGGCGCGCGGATTTATTCCCCGTTCACGAATGCCCGGGTCAGCGGGCCGAAATACCCTGCCGCCGGATTGATGCCGTGGTCTTTCTGGAACTTAGCGAGCGCGGCGCGGGTAAGAGCACCGAAAAACGAAGTCTCGTCTCCGGGCGAGCCGGGGCCTGATTTCGCGAGGATATAACCGTTTTCATTGAGGAATTGCTGGAGCAGACGCACCTCCGGATGAGATACTCCGGTCGAAAGATCGCGGGTGAAATTCGCTTTCCGCGTTTCGCTTGCCGGCTGAACAGGATCATCGAGATACACGACTCGCCCGTCGGGGTAGATGATCTGAGCGCGCGGAGTGACATAACCGGGAAGCGCGGAGGCGGGGCCGGTAAACACTGGGCCGTTGCCGCCTGACACCCGTGCCGGCTCCGACGCAGATTCCGGGGTGTCGGGAGTCGTGTCGAGCGTCCAAACCTTCGTCGTCTGCCCCGCGGCGATCAGTTTGTATCCATTGCCGGAGGAAGCGATCGTCTTCCAGTCGCGCGACCCGGCGTCCGTTTGCTCGGTCCACGTCGCGCCGGAGTCAGCCGAGACATACAGTTCGCCGTCCTGCGCGGCCGCGGCAAGCCGCGTGCCGTCGGAGGAAGAGATGATCGAGT
This sequence comes from Minisyncoccota bacterium, assembly GCA_035548815.1. Classification (GTDB taxonomy): domain Bacteria; phylum Patescibacteriota; class Minisyncoccia; order Phycocordibacterales; family SBAW01; genus GWA1-54-10. Next base: position 106,855 of record DASZSF010000005.1, read on the forward strand.
ACCAATTACGCGACCCGGCGGCCGTTTGCTCGGTCCAGGTTGCGCCGGAGTCGGCGGACGTCCAGATGCCGCCATTTCGCACCGCCCCCGCGATTTTCGCGCCGTCGGAAGAAGCGGAGACCGCGGCCCACTCCTGCACGCCGGTTCCTGTCCCCGCGGCCCATGTCGCGCCGGAGTCGGAAGAAGTGTAGAGGTAGGTGGGCTGGCCGTTGCCGGTTTCGTTCGCAGAGACGGTGATCCGCGTGCCGTCGGAAGACAGGACGACCCCGTTGAACTGCTGGTCCTTGAGGGGCGCAGCGGTAGTCCGATTCGCCCACGTCGCGCCGCCGTCGGAAGATGTCCAGGCGTCGCCGTGCATATTCCCCCCCTCGGCTCTCACCGCCGCGATCTGCGAACCGTCATCCGATGCCGAAACGGCGGTCCAGTCGAGATTGTCCGCATCGGTGCCGTCGGTGAGATTGCTCCACGTCGCGCCGCCATCCGAGGACATGTAAATGTCGCTGCTGTTTGTTACGAAAATCCTGCTTCCGTTCCGCGTATAGTACGCGGCCGTCCAACCGAAGCCGCTCAGCCCGGTTCCCGCCGTGCGATTGGACCATGTCGCGCCGGAGTCGGCGGAGGTCCATATATCGTTGCTGTCGATTGCAACCGCCTTTGCCCCGCTTTCGTCTGCGGATATCTGGCGCCAGTCATTGGTGCTGATGAACGGCTGACGGTGGCTCCAGGTGGAGCCACCGTCGACCGAAGTAAAAATATCGTCTCCGTTGCCCACGGCTGCAAGCTTTGAGCCGTCAGTAGAAAACGCGAAACCCGCCCATCGGTGAGTGCCGGCAGCCGTTTGGTCGGTCCAAGTGTCGCCATCATCGGCGGAAGTCCAGATATCGCCGAACAAGTCGCCCACCGCGATGACTCCGGTGTCGGGAGCCACCGCGACCGCATACCAATAGCCGCCGCTGAGCGACTCGCCGTCGCTTTGGTTCATCCAAGTCGCGCCGGAGGTGGTAGAGACGTAGATGTCTCCATCAGAAAGCGCCGCAACGAGCGTCGTGCCGTCGGCAGACGAAGCGAGCTTCTGATCATAACTGCCACTCAGCGCGGTGCCGTCGGTACTATTCGTCCAATGCACGCCTGCATCAGAAGATAGATAAATGTCCCCGCCGCTCAAGGCCGCGGCGAGCATGTCCCCGCCTGATGACGACGTTATTGATGTCCAGTCACCCGTACCGGCATCCGCCTGCTCGACCCATGTCGCCCCTGAATCAACAGAGGTGTAGATGCCGCCGCCGTTTACCACTGCGGCGAGTTTGGAGCCGTCGGAAGAGGAAGTTATGGAATACCAACTGCGGGAGCCGGCGTCCGTCTGCTCGGTCCAGGTCGCGCCGGAATCATCAGAAGTGTAAATGCCGCCATTGTTGACCACCGCTGCAAGTTTCGTTCCGTCAGTGGAGGAGGTGATCGCCTGCCAAGCTCGAATCCCTGCTCCCTCGCGCTCGGTCCAGGTCGCACCGCCATCGGTCGATGTGTGGATGCTCCCGTTGGTTGCCGCAGCAGCAAGTTTGAGGCCGTTTGCCGAAGAAGCGATAGAGATCCACTGCTGGGTCGTTTGCCGAGGGGTCGAGTGAGGCGTCCATATGCCGCTGCCCGCAGCGGTTACTCCAACAGGGTTCGCGACTAATGCTATGCAAGCGAGAATGAGTTGCGCGAAGAACAGTGCTCGTTTCATGGAAAATTATATGAGGTGCGCATGCCAAACCACCCCGCCCGTTCATTTTACACGAACAAATTGATGCTTTCCGCGATATATCCAGTTTAGAAGCCTACAGGAGAAAGAAAATGACTCAAAGCAAAAAACGATGCTCTCGTGCGCGAAGAAAATACGGACAGACGAGCCTGATAGACGCTCAAATCGCTATCTGCTCCGACACCAAACGCGGAGCAATATTCGCTCAGGCGATAAAGCGACTCGCGCGCGAGAACCTAGCTCAAACTGGCTGCGCGTCTTAGACGATGTTAGAACCGTACTTTGGGCTGGTAAGTCGAACTTTGCGTATCAAATATGCCAGAATTTCAACTGATGCAGGTTTTCAGCGCATCTCGCACTGCGTGAGCCATCTCAATCGTCTGCTCTTGAGACTCATACGGCACATAGTTTTGACCCCAACGAGTATCTTTAAACCCAACACTGTTGAAAGTTCGAGATGTCGCATATCGAGGAATGACATGCATATGTCCATGCCCTTTGTGGGACAGAAAAAGGTTACCGAGCCATGCATAGTTCATATGGTCTGGCTGCCACAATTTCTGCACGGCCGACTCGTACTCTGGGAGAACAGCACTCCACAGTTCTGCTCGTTCATCTTCAGACAAGGAAGAGAGCCGCTGCATATCGCCCTCTCTTTCAAGCCAGATAACTGCTTGCCCAAGATAGCGCTGTTTTTCTTCAACCAATAGTGTCCAATGTTGGTATCGTTTTACAACAAACTGCTCATAGAACGATGGGTCGGGCGCTTCACTCATAACCCGTAGTGTAGCATGTCGGTCTGGACGAAATCGGTATCAAGGAAAAAATCCAAGAGGAGGTAGAGCGGTTTAAGAAATTTCAACAAATACTGCTAGGCAAGCGGGAAAAAGTAGCTGTAGACGATATTGATATCCGCAACTACGCCAAATATCTTTTACGAGAAGGAAGAGATGTGGAGAAACGTGAACTATTAAGTTGCCTTAGGGGTAGGATTGAACTTAATATCAAAAAAATCAGTCTTGTATAGGCGTGGACTTAAAACCAGACTTTTCAGTCTCGTGAATTAGGAAGGCGTACACTGGGAAGCGGTCATAAAAGAGAAATTCCCAAATGGACGACACCCCATCATCTACTTTTTTAAAACGGAATTTGAACACGTCATTGCCTTTCAAGGGGTCACCACCTAACAACTCGAGGAAGGCCTTGGTTTGCGCTTGTGCAGTAACATCATGTTCGAGATTGAACGTATTCCAAACAATTCTTATCGACCATTCTTTATCTAAATCTAAATATTGACTTGCCTGTTTGAAATACAGACCTTTGATTATTTTCTTTACACACTCCTCAAAAGCATTTTTGTCGGAGGCTGATAATTCAATCTCCGTACGACCATCCTTAAGGCGCATCTTTTTGAATTGATTCGCCGCATAAGTTAATCTCCTCTCGAGGTTTCTTTTCTTTGAGTCGCTGTGCTTTTGGGCCTTTGGATCACCAGCTGAGTAGTGAAAGATAATCTGGCAGAAATCGTGTTCGTAGGTATCTGCCAACATTCGATTACATACTTCATGTGCGTTCTCTGCAGGGATTACAAGCCCACTGACATTTTCAGTTGTGTCCTGTAAAAGCGCGTGAGGAACAATATGTTCCCTCGCTCCTTTTCCCTCCTCGACTTCTCTACCACACCAATAGCAGACACTCATGTATCTTTATCGACAGAATCCTTATTTTCTTTTTTATCTATACTTTTAGGTGCCGTGGGAAAAATCGGCCGCGCTTGCGCCATGCCAATGCCACTTCCCTGAATTATAGTAACCATGTCGTGCGGAGAACGCGGCCCACTTGCAGAAGTAAGCACATCAGAAACTATAGGAGCTGGCCCGCTAGCCCCGCGCGCCCGCATGTCATACGTCAGATCATCGCGAGCAATTCCTCTTTTGTCGAGTTCTTCAAATTCTTTGTCCGACTGGGTTTGAGATTTTGCCAGAAAGTCATCAAGCTGTGCTTGAGATCCAGTTAAGATAACTGGCTTAGCTAAATCAAAATAAGATCTCTTAAACTCTTCAAAGAAGACATCTGCATCAAGAGAAATGCTTCTAGACCGAGTATTAACTTTCGTATCTTCGCGTGTGCCGCGGGTGACCCAGATACCGTGTTTGCTCAAAAACGCATGAGCCAGGCCATGCCGCAGTAAGACGTAGAAGATTTCTCCCAAGCCTGTGTAAACTGTATTTTGTTTTGAGAAATAGTTGTCCCAATAGTTTAGAAAACGCGTTTCTCCTACTCTTGGTTTTATCTCAAAACCCTTCCCATCACGCATGAGCAAATAACCGAGCATTTCCATGCCCGCCAAGCATGACATGAGGATCGGATACGCAGCTGTACCGAATTCTCCGGGTGGGAGCGGCATGGGGATGCCTTTTTGGATACCTTCAATATCCTTAAAAAGATATCCTTCGATGTACTCTTTTAAATAAGCATCAACTGTCATAACGCATCTCGTGCGGGATAACCTATCTCGACTTGGCTGCCAGACTTGGATTCGAACCAAGATAAACGGATTCAGAGTCCGTTGTCCTACCATTAGACGATCTGGCAATACCGCTTCAAAATACACCAAAACTGCGGTAATCTCAATCGTAGTAAATATATGAAAATCTCTTTTCACTTCCTCTGGTTTGATTTTGGGTAGGGGCGTTTTATGACCGCACTAAAAATTTTTTGTATATCTGCCCGTTGCCTATGTGTGTCATAAAAATTGAGCTACCAAATGCTTAAGAACATCATTTTAGATTTTGATGGGGTGATAGCGGACACGTTTGACGTGGGATGGGCGCTTGCCCAAGAACATGACGAGGATGCGACATTGGAGAAATTCTTGGCACACCACGACGGGAATGTGTTTGAAGAGCCGCAGATAAAATTCAAGCCTGAACGCCTCCCTGAATTCAATGCCGAATATCGCCGCCGCGTACAACCGGGACATATTGAACGTGCACGTGAGCCGATTATGCGATTGGGAGCAACGTATTCTCTCTTTGTTGTTTCCAGCAACAGCGAACATGGCATTGCTGAAGTATTAAAGAACGCGGGCGTCTTGCACTTGTTTGTCCGCATCATGGGCCTTGAAACTCACCGTTCAAAAGTTGAGAAGTTCAAGATATTGATGGCAGAGAATGGCGTGACGCCTGAAAATACTCTCTTCGTCACCGACACGTTAGGGGACATTAAGGAAGCAGAAAAAGTTGGCATTCGCACCATCGCCGAAACATTCGGCTTCCACGACCGCGAACGCCTGGCACAAGGCAACCCTTTCCGCATCGCCGACTCATGGGACGAAATAGAGCAGATTATAGAAGAGGATAATTCGCAAGAGAGGGTAGAATAGATTGATGCATCAAAGATCATTTGCCCGTTTTGTTGGAACAGTCGCCGTACTCGCATATGCCGCCATGGCATCTGTGGCGCTTGCGTTTACTTATCCGAGCGTCAGCGATGACGGGTACTTCAGCGTCACCGACTCTCAGGCGACGATCAACACCTCTGCCTCGATAGCCCCAGGGCATATAGTCCAAGACATCGGCGTCGAATATGCCGACGATGCCTACTACCAGGCGAACAGCCATCATTTCAACGAAAGTGTTGCCGATACCGTGTCTGCTCCGTCAGCGGGAGTCGCGTTTGGCCTCATACACCTTTCATGCAACACGCTTTATTATTACCGCGTGTATGCAACATCAGACGACGGGGCGCAAAGCTTCGCGCCTATCAATAGCTTTACAACCACCGCATGTACTCCAGGTCCGCCGACCATTACGGGGCACACATCGGGGATCAACCAAATTGAACTCACATGGAATGCCCCTGACGATAATGGCGGAGCAAGTATAAGCGATTACATCATCTACTATGACAAGGTCGGAAGCGGCGTGCTGCAGACTTTCGATACGGGGTCTAACAGCACATCAGCAATAGTCGCCGGACTCGACGAAGCGTCTGAATACGAATTCCAGCTCACGGCGGTCAACGTTGTGGGAGAGGGAAATGCCACCATTCAAAACTTTTCAACTATTGATGGCACCGTGCCGACGGTGACAGTTACAGCTCCGACGTCAGGCGATACTGTGCCCGACAATTACATCTTTTCTGCAGATGCATCTGACAATGTCGCGGTTGATTCTGTGCTGTGGTACGTGAACGGCGTCAACATCGGTCATGTTGATGGGTTGCCGTATGATTTTGAGTGGGATGCGAGCGCAACCTCTTCGGGCATCAAAAGTGTTGTTGCGGTCGCGCGCGACACGTCATCGCTCTATGCCACATCAACGGCGGTATCGTTTACGCTCGATCGAGACCCGCCGTCGGTGTCGGTAACGGCGCCTGCTTCGGGTGCGACAGTTTCAACCAATACGACGCTCACAGCTAATGCGTCGGATGCACTTTCTACCGTGGCGGGCGTGTCATTTTATATCGATGGCGTGCGAATCGGGAGCGAGGATACAACAGCGCCATATTCGGTTGCCTGGGATGCGAGCAGCGCGAGTGCTGGAACAAAAAGTATTGTTGCTGCCGCGCACGACTCGCTCGGGAATTATGCAACTTCAACCACAGTTACTGTAACTGTCCCGGCACCAGCTTCGAACAACGACTCTACTCCAGCGCCCAGCGCAGGCGGTGGCGGGGGAATTGTCGGACTCGTGGGCACTCATGATGTGTACAAAGGCCCAGGGTATGTAGAGCCACGGCAGCAGAGCATCTACCCCGATGGGCATGTGGTGTATCACGACACACCTCTACCCGTTTCATTCAACCGCACGCTTGAGCTTGGCGCTCAAGGTAGTGACGTGCTGGCATTCCAGCAGTTTTTAAATACGCATGGGTCCGTCATCGCTACGAAGGGTCCAGGCGCGCCGGGCAATGAAACGACGTACTTTGGCTCGCTCACAAAAACGGCACTTATAAAATTCCAAGAGGCTAATGCAAAAGACATACTCGTACCGCTCCACCTCACCCACGGCACTGGTGTTTTGGGCCCCTCCACGCTCGCGTTCATTCGCCAGCTTTTGAAAGGGATATAGGTTCATCAAAACTTTGGGCACCCGGGTATACTGGAGTCATAGCAACTAATAGTATTTCTATGGAAAAATATTTCGTAACATTTTCGATGCCGGCCGCTACTATCCAAAATTGGTTGGCCACGGTAGATGAAGCGACTCGCAAACAGCAAACAGAAGATATGATGCAGAAGTGGAATGAGTGGATGGAACAGCATGCCGCACAGATCGTCGATAAAGGATTGCCGCTTGGCAAAACAAAGCGCGTGACAAAAGATGGGATTGTAGACACGAAGAACGAGCTCAACTTTTACATAATCGTGCAGGCTGAAAGCCACGAAGCTGCTGCAGAATTGCTCCACACCCATCCGCAGCTTGCCGTCATTCCAGATACCTACATCGAAGTGATGGGCACTGCAGGTATGGGAATGTAATTGCGTATGAAAAATTCAACTATTGTATGGGGAGCCATAATCATCCTTGTGGTGGCAGGTGCGTTGTGGTGGATGACAAGTAATAACGCCACATCAGACACTGCAAATACAAAAACACAAACAGCAACAACTACTGCATCGACCGCCACAACAACGAATAGTGATGTTCCCGGTGATAATCTGACACTTGGTAGCGATTCGAATGCGAAGCTCGGCACCTACCTCATTGCCTACAACGGTATGACTGTCTACACCTATTCGCCCGATGGTACGAATGTCTCAAACTGCAGTGGGCAATGCGCAGTAAATTGGCCGCCGTATACGGTGACATCAATTGCTAACCTTGTTGCCAAATTTCCGATTGCAGGGAAGATTGCAACGATCACCCGCGCAGATGGCTCAACCCAAGTGACGTACAACGGGCACCCGCTCTACTTCTATATAAAGGACAAGAATTCCGGCGACACTACGGGGCAAGGAGTTGGCGGCGTATGGTACGTCGTAAAGCCGTAGTCTAGAGCAGCACGGACAGTGCGCCGAGCGCGAAGGCAAGCAAAATGTCCCGAATTGCGATGTCGTACGTGCCAAGCAATACCAAGTTTATAGAGATGAGCGCAAACCATATGATGCCGGCGTATGCGGCATAGCGCGACCATTTTGTGAACAGCAGGGCGCCTGCTACAATTTCGGCGACTCCCATACAGATCAAAAAGAGAGTGATATGTGATACGCCGATTATCTCTGTCACAAATGGGCTTACATATACTGCCCACGTAACGATAAAATTCGTGCTAAAAATTTTATCGAGCCCGGCTAGTATAAAAACAATTGCGTACGGATAACGAATAAGTGAAATGGCCTGTACAATACGTGTTTCGTGATTCATCTTGGCAAGCATGAGGGTCGAATCCTAAAGAATACGTGAAATCTGAGCCCATTTCGTGTATACTGCAGCCATGGGATTTCTCAGAAGGGTCTTTGCTCGTGTCCACTCGTGGGCCTGGTACTGGCAGGTGGCTCTTGGCGTTGGTGTTGTAATTGTTATCGCTGCGGGTGCCCATGCGTCTTTGAGGTCTGATGCCACTGCTCCAGCTGTCTCGCAAGTTCCGCATGTACGCGAAGCATCGGTCGCAAGTTTGTCATCTCAAAATGTTGGACCACTACCAGTTGTAGGAACGGTTACGTCGCTTGACCATGCGACCCTGCTCGCGCAGAGCTCTGGACCTGTCACAAGCCTTGTCCGCCAACTCGGTTCCTATGTGCCGGCAGGGGGCATCATTGGCGAGCTTGAAAACAGCGCACAGCGCGCCGCAGTGCTCCAGGCGCAAGGTGCCTATGACGCAGCGCAAGCAGCGTTTGCAAACACGAGCGGCACCAACGCGCAAAATTCCGGTATCGGCGCAAACCAGGCGGTGCAAAATGCTGCAAACGCACAGGTTGCTGTCAACGCAGCGCTTCAAAGCGTCTACTCTGCTCTCGATGATGCGGTCCACACTAAAGCGGACCTCTTGTTTACGAACCCGCGCACCAATCCAGCGATCATACTGACCCTTACCGACAGCCAGCTTGGCATCACGCTCCAAAACCAGCGCACCGCGCTTGAACATACGCTTGCGCTTGCAAATACAAAGGCAAATGCGACCGCACGCACTGACGCTGATGCCGACATCGTCGTCATGGCAGGCTATGGACAGTCGGCCGTCGCATTCCTCAACAACTTGGTGGAAGCAGTCAACAAAGCGATTCCGACACAAGATGTGAGTGCCTCTGAAATCTCCGCATCTCAAACATCAATTGGTTCTGCGCGTAGTGAAGTAGTGTCTGCGCTCTCGAGCTTGGCAACTGCAAAGACCTCGTACGACAATGCAGTTGCGAGCGCAGCGACGGCAAGCAATACGGCAGGGCAAGGCACGACCAACAGCATCAGTGCCGCACAGGCTCAAGTAACGCAGGCGCAAGGCGCGCTTGACGCAGCACGTTCGGCGCTTGAAAAAACGATCATCCGTTCGCCGATTTCGGGCACTATTGTGAGCCTCCCTATCACGCGCGGGGGCTACATCATGGCTGGCACGCAGGTCGCTGTTGTTTCAAACCCGAGTGCGCTCCAGGTTGAAGCCTACGTCACGCCAAGCGATGCAAAGACCATTGCCGTTGGCGGCGCGGCAGTGATAGGGCAGGGCACAAAAGGTGTCATCGTATCTATCGCGCCAGCGCTTGACCCGACTATTGGTAAAATTTTGATCAAGATCGGTATCCCTGGCAGTCAGGCATCGCTCACTGATGGCGATACGTTGTCTGTAATGCTGACGCGCGCAAATCCGGCACAAGTTAAAAAGACCGATGCACCTGCGGGGGCAATTCTCATCCCTATTGTTGCGGCAAAAATAACGCCGCAAGGCCCTGTTGTCTTCCAAGTTACGGCGTCATCAACGTTGCAAAGCATCCCTGTGACTCTGGGCACTATTTTGGGCGAGCAGGTCACGGTCTCAAGCGGGCTCGCGCCAGAGATGGTGATAGTAGATGATGCTCGCGGACTTTCAGATGGCGAAACAGTCGTTGTCGACTCGCAATAAAATAGTATGTTGTGGTTGTGGAACTTCTTCCTTGAACGTAAACAGTTCAGCTATGTGCTCATAGCGACGCTTGTTATCGCCGGTTTTTATGCGCTCGCAAAAATTCCAAAAGAAAATGCGCCGTCCATCATCATTCCAAACGGCATTGTAACCGCGGCACTTCCGGGCGCATCTGCTGAAGATATTGAGCGGCTTGTCACTAACAAGCTCGAAGACCAGATCTCGGGGCTTTCTAACCTAGACACAATTTCCTCAAACTCAAGCGATGGCGTCGCTGTAATAAACGTGCAGTTTAGCGCATCTGCTGATGTAACCCAGTCCATACAGGACTTGCGTGACGCTGTTGCTAAAGCCGTGCCGAACTTGCCGTCTGATGCGACAACGCCGCAGGTGAGCAAGGTAGACATTACCAATCAGCCCATTCTTGTTATTTCTATTTCTGGCGACCTGCCGCTGCCAGCATTTTCAGCACTTGGGACAGAAGTATCCGATGAGTTGAAAGGCATTCCAGGAGTGTCTGAAGTTGATGTTGCTGGTGTGCCCGACCGCGAAGTTGATGTCATCGTCAGCAAAGAAAAACTCGAGCAGTACGGCTTGCGTTTGGTGGACATCATCGGCGCTATCTCTTCTGCAAACGCTGCGGCGCCTGCAGGCAGCATTTCGATAAACGGCGTTAACTATACGGTCAACTTTAAAGGCGGGATTGAAGATCCATCCGAGATCCAAAACATCGCGGTCGGCACCAAAACAGGCGTTCCCATTTATGTGCGTGATATTGCGGTTGTGTCCGACGGGTTAGCGCCTGCCCGAACATATTCGCGCCTTTCGCTTGCTGGAAAACCGAGCAATCAGGCAATGACGCTCATGGTCTTCAAACAATCTGGAGCAAGTGTGCAGGGAGTTGCGGATGCGTCAAAGAAAAAAATTGATGAGCTCAAAGCAACATCGCTCAAAGGGCTTGATGTGTTCATTTCGCCCTCAACAGACCAGGGCGTGCAGGTTTCAAAACAATTAGGCGACTTGGCTGAAACAGGGCTTGAGACTGTCGTGCTCGTGCTCATTGTGTTGCTTGTAACTATCGGGTGGCGCGAGTCGGTCGTAGCCGGGCTCGCGATTCCGCTGTCGTTCCTCATCGCTTTCATCGGGCTCTACCTTACAGGCAATACGCTCAACTTTATCTCGCTCTTCGCGCTCATTTTGGCCGTGGGCATCTTGGTCGACTCAGGAATCGTTGTGACAGAGGCCATCCATGCGCGCCGGCCGCTTCATAAAGACTCTATGGATGCTGCACGCGCGGCGCTTCGCGACTACGCATGGCCGCTCATTGCAGGCACCATGGCAACAGTGGCTGTGTTCGCGCCGCTCTTCTTTATTTCCGGCATCGTCGGCAAATTCATTGCTGGCATTCCTTACACGCTCATCTTCGTGCTCTTGGCATCCATCTTCGTAGCGCTCGGCATTGTGCCAATAATCGCAGTGCTCTTTTCGTCGAGCCAGAAGCGAAATCGTCTGGAGGAAGCACAGGAACGATACACGGAAACTGCAACGCATTGGTACAAAGCAAAGCTGCGCACCATATTGGAAAGCGCTCGCGCACAGCGTCTCTTTTTGCGCGGCTTGGCTATCCTTTTCGTGCTTTCGCTCGCGCTGCCGTTTACGGGTCTTGTACAGACAACATTTTTCCCGCAGGATGACCAGGACTTCGTCTATATAAATATTCAAAAGCCGGAAGGCACGACGCTCTCACAGACAGACCTTGCGGTGCGTGAAGTTGAAGAGATCTTGTACAAGAACCCTGACATCTCGTCGTTTGAAGCAACCGTAGGACAGAGCTCGGGGCTCACCGGTGCAGGCTCCTCGGGCAGCAATCAAGCGAACATTACCGTCAACCTGCCGCTTGGCCACAAAAAAACAAGCACTGAAATTTCAAATGAGCTGACAGGGCAGCTCGCGGTCGTGACCGATGCCACCGTGCAGGTGCTTCAGGCAAACAACGGTCCGTCGTCAGGCGCTCCAGTACAGATCCAGTTCAAGGGAGAAAATCTCGATGATTTAATAGTCGCGGCACAAGCAGGGAAGCGTATGCTTTCGACCATACCTCACGTGCAGAACATTACTGATACAACGCAGAACAACGGCACTGCGTTCGACCTGACAATAGACCGCGGCAAAGCAACAGCGCTTGGCCTTTCAACACAAATGGTCGCGCAGACATTGCGCGCGGCAATTCAAGGCACCAAGGCAACGAGCATTACACAGCCGCAAAAAGACATCGACGTCATTGTAAAGCTCAACCTGAACACTAACTACACCGACCCGTCGGACACATCCCGCACAACAATTGATGCAATAAAGAATCTTTCTATCCAAGGGAACAACGGCCCAGTGCTTTTGGGTTCTGTGTTGGCCGACACCTTGGGTCAAAGCAACGCAGCAATAGCACATAAAGATAAAGTCCGTATTGAAACAGTATCTGCATATCCTGACGACAAGACGACAGCGACTGCGGTTGTTTCCGAATTCCAGAAACGAGAGAGCGAACTCAACCTTCCGCCGGGTGTTACTGTTTCGTACGGTGGTGAAACTGAAGACGTGAATCAGTCGTTCACCGAAATGTTCATCGCGCTCATTGCGGGGCTCGTGCTGATGTTCATGATTCTCATCATTTCGTTCAACTCTATCCGCCACACGCTGCAGCTTTTGCTCATCGTACCGCTGTCGCTCATCGGCGTGCTTGATGGTTTGGCGCTCACCGGCCAGCCAGTGTCGTTTACTTCACTTCTTGGCATCATCGCGCTTGGCGGCGTCATCATCAACCACGCCATCATCCTTATGGATTCGATGATCCATCAGTTGCATACGTACCCAGAGAAGTCCCTTGTCGATATTGTCGTTGACTCATCCGCAACGCGTTTGCGCCCGATCGTGCTCACAACTATCACGACCGTTGTCGGTATGATTCCACTCGCGCTTTCAAACGCAACCTGGGGCCCGCTTGCGTATGCCGTCATGTTCGGCCTGGCCTTCGCTATCTGCCTGACGCTTGTGCTCGTGCCCGTACTCTTCTTCCGCTACTGGACCAACATCCGCGCGAAAAACGTGGCGGCTTCACGCTAGTGTTGATGACATTTGCGTGAAGGCTCCTATACTAGAAGCAGGATGAATAAGCTACTTGGTATAGCATTATTTTTTCTTGCACTTGTGAGTGTGCCTCATCTGTTGAGCGCTGATGATCCTATTCCCACTATTCCCAATGCCGGTACTATTACCGGAACACGTATTGCAACGACAACTGCAGCAGTGCAGTCCAAAGCAGAAGTGAAAGCGCCACTTGTGCCGGTGCGCGTGCGCATTCCGGCAATTAAGCTCAACGATAGAATTGTCCCCGTTGGCAAGACAAAAGACGGCGCCATGGATGTGCCTTCGGGCAACACGAGCGATATTGGGTGGTACAAATATGGCACCACCCCGGGTGACGTGGGCAGTGCCGTATTTGATGCGCATGTCTTTGCCGCCTTGGCGAATCTCTACAAGCTCAAAGCCGGGGATGACATATACGTCATGATGTCCGACGGCACCGAGCGGCACTTTGTCGTTGAGAAAAGTGTCGTCTACAAACTAGCCGACGTGCCTGCGGCAAAACTTTTTGCGCGCGATGACACAGAGCGTTTGAATTTGATTACCTGTGAGGGCAAGCTTACGCGCGATCATTCAACCTACGACCATCGTCGTGTGGTATACGCAACGCTCGTCCACTAAACAGTTTTCTTTTGCCGTGCAAGATAGAGCGTTGCGGCGCCCGCAGCCAGTGCAGCAGCGCCAAGTGCGCTCCATGTTGCTAGTGCGTCACCACCAGCGCCCGTGTTCGGAACGCCTACCGTTGCACCGGTTGTATCAGTTGTGCTGGTAGTCGTGGTTGTTTGTGCGAGTGCAACACCCGAACCTGCTACAAGTAATGCGAGCGTTGCTGCGGCGCTTCCTGCAATTGCTTTGTAACGAATGTTTTGAAGAGTCATAGTGATATGTTCTAGCTCGTAAATGAACTCACGTAAGTATATGCACGCACTCCTGTAAGCAGGGTGAGGGATGATTGACTCATCCAAAATTCTATTGTTGAGCTTGCTTCATCAAACCTACAGAATTATTATGTACGTATGGATAATGACACGACAAAAAAAACTACTACTAAAAAAATGGAAGCGATTCCGTATTCTGCAATTGAAAGTGCCGTTGCAGAATTGCCGCCGCGCACCCGCACGCTGCGCTACATCGGTTCTGTAACGCGCATGATGAACGAACGCGTGATTGGGCAGATCGAAAAAATGCTCGATAAAAACGCTGGCGAAGAGATCGCTTTGTTTATTACCTCGCCTGGGGGTGCCGCGGGCGTTGCCATGAGCTTTTATGACACCGTGCGGCACGTTTTAAAGCCAAGGCTCGTAACCATTGGCTCGGGCGAAGTCGACTCGTCAGGGATCATCGTTTTTTTGGCGGGGATGCGCCGTTTTGTTACGAAACGTACAACATTTTTGTTCCACCCCGCAGGCCGCATGTTTGGTAATCAGCGCTACACAACATCTGAAATGGCCGCAATGCTTGAAGAAGACCGCTTGAAAGATAAGCATTACGCGAGCGTTGTTGCGGAGAATTCAAAAGGAAAACTCACTGTCGAAGATGTACTCCTCATGATGGAGCAACATACCGTTCTTTCTGCGGAAGATTTTGTTGCTGCGGGACTTGCTGATGACATCCTAGAATAGTCGACTTAACTTTTCCTTAATGTGCATGCCGCTACAGTATGCAGGTGGTCGATATTATTGAGCACCTAACGCAAACGTATATGGAAAACAACAATAATAATCGAAGTGGTCGCGGTTTTGCAGGTATGGATCCGGACAAGCAGCGCGAAATTGCAAGCAAAGGCGGCAAAGCCGCACATGAAAAGGGCACAGCGCACGAGTTTGACTCGCAAGAGGCAGCAGAAGCGGGCGCAAAGGGAGGAAAAGCATCTCACTCAAACGATTCCAACCACAACGGTTCTAACCGTAACCAGGAACGCGACGAGGATGGACGCTTCATGGATGATGATTAAGACGTTTGAGATTAGGAAACCTGACACAAAACGCCCCATTCGGGGCGTTTTGTAGTATAGTTGATACGGTTTTTCTATGGCAAAAAAAAGCACAAGCGTCCGCCTAATTGTTATCACGGGCTTAGTTGCGTGCGCTGCAGTCGTGTTGTGTGCTGGGCTTGTATATGCAGGCGGCTACAGCATATTGTTTGCTGTTCGCTATGGTGGTGCGGGCGATGCAGAAGCGTCGAGCACGCCAACGAACGTTGCTGTCGTGCCAACGCTCGACACGCATGCATATGATGTAAAACTTCTTCAGCTTGCACATGTCGCAACTTCGTCGCCGTGGTACGAATATTTTTTGACTGGTACTACGACTGCGACAACAACCCTAAAAAAATCTTTGTGGCCGGTTAAAACGACCTACCCAAACTACGGCGCACTGCTGCCGAACAACCGCATCGTCGCCTACTACGGCAACTTCTACTCCAAAGGCATGGGCGTCTTGGGCGAATACCCAGAAGATGTGATGTTGCAGAAATTGAAAGACACGGTTGCGCAATGGCAAGCGGCTGACCCGTCGACTCCTGTTATTCCAGCCATCGACTACATCGATGTTACAGCGCAGGGGAGTGCGGGGAAGGACGGCAAGTACCGTTTGCGCATGCCGGACTCACAAATTGATAAAGCGCTGGACCTTGCAAGCAAAGTAAATGGCATCGTGATTTTGGATATACAGGTGGGCTTGAGCAATTTGCAGTCCGAACTCCCACTTATTGAAAAATACTTGGCAATGCCGAATGTACATTTGGCTATCGATCCTGAATTTGCCATGCACAATGACACGCCGCCGGGGCGTGTCATTGGCACGATGAGCTCGGCTGATGTGAACTACGCGGCGAACTTCTTGGCAGATTTGGTGAAGAGAAATAATCTCCCGCCAAAGATACTCATCGTCCACCGCTTTACCGAAGAAATGGTAACAGGGTATCAAAACATCAAGCCGTTGTCTGAGGTACAGATCGTCATGGACATGGACGGCTGGGGCTTTGCCGCAAAGAAAATAAATACTTACAACTCTGTTGTGTATTCAGAGCCCGTGCAGTTTACAGGGTTCAAGCTCTTCTATAAGAACGACTTGAAGCCTCCAAGCACGGCGATGATGACACCCGAACAAGTGTTGAAGCTCACGCCAGCCCCATCGTTTATCCAATATCAATAATCCTATGACATACGACACGCTCGCATCTGATGATGCAATTGTAGCAACTATTTCTGCGCTCAAGGAGCGAGGAATCGAAGCTGAAGTAGTGAATACGAGAGGAGACGCGCTCGCGAAAGTGAAAGAACTTATCCCAGCCGGCGCATCTGTTAATAACGGCTCATCCACGACGCTCCAGGAGATAGGTTTGGTAGATTATTTGAAGGGTGAAACCCCATGGGTGAACTTGCACGCCAAAGTGCTTGCCGAAAGTGATCCTGCCAAACAGAAGCAACTTCGCCAGGAAGCGTATTTCGCCGACTACTATTTAGGCAGCGTGCATGCGCTCGCGCAAACAGGGGAGATGGTCATCGCATCCAACACATCAAGCCAGCTTCCACCTCTGCTTACGACATCGCAGAATGTTATTCTCGTCGTTAGCACACAAAAGATAATGCCAACACTTAATGAAGCGTTAGCGCGTTTGCGCGAATACGTGGTCCCGCTTGAGGACGCCCGCATGAAGTCGACAGGCGCCTCAGGTACGATTCTTTCCAAGATTGTTATCTTTGAAAAAGAACCGGCGTTCATGGGACGGAAAGTTTGCGTCATCTTTATAAAAGAAAAGCTCGGATTCTAAACGTAAATTGACAAAAACGGCTCAATATATTATTATGTTGGGCAATGGCGTATCACACCCATGCGCGCTCACATACAGGGCGCAAGTTCGGAAAAAAGCCCGCACTGGGGCGTTTTTCTGCTACCCGCCCGCACGGAAGCGGTGGCCGTCCTTCGTTTAAGAAGCGCCCGTTTGGCGGCGGAAACAGGGGAGGCTCAAAAGGCGGATTCAAAGGAGGTTCCTTCTTTGACCTTTCGCAATTCATCAACAAAGCGGTCATCACTGAAGAAGTCGAGACGTTTATCCCGGAACACAAGTTCAGCGACTTCCACATCGAGCCGCGTTTGAAAGAAGCGATTGCAGCGAAGGGCTACATCGCGCCGACTCCCATCCAAGACCGCGCAATTCCGCACGTGCTCATAGGGCAGGATGTCGTAGGTATTGCAAACACTGGCACCGGCAAGACGGCAACCTTCCTCATCCCGCTCATCAATAAAATTTTGAAGAATAAAAACGAGCGCGTGCTCGTCATGGTGCCGACGCGCGAACTTGCGGTGCAAATCGGCGACGAGCTTCGCGGTTTTACGCCGGGGCTTGGCATCTATGCAGCAATCTGCGTGGGTGGTGCAGGCATTGGCCCGCAAATCGGCGCACTTCGCCGCCGCCCGCAGTTTGTTATCGGTACGCCGGGCCGCCTTAAAGACTTGATCGAGCGCAAAGCATTGAATCTTTCTACGTTTAACACTGCGGTGCTCGATGAGGCAGATCGCATGCTCGACATGGGCTTCATCAATGACATGAAGACCATCCTTGCACTCTTGCCGACGCCGCGCCACACGCTCTTTTTCTCGGCAACGCTTTCGCGCGAAATTGAAGCGCTCATTGGCCAATTCTTGAAAGAGCCCGTCCGTATATCCGTCAAAACACGTGAGACGTCCGCTTCAATTGATCAGGACGTCGTTCGGGTGCCAAAGGGAGCTGACAAACTTAATGTATTGCATGATTTGCTGATCACTCCTGAATTTGAAAAGGTGCTGATCTTCGGCCGCACCAAGCATGGGGTAGAGAAGCTTTCAAAAATCTTGAACCAGCGCGGCTTTAAGTCGGAATCCATTCATGGCAACAAAACACAGGGCGCCCGCCAGCGCGCACTCGACGCATTTAAGAAAGGCCATATGAATATTTTGGTTGCAACAGACGTTGCAGCGCGCGGTTTGGATATTTCAGGCGTCTCACACGTCATCAACTACGACCTTCCTGCATCGCGTGAAGACTATGTGCACCGCATCGGCCGTACCGGCCGGGCAGGGAAGCGCGGAAAGGCTCTAACCTTTATCGAGGCTTAAGCCCTGGCCTTCATCGAAGCATAATATGAACAAGACAAAGAAGACAAAATCAAGGGTCGCGCCAAAGAAGGCCGTGAAGGTGATTGTGAAGAAACCTAGTCTAGCCGAGGTGTCAACAACGCCCCGCCCAAACATGCAGCTTCAAGGTCCGCATAAAACCTTCCAGCAGGACGGCCACTGGATTGAAAAGCCAAACAAAACCGCCATTCTCATCTGCATCTGCGGCAACCGCTATTTGAAGACGCGTCCTAAACAAGAAAAATGTTTGCGCTGTGTCTCCGCAACGATGACGCTCCGCCGCTAAAACTCCCCTACTCTCGGGGAGTTTTTCGTATCCACACATGTAGAATCCTCGAGCTTGCATTATTATGCCCAGTACCTTAATATAAAAAGGTACTAGAAAACTATGACTAACCAGAATGATTTCAGCGCATTGCGCAAAGGCCTGCTTGAGCTTGTGGTGCTTAAGGTTATTGCTGCACGCAAGTCGTATGCAGCGGAGATCTTGGCGAAGCTTTCCGGCACCGAATTTGCCACGCAGGAAGGCACGCTCTACCCCCTGCTTTCCAAACTCCGTCGCGACGGTGCTGTTGACTATGAATGGGTTGAATCAGAGCAAGGCCCGCCGCGAAAATATTATTTTCTGACCGCGAAGGGCAAAGACCGCAGCGACGAACTCGACACCTATTGGAACACATTACACAAAACAATTAATAATTTGAGCAAAAAATCATGAACAAGGTAGTAACAATACATTTGCATGGCACAGCCTTCGAGATCGAAGAAGGCGCCTACGATGCTCTGCGCCGCTACCTCGACGAGGCCGCGCAAAAACTTGAAGGCAATCCTGACCGCGACGAAATTGTCGCAGATCTGGAGCAGGCAATTGCCGACAAGTGCGCGCTCTACCGCACACAGCATAAAACGGTCATCACTTCGGCCGACATGGCAGCCGTGCTCAAAGAAATGGGTGATGTTGATGTAGAAACTGAAAACGAAAGCGGTGAGAAAAAAGGCGAGGGCGACAATGGCAACAAAAGCCACTCGCATACAGGCCCGACACCTAAGCGCCTGTTCCGTTTGGAAGAAGGCAAAGTTTTCTTTGGTGTATGTTCCGGCCTGGCCGCATACTTTGACGTTGATGCCACGCTCGTGCGTATCCTCTTCATCATCCTCACGATCATCTCACACGGCGCGGGACTCCTGATTTATTTCTTGATGGTGATATTTGTCCCCCGCGCAGCATCACCCGCTCAAAAGGCGCAGGCCTATGGCACGGTACTTATAAACGCGAGCGAACTTATGCGCCGCGCACGCATGGAATACGAACACTTCAATGCAGAGGACTGGAAGGAGGGTACGCGCAAACTCAAAGAAGAAGCACAGCAGTGGAAGCGCCAGTGGCGAAAACAGCGCCGCATGCAGGCTAAGATGCATCACACATACAATCACAACTATCAATACAAACAGATGTCCCCCTTCTGGCACGCGGTACATTCCCTGCTTGGGATGCTATGGTTCGCGTTCATCATCTTCTGCGGATGGTTCCTCTATACGCACGTGCCGGGCGCACACCACGCGATGGACTCAGTAGCTATGTGGGTGGCGCATATTTTTGCCAAGATCGGGCACTTTATAGACGCGCACATAGGTGCATAAGTGTAAAAAGACGATTTTTCCTTTGATATCATGGGTTTATGACCCCTGACCAATTGCCTTCGCTGCGCGGACGCGCCACCGTTACTACTGTCCTCATCGTCGTTATATTGATAGCTCTGTGCCTCGTGTTGTGGATGTACCGCAATACAGAACCTGTCTCCCGCTTCTTTGGTTCGGACACTGAGACGACAACGCCGGGTGTTGCCGCAGGCAACACGGTCGTTTCATACTCATGCGACGAAGACAAAAGCTTGAGTGCTGAATATATTGATGGCGGCCCAGCAAGCTCCACCCCAGACGGCCGCCCTGTTCCAACAGGCGCAGTCGAGCTTACCTTCTCCGATGGCACGATGCTCCGCTTGCCGCAAACCCTTTCTGCATCTGGCATCCGCTACGCAAATGCCGACGAGTCGCTTATTTTTTGGAGCAAAGGGGATACTGCGTTCATCCAGCAAGGCATAGGTACAAGCCAGACCGAAACATACTCCAACTGCGTCGCACAGTAGTAAGTAAAAAAGAAAATCCTGGTTTCAGTAATGTTGCTTCTTCGACGAAACCGAAAAAACTACCTCAAACACAAAGAACTCGCGCGGGTGTTGGTGCATGCGCGGATTTTATATTTCAACCAGTTCTATAATGTGCCTCTGCGCAAGATCTTCATCAAAAATCACAAGTCGCGCTGGGGGAGTTGTTCCGAAAAAGGAAATTTAAATTTCAATTACAAACTCGCTTTCCTCCCACCGCATTTGGTCGATTACATTGTTGTGCACGAACTGTGCCATCTGCACCATTTCAATCACTCGCCTTCCTTCTGGGCTTTAGTTGCGCAAACTTTGCCAAATCACAAGGCGCTGCGTTTGGAACTTAGAAGGCTTGAGCAACGACGTATTGCATAAAAAGAAAGCGCCGCTCGGGGAGAGCGGCGGGGAAGTTAAGGAAGGTGCAGGGTCTAGATCATGGCGTTCAGGATCCAGAGGCACGTGAGCGTGGTGACCCCGCCTTGTGTGTAGGCGCAGGCATGGGCGTCATATTCACGTAGCTCCTTCGGGAAGTCAGCTGGGACATCCGTCCGGTCGCGGATTTTGGTCTTGTCGTCGGCCGAGACCCACTTCCGGTTGATCCACGCCTGGATGATGCGAAGGTTCTTGGGATCACGCCGCCAGGTGGTGGGGCGGCACTCACCGTCGTGACAGGGACAGTCTTGGTGCGGGAAGTAGTCCTGATAGTGGTCATGCACCCAGTAGTGCATAAACCCGTCGTCCCCCAGCATCCTGCCATCCCTGTCCCTGCCGGCTCTATCGACCGCCTGTTCGAGGCTCGTCGGCGCCTGCCCCAGCGTGTGGCGGGGCAACATCAGGCCAGGCAGCATCACGGCTGCGGGCAATGCGAGAAGCGATCTGCGAAGCATGTGCAACTCCCCTGAAATGCGGTTGGTCGGTCTATCCCTCCGTCTGTAAACTGAAGGCCCGTCTTTTTCTGTGTGTGCAGGCTATGTTATTTGTACCAAGCTCATCCGTGGCGTCAAATAGCTGGCACTTCACCCTTTCTTTAGCTCAGCAGTAGTACGGTAAAGAGATGGCAGATATCGTCACGCGCGACCAATACTATTACCGCGGCTCGTTTATTGCGGGAATCATCAACACGGTGGTTGGAATCATCGAGCTTTTTTTGCTCATACGCATCGTACTCGAACTTTTGGGGGCCAATGCCGCATCTCCTATCGTGGCATGGACCTATGCCGTGAGCAGCACATTTATGGGCCCATTTGTCGGAGCATTCCCTGGACTTTACCTCACACAGAATTCTATTCTTGATGTTGTGGCAGTTGTTGCGATGATAGGCTACGCGCTTCTAGGCTGGCTCCTCATCGAACTTCTCGGTTTCATCGTCGGAACAGTGGAGAGGATTTAGTCACTGTTTCGGCCTTGCATCCTTGCTATACATAGGAGTACTATCAGATTTAAGAGGAGAGTTTCATTCGCTCAACTCCGTGATAGTACACAGCCACATCTTTCTTCTCTCGAGCATAGGGGTTACACAGATGACGAAGTTGATGGGACGCGACGCGATCCTGGGCATGGCCACGGCCGCGCCCACGGTGAGCAACAAGGACATCCTTCTGGCCGCCGCGGCCCTGATCGAGGCCCGCCTGCCCAACCAGCCCGCGTGGTACCGGTTCCACAGCATCGAGCGTCTCAAGGTCGGCGCGCAGCGCATGCAGCTGATCGAGGGCACCGTCCTGCAGACCCTCGCCGACGCGGCCACCCAGCTGGGTGCTCCGCTGAAGGTCGGCAAGAAGAGCAAGAAGACCAACGTCGGCCATGTCGTCGATCGCGGTCTGATGACCCTGGAGCAGGTCCATGGCTTCTCCTGTGGCTGCGGCGACGCGATCACGGATGCCGACGCGGCCACCGAGATGCGCAAGGTCGCCGACGCCTGCACCACCTGATCGGCTGACGCCGAGATTCGACTTCGAACCCCCGCCTTGCGCACCACGCGAGGCGGGGGATCATCATTTGTATAAAAATGTATACTTAGGGTATGTATACACATCACTACGGGTTTGATACGGGCTGGTTTATGAATATTCCGATTTGGTCGGTTCCGTTTTTGGGATTGGCATTTTTAGCAGCGATTTGGTCGCTCGCATGGAAGGGCATAGCGCTCTGGCATGCAGGGCGCAATAACGACGGCTGGTGGTTTATCGCCATTTTGCTCATCAACTCTGTTGGTATTTTGGAAATCGTCTATCTTTTCTTCGTTCTCAAATTGAAGTTCGAAGAAGTGTTCCCATTCTTAAGACGCGGGCCTCATCACCCTCCGCACCATCACAACCATCCTCACGCATAGCTCTCATCCTCTTATCCACAGAGTGTTGTGTATCTTGTGTATTGCACACACAAGAACGTGATATAGTTAGTGTATGAACATCCAAAACTTGCTTACCTTTAAGCAGCAGAGGGTATTAAACGCTGTGCGTGAGTATCTATATAAGGAAAATGAGTCTCCGACGCTCGAACAGCTTCGTGCGGAGCTCGGCTTCAGCTCACTCCGAACTGTTACGCAGTATTTGGATATCCTTGAACGCAAGGGTTATATCGTCCGCCGCAAAAATGCCGCGCGAAATATTGAATTGCGCAATGTTGACGGTGCGTGGGGCACGGTCAGCATCCCCGTTATTGCAAATGTTGGTTGCGACGACTTGTCTGTCTTTGCGCAGAGCTCAAGCGAGGCCGACGAGTTTTTGGAAGTCGACAAACGTATTGTTGAAGAAGACGACGGCGACATCGTTGCGGTGCGCGCCATCGGCGACAGTATGAATGATGCGGGCATCAACACTGGTGACTACGTGCTCATCCGCTTTACCAACGACGTGTCAAACGGCGACCGTGTGGCAGCGATAGTCAACGACATGGTCACGGTAAAAAGGTTGGAACGCCGCGAAGGAATGGTCATTTTGTGGCCCGAATCAAAGGACCCAAAGTACAAGCCCATTATCTTGAAGGATGACTTCACCATAGCGGGCAAAGTGCTGTGCGTTATCCCGAGCTACCAGATGGAGGTTACCGAGGTGGTGCCGCTCCCGGAAGAGGACTATCAGTAATTAATTATTAAGTTTGGTATACTAGAGGCATATGGCAACAGGACAAATCAAAACATTAACGGACCGGGGCTTTGGCTTCATTACACGTGAGGGAGGTGATAAGGACCTCTTTTTCCACTCAAAAGAATTGAACGGCGTAGCCTTCGATGAGCTTAAGGTTGGAGACACGCTTTCGTTTGAAATAACGGATGGCCCGAAAGGGCCGAGCGCCGTCAACGTTTCGCGAGCGTAACCCCTTTTCGTGGTGCGAAAATTTTTCCATTTCAGCGTACTCATCATATTGTTTGCGGTACTCTGTGCTACCGCAATAGTGGGGTACATTGATGTCACGAGCGAAAAATATATCTATTTATCAAAAAAAGCGCCACCTGCCGAGGTGGCGCTTGTGCTTGGCGCGTCAGTGACGTCCCGCGGCGTGCTTTCACCGATTTTAAAAGAGCGTGCCGATATGGCGGCTGCGCTGTATCAAAGCGGTACCGTACGAAAGATATTGGTGACGGGCGATAACGGCACGCTCACATATGACGAAGTGTACCCGGTGGGCAAATATTTGCTGGCGCTTGGCATCCCGCAGGACGACATATTTTTAGACTACGCGGGATTTGATACGTACAGCAGTATGTACCGGGCCCGCGACGTGTTCGGCGTTACGTCGGTGCTCATTGTTACGCAAAAATTCCATCTTTCGCGGGCAGTCTTCATCGCGCGCTCCCTAGGCTTAGAAGCGTATGGCGTGGATGCGGCGGCCCCGGGTGAACGCTTTTTCACCTTGTCGCTGCGCGAAATCCCCGCTTCGCTTAAGGCTTCATACGATGTGTGGTTCGGCCGCGTGCCTAAGTATCTGGGCGAGCAGTTTCCCGTATCCGGGAGCGGGGTACCTACCTGGGTTGGCGGCAGCTCACAGATGATATACTTCGGACATGGCCGATGAGTGGAAGGAGAAGCTCACACCCCTGCAGTATCGCGTGCTTCGTGAGCGCGGGACCGAGGCTCCTTTTTCCGGCGAGCTGTTGCACGAAACGCGTGACGGCATGTACCGATGCGCAGCGTGCGGCAACGCTCTGTTCGCCTCTGACGCCAAATTCGATTCAGGCACCGGGTGGCCATCGTTTGACCAAGCATTGCCTGGATCGACAAAAATTGTTCCGGACGACAGCCATGGCATGCAGCGCGACGAAGTCGTATGCGCGCATTGCGGTTCGCATCTAGGACATGTGTTTGCCGATGGTCCGTCGACCACGGGAGAACGTTACTGCATCAATTCAGTATGCTTGGCGCTTGACCCGAAGGAAAGTAGGTAATTTACGAGTAACTACATATTTATGTCTACAGTATCGAAATGGATTATTGGGATTTTGTGCCTCGCCGCGCTTGGCTGGCTCGTATGGTGGAGCGGCTGGTTGAAGAAGCCCGCAACGCAAACTGCGACCGATACAACAACGCAGGCAACAACCACGGCAGAGAATAACGCGCCTATTAACGGCATGAGTGCCAACAATGACGCGTCTGACACTGCTATTGCACAGGACACTGCGGCAATAGATGCACAGCTCAAGGCGTACTCAACCGACTCGTCAGACGTCGATTCGAGCATGAATGATAAGCAGGTAACCCAGTAATACATCCCATGACTACTATGCAAAAAATAGCCGTACTTCTTTTGACAGTGTTCGGATTCAGTATGGCCCTTGCTCCGGCCTTCGTATCTGCGCAAACAGGCGCTGCAGCGGATGCAAGTGTAAACGTTACGACGACAGGTGCATCTGCAGGCGTGGGCGTCCAGATGAGCGCAAAAGCTATGGCAGATGCAAAGACACGCGCCGACAAAGAACTCGACCGCCGCGTCCAGGCGCTAACCTCACTTAATGCGCGTGTACAGGCAATGCAGAAAGTAACTGACACGTTCAAGACGAGCTTGGCAACCAATATCGATACGCAGATCTCGGCATTTCAGGCACTTAAAACGAAAATTGATGGTGAAACTGACGGCACAACTATTAAAGCCGACGTGCAGTCCATCACTGACTCATACCGAGTATACGCGCTCGTGCTTCCGCAAATTCGTATTGCTGCAGCAGCAGACCGTGAAGTGACCATTTCGTTCATGATGCAAACCTTGGGCAACAAGCTCGCAGCGCGCATCCAAGCTGCAAGTAATGCGGGCGGTGATGTGAAAGCTCTCACCGATACCTTGAACGATTTTGCAACGCAGATCTCAACCGCATCTACGAAAGCACAGGCTGCAGTTGAAGTAAGCGCGCCGCTTGCTCCGGACAATGGCGATAAAGACACCATGGCTAAGAACAAAGCCGCGCTTGCCGAGGCACGCACCGACCTGAATGCGTCTCACACAGCGTTGGTTGCCGGGCGTAAAGACATCGACACCATAGTAAAGGCTCTCGTTAAAGTTGAGGCAGCGGTTCGGGCATCCGCAACGGCTTCGAGCACGACAACGGTAGGTCAGTAATCGTATGCGGCGATTACTCGCCATACTTTGCACAGGCGCACTGACATTGTCCGGTGCGTCTGTTGCGTATGCGCAAGCGAATATCGATCCAAGCGACATTGTTACATTCCCAAAAGCACAAGTCCTACGGGTTTTACATCAAGAGGTGCGTGAAATTCCAGGTACAGGCACTAACACAAATGCCCAGACCATAGAGGCACAGATACTCTCGGGTCCCGAGACAGGCAAAGTCGTCACGATAGATAATGACTTTCTGACGCTTAACAAAGGCGATGTATTTTACATGCGACATGAAGTATACGATGCGGAAAGCATTAACACGTACGCAGTGCTCGCGCCGTACCGCCTTCCGCAATTGGCATTGATAGTTGGGCTTTTCTTGCTGTGCCTGTTTGTGTTTGGGGGCAAGCAGGGCATACGCGGCCTTGTAACGCTTGTTGGCAGTCTTTTGTGTATCGGAGTCGTGCTTGTGCCTGGCATCTTGCACGGATTCTCGCCGCTTTTGCTGAGTGCGTGCGTGGCGGGGCTTATTGTCGTTCTCGGATCGTATATAACCCATGGCTTCAATAGGACAACTACCGCCGCAGTGGTTGGCATGCTATGCACGGTGCTCATTACCGGATTGCTCGCGTACATGTTCATTCATGCGGCGCGATTGACTGGTTTCTCGAATGAAGAGGCGACGTATTTAAACTTCAACACCGGAGGTTTGATAGATTTCCAGGGATTATTGCTCGGTGCCATGATAATCGGATTTTTGGGAGTGCTCTATGACGCAGCGATAAGTCAGGCGATTGCCGTCGAAGAGCTGTTTGCGGTAGGGAAACATCTTCAAAAATGGGATGTATACCGTCGCGCACAGCGCATAGGTCGCGAACATATCGGCGCATTGGTTAATACGCTTGCCATAGCCTATGTAGCAGTCTCGATGCCTCTACTTCTTCTAGTTGCCTCATCCGCTCAAAATGTCTGGATGACGCTCAACCAGGAACTATTTGCAGAAGAGATAGTCCGCATGATGGTGGGTACGATAGGTATTATTCTTGCAGTGCCCATAACGACCGTGGTCGCAGTATATATACGTTCCACCTGGCCACCATCCAAGTTGCCGCGTCATGTGCACGGCCATTCGCATTCATAAAATAAAACCCTCCGCAAAAGCGGAGGGGTAGCGGGTTACACGTTGGTCAGCAGTCGATATTGATCTGCCAGCGAACCTGGTCCTCGACGCTCACCTGCACATCCTCCTTGTCAGGGGAAGCGAGGATGCGGCAGCAGTTGGCGAAGCCGAGCGCCATACCGGCCTCGGCGACCATCAGCGGCCGGGCCGCATCGGTGCCCAGCAACCGGGCGACCTGCTTGCCCACGACCGAGTCGGGGTTGATGTCGACCATGACGCCGCGGCCGCGGCGCTCATGGCGGAGCACATCATGCCGGTGTTCCGGGGGCAACGCGTTCCTCACCGTGCAGCAGGGGCAGTCGGTCGACGCAGTCGCCGCGGCAGCTGCCATGATGGCCGCATAGCCAAGCTTGGTGTCGGTGCGCATCGCATAGGCGAGCGCCGTGTCCGGCGTATCGCCGGCTTTCAGTCGAAGAAGTGCGCTTGGAAAGGACATGAACATCTCCCTCTGGAGCTTCCGTTTGTTGGCGAACCTGCCAACGTGCCCTCCGCCATATATTTCGGAGGGCACGTTGACAACCTCTATATCGCTGCCTCTATGTCGCGGGCGGCTTTCGCGGTATCTGCTTCAAGTCCCAATTCTTTATTTTCAACAAGTATGTGCTTGATGCCGGCAAGCTCTAGTTCGTGGCGTATCTGCTCGGCAACCCGGCGGCTGTTAACGGTCGGTTCGCGAACGATAACTGCCAAGTCCACGCCTGCCAGAATGCCGGTTGCGACAGGATCGGTGCCCGCGCGTTCGTCTACTATCACAGCTTCGTTTGATTTGAGCTTTAAGAGAGGCAAGTACACCTTGAGCGGCGCAGCCAGCGAATGACTGCATGCCTCTTGGCTGCGAACGCGCTGTGTATGAGGCCCGGCGGTCATAATACGTAGACCGCTGTCCACTTCGACAGATATTTGTGCAGTATATGAGTCCGCAGGGAATATGCTGAACAAGATGCCGGCTTCGGTGCCTGTGCGCAATGCATCAGCGTACGTTCCTTCGCGCAGAGCGCCAACATGTTCTTTTATTGCATCCGGATCACGGCCTATATACACCGAAGGCTCGATTCCGAGACTGTATGTAAGGTCCATATTATGGTCGGCGTCTATCGCAAGAACGCGCATGCCTAGCCCCTGCAAATGCCGCACCATAGCTGTTGCCATCGTACTTTTGCCCGATCCTCCTTTTCCCAAAAATGCCAATTTCATAAATGCAAATCACTTGCGTTTGTATACTACCTGAGCATCAAACTTATTGCAAGTTTATTGCGTTTGTATATACTTGAGGCGTGGATGATTTTGCAGCAAAACTGCGCGCAGCGGGATTTCGGGCCACGCCTGGTCGCGTCAGGCTCTTGGAAGTGCTGTGGAGAGCGAGCGGTCCTTTAACTGTCGATGAAATAGGACGGAAGTTAGATCTGAATGTGGTCACCGTCTATCGAGCACTACACGATCTGTCTGGTAAGGGGTTGGTATTGCGGGGTATAGGAGCTGCTGGGGTTGAGGGGGATATGCGGGGCGACATACGTGCAGCGCATTTTTCTTATCCGAAAGCGACGCATCACCATCACATGGTCTGTAGCGACTGTGGCTTTAGCAGGGGATGTGCGACATGCTAATAAAAATCTTATGATACTTACGTTACTTGCAGCAGCAGCATTTGCAGCCACCATGATAGGAGGCAGCGTTGCACTTAAGCTCCGCGACCGTCTGCATCTCATTCTTGGATTTAGCGCAGGCGCGGTGATCGCAGTGGCTTTTTTTGATCTGTTGCCTGAATCGCTCGAGCTTGCTGGCGAGAGATATGCTACTTCAGCCATTACTGCATTCGTGGCGCTTGGATTTTTGCTCTATCTCTTACTCGACCGCTTACTTGTGCTTCATGGTCATGGGCATTCCGATGATGTTCAAGAAGAGCATGGCTCGCATCATCGTGGGCATGTGCGTGCCGGTTCACTTTCAATACATAGTTTTCTTGACGGCGTTGGCATAGGTTTGGCATTTCAGGTCTCTCCGACTGTGGGGCTTATTGTTGCGGCCGCTGTGTTAGCCCATGATTTCTCTGATGGCATTAATACCGTCAATGTAGTGGTGCGTCATGGGGGTACGCGTACGCAAGCCATGCGCTGGTTGCTTGCCGATGCGGTAGCTCCTGTCATCGGCATAATAACCGCATCATTTTTTGTAGTGCCTGCGGCAATCCTCGGGCTTTTGCTCGCACTTTTCTGTGGATTTTTTCTCTATATAGGCGCATCTGACCTTATACCAGAAAGCCACCATGTGCATCCGACATTTTGGACGACATTTATGACACTTGTCGGCGCGGCAGTGCTCTTCGTTGCTATATCAGTAGCAGGGTAGAGGCCGTGCTAAAGTAAAGACATGAACGAACAGCTTGACCGATTAGAAATGAAGCTCGCAGAACTTGAAGGGAAGGTTGATACTGTTTTTGCCTCGGTCGAAAAGATGCGGAAGTACACGATGTGGACAGGCATCATCACTGTCGCTGTCATTGTCATTCCACTCTTGCTTTTGCCGCTCTTTGTTCCGTCTTTTTTGGCCTCGCAAGGTCTAGGTTTGTAAGTACTTGCGTTTATTTTAATAAGTGGTATGGTAGCTCGGAGCTTCATTTGAAGCTCATGTTTGTTTGTGCACTATTAGTCAGAAAACCCTTATTTTATATGACATTTCGCCGCATAGCTGCGCTCATCATCGCTCCTGCACTCGTAGTAGGGCTTCCTTTGTTTGCATTGGCACAGAACGCCCCATACTCGCAGGTCATTATTTCCACACAGACTATCCCGGGAACTCCGGCACCGTCCATCGCGCCGATTGTCTACGTCAACGCGACGACTCCTTCAATGGCGGGAATACCGAATGTAAACAATTCGACCATCAGCTATGCGTCGGCATTTAACAACGATGTTCGTACAGTAACCTTCACTCCGGGCAGCTACAATGTCGTTGCAACGGTTCCTGCGGGATACTACGCAAGCTACTCTCCAGACTGCACTGGCTTTACGCCGCTTTCAGGTGCTATCCGCAGCTGCACCATATTGCTTTCAAATGTCCCTCCGCAGACTGGTCCTGCATGCCCTCAGGGTTGGGTAAGCAACGGCAGTTTCTGCGTACAGCAAAATGTCCAGTACCAGGGCTCGACAGCTCCTTCGACCTTGAGCTGCGCACCAAGCTACCAGAGCATCGGCGCAGGACAGGCTGCTACCTTTACCGCAACTGGCGGCACGGGTTCGTATAACTGGACGACTGCAACCCGCACGAGCTTAAACGTCGGCCCTTCATACACGACTGTCTTCCAGACTAGTGGGCCGCAGACGGTGATTGTTTCGAGCGGCACTCAGACTGCAAACTGCACCATCACTGTTGGTTCAGTAAATGGTCCGATAACCTACTCTGGCTCGGGCACATACACGGGCGGCAACACGTACACGTACGCAAATGGCAATGGCAGCTACACCTACACGAGCGTTGCTCCTACCAACACAACTGTTGCTACGAACTACACGGGCCCAGTTGTTACCTACACGACTGTTTCGAACAACCCTTCAGTAACTGCAAGCTACGTTCCTGCATCATTGCCGAACACTGGCTTTGAACCGCAAAACGGCGCTGCGCTTGCCCTTGCCCTTGTCTTCCTTATCGGTGCTTCTATCTTCGCTGCTCCGTATGTCCGACAAGCATTTGCTGTTGCCCTCCGCTAAGATGGGCGTTCCTGTTACATCAACAACGCGCCGTGTGGGCGAATGGATTTTCATCGCGCTCGGTGCTGCAGCCGTACTCTATGGTCTCGTGAATGTGTTGTCTCGTATTTCAGATCGCCTTGATCTTGATTCAAGTGTCGTACAAACAGCCTTTGCGCCGCTTGGCACCCTGGGTACGAACTCGATATTGCCGCAAACTGCCACCAGCACGACGCCTATCATTCCGACGCGCATCGTTATTTCTTCGATCGGTGTAAATGCCGCAGTTGAACGCGTGGGTAAAAAGGCCGATGGCTCGATGGCAACCCCGTCGTCGTTTGAGACGACGGGTTGGTATGAACTTGGAGCTAAGCCTGGTGAAGCAGGGAATGCAGTCATCGACGGCCACGTCAACAACGCACTCACGAAAGCGGGTGTGTTTGAACATCTCTCTGACGTAAAAATAGGGGACACTATTGCCGTATCTGATGCGAGCGGCCGCACTCTTACCTTCGTGGTTTCTGAAACCGACCAATACAATACTGAAAGCGCTCCTGCGGCAGAGATCTTTACTGCCTCGGGCACATCACAGCTTGTGCTCATTACCTGCGACGGCCAGTGGGATGCCGCTGCGCACTCCTACGACAAGCGCTTTGTCGTCTACGCAAAGCTGACAACCCGGTAGCCCGGGCCTTACTTGCATTTTCATACGGGAAATGCTCTACTGAGGGCGTTCGAGTAAGTTCTCCATGTGCCATTAGGCGTCAGGAGGGTCGCCTTACGAAGGACAGTATTAACCAACTCGTTTTTCGCACACTATGGCACGCAAATTGTTCGTCGGTGGCCTTCCGTACCGCACTACGGGGGATGAGCTCCGTGACGCGTTCGCACAGGCAGGCGAAGTCGTTTCAGCATCGATTGTCACCGATCGCGAAACCGGCCGCTCACGCGGTTTCGGCTTCGTCGAAATGGCAGATGAATCTGCTGATGCAGCTATTTCTATGTGGAATGGCAAGGACTTCGGTGGCCGCATGCTTACCGTCTCCGACGCACGCCCTAAGGCTCAGTAAGACCTATTGAGTCTCGCAAAAACTCCGCCCCAGAAGGGCGGTTTTTTTGTTACCGCTTTTTCTTTTGGTTTGTTTTGTGTACGATTCCTTACAGACGCTGTTTGTATAACGCCCGATACTCTCGGGCCTTTTTCTTTTATTTTATCGAAATTTTATGATTATTTCAGTAGGTAATTTGCTATTGTAAGAATGCTCACAGATACCGCTGTGAATTAAGCAAGCCAGCAGTACGGTTACAGTAGTAGGATCGGTAACCTAACTACTAAGGGTTCGACTCCCTTTGCTGGCTGTAGGAATCTACTTGACTCAATTAGGCTTTGATATATACTAATTTCGAGGTTACCGATTCTACTGTTGTAAACAAAAGTCCCGCTTCGGCGGGATTTTTGTTACCATAGTCTCGTGTTACGAGAGCTTAAAAGCTTCTACAAAAAATCCGGCCGCGCGCATTTGCCGTGGAGGAAAACAAAAGATCCGTACAAAATTTTGGTGTCTGAATTGATGCTCCAGCAGACGCAAGTTGCGCGGGTCATTCCAAAATACACGGCATTTCTAAAAAAGTTCCCAACCTGGAAAGCGCTTGCGAGCGCCCCACTGTCGGATGTGCTAAAGGAATGGCAGGGCCTAGGCTACAACCGCCGTGCAAAATTCTTGCAGCAAACGGCAAAAATAGTAACAGAAAAATACAAAGGGAAGTTTCCAAAACAGGCGAGCGAGATAGAAGAACTGCCTGGCATTGGGCCTTACACCGCTCGCGCCGTCGCAACCTTTGCATTTAACAGCCCCGAGATATTCATCGAAACCAACATTCGTACCGTCTTTACCCATCACTTTTTTAATGGACGAGGACAGTCCTCGTCAGTGCACGACAAAGAGATTTTGCCGCTTATTGAGAGGGAATTGAACAAGTCCAAGATGGAGCCGCGAGATTTTTATGCTGCACTCATGGATTACGGCTCGCACTTGAAAGCGAACGGCATTCGGATAAATAACAAAAGCAAACACTATACCAAACAGTCAAAGTTCGAAGGCTCCCTGCGCCAAAAACGCGCGGCGGCTCTCCGTGTCGCCCTTGCAAAAGGTGTATCCGAAGCCGAACTTCTCAAACTCCTAAATACCAAGTAATTATACGGGAGGACTCTCCTCCGTATATTTGCAATTGATATTTTTCTGTTACGTTGTATAGTTGCAATGGCAATAACCTAGGCTCTTTAACAAGTGTTTGTAGAGAGCCGCAACCCGGAGGCAGCACATGCTGCTCGTTCGCACGGACATCGTCCGCATCCTCGCCTATATGGTCGGCTTCGCCGTGGGCGCCAAGCTTTCCGAGCTCTTCACCACGAACTTCCAGTGGTGGGCCGCGTGTATCGGCGCCGCCGTGGGTGGCGCTGTCGCCTACATCGCGTATGACCTGCGCGAAGTCCGCGACGGCCTGCTGCACGCGTACAGGCGCACCATCAACTGGACGCCGTATCGGCCGTACTGGAGGGCAGTCTTCGCCATGTGCGGAGGTTTTCTGTCCCTCATTTACACTGTGCTGACGGGCGTCATGATTCTGTTCGTCCCTGAGTTCATGCCACTTGGACACATGGCCTGGTTCGGTCTCGCCATGTTCGTCTTCGCCACTGTTTTCGGAATCAGTATGGGATTCCTAGTGGTTCGCGATACGAAGCACGATGTTGGCTACGTGGAGCATGGCTACTTCCGTCTGTGCAAGCTGGAGAGTGATGGTGTCGAGCTCAGGCGTACCGTTAATCCTGTGACGGCGGTCAGGTTCCTTCTGTCGCTCCTGAAGATCGTCGTCGTGGAAGCGCCGGGCCTCATCTGGTTCTTCGTGACCGGGACAGCGGGCCGTATGGCGCGCGGCGCTCGCGCAATCGCGCGCTTCGCCGTCGAGTTCATCGCCTACATCCACTCGAAGAACCGCGCGATCTGCGCGATGGACGTCATGTTCGGCGTCCTCGTCGGCGCTGCTCTGAGCTACACCTGGCTGGCGTTCGGCGTCGGCCTGCTCGTTGGGCTCGGCTTCGGCATCGTCCACGAACGGTACCTGGCGCCCAAGCTGCTGGCCTGGGCGACGGCGCGCCGTTAGTCGGCGGCTTCTGCAAACGCGAAGGCCCGGAGAAATCCCGGGCCTTTTTCTTTTCTTTATTTTTATTTATATCGAGGACGGGTCCTTGATAAACCTCGAAAAAGAAAACGCCTCCGACTTTCGTCAGGGCGTTTGTGTCTGGTCAGCGTAGAGGACGTCCATTTGGACACGGCCGACGTCGACCTGGTTAGTCACTTTTGTCGAAATGCGGCCGATTTCCTCCATGGTCATCCCATCGGGAAATTTGATGAAAACGCACGTGAAGTGCTTGCGCGCGTCTCCCATTGTGGCGACTGCTTTTGGCCCCAGGCCGGTAACAGTACAGCCATAGGGCTCGACTACTGCAGTGACCGCGTCCCACAACTCTTTGTCGTCGGTTTCTCCCATCGACAGAAGCCCTCCTTAGCTTCTACTTGGACTATAGCAACGCTATACTCCGAGGACAACGGGGATAACGATTGGGCGTTTGTTTGTCTTTTCGAAGAGGAAGCGGGCGACGGCGTCGGTGACGTTGTTTTTAACGTAGTCGAAGTTGATAGGCTGCATGCCGCGGGTCGTGTCTTCGATGGTCTTTTTAACAATGAGGCGCGTTTGCGAAAGCAATTCCTGATTTTCGCGCAAATAGACGAAACCACGCGAGATGATGTCCGGACTCTTGCGCAGGCGGCCGTTTTTCGGGTTGACCGTCGCAATAATGACGAACATGCCTTCCTGTGCGAGCACGCTTCTGTCGCGAATGACCACCTCTTGGATGTCGCCGATAGAAAAGCCATCTACCAAACGCAGGCTGTTAGGGGCATGCTCTTTGAGTCGAGTGATGGTCTGGCCCTCATCGCGGATTTCAATGACGGTGCCATTGTCTGGAATGATGACGTCTTCTTCGCGGCGGCCGCAGGCTTTCGCGATTTCACCATGCGTGCGGAGCATGTAGTGATAGCCGTGCATTGGCATAAAGAAGCGCGGGTTGACATGCATGTGGATCCACACAAGCTCATCCCGGTTTGCGTGGCCCGATGCATGGATGTCCATCGTTTTGCGGTGGATTATCTTAGCGCCTTGGCGCGAAATGTTGTCTTTGAGTTTTTGCACCGAGCGTTCGTTGCCCGGGATGACCGACGAGGAAAGCAGCACGATGTCGGTCGGTTTTATCTTGATGTATTTGTGCGTCTTCATCGCTATGCGCATGAGCGCGGCGAATTCGTCACCCTGTGCGCCCGTCGCCAAAACAATAATCTTGCTGTCAGGGAGACTTTCAAGTTCTTGCGGACCGATGAAGGTCTTTTCCGGCAGTTTGAGCATGCCGAGCTGTTTGACGATGTCGATGTTGACCTTCATTGAGCGCCCTTCGACAAGCACGTGCTTGCCGGCGTTGGCTGCAGTTTCGATGATATGGATGAGACGCTCAAGCTGTGACGAGAAGGTGCCAATGATAAGGCGGCCTTTGGTCGACGTGATGACCTCTTCCATGTTCTTGCGAACGGTGCGTTCTGGAAGTGAGAATCCAGGCTCTTCGCAGTTAGTCGAGTCTGCCATGAGCATCAAGACGTTCATGTCTTTGAAAATTGCCCACTCCTTTTCTTCCGTCTCGGTCGGAACGCCGTTGATGTGGTCGAGTTTCAAGTCGCCGGTTGCAACGATGTTGCCGTGCGGGGTTTCGATGATGATACCCATCGAGTCGGGGATGGTGTGCGTCACAGAGAAGAAGCGCACTTTTATTTTGCCTGCGCGGACGGTCTCATTCTTTTCAACCTCGTGCATGGTCAAAGGCTTCAGGTTAGGAAATTCCTCCTGGCGCTTCTTGATCATTATTGATGTTAAAAGGCGTGTGTATACAGGCGGGTAGCCGATACGGTCGATGATATAGGGGATGCCGCCGATGTGATCGAGGTGGCCGTGGGTGATGAACATGCCGCGGATTTTGTCGCGACGTTCTTCGAGGTAGCGCGTGTTAGGCAAGATGTAGTCGATGCCCGGGGTATCGTCTTCTCGGAATTGGAAACCGCAGTCGATGATCAAAATGTCATCGCCGTATTCAACGGCCGTCATGTTGCGGCCGATTTCCTCGACGCCGCCAAGCGGAATGATGCGGATATTGCCTGCTTCAAGCTGTGGAACTGGCTTTTCGTCGCCATTGCCTGCAGTTTGCGGCTCACCATCTTTTATTTCGCGTACCGGGTGAGGTTGATGAGGTTTTGGACCGCCGCGTCGGTTAAAGTCGTTGCGTCGGCCTCTGTTACGGCCTGCGCCTCTTGCGTGATTTCTTCCCTCGCCGTGCCCCGCTTTGCGGGGTTTCTTTTCTTCCATGAATCTGGTGAATCTATCTTCTAATGAATAAAATATTTTTTATCGTGCAAACAGCGGCCACACCTGGTCCGTCTCTTTGTGCCAGAGCTGCGCGCTTAAGAATCTATCGCTAGGTGTCTCGACAAGTCCGAGCGTCACTCCGCGTAGGTCGTTAGGTACAATATACACGAAATCCGGTGCATAGAGAAATACGGCAGGAATGTCTTTTTTGAGCTCCGTATTGAACTGTGTATAGAGCGTTGCGCGCTTGCCTTGGTCGCTTGTCTGGCGAAGCTGCTCAAGCAGAGTGTCGGCAGTTGAGTTTGCGTAGCCGGCAATGTTGAGCCCTGGGTCATTGCGCTGGCTTGAGTGCCAGAAGGCGAACAGGTCGAGCTCACGGCCCACAACTTCGCCAAACAACAGCGCGTCGTATTTGCGCGGGCGGATGATATTCTGTGAGAGGTCGCCTTGATCGTAAATTTGAATAGTAACGTCGGCGCCTACGCGGCCCCAGATGGTCTTTACGTAGTCAGCGGCAGCGCGGAGTTCCGGTACGTTGCCTGTGGCAAGCGTAAACTCCAAACGTTCCGTCTTTGCTGTTTTGCCAGAGCCGGTCGTCTTAATCATGATGCCGTCGGGTCCAAGCTTCCATCCTGCTTTTATGAGCTCGTCCTGCGCTTTGGCAATTGCCATATCAATATCGGTGGTCGTGCTTTCAGCTTGGCGGCCCAAGATGCTTGGAGGGACGGGGCCGTCAAGCGGCGTGCCGAATCCACCCAGTATTTTTTGCACTAAATCGTCGCGGTCTATCGCATCGTTCAAGGCTCTTCGTACGGCTGTTTCGCGCAAGACTACAGATTGGTTTTGATTAAAGAAGACACCAAATACGCGGTTGAGCGACGAATGTTCAACGCGGAATGCTGAAAGGGCCGACAGTGCTGCGGGCGAGATACCGCTCGCAGCTTCGACTGCGCCGCTTTTGAGGGCGCTGATAAGGTCGCTCTCGTTTTGATAAAAGCGGAATGTGATGTCATCCATGTACGGTTTGCCGAGCGCGTATCCGTTGAACGCCACAAGTTTGTACGAAGAGGGGACGCCCGACGATGTGCGCTCTATTGAGGTAACGCGGAAAGGGCCGGAACCCACAGGCGAGACGTTCAACTCGCTGAACGGAAATTCGTCATCGCTGATATTTTGCCAGAGATTTTTCGGCAAAATACCAAGCGTTGCATTTTCGATAAACGGAGCATATGGACCTTTGAGCACGAATGTCACGGTGTACGGATCAGAAGAGGATACGACGACACCATCCCAATTAGCACGGACAGGGCTTTTGAGCGCGGCATCTTGGGTCTTTTGAATAGTAAATATGACATCGTCTGCGGTGATGGGCGTACCGTCATGAAAGGTTGTATCGTGGCGCAGGTGGAAGGTGTAGGTGCGGCCATCGGATGAAATGTCATAACTTTCTGCGATGTCAGGCACATAGGAACCTTCGGGCGTTGCTTTGAGGAGGCCTGAATAGACCAAGGCAGAAAGGTCGCGGTCTGCGTCAGAAATTGCCAATACCGGATTTATAAAACGAGGTGCGCCAACGATGCCTTCTGCAAGCGAGCCGCCATGCGCGGGGACATTTACAAGTAGAGACTGGTTAAGCAAAAATACGAGGCCGACGGCGCTTACGACAAGTAGGGATGCAAAAAATATGAACAAGGCCCGGCCGCTTGCTGAAAACGAACGGTAGGTATCTTCCGCTTTTTGGATGAACGTGAATCGAGAACGACCCTGTTGTGTGTGCCAAAACGCACGCATAAGTTGTAGGCGCCGGGAGGCGCGAATAAGCTCTAGTTAGTGTATGACGAGCGCGAGGAGTGCGCACAGTGCGAAGAGCACCGCGATTACAATAGACGTCCAGAAGAGATATTTCTCCATGCCGCGGCGCGTATGATATGCCGCACTGAAGTTGTCTCCGCCAAACGCGCCGCCCAAGGACGCACCTGTCTGCTGGAGCAGGATACATATAATGAGGGCGACCGAAAGCACTATCTGTATGTAGGGCAACACGCCCGCTATCGTCATTACCAATAACGCTACCATAGAGAAAGGTGGCCTGCAATAGCGGCGTTCTTGATTTCCAAGCCTTTTGTAGTAGAGTATTTCCACTATGGCAAAAGCTAAAAACAAGAAAAAAGCCCGTTCGACAAGCTCAGGGCAAGCAGCAAAAAAGAAGGTTAAGGCTCCTGCAAAAGCGTCTGTAAAAAAGAGCGCGTTGGGAACCCCCTATGGCAACCGCGTGCTGGTGAAGCCTGCAAAAGTTGAGCAGACGACATCATTCGGTCTTATCTTGCCTGACTCGGGCAAGCTCACTCCAGAGACTGGTGTTGTTGTGGCAGTTGGAAACGGCCGACGCACGAGCGACGGAAACCTCACTCCTATTGATGTGAACGTTGGCGACACTATTATGTTCAATAAGTACGGCTACGACGAAGTAAAGATCAACGGGGAAGAATACTTCCTGATAAGCGAAGACAGTGTCACCTACATATTTTAGTTCGCCCGAATTAATTAAAGAGAAATTCTATGGCAAAACAGATTTTATTTAACGAGCGTGCACGCCGCGCACTTAAAAGCGGCATCGACAAAGCGGCAAACACCGTGAAAGTTACCCTCGGCCCCCGCGGCCGCAATGTTGCGTTCGACAAAGGCTACGGCGGCCCGACCATCACGAACGACGGTGTTTCTATTGCGAAGGAAATCTCACTCCGCGACAAGTTTGAAAACATGGGCGCAGAAATTGTAAAAGAGGTTGCGACCAAGACCAACGACATCGCAGGCGACGGGACCACAACCTCTGTTGTATTGCTCCAGGCAATTGTCGACGAAGGTATGAAGCACACGGAAATGGGCTTGAATGCCATGGGCGTCCGCGCAGGTATTGAAAAGGCTGCTGCAGAAGCTGTTGTGGCGCTCCGCGGACTTGCGAAGAAAATTCAAACTGACGAAGAAGTTCGCCAGGTCGCGACTATTTCTGCTGAATCAGAAGAAATTGGCGCCATTATCGCCGACACTATAAAAGAGGTAGGCAAGGACGGTGTGGTAACTGTAGAAGAATCGCAGTCGCTTGGTATTGAAAAGGAAATTGTTGAAGGCCTCGAATTTGACCGCGGCTACGTTTCTGCATACATGGTGACCGATGCGTCGCGCATGGAAGCGTCCTACAAAGATGTGTCTATTCTTATTACCGACAAAAAAGTTTCGTCGGTGCAGGAGATTTTGCCTTTGCTCCAGAAGGTGGCAGAGAGCGGCAAAAAAGATTTGGTCATTATTGCAGAAGACATTGACGGCGAAGCTCTCACGACATTTGTGCTCAACAAACTCCAAGGCCGCTTCAATGTGCTTGGCATTAAGGCTCCGGGCTATGGCGACCGCAAAAAAGAAATGCTTGCGGACTTTGCAGTCATGACTGGTGCTACTGTTATATCTGAAGATATTGGGCTTAAATTTGATTCAGCAGAGCTCGACCACCTGGGCCGCGCATCAAAAGTTATTGCTACTAAAGACTCTACTGTTATCGTGGGCGGTAAAGGTGCAAAGAAGGATATTGATGCACGCATTGCTCAGCTGCGCGCTCAGATAAAAGAAACCACCGCGAAGTTCGATAAGGAAAAACTCGAAGAACGCTTGGCGAAGCTTTCAGGCGGGGTGGCTGTCATCCGCGTAGGTGCTGCGACTGAAACCGAGATGAAATATCTCAAATTGAAAATTGAGGATGCTGTTAATGCAACCAAGGCTGCAATTGAAGAGGGTATCGTTCCTGGCGGCGGCTCCGCATTGGTAAAAGTTTCAAAGATGCTTGCTGACGCAGACCAGTCTGCAAAGAAAAAAGGCTCGCAGTTGACTGGCGATCAGCGTGTTGGCTACGGCATCGTCATGAAAGCCCTCGACATGCCGCTGCGCCAGATTGCTGCAAATGCGGGCGAAGACGCGGGCGTTGTGGTTGATGGCGTGCGAAAGGCGGGCGCAAATGCAGGCTATGACGCAGTCAAAAATGAAATTATAGACAACATGCTGGAAGCCGGCATCGTAGATCCGGTCAAAGTAACACGCACGGGGCTTGAACGTGCCGCATCTGCTGCAGCAATCTTGCTCACAACCGAGGCCGCTATCGCAGACGAGCCAAAGGATGACAAAGATACTCCTAATCCGCCGGGAATGGGGGACATGGACTACTAGCATTCCTTATATATAGAAAAGAAGAAGGCTCGCGATGGACTCGCGGGCCTTTTGCTACGACTGCACGTAGCGGAGTGCGGGGAAGAACGGTTTCATGTCGACCCAGGTGAAGAGGCCGCATGTCAGAAAACGCCGCAGTGTCTTCCCGATGCTAGGAAAGCCTTTGGCGTTGACGCTGTCGGCTATGAACCAACAAATGCTGACGCCTTCCTTGTGCTGCTCCCACAACGGGCGCAGGTAGCGATGATCAGCGCCAACCATCACTATCCGGCCAACCTTTGACCGATCCACGGCGTCAATTCTCCTGCATAAATGATGATCATCCTCTTCGCTCAAGGTCCCGGAAGGGATAACCTCAAACCCCTTCTTTCTAAATGCTTCGCCAATCGGGTTATCGGCCAAATGTGGAAGCATAGTTATGACCGGCGGCAATAGGCGTTTTGACTGAGTTTTGGTATGCAAAAGCGTATAGAGGACGGCTGCGTCGATTTGGGTTATGCCGTGTTGGGCTGCACATTTGTGCAGAGACGCGCCATCAATGAGCGCGAGGGTTTTACGATCGTCCATAGTCTTGCTCCCCATTACTGTTGAGGAATTTCAACTTTCTAGACGCTCTTACTCAACGTACTACGCACCTGCGGCAACCATACTCCTTCATGAAGATAGGATTTATTTGAAATGTGGATAAGTTGAAGTAGATGAGGTAACTTGGTACGTATTGGAGGCGTCGCATAGTGGTCTAGTGCACACGCTTGGAAAGCGTGCAACCCGCAAGGGTTCGAGAGTTCGAATCTCTCCGCCTCCGCCAGAAGGTTTTAGTATCGGAGGTATGCGAGAGCATACCTCTTTAGAGTACTGCGAAGGCTTACCATTGAACTTCTAATGTCTTCCACACTATAATCACGGCGTGGCTAAGAAGAATAAAAAGAAAAACAAAGGGCCGCGCGACCAGCATTTTGTCCCGCGTTGTTATCTATCTGAATTCACCGATCCCAACACCCCTTTAGGCCAAGAGCCTTACGTGTGGGTGTTCGACAAGGACGGCAAGAATCCGCGTAAGCGGGCTCCTAAAAACGTATTTACCGAGACCCATTTATATACCTTCGAGTTCAATGGTGAAAAGGATTTCTCCATGGAACAAAGTCTCTCTACTATCGAGGCCAAGTACGCATATATCTTTAGGCATAAAATCAAACAAAAGAAGCCTCTGACCGAAACGGAACACGCCTACCTATGTGCGTTCGTCGCGGCTCAGATGGTCCGTACGCCGCGCTTTAAGGAGAACCAAGAGAACTTCATCCAGCAGCTCATCGACCATGGCACTCAGATGGCGCTCGCGCACGGCGTAACCAATTCGCCGCAGGTGCGCCAGTGGCGGGAGTACAAAAAGGACGCACACAAGATCCAAATGGTGGATAGCATCCCGTACATCGCGAACATACTGCTGCAAATGAGCGTGGCATTTCTCTGCATCAAAGGTCCGAGCAAACACTGGTTCATTACTTCGGACGACC
The DNA here is from genome assembly GCA_035548815.1 of Minisyncoccota bacterium. Lineage (GTDB taxonomy): Bacteria > Patescibacteriota > Minisyncoccia > Phycocordibacterales > SBAW01 > GWA1-54-10. Next base: position 148,676 of record DASZSF010000005.1, read on the forward strand.
CTTGCGTATTTTTCAATCCGGATCTTCAATGGCAGCGGTTTTATGGCCCCGGCTTCGGTCAACAAAACGTGCAGCTCACACTCGCACTCAGTCCGGAGGTAACAGTGATGTTTACGTGGGCGAACTTTCGCGGCTACTCGTATGTGAGCGGCGGCAACGTCGAGAGTATGCTCAACCGTATGACACGCTTTCACTCAAACAAAGAATTTATATCTCCATACCCCAAGAAAAAGTGGGTCTGGTTTAGTCGCGTGCCGCTCGACCCGTTCTTCCTCTGGAAGGTAGTGAAGAATGAGACGAAAATACGGCTTCACAAGCTCCGCAACCGATGGCGCTACCGCAAAATGTATGCCAAACGATAACATCGAACAAAATATAAAAGATATTGTCGAGTCTGGCGCGACCCCAGATGAGAAGATCTCCTCGCTTAACGACCTGATTGCGGGACTCAGCTTTGTGCATCAGGTCGCAGAAGCTCGACGTGTCGCGGAAGCAGGTGCGCTTATTGCTGCAAAGGCTGGTAAGACGGAAATGGCAGCACAATTTTGCTTTATGCGTGCAAAGGCGGAGATTGCAGAAGCAGGCAAATTCATCGGCGAGATGAAAAACATTACTATGGCGATCAACTGGTTCGAGTTCGGGCTTGAGGCAGAGAAAAAACGATTTAAAGAACTTGATGCAAAACTGCAAACCAACTGGGGCATCACTCAAAAGGTTATGAATATGGGGTATGATTTTATCAATAAAAAACCCTACATTGGCGCTGGTGCTTATTGCCAGCGAACCGCCGGACAGATATATGGCACTTATTACCTCCAGCTAAAGCTACACTATTTCACAACCGGTCATCCGTGGCGCGCGCGTTTCGGGAATTATGCGCTGTCTCGTTGGGTCGGCATAGATGACTTGTTCATTCTCAGTAAGAAATCTCGCGCTCACCTGCGAAGTGTTAAACGAGACTGTCTCAAGTCTCTCCATCAAGCAAAGCGTCTGTTTAAACAAATAAAAGCATATGATTACCTTGTTGAGACATACTTTGACCTCGCGCTGGAACACCATTCATTCAATGACTCTCTCCGCAGTAAGTTTTATCTCTGGTGGGGATGGTTGTTAATGAAATGGCACCGACTTCAGGAGCCACGCCTCGCAGAAAGCTTCGCGTCACTTCGCGAATTGCCACTCATCGGAAGCAATCGTGACGGCAGACCTATGGATGAGCTGCAACCGCAGCTGTAATCTTCTAATTGTCTTGGTCTATCGTCACAATTCCTTTTGTGATTTTGAGCTTTGATTTGAAACATCCCATCAACTCGCGCTTCTCCTGGTCCGTCCCTTCCTTCAGCGTGTACTTCGCATAGGTTTTGAGATCTACTTCGTCGTGCGTTTTTGAGGCGCTGGACATACCCAACACTGCTCGTTGGAATTTGTTAAAGCGCTTTAGCTCTTCCTCAAACTTGTGCTGAATGCCGATGCCATTGAGGTCGATTTGGTCGAGTGCTTTTATCATCTGGTCGATTAGTTCCTCCTCGCGCAGGTAGGTATTCTTGCAGTGCAGATTACGCGCTCGCCCGCAGCCGTAATAGATATACTTTCGCATCGTACCGTCTTTGAGCTGTTTGTACTTTTCCTCCGCGCTGAACATTGATCCGCACAGTCCGCAGGTGACGAGCTTGGTAAACGCGAACTCGTGGCTTTGGCGCACAATGCTATCGCGCTTGAGTTGGGCCTGCACCGCATCAAAGAGTTCTTTGGTGATGAGCGGCTCGTGCTTGCCCTGATACCAATTGCCGGAGTTTTTCGGGTACTCGAACGTGCCGTAATAGAAATGATTGGTGAGCGTGCGATATACGTTGCCGCAGGTAAGCGGCTTGTTGCCGGTTGTATGAAAGTTTAAGTCGAACCTAAGCCAGTGGTAGACGCGACGGCCCGACCACTTTTCGTAAGCAACCTTCTCAAACATTTTCTTGATAACTGGTCCTCGCTCCGGATCGACAATCACCTGACATTTTTTGTCCATCATTTTTTGTGTCAGATATCCAGTGGGCGGCGTAGTTGGCCACAAGCCCATTTCGACCCTCGTTCGCAAACCGCGCTTAACATTGATTCCACGATTATCGTTTTCGAGCTTCGCTTGTGACCCGAGAATCATCAACAGGAACTTCTCGTTCGGGTTATTGCGGAAGCTCTGGCTGTATGTCCGAATTTCCTGCAAGCCTCCGGAGTCCATCAAATCCACGACCTTGCCGAGGTCGCCTGCGTTGCGCGAAATTCTATCAGCTGCCCATGTCAAAATTCCGTTGTATTTGCCAGCTTTGATCTCCTCGATAACTTCATTGAAGACTGGTCGCTGACCCGTCTCTTTTGCAGAGTGCGATTCGCGCTTCATCGCGACCACCTCTAGGCCTTCTCGCTCGGAGAGCTGTAGCATTTCCTTTATCTGCGAATCAATCGAAAGCACCTGTCGCTCTTCCGATTCGGTGCTCTTTCTCGCATAGAGGCAATACCTCACTTTTACCGCCTCTGGTACGACCTGTTTGCCAATAATACCCACGGCCCTTGTTGTAGTTTCCATACCCCAAGGGATGACGCTGACGCCTATGGGAGTCAAGAGCGTCCCCAGAACCTAGCTGTTGGTAACTTAAACAAGCTGGAGCCTATATTTAAAGATTCTTCAATATAAAATCTGCCCGCTCTTCCGGCGGCAGTACAGGCACGTGTACAACCGGTGATGGCAGTGATTCATAAACTTCAGTAATGAAGTCGTGGATTTGCTTCTGTGCGGCCGCGTCTTCGGTGCGGGCGTAGTCATTCACTAGCGGCAATGGATCTAAAATGAAAACCTTTTTATATGATGCCTTCCTCATCGCCAACAGGATTTTGCCGTCTTCGGGGAGATTAGTAAATCGATAATATGCTAAAGCGTCAGGGATTGCCCGATCAAGAAAAACGACTTCGTTCGGTGAAAGTTCCCGCTCTTGTGCGATCTGCATACCAAGCACACCTTGCTGAAAAGCCAGCTGGTTTTGCCTAATCTCTTCTACAGTTTTACCCGTGATTCGTTGTGTATCAATAAAATGCCGTGCATGCTCAATCGTGGTCTTGTAGCCACGTTCTTTGAGAAGGTTTACCGTAGTTGTCTTACCGGAGCCCGGGCCTCCAGTTATTACGTACCAGTTCGTTGCGTCCATTAGCCGATTTTATGTGATCCACTCCAGTTATAGCAATGCGCGAAGCAATATCCCAATACAAAACCAAAAATGACACTGGCAATAATGCCTTCAACCCACGCCTGTACTGAACCAAGAGGGGCGGCCGTGAACAGAGCGAGCCACATATGTGTGAACTGTGCCCCAGGCAAAATAATCTGTGCAATGGCACATAGTACGAACGCGACAACCAAGGTGCCAGCGAGTGCGATACCAGTCCGAACCGTCGACAATCGAGTAATGTTTTCCATAAAATTTATTAATTTCTAAATAATGTCGGCAACTACTTCTTAGAAATCTGCTGCCAGAGCCAGATTCCCACTAGCACTAGATCAACGAGGACAACAATCCACGTGAGTAGGCCGAAGACACCTGCGCCGCCCATCATCCCCTCATATCCATAACCCATCATAATATGTAATTGTTATTTTTTTAATAATCTCGACCTAAGCACATGGTACCGCTGACGGCCACTTTACACAAATACCCCATGGGGGTATCATAAGGTCATGAAAGTAGACGCGAAAAGAAAGGTACTCCGTCGCCTCAGTCTAATCCGGGGCCAACTCAACGGCCTTATCAAAATGGTAGATGCTGAACGCTACTGCGTCGACATCATTACGCAATCGAGCGCGATTAAGGAGGCACTTTCAGGAGTGGAAGACGTCATGCTCGAAAACCATCTCACGACGCACGTTATAGACCAGATCAAATCAGGGAGGAGTAAGAAGGCGGTCGAAGAGATATTGAAAGTTTATAAGTTAGCACAAAAGAAAAAGTGATATGAAAAATACCACCGTGCGTTGGGTAATTATTGGTCTACTTATAGTCGCAGGAGTTTATCTCGCTGTTGACCACGGTCAGCATATTGCGCCCTATTTGCCATTTGCTTTTTTGTCAGGCTGCCTTTTTATGCACCTGTTCGGCCACGGAGCACATGGTCATCATGGGAACCATGGCGGGCATGAGCATGAAGACGCAAAACAATGAAAAATATTTTAATCACCAAAGCATCTGGCGAACGTGAGGCATTTTCGGAGTCGAAATTGCGCCGCTCTCTACAGCGCGTGCACGCACCTTCAAATCTTGTAGACGAAATCGTCGCCCAGATCGAGACTGAATTGAGCGAAGGTATGAATACGTCGGAGATATATCGGAAAGCGTTTTCTCTGCTCAGGAAAAAAGCGAGACCTGTCGCGGCACGCTACAGTCTTAGAAGCGCACTAATGGAATTGGGACCGACCGGCAGGCCATTCGAGCGCTTTGTGGGTGAGCTTTTGAAGTCGGAGGGATTTGCCGTAGAAGTAGCGAAGATTGTGCCAGGAGTCTGCATCAAGCATGAAGTTGATGTCGTCGGCACCAAAGGAGATCGACATATTATGGTGGAATGCAAATTTCATAATCAACCCGGATTGCGATCGGACGTAAAAATATCGCTCTATGTACAGGCTCGATTTGAGGATATCGAGCGCCAATGGAAGAAACAACTGCATCACGGAGAGAAATTCCACGAAGTATGGCTTGTCACTAATACGAAACTTACTTCTGATGCCACTGATTATGCGAAATGCGTCGGGATGCATGCTATTGGCTGGAATTATCCTGCCACTGGCAGCTTGGAAGAGCTAATTGAGCAGCATAATCTCCATCCTTTGACATGTCTAACGCGTCTGAATCGTTTACAGAAACAAGAACTTTTAAAACAAGGGCTCATTCTTTGCACTGATCTCCTAGAGGAACGAGACACTTTGCAGAAAATTGTTGGAACTTCCGTGCGTGTAGATGAAATAGTGCAAGAGGTAAAGAAGCTACTAAAAATCGTATGAAAGAATTAGAACGCCGATCCTTCAATAATTTCATGCAGGCGGGGCTCGTTGGATTTACGATGCTCGGCTTCTTACTTACGTCGCTTAAGATGCCCCAATATGGCGTCGTTGCGAATTTAATCTCAGAAGTCTTCTGGCTATACAGCACGTACAAGGCGTGGAAAGAAGCAAATCAGGTTGGCATGTTTATAAACACCCTGATTGTGACGGCAATCCTCATTTTTGGAGTTATCAACTATTGGCTCTAGCAATATAAATTATGAATCACGACGACCACAAAAATCACAAACACAGAGCCCATGGCATGGAGCAATACACCTGCCCGATGCATCCTGAAGTAATAAAACATGAGCCGGGCAAATGTCCGGGATGCGGCAAGGATTTGATTCCCAAGGAAAAGGGGGTAGGCGGTGAACATGCCGGGCACGATATGTCGAAAATGAGCCACATGGATCACGAGGCAGCGATGACGAACCCACAGATGGCGAAGGCAATGGAGGCCGATATGCGCCGCCGGTTCTGGATTTCATTCGTACTCTCGATACCCATTTTCTTGTATTCGCCCGTCGGCGTGAACCTGTTGAAGCTCCATCTGCCCGCGCCGATACCGGTCAGCTGGATACTCTTCATCCTCACGACACCGATAGTTTTCTGGACCGGCTCCATATTCATCACGGGCACGTACTACTCGCTCAAAGCCAAGAAGCTCAACATGGCGGTCTTGATCGCGACAGGCGTCCTTGCCGCGTACCTCTTTAGCGTGCTTCTCACGCTGATACAGCCTGCGAGCGAGACGTTCTACGAAGCCGCCGCGCTTCTTGTCACCTTCGTTCTTTTTGGGCATTGGATGGAGATGAAATCCCGCAAAGGCACATCGGACTCGCTCCGAGCCCTCTTTGATCTGGTACCGCCTCAGGCCCGAGTCATCCGCGACGGAAAAGAGATGAGCATACCGAGCGCGGAAATAATCAAGGGGGACGTCGTCGTGTTGCGTCCTGGCGACAAAGTGCCGGTTGACGGAGAAATCATTGAGGGTGATTCATCGATCGATGAATCACTTGTGACCGGCGAATCCATCCCTGTCTCGAAGGCGAAAGGAGACAAAATAGTGGGAGGTTCGGTCAACCTCACCGGCGCGGTGCAATTCAAGGCGACAAAAGTCGGCGCGGATACTGTCTTGGCACAGATCATCAAGATGGTAGAGACTGCACAGAACTCCAAAGCGCCCGGGCAGCGTATCGCCGACAAGGCTGCCGCCATTCTGGTGGTGGTCGCCATTGGCTCCGGACTTGCCGCATTCTTTGGCTGGTATTTCTTCGGAGGTGCGGGACTTCTCGCCGCCCTTACCTTTGCCGTATCGACTGTTGTCATTGCATGCCCTGATGCATTAGGGCTCGCGACGCCAACAGCCGTTGCGGTGGGCACCGGCTTGGGTGCCAAGCACAACATTCTCATCAAAGATGCCGCAACGCTTGAAAATACTTCCAAACTCAATGCTATCGTGCTTGATAAGACAGGTACGCTCACCGAAGGGAAACCGAAAGTAACCGAGGTTGTTTCCACAAATTCTTATACCAAAGAGGACGTGCTTGCATACGCGTCTGCCGTTGAGCGGAACTCGAATCATCCCATTAGTCTCGCGATTATCAACGAAGCATCGAAGCGTAGCGTGTCCATCGAGAAGAAAGTCGAGAAATTTGAATCAATCGGCGGTCATGGCGTGCGTGCTGTTGCCGATGGCAAGACGGTCATTGCGGGCACTGAGCGCTTGATGAAGCAAAGCACTATTGATCTCTCACCACTCAAAAAGGAAATCGACCGTCTGCTTGGCACAGGCAACACCATCAGCATCGTCGCGATTGACGGCAAGGTGGCGGGTGCCATCGGCGTCGCAGACACGGTACGTGAATCCGCACAGAAAACAGTATCCAAACTAAAAGATATGGGTTTGGAAGTCGTCATGATCACTGGCGATCACGAACAGGTCGCTAAGGCAGTTGCAGGACAGCTTGGGATTGAACGCTACTTCGCACAAGTGCTTCCTGAGGAGAAAGCGAAGTACGTGAAGAAGTTGCAAGACGAAGGTAAAAACGTAGCAATGGTCGGTGACGGCATCAACGATGCACCTGCCTTGGCGCAATCCGATATCGGCATCGCGATTGGTGCAGGCACCGACGTCGCCATCGAGACCGGCAACATCGTCCTGATGAAGTCCGATCCTTACGACATCGTGGCCGCCATCCGATTGTCTAAAGCAACTGTCACGAAGATGAAACAGAATCTATTTTGGGCTGCTATCTACAATGTTCTCGCAATTCCCGTGGCCGCAGGAGTTTTCTACTCAAGCTTGGGTTGGTCATTGCGACCTGAAATTTCCGCACTCCTCATGTCCGCTTCCTCAATCATCGTTGCTACAAACGCGGTTCTGCTCAAACGGGTGGAGCCGCGCTTGAAGGAATGAGTCGTACCCGGTCGAGGTACGATGAAGGTAGAGATTAAAAAAAAATAAACCAATCAACATATGAAATTCTCAAAATTAATGCATGTAGCCAGCGTTGTAGTGGGGTTTGCAGGCGTGTTCGTGTTCATCGTTACCGTTGTCGGGGGCGATGCTAACATCTTCGGTATTACAAAAATGGACGCACTCGCTTGTGCCGCCATTCTTATACTCATCGCAACTTGGACTCAGATCGCGACTATCCATCACATGATGCTTGAACGCAAAGGTGAACTTATCTAGCCATGTGCTTCTCGGCCACAGCAAGCTTCGTAGCAGGTGGAACGTTGTCGGCAGCAGGGGCTCTTACTCTTACTCAAGCGAAAACTAAGAAAGAGCTCCCATTCGCCGCAATACCGCTCTTGTTTGGCGTGCAACAGACTATCGAAGGATTCGTGTGGCTCTCATTCGGCTCTGCATTCTGGAATGTCGCACTGACATACGCGTACTCGATGTTCTCGCACGTATTGTGGCCGATATTCGTTCCCATTTCAGTTTTGCTACTAGAGACAGACCCAACCCGAAAGAAGATCCTGCGATCCTTTTCGGTTATTGGTGCGGCGGTGGGACTATACCTTCTATACTTCATCATCGTTGATCCGGTGACGGCGCATGTCGTTAACCACAGCATCGCGTATCACTCGCCGCACTTTTATGCTCTTCCGACAATGTTTCTTTATTTGATCGCGACATGTGGTAGCTGTCTTGCGTCGAGCCATAAAATCATCAAAGTGTTCGGGGTCGTGCTTCTTACTTCGTTCGCTATCGCCGCGTGGTTCTACACCGAAACATTCTTCTCGGTTTGGTGTTTCTTCGCAGCAATTCTTAGCGTTATCGTCTGCTGGTATTTCAGGAATAAAAATATGCAAAAATCTCACGTTTCGGTATAATCGATCTATGCGAAGTTTTTACCCGTATCTAAAGATATTCATTGCGACCGCGCTCCTCGCATTTCTTCTCTTTGGCTCTGCGGGAGCGATGCATTTTGGCATGAATATGGGAGCAGATGGCAAGATGGCTCCTTGCCCGTTCTCTGGCGAAGGGGCGATTTGCACCATGAATCCGCTTGAGCACATCGCCGCATGGCAGAATGCATTTACCACGACAGTCCAAAACGAGCGCGATATTGCTTTTCTCCTCATCGCCCTCACACTCCTTTTCACCGTCGGCTTTTGGCGAGAGCTTTTTACAAAACGAGACTTACGCTCGTTGCAGAAGTGGCATAGCGTCCTGCGCGAGGAGTTCAGTATCTTCGACCCGCTCCAAGAAGCGTTTTCAAACGGCATCCTAAATCCAAAAGTATTTTAGGTAGGCACTCCTCGCCGCGTCATTCGTCGCGGATTATTCGGTGCTATCTAATCTACTCATGGAAACAACACAAGAATCTAAAAGTATCGTATCGACTCCTGTCGCTATTATCATCGCAGGAGTCATCATCGCTGGCGCGGTCATCTTCGCGACAAAGCAACCCGCCGCTCAACCGGCCGCGGCTAACGCTCAACCGCAAGCCCCAGTCGCCGTCGATGTAAGTAAAGTTAAAACCGACAGCGAGCCGTTCATCGGCAACGCCAATGCGCCCGTAACCATGGCCTACTGGTACGATTACCAATGCCCATTCTGCCAGCGCAACGAAGAGGATACGATGCCGCAGATCGTTAAAAATTATGTCGATACCGGCAAGCTCAAGGTCGTGTTCAAGGATTACGAATTTCTTGGCCCCGACTCGCAAACGCTCGGACAGTTTTCCCGCGCCGTATGGGCCGTCGCTCCCGACAAATTCTATCAATGGCACAAAGCCATCTACGACAACCAGGGTACCGAGAATACCGGCTGGGCGACGCAGAACAAGATTCTCTCGATTACTACTAGTGTGCTTGGTGCCGGCGACACAGCAAAAGTGGCTGCGTTCGTGAAGAGCAATGGAGCCGAGTATCAGAAAGCAATGGATGCGGATAAAGCTGAAGGCACGGCCATGGGCATCAGCGGCACTCCCGGCGCAATCATCGGCAAGCAGTTAATCTCCGGAGCGCAGCCATACGCGGCATTCCAAGCGGCGATAGATGCGGCTCTGAAAAACCAGTAGACCTATGCGTACTCAATATGTTCCTGTCCTCATCATCGCTCTCGCGGTGCTCGTAGGCGGATATCTTATCGCAAGATCGCATACGCCGGTCGCCAATGCGGAAGTTGCCGCAGAGTATGCAAAGATCCCGACAGCGAGCGGCAAAGCGCTCTTCATGGCGCAGAGCAAAAATCTGACAGAGAGTGTCGACCCAACCATTGTCGATCTCGATTCCCAGCTCATCACCTGCGCTCCGAATGTTGATAGCTTGCTCTCAACAAATCCTTCAATCGGCGGCAGTTGTGTTGCGGACGGCATGAATCTTGCTTCGACCACTGGTATGTATTTAGGCGGTCAGTGCTGCGGTCCCATGAAAGACCTTACGGAGTACAACGAAGAATTAAAAAATCTACAGCAGTACAAAGACATTCCCGACGTGCCGATGAATCCGTACAAGACATCGATTGGGATTGCGAAGAAATGGATCGACTACGACAACGCCACCATGCTCACACCGCAAGAACAAGTGGTCATGGATCAGGCGATGAAAACGTCGAAAGAAGGTCCGTGCTGCTGCAAGTGTTGGCACTACTTCGTCAATGAGGGCATCGCAAAAAAAATGATCAAAGATTACCACTACAGTGCGCAGCAAATCGCCGCGTATTGGGATACGTCGAGTATCTGTTAACTAAATAACATTATGAAAACAATCATTATTACTACCGCAGCCGCGGTACTGCTTCTTGTTGGCGGCACGTTGTGGTCGAAGAGTATCTCAAACAGCGACCCTAATGTCGTCGCCTCAGGCGGCATACATTGGCACCCGCAGCTCACGATCTATATCAAGGGCGTGAAGCAAGATATTCCAGCGAACCTCGGCATCGGTCCGCAATTCGCGGGCACCAACGGTTACGATCCGCAAATGCAGATGGCGGCTGTACACACCCACGAGGATCTTCCGCTCATTCATCTCGAATTCATGAGCGGTCCCGTACGCAAAGAAGATGTCACGCTCGGCCAATTCTTCAAGATATGGGGCAAGGACATGCATTCACTTGGTACGAACATGCGCATGATGGTCAACGGTAAAGCGAACACCGATTACGAGAATTACGTCATGCATGATGGAGATAAGATAGAATTGAATTATGACTAAGAAATATCTCTACATTGCCATAATTGCTGTGGTAGTCATTGCCGGCATCGTTCTCTACCAAAAATCTCCGCTTGCCGTATCAGCGTATGTCAGTACCGATGTCGTCGGACTGTCGGAGGTAAAAGCGCCCGAGACTGTTGAGCTAAAGAATGGCGATACCTACACACTCACAGCAAGTTATGTCTCAAAAAACATCAACGGCATGAACTACCGAATGCTTGCGTACAATGGATCGATTCCTGGGCCTGTAATCAAAGTTCCGCAAGGAGCACGGGTAACCATCAACTTCAAGAACGATACCGACATGCCGACCCTGCTCCACTCGCACGGCGTGCGGATGGATAATCAATTTGACGGCTCGCAGACATCGCAAGACCCGATACCGCCGGGCGGCTCGTTCGCGTACACGCTCAAATTCCCAGACGCTGGTATGTACTGGTACCACCCGCATGTGCGCGAGGACCTTGAGCAGGAACTTGGTCTCTACGGCAACTTTCTGGTCGTGCCAACCGATGGCAATTATTGGGACCCTGTAAATCAGGAGGTGCCGCTTACGCTCGATGACATTCTCATCCAGAACGGCAAGATTGATTTGAGCAAACAAGCAGCTGACCACACGCTCATGGGCCGCTACGGCAATGTCATGCTCGTGAATGGGCAGACAGATTACTCACTTTCAGCAAAGAAAGGAGAAATCGTCCGCTTCTACATCACTAACGTGGCAAACGCTCGGCCGTTCAACTTTGCGATTGAGAGCGCGAAACTCAAGCTGGTCGGTTCTGACGGCGGTGCGTATGAGCAAGACCAATGGAAGGACTCGGTAGTCATTGGGCCCTCGGAGCGCGCCATCGTCGAAGTCCTTTTTGACAAAAGCGGCACGTTCGCCATCGAAAACAAAACACCGGACCAAACCTATACAATTGGCTCCGTAGCGGTGTCTAATGAGTCAGCGTCCGTCTCGTACGCAAAGGAGTTCTCCGTGCTCAAAACGCATACTGCAACAGTAACGAGCATCGACCCTCTACGTTCCTACTTCGACAAAGCGCCTGACAAGAAAATTGCCATCTCAATCACCATGAACGGAGCACCCGCACAAATGCAGATGAGTATGGGAGGAGGCCACATGATGCCGGACGGCACCATGATGGGTGGCTCGATGATGAGCACGAGCCCCGATGGTATCGAATGGAACGACACAAACATGATGTCTGGTGGCATGTCTACAACTGATAACGTGAAGTGGACAATCACCGATCAGGATACGGGGAAGGTGAACAGCGATATCAAGTGGACGTTCAAAAAGAATCAACCGGTGAAGATTGAAATATACAATGACCCGCATTCAATGCACCCGATGCAGCATCCCATTCACTTCCACGGCCAGCAGTTCTTGGTACTCTCAGTCAACGGAGTAAAACAAACAGACTTGGTGTGGAAAGACACCGTGCTCGTGCCGTCTGGTCAAACGGTCGACATTCTTCTATATCCGACAAATCCGGGCACATGGATGGCACACTGCCACATCGCCGAGCATTTGGAGGACGGGATGATGTTCACGTATACGGTGGAATAGTCCTCCTATCCCACCTCAAGACCCTTAAGAGCCTCCTTGTTGGCAAACCCCCTTCGCAAATCCCTGGGGTCTGCTAGGGTGCAAAGCGATAGCATAAAGTGCTATCATGTTCGTGCACAACTAAATATAAGCCGACCTAACCCCTCAGGCCTCAAAACCTCAGGATATGGTCGCAAATCCCGCTAGAGATCAAAGGACTCCTGGTCAGAGTCACTCTAGCGGGTCGTATCGGGAAACCGGTACGGGCTCGGCCGAAAGGTCGGGTCGCGATGGCCAGGAGCCTTTTGATTAGGGCTCACTCCGTCGATAAAACCCGCTAGAATTCATGGAAGAAATCGCCCCCAAGAAAAAGGGTAACGTTCTCAAATGGATAGGTATCGTGTTAGGCGTTTTGGTACTTCTCGCCATTATCAGCGCAGCTGGTTCCAGTTCCTCGTCTTCGGGCGGAAGTGCTACTGTGCCGTCCGATACGGGGATTTGTGGTACTAATCCGCAGGCGCTAAAAAAAGAAGCGTTTGTTCCAAATTATAAACAGCTCGCAAAGGATCCGAGCGTATCTCAAGGCACCGTTGCCACGTTCACCGGTCAGATAGTGCAGATTGAGCAAAGCGGCAATGAAGGCATCATGCGTCTTTCCGTCACGAAAGAATCGTACGGTTGGAGTCTTAGCGATATCGTGTACGTAACGTATCATCAGGCGACGAATGCCGTCGACGGTGACGTTGTCTCCGTTACGGGGAAATTAACCGGAAGCCAAACATATACGTCGCAGGCAAACTTTCAGATCACTATACCGAGCATTGATGTTTGCACCGTCGATACAAAACCGGTCGTATCAGCTCAAACGACAACTCCCAAATCAAAGACGACCACACCGACTCCAAACACTTCTTCAAATCAGTCGAGCCAGCAAACTTACACTACTCCGAGTGGCGCGACAGTGAACAATAGCGGTAATGTCGTCACGCCGCCGCCTGCGCCTCCGGCATCGTGGCACACGGTACAGACTTTCAGCGGCCAGACGCAAAAGAACACCGCTCCATTTACCATTCAAGGGTCGCAGTGGCGAATTAGCTGGCAAGAAACGGGCGATGGTTACTTTGGTGCCAACGCGCAGAGTCCCGATGGAAGCAACTATTGCTCCATCGCCAATCTGGTCGGTTCCGGCTCCGACTCTACGTACTGCTATGGCTCTGGGACGTATTACGTCTCGGTCAATACCGCAAATTCTTGGACGATCACCGTCGAAGACTACTACTAGTGTCCTCGCACTCGCTGTCGCATAAGTTGGCCGTACACCTGTAGATTGTATTGGCTCATTCGTCTCGCCTCATCCTCGGCTTCTTTGCGTCTCTGTTCGCGGATGACAGCCGTCTCGAGATCAATCTTGCGCTTGCGCCATTGCTCTTGTGCGGAGAACCATTCCTGATTCGGAATCCGTCCTTGCATCCACGCCTGTCTGACATCGGCGAGCCACAGATCATTCTTTCGCAATTCGTTTTCATCTGCGGTGCCTGATAACGCGGGCTGCGACGGGAATACAAATCCCGGCTCTGTGATTTTCGACATTATCATGTGTGCCGCGATGGCGAACGCATCGACAAGATCGTCGTGTCGTTCCGCACCGAAGTTCACGAGTTGGAGAATTAGCTCCTCGCACCCGTGCTCGGGGAAAACGATAATACCTTCTTGAATAAGGTGCGTGATGAGCGTCAATCGCTGGCGCTTATCCTGTCCATATACCTTGAATTCTTCGGCAGGAAAACCGTCATGCCGCAGGTCCTGCGGCATTGCTCTTTGATATTGCACGGATTCGATATAGAGCGAGGTCGGGTGGCCGTTCCCCAGATAGCGCGAAAGCATTTTGAGCTTCGCACGCGCCTCGGGGAATAGGAGGCGGTCGTTGAGCGGGTATTGGTGTACGTACGCTTTCCACGCGCCTTCTCTGTTGCGGAAAAGCGAAATTGAGACGGCGGCCGTGCAATCCGCCTTCGTATCTTCCGTGATGGCTAGATCGACGCCGGTTAAAGTGACGAAGAAATCAGGGTTGCCCTCAATCGAGGGCATGTCCGCGTAGCGTTGAATCCACTCGCGCTTCACGACCGATTCTTCGTCGTCGATGATTTTCAGAAGATACTCTCGCGACCACGTCTGTATGCTGGGCACCGTTTTACGAAGGGCTTCAATCGCCGCCGTATCAGGGAATTTCGAGAACCATGCGATCTTGCCATCCTCGATCAACGGATACGACTTGAAAATGCCATCAAGCTGATCCTCGTCGATATCACGCCGCAAGCGCATGATGATCCCGTCGTCATGCAATCGTGTGCCGATCACGACGACTCTGGTGCCAAGGTCGCCCATAGGCACGATGTCTCCAAAAAGTTGTGTGTACAGCTTGTCCCGATTTTCTTTTACCTTCACCGACGTGAGGTCTTCGAGGTCGTCGAACACCATCAGGTCCGGCCGGAATGAGCCGTGCTTGATGCCACGAATCGATGTGTCGAGCGACACGGCGGTGATACGCGCGTCGTACTTTGGAATGACGATGGACGTCTGCCGCCACTCGTCGTCTGGCTCATCGAACGGTCCCAGTTCGCTTTTGAGCAATTCGTTGTCAGTGAGTTCATCGGTGATGTTTTTCATCGTTTGTCGCGCCTGCTGCTGCGTCTTGCAGACGATGAGCACGAATTTTTTCTGCTGGACGCCGATGATCGACCAGATAGGAAGGCTCGTGGCCATGATCGTGCTTTTGGCGCTGCCACGGAACGCCTCGACGACCAGAAATTTCTTACCTTGATCCTGTGTGAGCGCGAAGAGTTCCTTTTGAAACGGCGCGGTCTTGTACTTGGCGTGGTGGCCGAGAAATGCATGGAAGAAGAACAGATGACTACGCCGCGCCGCCTCCCGACGCAGCTTCTTGTTCGTTCTGATTTGCTCCAACTCCGTCGGAGCCTTTTGCTGAATCTTTTTCATGGTTATTTTCTTTATCGTTAGTAACGCTGGTAATCTCCACTGTCTCGCTTTCAAGCATCGCGAGCCCGCGTTCTACGAGCGCATCCTGCTCAGCGTCCAACGCCTCACGCTCTTCTGGGGTACGCGCGGTGATCTCGAGTTTGTCTTTGAACTTCGGGTTGCGGTGCCGCAGCCAGAATTGGATCGATGGATAATGGCGCTCCAACATGAGGGAATACAGTTGATTCTCGCCGAGGTCGTTCAGCATCGCCTCGCCCTCGGCGAGCGCGTCTTCCATTGCTTTGCGGAATTCCTCGTCTTCATCGCGCCACTTGTACACGGTCGAGCGTGCGACGCCAACTTGCTCGACGGCGGCCTGAATATTCGGGATCTTTTTCAGATGTTCGAGAAACAAGTCTTTGATGCGATCTTTTTTCATACACGTTTTGCCTTCAGCTTTGTAAGTGCTTCCCATCGGCGGATGGTGAGGTCCGCAAAAAGCGGTTCGAGCTCGACCACATATGCACGACGCTTCAACATTTCCGCACTTATCAACGTGCTGCCCGACCCCGAAAAGGAATCGAGAATTATGTCGTTCACCTTCGTGCAACGCCTAATTGCTTTCTGGTGGAGTGTCGGGGGCTTCGCGGTTGCGTGCGTGTACTCTTTGCCCGCGAGGCGCTTCACAAGCCACACGTTGAAGTGGTCGATGATGTCTTCGATGAGGCGATTGCCGGTTCCGATTTCCTTGTTCAGTACCTCGTTGAGGTTCGTGATGTTTTTAGTGAGATGAGGTTTGCCGCGCGTCGCGTAGATGCAAGGCTCGTATGCTTTTGAAAACGCGACGCCCGGCGTCGGGTTTTGCCCGTTCTTGATCCACAGGCATACGCGACGATTTGTGAGCCCCAGTTCGGCGAAGAGTCCCTGCACGAGGCCGATCTGTGATTCATCGTTCCAATAGAAAACATGGGCGTCGTCTTTTGTGACGGCTAGAGCCGCTTCCATGCTTTGTTTCAAGAATGCGCGGTACTCGTCCGGCGTGCGCGTGTCGTTGACCTCGCCACCGTAATTCGCGCGACCGCCGACGCCGCGCGAATAATCGATCGAGAGATTATAAATCGGGTCGGAATAAACCATGGAGGCACGCTCGGAGCCGAAGAGTTTTTTGAGTACCGACGGGTCAGTCGCGTCCCCAACTGCGAGACGGTGAGGTCCGAGTTGATATACCTCACCGACCTTGCTTTTCGGTTTCTTGATGCGAGCGATTTCTTTTTCAACATCGAATCCGTCATCTTGCGTCTCCAAAGTGCTGTCCCATGCCGCCGCGATGACCGCATCATCGACGCCGATATCCATGAGGAGTTTTGCGTCGAATGCTTTGAGCTTCTCGAAATCCCACGATCCGCCGAGAGCGTTAGACGCGACGAGGTAACGGCGCGCCTCGGCTTCGGAGAGCTGGCGCGATGGAATACGGACCGGAATCTTCTCCTCGCCGCGCCCGAGGAGTTGGAGCGCCTTGATGCGCTGGTGGCCCGCAAGGATGCGGCCATCGCTATTTATTGCGGGAATTTCCGCGAGATTGAAGCGCTCGATATTGCGCTTCAAGTCTTCGAGCTGCTTGGATGAAATTCTCCTCGGATTTTCATCATGGGGTACGAGATCGTTTACGGTGCGCTCGACCGTGGACCAGAATAATTTTTTAGCCATAGCGGGTATGTGCTAGCGAATAAGCAGGAAGGCAGTACTCCCTCCTACTTACATTGGACGTAGGGTGAACCCGATTTTGGTTGCGGCCTGTTTAATTCAATACGTACGAGGGAAGCTCGTATGCGTACATCTCGTATCGCTCGCGCACGCCAGCCTTCCTCAGCAGGTCCTTTATGCGGTTTTTCAGGATAGCGCGAACGTAGGTTTTGAGGGACGCCCCATTCTTTCCCTTGAAGTTGATCTTGCGGGTGAGAAGAGTGAGGGCAAGTTCGTCTTTGATGTCGTCCGCGGTCATCTCCGGAATCCACGTATGTTTCGCGATTCGGTCGATCAGAGGGAGAAATTCAAGACACAGTTCGTTATTCGACATAGCGGGTGGGGCAGATGATGGTACATGCCCTTACTATAATTATATGAGAAAAACAGCAATTTTATTTAGGCGTCATCAGTTATAGTATGATTACGAATCATGAATGAATCAGCAACGAGTTCCGGTGAAGGCAGTCCGGCGGTCGAACAGGCGGAAAAGCAAGTGCTGGGAAACCAGAACTACCAGAAGGTAGAAGTCGTACATCGTTTTGCCGATTCTCATCCGTGGGTCCATCCAGCCCTGTTGGGTGGAATCGCGTTGATCGCTGCGGCTGCAATCATCTTCGTTGTTCGTCGTTCACGCTAGTAATAACATGAATCACAACCAACTTTTGCAAAGAGGCCTTCTCCTCGAATATATAACTCTCGCCTGGAACGTAGTTGGCACGGCCGTCGCGGTTTGGGCTGGGATACAGGCGGCCTCGCTTTCTTTGTTCGGTTTCGGCATTGATTCAGCCATAGAGATTTTTGCTTCGATAGTTGTCGTGTGGCAACTGAAGGCTATCAACAAAAACAACGAGAGATTCGCCCTAAAGCTCATTGGAGGTGCATTCATGGCCCTCTCTCTTTATCTATTGGTGCGGGCGCTTCAGGTTCTCGTTGCAGGAGTGCATCCGCAGCCTTCCGTGCTCGGAGCTGCCTGGTTGTTTATAACTGCAATCGCGATGCTCTTGCTGGCCTACGGAAAGCGCAAAATTGGGAAGCAGATACCAAATAGGACGCTCATGGAAGAAGCGATCGTGACGTTGATAGACGGCCTGCTTGCTTTAGCACTTCTTGTCGGGGTACTGCTCGATATGTATTTCGGTTTTTGGTGGGCAGATCCGGTTGCAAGTCTGATTCTTGTATTCTTGGGTGCTCGCGAGGCACTCCATATTTTCAACGGAGAGCATAATCATTAGGGTCTAATGGCCTCTCAGAAAACGGACACATGAATGTCCGATTCTTGTGTCTGATTTGTCTACTTTTCAAAAAATAACCCCTTGCTGTCGAGGGCTCGACTCTCCACCGCAAAAGCAGCTAAAATATCCTTACGGTTACTAGACGATGGGGTACTAACTGCTGACTGCCCGCTGAGATTTTTAAAGAGTGTTTCTATTGACAAAATAGAAAATAGTAAGTATTGTTTATTTGATTGGTACAAGTTTGGAATCAACTGCAGGAGTGTGCGATGGCAATTTTCTCAAGAAACGAAGCCAACCGGAACGGCCACACCGTTCTGCAAGTGACGAGCCTCGACAGCCGTACGGGCGAGGAAGAACTCGAGCAACTCAAGAAAGCCGGCGTGCCCGTTGAAGGGCCTGTGACGGCCTGCTTGCAGGCACGCCATTACCGCTATCACAAGCTCGCCGAGGACCACGAGTACACGGTTGTCATCATCCCTGGCTCAAACGTCCCACCGGAGGCGGGGAGTACTGTCGAAGGCTTGGCGACATGGGCGTCCAAAACCTACAAGTATGCGCGGGCAAGGGCAGGTATTGCCCTCCGGCTTCGCGACCTGCTCTCGGTTTCGCCCGAGCTCATGGAAAAGCTGAAGCTGGAGCGGATTATCGTTGTACATGACCCAACTGATACCCGCAAAGAAGGTGCGCGTGTCTTCGGTGTTAGGGTCGAGGGTGCTGAAGGGTTCCTCGATGCGTATGCCGAGGACGAGACGGCTTATGGCGAAGGCACGGGTTTCGCCTTCATCGACCTCCACCATGTCTGGAGCAAGCGCTCGTAGTTTTCTCGCTCGACAGTTCTCGGGCTCCGCTATGGCGCGGGGCCTTTTCTTTTTGTGAACCCTTCCAGATTTCTTCAGCGTAAGAAAACCGCAACACTCGAGTCTTCGTATACATAAGTATGAACAAAACTCTTCTGTGGTACAAACAGCGTGCACGGAGAAATTTTGGCGTGGTAAGCACTACCATGGGCATGCTCTTGTTGCTTGTTTCACCGCTTGCTGCATTTGCACAAACCTCACGCACCTCTGCAGGAGATGCAGCACCAGCGTTCGTCGCGGCACAAGGTGCTGATGCATCACTCAACTGGGCAGGGTATGTTGCGAACAAAAAGGGGAGTACATATACATCGGTGTCTGCGACATGGACAGTGCCAAAAATTTCAACCGCAAGCACAACAGGCAACTCCGCTGATGCAACATGGGTCGGCATCGGCGGAGTTTCGTCAGACGATTTGATTCAGGCGGGGACGCAAGCACTCGTAAACAACAATCGCGTCACGTATCAAGCGTGGTACGAATTGTTGCCCGACTATCAGACACCAATCGCACTTGCTGTGCATGCAGGCGACTCGGTGAGTGTCTCCATACACGAAGTATCTGCCAACAATTGGGAAGTGATTTTTATAAACAACACTACGGGTCAAAAATATCAAAAAACATTTTCATACGAATCAGCACGATCGTCTGCTGAGTGGATACAAGAGATGCCGGTCGGAGGCAGCTCACGTCATCTCAGCTACATTCCCTTGGATGACTTTGGCAGCGTCACATTTGTCGGAGCGAACGCGGTCGTGGACGGAGTTGCTCATTTGCTTGGCGACCTCGAGGCCACTCCGCTCACAATGCTCGGCACTCGTTCGCAAACGCTCGCAGTGCCATCGAAATTGCATGCCGACGGATCGAGCTTCTCTGTTGCTCGCACACAAGGAAATAATTTTTCATCAACTGTGCGTACACGTAGTGCGCATCCCATCGATCGAGATGTATATCAAACCAGCAACGGTACCACTGTCATCAAAGTGATGGTATGGTAACTGCATGAAGCAGAAGAATATACTCATCATATTTGTTTCTCTTGCGGTCATTGTGTGTGCTGGAATTTTTCTTGCATATTATGTTTCGCATAGAAGCGAACACAGAGGTGTAGTAAACTCGGGACTACCTATGGAAACTGTCAGCATTGGTGGTGTCCTCATTGACGTCGAAATCGCATCGAACGATGAGCAGCGCGAACTTGGACTTTCCAACCGTGCATCGTTGGCAGAGGGGAAGGGAATGTTGTTTGTATTTGATCCGCCTCGGGATGTCGGATTTTGGATGAAGGATATGAACTTTTCGCTCGATATGATTTTTGCAAATACGGACGGCGTGATCCTCAATATTGCGCATGATGTATCGCCAGACACCTATCCAAACCAGTTATTCCACTCCGCAGGGGAGGTCAGATACGTTCTTGAGGTACCAGCCGGCTATGCAGAAAAAGAGGGCATTGCCGTCGGTCAGGTGATTGAAGTTCGAAAGTAAATTCTCTTTAATATTCTATCTCGAATTGCCGAGATATATTGCAAAATAAAACTTTTTCATAAAAATCTCGGCAACGATAGCGAATAGCGCGTATATATATATTTATCACAGTCCAGGTTCAGAATTCCGACGGGTTTTGTATTCACAGAAGCTATTCATGAAATCTTAAAAATTTTATCCACATGAAAAGTAGAAAATAGTGTTAAACCATAGGGTTATTTTGTCGTATACTGTTTGCAACAGGGCAATCGCGATCGCGATATGCCTTTTTCTTTTTTACAACCAACAAAAAACACTGTCCCGCATGCGGGACGTTCTTTGTTGTACAAGGGAATAATTCTTGTACTCATGTGCGCACTCACATGTTCGTCTTTTTCAATTCCTGCACGTGCAGCGGGCGCTCCTCCGACGATTATTTCGTACCAAGGCCGTCTCACCGATGGAAGTGGAAATTTACTTGGAGATTTGGGCACAACGTACTATCTGAAATTTTCTATTTGGGATAGTCCGACCGTGGGTGCGGGTAATCGTGTGTGGCCAACGACAACAAGCGTTGCAACGACGAGCGTTACGGTGACGCAAGGCCTCTTCACCGTTAACATTGGCGACACTGCGAACGGATATCCAACTGCGCTTAACTTGAACGTCGCAAACAATACGCAGCTCTATTTGCAGGTGGAAGTTTCTGCGGATAACAATTCGTCTGAAACGTTGTCTCCACGCCAGCAACTCACATCGTCCGTATTCTCGCTCCTTTCGAGTGCAGTTGTCGGTACAACGACACCGTCGCTCTTTGGAACCACAACCCCGATAGGTTCATCGTTCATCACAGCGCAAGCAACAAGCGCGACGTCCATCCCACTGACACTTGCAGGCACTTCAGGACAGACAGCGAATCTTTTCCAAGTTTTGAATAATTCTCTTTCGAACTTGTTTTCGATATCCAGCAACGGTACTGTCACCTTTGCGACGCTGACGTCAGGTTTGCATGCAGCATCACCAAGCGGTGCTGTGTACTCTGCGGCGACATCATCGCTTTCACTGTCGGGACCGTTCTCCGGGTTTGCATCGCTCGGCGCACTTGTCGGCGGTTCGAACTCAACGATAACGTGGACCGGCCTTGCAACGACATCACAACCATCATCAAGCAACCTGCTTGTTTCAAACGGAGGAGCGGGTGTGTACGGCGTCGCAACATCGACGCTCACTGCGTCGTCGCCACTCACTGGATCATTCACTGTGCTGGGAAGCGGCGGAAGTTTGGGATGCCAAACTGCAAACGGTTCGCAAGCAGGATGTCTTTCGTCGGCAGACTGGACGACATTCAACAGCAAATCGAGTTTTGCATACCCGTTCAACATTGCCGGAAATGCAACCTCAACACTGACACAGTTCAACGGGGGACTTACTGCGTACGCGTCAACAACCATCGGCAACGGCGGCCAAGGCAGTGGCTTGACCATCAACGGAGGCGCGACGACAACAGGAAATGCATACGTGAACGGGAACCTTACGGTGGGCACTACGGGAGCACTCGTTGCAAGTGCAGGTAATATAGTTCATCAAGTTGGTAACTTCCAATTCTACAATTCTACCATTGTCGTTCCAAGCGGTGCCTCTATTATTCCAAGCAACAACATCAGAACGTTTACGTTCTATGGGAACCCAACCTATTCAACCGGCAACGGTCTGGATTTTACGGCAGGGGACCCGGGTAATGCAGTGACTGTAAGCGCTTCGACAAACTATGGTTCGCCCGATATGAATGTATCCATCGCGTTCCTCCCTAAAGGTGCGGGCAACATCGGTATTGCTACCTCCTCGCCCTTCGCCAAACTTTCGGTCGCGGGTTCAGCATACATCGGAGGCAATCTGACCGCGACGGGCACTCTCGCGGTTGCTGGCATCAGCACGTTTTCGAGCAATATCGGCGTGGGCACGACCTCACCGTGGAAGATGTTGTCAGTGGGCACGGGCACCACCGGCACTTTCGTCATTGCAACCTCAACCGCAGGCTGCGCACAGTTCAGTGCTTTTGGTGAACTCTACTCGACGGGTTCAAACTGTGGTGGAGGATCGCTTACAGGTACCACCGGTCAGATTCCGTGGTTCAGCGGCACGAACACCGCAGTGGGCACATCATCGTTGTTCCTCAACTCGTCTACAGGGAACTTCGGCATTGGAACCACATCGCCGCTTGCGAAACTTGATGTTTTTGGCAACGTAACCTTGTCTGGCTCAAGTCGCTATTTGAACTTCGGCGCGACCTCGACCGCCGGTATTGGTTCAACTGGCTATGGTCTTCGTGATAATGCCGGTGTCCTTGAGTTCAAGAACTCCGGTGGTTCATGGCAAGGTGTGTCATCGGTTGCAACAAGCGGACCGGCCTTCTCCGTGGATAAAAATGGCACTGACCAAACAATTTCAACAGCCACATATACACCTCTCACTTGGTCTCACGAAATCTTCGACACCAACAACAACTTCGACACGGGGACCGGCCGATTCACTCCAACAGTGCCGGGCAAGTATCTCATTAAGCTCAATGTGTACTGTGGCGCAGTTTCTAGCTGCTACGCAGGTATCGCAAAAAACGGTTCTGCCCTGGCAAACATAGTTTCGCAGACAGGCTCCCAAGGGAACGTCACCATTGCGACGGCGGTCGCTATCGTCGACATGAATGGTACGACGGACTACATCGTAGGCGACGGCTATTCGGATGTAAGCACAACTATTGTTGGTACGGTTATCAATACCAACTTCTCAGGTGCTCTCATTGCCCCCGTCAGCGCGGGTACGGTCAACGGCACAGGTTCAAATGGTCAGATCACCTTCTGGAACAGTGCAAACTCAGCAACAGGCGACGCCGACTTCGTCTGGGACAGCACCAACAGCCGCCTTGGCATCGGCACCTCATCGCCATGGGCAAAGCTTTCGGTTGTTACGGATGCAACTACTGGTCCAGGCAGTGTCGTCGATGCAAGTTCAATCACGGACGGAGTGGGTCTGCGCCTTGAGTTCAATAGCTCAACGATGACCACCAACGGCCGTGTCTTCAGCATTGTCGACAAAGCTTTCAACAGCACCTTCTTCGAAGTCAACGAAAACGGTCAGACCGGCATCCGCACCTTCGGCAACCTCGGTAGCAACTTCTCATCACTCACGGTTGCAACGGGCTTCGACAGCTTCACGGGCATCTCAGTGCGCGCCAACAGCGGTTCGCAGACTGGCAACTTGCAAGAATGGCAGGATTCGTCAGGCAATCCGCTGGTGGTTGTGGACCCGACGGGAAAGGTTGGCGTCGGTACCTCAACTCCTCACTGGAACCTCCAAGTCGCCGGCACGCGTCCGTCATTCGCGCTCTCAGACACATCGGCAGGCACAAACTTGAAACACTGGGTCTTCTCATCGATGGGCGGCAACCTCTACATCGGTACCTCAACCGATGCGTTCGGCACGTCGAGCCCTGCAGTCTTCTCAATCTCAAGCACGGGTTCAACGACTGCAGCAAACGGCATCAACATCAACAACGGCTGCTTTGCTATCAAAGGTGCGTGTATCGGCTACACGGTGAAGCTTGCAGCTGTATATGCGACTTCGACTGCGGGTACGAATGCAACAGTCCAGTTCACCGGCGCACCAGGCAGTGCTCCGAGCTTTGCTACAGGGGCGCCGGGCACGCTCACCCTTCCATCCAACACCTCATATATTGTTGTTGAAACCCGCGGTGGTGGTGGCGGTGGTGGTAACAACGGTAGCACGAGCGCAATCAAAGCAGCCGGCGGCGGCGGCCAAGGTGGATACTCGCGCGCACTTATCAAAGCGCCTACCGGCACCTACAAGTACACCGTTGGCTTGGGCGGCGCTGGCGGTACAGGTACCGGAGCAGTAACAGGCACCGCAGGCGGCGCAAGCTGCTTTGGCACTAACGCAACCGCATGTACGTCGTCTTCAGTGCAAGCAGCGGGCGGTTCAGGAGGCGTTGGAACTAACTCTGCAGGAGCAATTTCAGGGGGCGCTGGCGGTTCGTCGGCAGCGGTAGGTACTGTCGGTGATTACGAAGAAGACGGTGCTCCCGGAGGTGACAGCAGTGCAGCAACAAACGGTATCCAAAGCGGTGCCGGAGGCGGCCAAGGCGGAGGTCTCGGACGCACTACTTCAGGCAATGGTAACCCTGGTATAAACGGCGGCGGCGGCTCAGGCGGCTTGCTTACAGCAGCAGCTGCTACACAAGAAACCGGCGGCAAGGGCGGCGACGGCGTCCTTATCATATCCGTCTACGCAACGTCGTCTGCAAACGCAACAGGCAACGACTATGCTGAAATGTTCCCAGTTTCCGACTCGTCAATTTCTTCAGGCGACATCGTCGCAGTCGACAACACGACTCCAGTTTCGATGCGCATGGCACGAGGAGGCGAGCATGCGTCGCTTGCAGGCATCGTCTCAACTGCACCAGGCCAGATCCTTGGCGATGCGTCAGCACCAGGTCAAAAACCGATCGCGTTCTCTGGTCGCGTTCCGACCAAGGTCAACCTGGAGAACGGTCC
This sequence comes from Minisyncoccota bacterium, assembly GCA_035548815.1. Classification (GTDB taxonomy): domain Bacteria; phylum Patescibacteriota; class Minisyncoccia; order Phycocordibacterales; family SBAW01; genus GWA1-54-10. The sequence continues at coordinate 173,821 of DASZSF010000005.1, forward strand.
TATTCATGTCGGTGACCGCATCGCGCCGTCATTCGTTGCTGGGGTTGGTAAGAAGGCGGGTCCTCTGGATGACTCGGTCGGTATCGCGCTTGAAGCATACGATGGCACATCTGATTCCAATCAGATATTGGTATTCCTCGATCTTCACCAAGGTATTGATATAAGCTCGCTTGCAGGACAGCTCTTCTCGTCCGAAGTGCTTCAGAATATATCAAGCTCTCTCCCTATTGATTCGACATCAACTTCTGCATCGATGCTCATGGGTACGACTAGCCCTGAAACAGGCACGGACTTTGTTGGCGCCATCTTTGGCGCCATCATCGCTCGCATGCAAAACTTCGGGATCTTTATTACAAAAACGGCAACCCACATCACGACCCTTATGGTGAGTCACTTTACGGTCGGCTCGTCTGATGCGCCTGAAGGGATCACCATTTACGACAGACAAGGCCGCGCAGGGTGTCTTATTGCTGATGATGTAACAACAGGCAAGATGCAATTGCTTGAAGGCATGTGCGGTACACAAACCGCGAGCGTAGGAAATGCTACATTGCAAGATGGCGGAGGAAATGACAACGATACTGGCACCAGCACGCCTGCTGTGGAGCCTATTGGCCAAAACAGCAGCGACACCGCTACGAGCACGTCTTCTGATATAGGCGCTGGAAGCGACGAGCCTGCGACACCAGACACTCCAAGCGACACGGGCAACTCTGACATGGCATCATCAACTGACACCGGAGTCTAGTTACATGTTTTGGTATGCGAGCGATGATAGATCCTCGATAATTGAAAGAAGGGACTCAAAATTTGAACCTTGAGTCATGACGCAGATGATATATGGGTTCGGGTCTTTGTATACGATGCCACAGTCATGAAGTTCGCGGATTGGTCCTGCCGACGATATGGTTTCGCGTTCGCCAAATTTGTGAGATACGATCACATCTTGCGGCAGCAACGCAGCAAGTCCTTTAAAGGAAGAGCTGCTCATAAGCGAAAGTACCGCCTGCGATGAGTCGCGATTAAGGTACGAAGCATTATAAAGTATGCGCAGTATACCTGCATACGTCTTGGCGGTCATGTAGTCGACCGTATTTTGGTTGACAGGCAGCGTAATGCCAAGGTCGACGATTGTTTGCTTGAAAATATCTGGATTTATTTGTGACTGTAAAAGAGTTGCTGCGGCATTGTCCGAGTCTACCATCATCCGCGTAAGAAGATCAGATACGGTGTAGGTGCCAGGGCTCAGTGTTTCTGGCGCTGCAAAGTGCTCTATATATTGTGACTTTGCGCCATTGTATGAAAGTTTTGCCGAAAATATCGACGGGTCGAGGCTGCGTATTTTGTAGTAGGTGATAAGCAGTGGCAGCTTCATCAGCGAGGCTGGCGTATAGGTTTCGTTTTCGTTACTTGCTGCCCACTGCTGGCTTACAAGATCACGAATGAAGATTGAAATGCGTTTTGCTTTGCCTTCTTTTACATACAGATCAGTTGTGGAATCGAGCAATATGTCGAGCGAACGCAGACGTTCCGTCGTATCGTCGAGCGTGACACAGCCGATACTGCGACTGATAAGAGGATATTGGTCATGACAGTTATCGCGCGCACGTTTTGCAACGACATAGGCGCGCGTGCCGGTTACGACATAGATAAAAAAAAGCAGACCGGCGCCGGCGACAACACCAAGCACGACATAGCGCCAATGAGACTTAATACCACGTGAGAACTCCTTCATTGGTCTTCAATATACTATACTGTTTAGTATGTCGAGGTTGTTCTTTGCTCTATATATAGTGTTTGCGCTTGTTGCTACGTACACCGCGAGCGTCCCAGCATATGCGGATGTAACTTCAACGCACTATAGAATTGAAAATCCAACAATTAGTCCCGGCGGCACAGGTTCGTCAGCAAGCTACAAACTTTCAGGCACGGCAGGCGAGACTGCGCACAATGGTGGGTCAGCTTCAAGTTATCGATTACAGCTCGGGTTCTTCTCGTTCCCGGTCGTAACAGCGCCGGTACTATCGGTGCAGGTCGGAAATGCGAACGGCCGGGCGGATCTTTCGTGGAGCGCCGCCATTCCATATTTGGGATACACGGTTTCGGCGTATAAAGTCGGCTACGCAACCGCGTCGGGAGGACCCTACACATATATATCGGTAGGCAATGTGCTTGCGTACGATGTGGGGTCGCTGGTGAACGGTACGCCATACTACTTTATTGTTACTGCGCTCGACAATGCGAGCATCACAATAGCGACCTCAAGCGAGGTGACCGCGACACCAGTGGCGCCGTCCCTTACATTTGTTATAGACTCAGGCACTCAAGCATTGCCAAACTTAACGCCAGGCACGCTCACGTCGACCTCGAGTATTTTGAGTATCAAAACGAATAACCCGACAGGCTTTGTCACGACCCTTGCACGTTCAAACGTAAATAACACGCTGTTATTAAACACGGATTCGAGCGTTGCGATACCCGACAAGACTGACTGGACTGCACCACCAGCCACGACGACAAACGGCTCCGCATCGGCGTCAACAACCCAGCCTCTGACACTTCAATTCCGCCTATGGAAGGCTATGACCGATTCGGCAAACTATTCAACAAACTGGTGGGGAGCTGACGACACAACATCGGGTGCATTATTTGCGGGCATACCATCAACAACGCAAGCGATTTCGAATCGTTCAGTGTCAGCAGTGTCGACGACTACCACTCGTGTGTTGTATGACCTGAACGTTCCAAACAGCCAAAAGAACGGCACCTATAGCGGCGATGTTGTATATACCGTTACCGTCAATCCATGATGACATATGGGGATAAGCAGAATGTGTGAAATAGCTTGTGATATATACTTAATAGGCGATTGAACGTAATGAAATTTTGATGAACCCCTTTTCGATTTCTTTTTCATATGTGCATCGAATTGATAGGACAGACTTTGCCAAGTCGTTTATAGCAACAGCGCTTCTTTTTGGCGTTTTCGTATTAGCCATTCAGGCGTACGCATCGACGGTAACCCTTTCAGTTGTAGTTCAAACCTCCCTTACCTTTACAAGTACGACCGACAACTTCACCACCATAACGCCAGGGACTCCCGTATACGCCACGACGACTCTTTCAGTGCTCACGAACGATTCAAGCGGTTATAACGTTACGCTTTCGGGCGACAATAAGAGCACGAGCAATAACAACTTGCAGCTATCGGGCAACACATCGGTGCAGATCACCGACCAGACCGAATGGGTACCGAACGCTGCCACATCAAGTCCGGGCAATGCCGTCGCTGTTGCTAGCTTCACGAACTCGGGCAATGTACTTGCATTCCGAGTCATGAGCGCTTCGTCGACAAATGGTGCGGGCTTCCTTTCGACGTCATGGTGGGGAACGGCCGACTACTCTTCCTCAAACTCGCTGTGGGCAGGTATTTCAAGCTCAACTGTAGCTCGTCGTATTGGCAATGCGGGCTCAGGCACGTATAGTTCATCTGCGCATTTAAACAGCGTTCAATACTACTTGAATGTCTCAAGCAGCCAACAGACCGGTACCTACAACGCACCTATTACCTATACCGCCACAGGCAATTAACGCTATGGTACTGCGGCGACTGGCATATATAACCGCTACAGGCGTCGCCCTCCTTCTATATGGATTTTCATTTGTGCCTGCGCTTGCAGCAACGGGCCTTTCTATACAACCGGTCAAGATAGATCAAACACTTAACCCAGGCGACGTGCTCGATGGCAGCATTTTGCTTTCCAATGCAAGCGATGGTCCGGTAAATGTTGAACTGAGCCTACAGGATTTCGTGCCCACAGCGGGAGCTGATGGTATTCAGTTCATCGGCCGCACGGAGGGAGTGACGAGTGTCATCGATTGGATCCATGTCGAGACCAAACCAACGTTCTCTCTGGATGTCGGCGAACAGATTAGCATCCCGTACACCATTACAGCGCCTCAAAATGCTGAACCAGGTAGCCACTTGGGAGTTATTTTGTTCAAAGCTGCACCAAAAAACGCTGTGGCAGGCAGTCTTAAGGTTGGTACGCAGGTTGGAACGCTTGTAATGATCGCAATTCCGGGCAACCACCTTGAAAAAGGAAATATACTCGACTTTACAGTGCCTCTATTTTCTCAAAAAGGGCCGATCCCATTTGATATAAAATTCCAAAACACCGGCACCGTCCATTTCGAGCCGAAAGGATCGATTGTCATCCGCAATATGTTTGGGCAGAAGGCTGGCGAAGTGCCCATTACTGGTCAAGTTGCACTTCCAACGAGCGTAAAAGAACTTAAATTCGCATGGAATCCGGGAGCGTTTGCGCTTGGGCGTTACACTGCGAGCGCAACTATCTACGACGGCGAAGGAGATGCGCTTACGTCCCGTGAAGTGAGTTTCTACGTAGTTCCTGTGTGGTATATCATCGGATTCCTCGTAGTAATTACATTGATCTACCTCCTCTTGCGCTACCTCAAACGACACGTACGTCTGACCTTGCAATAGACTGCCATGAATGGCCCACGCCTTGGCACAGCAATTCTTATTGGTCTGGCATTATGCCTCATGGCATATGGATTTCGCATCATTACAGCGACGGGCACTGTTGATGTTCGGCATCTATTGTCGGCCACCGATATGCTGGTGGTATATGTATCTAACCCAAGCTGTGAAGCAAATGCAGGAACCGTGTGCCAGTCAGATCAAAACATGTGTGGGCAGATCAATTCAGGAATCTTTTTGTGCGACGGGACATGCTCGGCAGTGACTCCGCCTGATTCGCAGTGTCCGGTTGAACCTCCACCAAACACTGGAGGTGGCGGAGGCGGGGGTGGCGGAGGCCCGATAGTTGCCGTCACACCTCCTACGCCTACTCCTATGACGCCCGAAGATGAAACAGCGCTTCGGTGCACTGAGCGAAGAAAAATCGGCGACTTTAACTGCAGCGGCAGGGTAGACATACAGGACTTCAGCATCCTTGCATATTGGTTTAAACGACCGCTTACAGACCTGGCATATGCGACGGGGGTGGACTTAAATCATGACCAAAAAGCGACTCTCGCGGATTTCAGCATCCTCGCATATTATTGGGGGAAATAGAGTATGAAGATATACAGCATTTTTGCCACCGTTGCGCTATTCATTCCCGCCGTTGCGTCTGCGGCGACGCTTTCGTTTGATCCGCCTCATGCGCATGTGAAAGCAGGGGACGCTATTTCGTTTAGCGTTATGTTGAGCGCAGACGACAGTATTAATGCTGTAGGAACTGCGGTGCAGGTCCCTGCGGGACTCTCATTTATTTCCTCTTCCAAGGGAAATGTATTTACGCAATGGGTAGAAACTCCCAGTTTTGATGCGAAGACGAGCACTGTTGAATTTTCGGGGATAATGACAGGAGGTTGGACAGGCAAAGACCAAGTGCTCGCAACTATTACCCTGAAGGCACAGCAGGATGGGGACTATACGCTTGTGTATGACCCTTCGCAGACAGAATTGTATAAGAACGATGGAAAGGCGACTCCGGATACGGTGACGTTCGGCACTATAGCGACACCCCTTGCGGGCCGTGTACTTCTTGGCTTGGTCGCTGCGTTCGCCGCCGTACTCTTGTTCTTCTTACTGCTGCGACGAAAAGTAATGGTACGATTTGTCTAATGCGATTTCTTCGGCATGCCTGTTTTTGTCTTGTGTTGCTGCTGGCACTGCCAGTTGCGGCACACGCTGCAACGCTGACGTTTGGCGGCCCTGTTCAGGTGATGGTCGGCGACATGGTGAGCGTGCCGGTATTGCTTTCAACTTCCGGAAGTGAGAGCGCGAATGCCGTCTCTGCAACCATTAGCTACTCGACCAACCTGCTGACACTCGTCTCTATTTCCAAAGCTCAAAGTATTATCACGCTGTGGGCTCAAGAGCCCACTATTTCTGGAGGAAACGCACAGCTTGAGGGTGTTATTTTGAACCCAGGCTGGAGCGGCAAATCAGGCATTGTTGCGACGCTGGTGTTTCAAGTAAAAGCGAAGGGGACTGGAACGCTAACGTTTGCTGACGCCGACGCGTATGCCAATGACGGTAACGCAACACCTATACTTTCATCATCGCCTTCCAAATCATTTACGATAAAGGAGACCGCGCCTGGTGCAACCTCTACGACTCCTGGAGTGGTGCATACCACGCCCGCGTCAACAGCAACCACTACTGCCACATCAAGCGAGGCAGGGATGGTGACAGAGCCTGAAGTTCCTGCGGCCCCCGCCGTCACATTCTTCGATCGTATAAAAGGCTATGCGGTACGCGCGCTTCCGTATCTGCCATATGCGCTCGGGCTCATTCTCCTAATACTCCTGCTGGCATTGATAGTCCATAAACTCAGGCAGTTCTTTGGAGGAGTGCGTACATATAAAAAGTTGAAGCGTGATTCTGTGCAGGGGAATATTCACCAGCATTTTCATGAATTGCGCGATGCTGTTGCGGATGAAATGGTGCTTCTCGCAAAAGCTAAGACCAAACGCGAACTAACAAAAGAAGAGGAACGTTTTCTTGTGCGCTTCAAAAAATTGCTTGATAAAACCGAAAAGAATATTGAGAAGGAAATTTCTAAATAGTGTGGTATAATGGCGAAAGCGCGTTGGAACGTAGCGCCCGCCCATGGCGGGTGAGGAAAGTCCGAACACTCGCCTCGAGCAATCGGGGCAGAAAGGCAGCAGGTAATCCCTGTCAATCGCTGTTTGCGGGCGATAGAGGTGCGAACAGAAACGACCCGGTTAAGTCCGGCTGAAACGGCCAAATCCTTGTCAGAGTGCAAGGCCGCGTCCTTTGAGCAATCAAAGGAAGAGCCGCTAGATCCAGACGGTGACGTCGGGACCAGATAAATTACGTTCTACGACAGAATTCGGCTTACAGACGCGCACGCAAAATGTGTGGATGCCCCGCTAACAGCGGGGCATCTTCGCGTTATAGTAGAGGTATATATGAAAACGCTTCCGCTTATCATGTGGGCACGCTATGCCTACCTTGCTGGGCTCGTCCTGGCGCTGATTGCTCTTATTCCGGTCGTATGGTTTCCGCTTCAACTTGGCAAACTCGCATTCTTTGCTATGGCGCTTGTTGTTGCAAGTGCATTCTTTTTCCTTGGAGGCGGCACGGGTGGAGTGCTTGGCAAGCGCGGGCTTGTTCCCGCACTGTGTGTCGGGCTTTTGCCGGTTTCGTATCTCTTGTCCTATGTATTTGCGACCAATAAAACGGTTGGTCTGCTTGGATACACCGTCGAGGCGGATACTGTGCTCTTTGTGAGCGTTTGTTTCCTTGCCTTCCTATTCTCATTTTTTATGTTCCGTCGCGCATCGGCAGTCCGCACACTTCTCCTTTCGACCGGTATCGCAAGCGCTCTTGCGCTCGTGTTCCAGTTCATCAGCATTATTGCAGGCAAGGCGCTGTTTGCTACGACCGTATTTGGCGATCCGTCCGTTAACCTCATTGGTAAATGGAATGACGCAGGACTTGTTGCAGGCTTCGTGCTTGTTATGTTGTTGGTGTGGTCAGAATTACTTCCGCACTCACGGAATCGCCGCATTCAGATACTTGCTGGTGCGCTTGTTCTTGTCCTCTTCTTGGCGATAGTCCAGAGCAGCTTTATTTGGGCATGTGTATTGGGTGCGTCTGTTGTGACCGTGTGTTCAATTCTGGCCGCCCATTCGCGTATGCACGGAGCCAAAGCTGCGCTCCGTTCGCTGCCATGGATGCCAATCGTTGCGGGTCTTATAAGCGCAGCGTTTCTGTTGTGGGGAAATGTATTCCAAAGCGGTATCGTTCACTTTTTCCCTGTATCCTCGCTTGAGGTCCGACCGTCTCTTACAACAACGTTCGATGTCCTCCGGGCATCGCATGGGGACTCTGTTGAGCGTTTCCTTATCGGCACGGGTCCTGCTACGTTTGGCGACACGTGGTTTGCCTATAAACCAGCAAGCATCAACCAAAGCCAATTCTGGAATCTCGATTTTAACGTTGGGTACAGCACGATAGCCACGGCTCTTGCAACGGTTGGTGTGCTCGGAACTCTTGCATGGCTTATCCCGCTCGTGCTTTCACTGCTTGCACTTCTTCGTATACTTCGCTCCGACTACGAACCAAAAGAGAAGGCCATGGGGCTTTCTCTCGCCGCAGGAGCACTGTACCTCTGGCTTGTTGCTCTCATATATGTGCCGAGCCAGAACATCCTCGTACTTGCATTCGCATTGTCGGGCGCGTTGCTTGCGTTCTCGTACAAGACTCCTGCTGACGCCCCGGCGCATGTAGTTACAAAACGCACACGTGCCACGGCTACGGTCCTTGTACTTGTCGCGGTCTTGTTCCTCGCATTTGCAGGCTTCATCATTGGCCGCCGTTACTTCAGCGAATCAACCGCAAACAAAGGCTTAGTTGCGCTCCAGCAGAATGACATGACCACAGCACTTGCAGATGCACAGCATGCGATGGACATCGAGCAGACTATCGATTCGCTCCAGTTCGCTACGCTAACGGGGACAGCTGCGCTTTCAGACCTCGTGCAGTCAACCACGACGCCAAGCGATACACTCAAACAGGCTTTCGCACAGCAAGTGCAAGCAACCGCAGCAGTTGGGCAGGCAGCTATTTTAAAAAATCCAAACGACTACCGCTCCTACATTCTCTTGGCGAAGGTCTACGACCTGCTCGCACAAATAGGAGTGCAAGGTGCGTATGACACTGCAACAACCCTCTATGCAACGGCGCTGTCGCACAATCCAACTAACCCAAGCATTCCGCTTGCAGCAGCGCGGCTTGCAGCTGTCCACGGCGACACAAAGACCGCAGAAAGCGCGCTCTCTAAGTCGCTTGAACTTAAGAGTGATTACACCGATGCAATATTATTCGCAGTCCAGTTGTATGTCGACAGAAAGGACACTAAGAACGCAATAGCGGCAGCACAAGCTGCGGTTAAGAGCGCGCCGGGCGTCCCGTCTATATGGTTCGAACTCGGCCTCTTGTACTATTCGTCAGCTGACTACAAGGACGCAGCTGCAGCTTTTGCACAGGCAGTCGCGTTGCAGAACGACTATGCAAATGCAAAGTACTTTCTCGGTCTCTCGTACGTACAGATACAGCGCGTGCCAGACGCAATACAGCAGTTTAAAGACCTGACCGTTTCCAATCCGGACAATGCGGAAGTTAAGCTCATCTTGAGCAACTTAGGGCAGGGCAAAGCACCATTCGACGGGGCACAGCCTCCAGTCACATCAAGCCCCCAGACGCGCGAAACCGCTCCGATACAGTAAGATAGTGCAATGGTACGGTCGCTGTGGTCATACATAGGAAAAGAAGCGCGGAGTATGCACGAGGCGGCCTACTTATTGGCCGCCTTTGCGCTCTGTTCACAACTGCTCGCGCTTATCCGTGACCGTTTGTTTGCAGCGCACTTTGGCGCATCGCACACGCTCGACCTGTACTATGCTGGTTTCCGTATACCTGACTTTCTCTTCGCGACGGTAGCGTCGCTCTTGTCGCTCTATGCCTTGTTGCCGGTACTGACACGGCTTGAACAAAAAGGGGATGGACTTGTGGTGGCGTTCCTTGAACAGACGCTTATATTCTTTTTTGTATGTATGGGCGCAATATCGCTCGTGGTGTGTATATTTGCGCCGCAGATCATTGCGCTTGTGATGCCGGGCATCCATGACCCGTCACTTGTCTTGCTGGTGAGAATCTTGCTGCTACAGCCGATACTCCTTGGCGCCTCAAACATCGTGGCGGCATTTACACAACTACGTCAACGTTTTTTTCTCTATTCGATCTCGCCGCTTCTCTACAACTTCGGCATTATTTTAGGAACTCTCACGTTTTATCCGTACATGGGCGTGGCGGGCTTGGGCTGGGGCGTTGTGCTGGGCGCGTTGCTCCACTTCCTCATCCAGCTTCCATTTTTTGGCGCGAAAGAAGAAGGAAAGTGGCTTCCATTGAGTGAACTTTTCCGCGAGCTTACGTCTGTGCTGAGACTTTCTGTTCCGCGAACGCTGGCGCTTGCGGCAACTCAAGTGTCGCTCTTACTCATCGTCGGTATCGCATCGCTTCTTTCGGCGGGCTCCATTTCTGTATTCATGTTTGCGTACAATTTGCAGGCAGTGCCGCTGACCATCATCGGTGTTTCGTATTCGGTTGCTGCGTTTCCGACACTTGCGCGCCTACATGCACAAGGCTCGCACGCGGAGTTTGTTCGTTATATTGAAACGGCGCTCCGGCACATATTTTTTTGGAGCATCCCCGCAACGGTGTTCGTGATAGTGTTGCGTGCCCAGCTCGTGCGCGTCATCTTGGGGGCAGGTGCATTCGACTGGGCGGCAACGCGTTTGACTGCCGCAGCGCTTGCATTGTTTATCGTCTCGCTTGCAGCGCAGTCGGTCACGCTCCTTATTGCCCGCGCGTACTACGCGGCAGGCAATACACGAAAACCTCTTTATTTCGGACTTGTCGATATTGTTGTTTCTGTCGGCAGCGCCCTGTGCTTTGCCTTTGCGTTCCACGACTACGCCTTCATCCGCATCTTTATTGAGTCATTGCTGCGTGTGGGTGATGTGCCAGGCACTGTGGTGCTTATGCTCGCGCTTGGATATTGCTGCGGCTCGGTGGCTGAGTTCGTCGTCGGACTCTTCTTCTTTATGCGGGACTTCAAGATACCGCGCATTAGGATCTCAGCGCTTATATTCCAGAGTTTTTCTGCCTCGGTGATAGGTGGCGCCGCATCGTACATGGTACTGCTCTACACGGGTATTGCAGGCACAGTAAACACAACGTGGATGCTTGTGCTCCAGGGCGCCGCTGCGGGTGTTGTAGGCGTATGTGTGGTGCTGGGCATACTTGTATTGCTCCGCAATGAGGAGCTTAAAGAGGCTGTAGGGGCCCTGCATAGGCGTTTCCGCGACAGAGGCGGGGTGGCGCTCGAAACGACGGACATCTCGTCGTAGAGCTCGTAAAATGCTAGACTCGGGTGTGCTTCCTGTATGCAGCAGATACGAAACTTTAGCATCATAGCCCATATAGACCACGGCAAGTCGACCCTTGCCGACCGTTTGCTTGAGGTCACGGGCACCATAGAAAAGCGCAAAATGCGCGACCAGGTGCTCGATTCCATGGACTTGGAGCGTGAGCGCGGCATTACCATCAAAATGCAGCCGGTGCGTATGCGCTACAAGCACGGCGGACAGGAGTATTTGCTGCACCTCATCGACACGCCGGGCCACATCGATTTTTCATATGAGGTATCACGCGCGCTCACTGCCGTTGAAGGCGCAGTGTTGCTTGTGGATGCAACGCAGGGTGTGCAGGCGCAGACGCTTACAACGCTCCGCACAGCCCAAGAACTTGGACTCGTCATAATTCCAGCGCTTTCAAAAATCGACTCGCCTCTGGCAAATGTCGACGATGTGCGCGACCAGGTCGCGTTGCTTTTAGATATCGACCCATCCGAAGTCCTTCTTTGTTCTGGCCGCACAGGAGAGGGTGTTGAGACTTTGCTTCAGGCTGTTATTGACCGGGTGCCACCGCCACGAGAGGGCAATTCTGTTTCTGAGAAAAAGGTAGGCGGGGGCGGCCAAACTGCGGAGCAGTTTGGGGATAAGCCTTTTTCGAAGGAACAGAATGGACCTCGAGGATTAGTGTTCGACTTCCAATATTCAGACCACCAGGGCGTGATAGTGTACTTGCGCATGTTCGACGGGCAGGTGAAGAAAGGCGATAGGCTTGAGTTTGCTGCGACGGGCCGCAATTTTATTGCGCTTGAAGTGGGGAGTTTTTCTCCCAAGCCAGTGCCCCTGCCGGAAGGGTTAGGTGCGGGCTCTATTGGCTACGTTGTCACAGGCATTAAAGAGCCGGGGTTGGCACGCGTCGGCGACACTGTACGCATGCAAGGTTCAAAAGTTACGCCTTTGTCGGGCTATGGCGAACCAAAGGCCGTTGTCTGGGCGTCTATATATCCCGAAAGTCAGGATGATTTTACGGCATTGCGCCAGGCCCTTGGGCGCCTGCGTCTTTCCGATTCCTCACTTTCATTTGAAGAAGAATCATCAGGCATGCTCGGACGCGGCTTCCGTTGCGGACTCCTCGGCATGCTCCACTTGGAAATAGTCACCGAACGCTTGCGCCGAGAAGCAAATCTTTCGCTTGTTGTTACGACGCCGACCATCACCTATGAAGTAGAAACGCGGGACGGCAAGCGCCATACAGTATATTCTCCTGCGCAATTCCCAGAATACGGCGATATAAAAGAGGTGTGGGAGCCGTTCGTGTCGGCTGAAATTATTTTGCCAGCCGAATATATGGGCCCGCTTATGCCGCTGTTGTTCGAACACGAAGTGGCGACCGAAAGCACTGAAAATTTTTCTGAAAGCCGCATGCGCGTAAAAGTAGTGATGCCGCTGCGCGAGCTCATGCGAAACTTTTTCGACAAATTGAAGAGCGTTTCTTCAGGCTATGCATCAATTTCATACGAACTGCGCGAACTTCGTCTGGCCGACGTTGCGCGGCTCGACATGTACGTTGCGGAAGAAATCGTGCCAGCATTTTCCCGCATTATCGCAAAGCATCGCGCTGACGAAGAGGCAATAGCGGCAGTAGAAAAACTCTACAAAATTCTGCCGCGCCAAAACTTTGCAACCAAAATTCAGGCAATGGCATTGGGACGCATTGTTTCGTCACGCACGCTTTCAGCAATGTCCAAAGATGTCACCCAGCACATGTACGGCGGCGACATTACCCGCAAAATGAAGCTCCGCGAAAAGCAAAAGAAAGGCAAAAAGCGCATGCTCGAACGCGGCCGCGTCAACATCCCAGAGGACGTCTTCCTCAAAATGATCCAGAGCGACTAGCGCTTAGACGAGCAGGGAGAAGTAGGAAAGCACCATGCTCAAGATGACGAGTACGGCCAAAATGGTCGTAAATATCTGCAAGCGGCGTGCGCGCTTTTTTCGGTCATTACCAAACATATGCCTGATACAATAGCATATATGCGCGAGTTCAAAAAGCGCCGCAGTAGGCGGGCAGAACTGGTTAATTTCTCACTCCGACTGGCAGGTGCCTTGCTGCTCTTGTTTGTGACTCTAGGGGCCGTAAAAGGCGCATGGGACATGTACGGTCGGCTTTCTGTAGCCACTGCAGGCCAGCAAAGTGCTGCGGCACAGCTGGCGAATCTTAAAACCCAGGAGACTGCTGTGGAATCGCAAGTGAACGAGCTTTCTTCGGCGCGGGGCCAGGAAGAGCTGCTACGCGAACATTATGGGGTGGCAAAGCCAGGCGAAGGTGTGGTCCAAATAGTCACTCAAACGTCTACAAGTACATCAGAGGCTGCTGGAGGCCGTACGTGGCTGGGGCAGCTATTTCACGCCCTCTTTTCGTGGTAAAGTTTAGGCGATTTGCGGAATTGGTTTAGTGGTAGAACATGTGCTTCCCAAGCATAGGGCGCGAGTTCGATTCTCGCATTCCGCACAAAGTGGTATACTTAGTGTCCAATAATTATTTAAACCTATGAAAAACGTCACCATCTACACAACGCCGACCTGCCACTTTTGCCAGCTCGCAAAGGAGTTTTTTGCTGAGAAAAATGTTCAGTACACGGCCTACGATGTGACGCAGGATGCCGCAAAGCGCGAAGAAATGATCCAGATGACCGGCCAGCTTGGCGTGCCTGTCATTGTCATCGGCGACGACATTATGGTCGGTTTTGACCGCGAAAAGGTTGCCGGCAAACTCGGCATCGAAGCGTAGTCTTGTCACATATTTTTTACGGTACACTGTAAACATGGAGCGTGAAGACGCGTATGCGGCCGCAGGTGTACATGTTGGTATCGAGGCCCAAGCGTCACGCATTATGTTTGAAGCGTCTAGGCAGACGTGGAAAAATAGAAAGGGTCTGATTGGAGATATCATCAACCCTTTTGCAGATTTCGCTGGATTGCGAATGGTGTCAGTGGAGTCTCTCCCTCAGGGCAGTTATATGTCCGTCGGGTTTGATACTGCAGGGACGAAAGTTGAGATAGCCGAAAGAGTTGGCAAGCACGACACAATAGCGTTTGATCTGCTCGCCATGGTATGTGATGACGCTGTATTGCGCGGCGGAGAACCGGTGCTTGTGGGAACGAATCTTGATTTATCCTCCCTTGGCTCTGACGAAAGATACCTTCCAGTAATTCGAGAGCTTGCAACCGGATATGTTGCAGCAGCAAATGCAGCGGGGGTTGCAATAATTAATGGTGAGATTGCTCAAATGGGAAAACTCGTTTCTGGATGGGACAATTTTCCGTATCATTGGGGAGCTTCATGTGTTTGGTTTGGGAAAAAAGAAAATTTGTTTACCGGTCGTGAAGTTGAAGTTGGAGATGCAGTTGTAATGCTCAAAGACAACGGTTTTCGGACAAACGGTCTGACGCTGGCGCGCACTATTTTTGCCAAAAAATACGGTGAAGAATGGCATAAACAACTATTCGATGATAGTACGCTTGGTATGCACGTATTAACCCCATCGACTATTTATTCTTGTTTTGTCACGCATCTTAATGGCACATTCGACAGGGAGGGAGTTTCGAAACTCCACGGCGTCGTGCATATTACCGGTGGTGGCATACCGGAGAAGTTGCAGCGCGTATTAAAGCCCAGTGGATTCGGCGCAAATCTTTCTAATCTTTTCAGTCCTGCCCATATTGTCACTCATTGTCAGGAAGTTGGTGAGGTGTCCGACAAGGATGCCTACGGCGCGTGGCATATGGGGCAGGGTATGGGTCTAATTACTCCTCAGCCGGACATAGTTCTCAAAGAAGCGCAGGCATTTGGGATAGAAGCTCGCGTAGCAGGACATATAGTCTCCAAGCCAGGCATTCGGCTTGTAAGTAAGGGGGCTGCTTCACCAGGGGAAGATCTCGTGTATCATAGCGAAGCGTAAGCCGCCCTTGTAGTTCAATGGATAGAACAGCTCCGTCCTAAGGAGTAGATGTAGGTTCGATTCCTACCGAGGGCACAAAAACACTGATAATATTAATTGCATGGATCTAGATGTTGAGGAGGTTCGCGAGCTGGTTAAAAAGAATTTAGAACTTACGGAAGAAAATCACCGGATATTGCGCGGGATGCGAAGTGCGGCACGATGGGGCAGGCTTATTACAATAGTTTGGTGGATAGTTGTTGTGGCTGTGTCGGGTGCGACGTATTACTACTACGTCCAGCCTTACGTTGAACAGGCAAAACAAGTCTACGCAGACTTCGAAAAGAATGGCCAAAGCGCGAAGAATTTTGGGGCCGAATTTGCTCAATTTCTTGAGCAGTTTAAGAAGCCGCAGTAAACCTCTGGTGCTTGGGGCCGGGATCGAACCGGCGACCCCCTCCTCTTCAGGGAGATGCTCTACCAACTGAGCTACCCAAGCGGTACTAGGATACTAGCAAAAAATTGAAGATTTCACAAAAGGCGAGGGATGCCGAAGCAAAGCCGGCCTCGCCGCGCTAAGCGCGGTCGAGAGGCTTTGCGCAGGCTCTCGCTAGTTCGATTTAATCTTAAGTTTTGCTTGGCGGCCTTTGTCGAGCTTAGGGAGTTTTATCGTGAGAAGTCCGTGCTTTTCAGTAGCCTCTGCTTCTTCGATTTCAACTTCCTGTGGCAGCACAATAGTGCGGCTAAATGCGCCCCAATAGAGTTCCTGGAAGAAAAAGTCGCCCGCAGTGCCTTCAGTATGGCGCTCGCGTTTGCCGCGGAGCGTCACCATGTCGCGTGTTATTGAAACGTCCAAATCTTCAGGGCGGACGCCCGCTATCATGGCTTTGATGATGATGTGAGTCGGAGTTTGGTACACATCTACGGCAAGTTCTCCTTCCTGTTCCTCTTCTTCCTGCATCACAGGAATAGCTTTTGCAGGCATCTGCGCGCGTGCTGCAGGCGAGTAGCCTGAACCGCCGCTTTCGAGGTCTTCAAATCCGTAGTCGCTGTCAGCAGATGTGCCGCCTGTGAGCCATTCAAAGAGTGATCGTTTTTCCTTTGCCATAGTCTTATTGCTAACAGTAGTCCTTAGAGGGCTGTTTAATGCGCTCAGTCAGCAGCAAGGCTGCCACGGTGCCAAACCAAATGCATATAAACACCCAGAATGTCGAAGGCGACTTTCCTCCTTGAAGTATAAAAAAATTGAACAGCGTGTGCAAGGAAATCGCAAGGATAAGTCCCGCTGCTGCAGCCATTTTTCGCGTTTTTGCGGGCGAAAAAAACGCAAATGCCAAGCATATGCCTATGGTCACTGATGCGAGCACGTGCAGAAGCGTTGCGCCCATGAATCGGAGGTCTTCTGTCACGAATGCGCGCAGTGTGTCATTGCTTGCGACAGGTGCCCACAAAAAAGCTGCATTTTCGAGCGCCGAAAAGCCCAGCGCCGCAGTTGCCATGTATATAATCGCGTCGAGCGGCTCGTCGTAGACGGCAAAGCGGAGCGCCGCAAGGTACGCTGCGCCGAATTTAAGCACTTCTTCAACAGATGCCCACATTAAGAAGATCAGGAGCTGGTTGGTAGTGAATTGGGCAAAAAAACGCTCCAGTGGGTAGGCGATGATGACCGCGACCATGCCGCACAAAAACGTATAGAAGATGAAGCGCTTAGGTTCAGGGTGGCAGCGGTCTTCAAGCAGCCAGAAAAAGAGCCAGACAAACGCCGGCACGACGCCACCTAAAAACGCTGTCAAAAGGACAGGAGGACTCAAAAGCGTATCCACGCCCTTATTATAAACTAATTTCTAGCGTTGACCGGCCAAGTTTCTATCAGTAGCAACGTAGATTTATTTGGAAGTGAGCCCCAGATCTCTTCGGTCAAGAATGGCATGAACGGATGCAAAAGCTTGAGCGAGTTTTCAAGCAAGTAGTAGAGCGTCGCGCCATATTCGGGCTTTCCTTTGCTTTCCTCCAAAATTTCTGCCGCAAAGCGGTCCCACACGTAGTGATAGAGCTTATCTGCCGCCATGTAGATGCGATATTCTTCGATATCTTTTGTGACGTCAGCCGCGATTGCGTCGAACTCGTCTTTTAATTCAGATTTTATCTCGCCATCATGTTCTTGCGAGAGCACGAAACGCGCGATGTTCCAAATCTTATTGGCGAATTTTTTATACGCGCCAATTTTGCGCGGGTCGAGGTTTAAGTCGGTGCCTGGCGTATTGCCAACGATGAGTCCCATGCGCAGTGCGTCAGTGCCATATTCGTTCGAAATCTCAAGAGGTGAGATGACATTGCCCTTGCTCTTGCTCATCTTTTGCCCTTTTGCGTCGCGTACAAGCCCGTGCAGATAGATATCGCGGAATGGAACTTTGCCTGTGCGGTAGAGTCCGAGCATCAACATGCGCGCCACCCAGAAGAATAGGATGTCCGCGCCCGTTTCCATGACCGACGTCGGATAGAACGTTTTGAAATCATTGGAGTCTGGGTAGCCAAGCGTTGCAAATGGCCACTGGCCCGAGCTAAACCAGGTGTCGAAGGTGTCCGGGTCGCGTGTCCAACCGTCGCCCGGATCTTCAACCTGGATTTTCCACTCTTCGCTTTGCTTGCCGTGAGCGTCAGTCGAACGGCTCCATGCAGGAATTGGGATGCCCCAGACAATTTGGCGCGATATGTTCCAATCCTGAATATTTTCGAGCCAATGGAGCAATATTTTTTCGTGATTTTCGGTCAACACGCGGACGTCGCCATTCTTTACTGCCTCAATTGCTTTCTGTGCAAGCGGCTGCATCGAAATAAACCACTGCGGCCGCACTTGCGGTTCTATTTCGCGGCCGCACTTGTAACAGACCGGGACTTCGTGGCTGTAGGTCTCGTCTATCTTTTCAACCAGACCCTTCGATTGGAGTTTTTCAACTATTTTTGCGCGGGCGTCTTTGATGTTCATGCCTTCAAACTCGCCAGCAATAGGAAGGAGCTTGCCGCGCCAATCAATCACTTGCTCGTAGGGCAAGTTGTGGCGCTTTGCGATGTCGAAGTCTATAGGGTCGTGCCACGGCGTAATCGTCATGACACCAGTACCCAACTCCATGTCGATACTTTCGTCTTTGATGACAGTTGCAGTGATAGGGCCATTGATCCATTCAAGTTCAAATTGCTGGCCTTGGCTGTACTGCGCATAGCGTTTGTCGTCCGGATGCATGACAACGTACTTGTCGCCGAATTTTGTTTCAGGGCGGGCAGTTGCGATGGTGAACGGACCGTATTTTAAATAGTAGAATTTGTCGGTGCGGGTCTCGCGTTCAGTTTCCAAGTTGGAAAGCGACGTCTGATGTTTCGGACACCAGTTAACAATGCGCGGTGCTCGGTAGAGGAGTCCATCGTCGTTCAGTTTTTTGAACGTGTCGTAGACGGTGTCGATAACGCGTTCATCAAGCGTAAAGACTTCGCGCGACCAGTCGCATGATGCGCCGAGCTGGCGGATTTGCCCTTCCATGAATGATTTGTTCGAAAGGGTGAAGTCCATGATCTCTTTGTAGAGATCATCTGCCTGCATTTCAAAACGCGAACGCCCTTCTTTTTCGAGCTTCTTTTCGTACACCACCTGGGTTTCAAAACCTGCATGGTCGGCACCAGGCACCCACAATGTCTTCTTTCCGCGCATGCGTTCAAAACGCATCAGGATGTCTTGGACTGTCACAAAGAGTGCGTGGCCTGCGTGGAGAGAGCCGTTCGCATTGGGCGGCGGCATGATGATGGTGAAAGGTTCCATCTCGACCTGCTTGCCCTGAGCGTCTAGTCGAAGGGGCAAATTGTCCGGGTTGAAAAAACCGCTTTCCTCCCACTTTTTGTAAATCTCGCCCTCAACGTTTTGGGGCTGGTAGGGGGTATTAAATTTGTCGGGCGCTTCGGACATTCCCAAAATATATCTTATTTCGGGGCCAAAATCGAGAAGCGGTTGGAGTAGGCGCGAAGGGGCTCCTTAGCAACGTCGTCTATGCCAGAAAGCGCCCGGGCAAGTGCCGCCTCGGCTATCATGACCGCGTTGTCGCCAGTAATTGCGAGGTTGGGGAGCCGGACTTCTACATTTGGGAATTCGTCTTCCAAAAACATCACCAGCCGTTCGCGTAGATATGTATTTGCAGCAACGCCGCCGCCGATCACGAATGTTTTTGCATCAGTTTCTTCAAGTGCGCGGCGTGTCTTTGCAACGAAGATGTCACCAACGGCAGTTTCAAACTCCAATGCAAATACCATCTTTTGCTCATGACTCAAATTTTGAACTCCGCCCATGTCGCGAAGTTTGTACAAAACTGCGGTTTTTAAACCAGAGAAAGAGACATTCAAATCTTTGTTATGCAACATGGGTCGCGGCAATTCCAAGTCAGAAGTCATATTTTCAACACGAGCTTGTTCAGCGAGCTTTGAAATCTGCGGGCCGCCGGGGTATGGGAGGCCGAGCATGCGTGCGACTTTGTCGAACGCTTCGCCAACAGCATCGTCTTGCGTCTCGCCAATAACTTCGTAGTTGAACCATTCGCGCATTAATACGTATTCTGTGTGACCTCCTGAAATTAAAAGCCCCAAAACAGGGAGTTGAACATTTTCAAGCAAACCGTCTTGCACAAGTGATGAAATCAAGTGCCCTTCCATGTGATTAGCCGCAATAAGAGGCAAGTTTTTTTCTTTCGCTAAATTTTCTGCAAATGTAATGCCAGCCCAGAGCGCAGGTTCGAGCCCAGGCCCTTGTGTGACAGCGATAGCGTCTATGGGTTCGTCGCCAACATTTTTTAGAGCCTGTTCTAAAATGATAGGTAAATTCTTTTCATGTTCGCGCTTGGCTAGGTTAGGGTAGACGCCGCCAAATTCTGCATGCAATTTCGCCTGCGAGTTAAGGGCAAAGGCGCCGAGCTCTGCGAATGCAAAACCGTTCTCCGTTTTCGTTCCAGAAACAAGAGCTACGCCTGTCTCATCGCAGGATGTTTCAATAGCCAAAATATTCATCGAGTGCGCGATACAGGACTCGAACCTGTGACCCTCCCCACGTCAAGGGGATGCTCTACCAACTGAGCTAACCGCGCGTAGAACCCCAAAATACAATATTTTGGGGCCGCATTCAACTCCTATTGATTCATTCCGCCCGGCTGCAAAACCCCGAAGATATTCTCTTCCGGGTCGCGATAGTAGGCGAGCATGCCTACATGTGGCACTTCCATTTTTGCAAACGCTTCAGTGGCACCAGCGGCCTTCAACTTTTCTATCGTTGCGTCGATATTTTCAACACCAATGATGCATACGAACGCATTTACTGCGTCGGTCGGCTTCGGGAGGTCACCCACACGCGGGGTCATACCGCCGTTAATGCCGACGTCTTCCATTTTTACACCCTTCGCCATGTCATCAGGCCCAGGGCCTGTTGCTATCATCCGGTAGCCGCCATAATCTGCGCCCGCATCTGTAATGTTCCACCCAAACACATCCTGATAAAATTTCAGCATCTTTTCCATGTCTTTGGCATGGACCTCGAAGTGTACGACTCTGTTCATGGCACCAGTATAGCAAAACCATATTGAAGAGTTCATGATGGGTACAGAAGCTATTTCGTATAGTGTTCATGCAGTGCGGAAAAGAGAGAGGCACTGCGGTCGACATTACGAGAGATTAAATTCGAGGAAACTCTATGTGACAGCAATGGGTAACCGCCGTCCTGGGGCTTGTAGCCGTGATAGTCCCGTTTTTGGCGCTATCAACGGCAGCGCTCGCATGGACGCTCGTGATTGGCGGCATCGCCATCGCGGTGCTGTCAGTGTGGACCGCTATACGAGAGCAGTCGCCAGAGTATCACCAAGAAAGCTTGCGGGAAATAAGGCAAAGCTAATAGTTAATGTATAGGCGACTTAAGCTTTTCAAATTCGAGTCCGAAAACAAAAACCGGCTCCATCTGCGGAGTCGGTTTTTGTATGGGTGGCGGCACCTTGGCATAATGCGCCAAGTGCACTTGGATTTTTATAATCGCTAACGCTCTTTAAAAATCTCGGCGGAGAGGGAGAGATTCGAACTCTCGATGCAGTTTCCCACATGCCTGATTTCGAGTCAGGTGCCTTCGACCACTCAGCCACCTCTCCGTGTTGCACTACAGTACCAATATTTTGCAATTTCGGCAAAAAACCTATACTATGCAGAGCACTTGGCCCTATCGTCTAACGGTTAGGACGCCGGCTTTTCAAGCCGTTAATCGGGGTTCGATTCCCCGTAGGGTCACAAATTTTTGAGCTTATTTTGTAACGCCGTTTGGAGACCCCAAAAGGGAGTTTTTTGCTATTTGGAACCACTATTGACAATAATATATATTTATGATAAGATGAAAACCGGCAAATTAGGAGGTCGCCATGCAAATCACATCCCAGAAGGTCGGAGAGGGTCTCAAACACCAGCTCCAGATCAGTGTCGTCTTGGGTCTCCCTGTGGAGCTCAAGGTGGTCTGTCGTTCGGCTAGCCGCAACGACACCAGCTACGAGATTTTCGACCAGCACGGCGCGTCGATGGGCAAGCGCAGCTTCACCTATGCGATGCTCAACAAGACCATGAACGGTCCGCTGGTCGACGACCTCAATGTTCTTTTGGACGAGTTCGGTATCACAATCGAGCCGTCCAAGTTCGACGAGGTGTCCGACCAGGCGATCGGTACCTGCGAGGCCCGCTACGGCTATGGCCGCGACGATGGTGACGTGGTCATCACGCTCACCTAAGGCTCCGATACGCCTCAACGGGAACCCCAGACTTCGGTCTGGGGTTTACTGCTTTTCAAGCTCCAAATTTCTTCCAAATTGCTGCCACTAATATAATTCCAAAACCAACTGGTTCCAATTAGTACGCACTTGGTTCACAAAAATTAGTGGGCTTTGACCCAGTAGTAGATATCCTCGAGCGCTTTTACAGCATCGCCCGCAGCGATGTTGTTTTGATGATAGAGGCCATCTGAACAATCTCCGGCAGACCAGATGCCTTCGACGCTTGCGCGCTGGCTTTTGCCGTCTACTTTAACGCGGCCCCATTCGTCTAGTGCAACTAAATCTTTTACAAATGCCGTTGCTGCTATCATGCCGATTTCAACGAAGATGCCTGCGACGGGGAGCTCCGTCGTCTCGCTGGTCTTGGTATTTTTGACCGTCACGCTCTTAACAAATTGTTCGCCTTTAACTTCTGTAGGAACGGTGTCACACATTGCTTTAAAATTTGCATGAGCTTGCACGGCTTCAACGGTTGCGGCGTCGGCTTTTGAAAAGTCGCTGCTGCGGTTTAAGAGCGTGACAGATTTGCAGTAGGCCAAGAGCTGCGCAGCGCTTTCAAACCCGGCATTGCCTGCGCCAACCACCACCACATCTTGCCCGGCAAAGAGCGGGCCGTCGCACGACGCGCAATAGGTGAGGCCTTTGTTTTCAAATTGTGCGGCACCCGGCACATCGAGCTTGCGGCGCGAACCGCCAGTTGCAACAAGAACAGCCTTTGCGGTGTGTGTATCGCTTCCAACCTGTACAGAAAAACCACCGTCGATTTTTTGAACATTCTCTGCGCGCATGCCGAGCTTCAATGTAACGACATCTGCCGCATAGGCTTTCAAATGTCCTTCAAGAGCCTTTGCCAAATCCATGCCGGAAATCTTCTCCGTGCCTATCCAGTTCTGGATTTCAACCGAGTCGGTGCTTTGGCCGCCTATTGCTTCTGCTATGAAAAGAGTTTTGAGGCGCTTGCGTGCAGCGTACACCCCTGCAGCAACGCCTGCAGGCCCGCCACCGATGATTATGAGATCGTGCATAAGTTGAGACAGTGTATCACAAAAAGATCCACAAAAGTGTGCGCTCCGGGGCGCTAGCCCAAGTCTTACCCACTTTTGCAGACCTTTTTGTTTCTAATTTTATTTAATTTTTGGACGGCGGAGGAAGGAAGGCACTGCACCCCATTCGTCCTCCTCGTCTTCATCTTTTTTGAGTTTCGCCTCTGGTTCCGCAGCAGGAGCTTTTCGGGGCTCCTCTTTTTCTTCTTTTACAACAACAGGCTCTTCCTTTTTAGAAGGAGTAGGAGCATTGAATATTTTGCCGATAGGCGGAACGTCTGCCTCTTTGGTATCGCGGCTCGGGAAGGTAAAGAGCTGTGCGCCGCGCGGCATAACGCCGGTTGCGGGGAAGCCCGTTGCGATGACCGTGACGCGGACTTCGCCCTTCTTGAGTTTGTCGTCCTTGATTGCACCGAAGATGATCTTTGCGTTCGGGTCGACTGATTCGGTGATGATCTTTGCAGCTTCGTGTACTTCAATCATGCCCAGGTCGTCCTGGCCAGCGATAGCAAAGAGTACGCCCTTTGCGCCGTTGATAGAAAGTTCAAGCAATGGCGAGGAAACTGCAGCGCGTGCTGCTGAACCTGCACGGCCTTCGCCTGATGCGATGCCGATGCCCATGAGTGCCGAGCCTGCGTTGTCCATGACGGCGCGGATGTCGGCAAAGTCGACGTTGATGATGCCTGGGTGGGTGATGAGGTCGGAAATTCCTTCAACCGCTTGTTTCAAAATGTCATCGCAGATAGCGAATGCCTGCTTGAGTGTTGTTTCTTTTGCGACGGTTGCCAAGATGCGGTCGTTCGGAATGACGATAAGCGCATCAACTTCTTTGCGGAGGTCTTCCAAACCCTGTTCAGCCAAACGCATGCGCTGCTGGCCTTCGAATGAAAATGGTTTGGTGACAACTGCGACGGTGAGTGCGCCGAGTTCTTTTGCGGTCTTTGCAACGATAGGTGCAGCACCCGTGCCCGTGCCGCCGCCCATGCCGCATGCAACAAAGACCATGTCGCTGCCTTTTATAGACTGCTGAATTTCTTCTTTTGTTTCTTCAGCTGCGCGCTTGCCAAGTTCCGGGTTCATGCCGGCACCCAAACCTCGCGTGAGGTTCTTGCCGATATGAATCTTCTTTTTTGCGAGGGAGTGGTGGAGGTCCTGCGCATCGGTGTTTATGGCAATGAAATCGACGCCGCGCACTTTGCTCTCGAGCATGTGGTTGACTGCGTTGTTGCCTGAACCTCCAACGCCGACGACCCGGATCCGTGCGAATGCTTCAATTTCTGGTTGTACTTGTGCCATATCTCCCTGATTTCTTTAGTAATGTAATGCCGGAAAAGTATACCACTTCTAATGGCTATGCAAACTTTGACAAACGCCCGTTGTATTGGGCGCTACGGAAGGAACTTCTTGAACCAGCGCCAGAAGGTTTGGGCGAGGTCGGAAAGGCCGGAGTCATCGCGGACTTCCAAGTCGCCGCCCGAGGTGAGGCCCCAAATAGTGAGGCCGTAGGCCACTGCCCACGAGCCGTCCTTCAACTGCATTTTGGTTGTCGTGCCTTCGGTCAGGCTTGCCGTGCGTGCAGGCAAGCGAAGTGCTGCTTTTGCGAGATCGGCAACGCTTTGAATGAGCGAGCCGCCGCCTGTGAGGATGATGCCAGCGGGCAAAAGTTCGTCTTTGCCAATCTTTTTCAAGTGCGCTTCAACAAGCTTGAGCATTTCTGATACTTTTTTGGCGATGATATCGTCTATTTTCTTTTTCGGGTATGGAGCGCCGAGCACTGCGCCTTGTTTCAATTGTTCGGCATCTTCAGGAGCGATGCGCAGCCCAAGCGCTAGGTCATTTGTGACGTTGGTTGCGCCTATTGGAAATACTTTGAGCGAAATAGGCGTCGAATCTTCAAATACGATTATGGAAAGGGTTTCCGCGCCGATGTTTGCAAGTACGCAGCCAACACGCTTTTGCATTTTGGTGAGTGCCACAAAGCTTGCCGCCAATGGTGCCGCAACGATATCTTCGACCTCAATGCCAGCGTCTTCAACTGCAGAAACCAAATCGTTCACATGACGCTCAAGGCAGGTGATGAAGAGTGTTTCTGTGGCGATGCGCATGCCCTTCATCCCGACAGGGTTGCGGGCGAGCACTTTGACTCCGTCGACCGAAAAACGCAGAGGAATCGTGTGCAGTATCTTTTTATTTAAAATGACTGCCGGCGCAAGCGACCGTTCGCTCGCCGCAATGGCGCGCGGGATATCGCGTTCGGTAATTTCTGAATCTCCGCGCTCCACGACTGCCTCACCGCGGGAGAACGCTTCATCAAGCCCTGTGCCGCCAACGGCAACGAACGCTTTTTTAACTTTTACGTGTGCGGCTTTGGATGCTTGTGCGACAGCTGCGGCAATAGAGCGTGATACTTCCGCGCCCGAGAGTATATAGCCCTGCTTCATGCCACGGCTTTCTGCATAGCCGGTGCCCAAAATGCGCGGCGGTTGCCGCGGGTCGTCAGCGCTTTCGGCGATGACCACCTTTACATGGTACGTTCCAACATCAATGCCTGTTACGATTTTGCTCATGCTTCACGAGCCCAAACCTGCGTAAGGTCTTCTGCTCTTCGCGTTCCATTGTAACACCATGTTTGAGGCCCTTAAGGTGAAAAAGGCCGTGGATAAAGAGGTAGCCGATACTAAAGGGCTTGGCCGCGCTCCTGCAGATGAGTATCTCGCCTGACGTTTTTGAAAGCGGGAACGAAAGCACGTTCGACACTTTGTCGTAGCCGCGGGTTTTGATAGTGACCTCGCGCATTTCCTTGGCACTCAAAAAGGCAAGGGATAAATCGTATTCCTTGCCCAGAACGGAGTCTTTTATTTGTTTGTAGGGAATGCGCATCCCGGGAGGGTTTAGCGGCGGCGGCCACGGACCGGCTTTTCCGGCATCTTGCCGAGCTTGATAAGCTCGCGCACTTCTTCACGGCGCTTCAAGACTTTAAGGGTTTGCTTTTTGCGGACTTCGCTCGATTTTACGCGGCTGTAGTAGCGGCGCTTGCGTGCACCCTGGATAAGGCCCGTGCCCTGTACGCGCTTGGAAAAGCGGCGAATCAAGTTCACTGGGTTTTCGTTATCGTTTTTGGTGACTTCTGCGTTAATTGCCATGTCGAAATACCATACCACAGCAGGCCCTTTTTGCGCAAGGCGGCGGCTTTAGACCTTAATTGTTTTGAGGAATCGAGGCAGGGCAGCGAGTTCGACGATGGTTTGGGACGAGTTGTTCGCTGCACGAACGATGACTGTGTGGTCGAGCGCTTCGCGTTGGCCCATGATGATGAGGTGCGACACGCCCTGCTGTTTTGCCGACTCAAGCTGCGGTGTGAGGCTCTTGGCGTCGAATGACTGCGCCACAGGCACGCCCGCCGAGCGGAGCATGTCGACGACGGTCAAACCCTCAAGCTTGGCGCGAGTGCCTAATTGCACAAAGTACACTTTTGGATTTTTAGATGTTGCATGGGGGGTAAAATGCGAACGGACGGCGCCTTTTTTGCGAAAGAAGATGCTTGCAGACACCATGCTGCCTTCTTTGCGGTTGCTTAATTTGCGCAGGTAGTCGTCGTAGCGGCCTCCGTGTGTGCCGAGTATTGTTGCGTCGTCGTTTTCGAGGTCGAGTGCGAATACAAGACGCGGGTCGCGTTCGTCGCCCACGAGCAAGTCGTCAAGTTCGTAGGGGAGCCCGAGCTTTTCAACATGTTCAAGAACGTCCTTGAAATGCACGCGGCTCTTTTCTGAGAGGAAGTTCATTGCGCGAGGGCCTTCTTGGATGACAGTTCTGCATGCTTCTCCTTGGCAGTTATAGAGCGCGAATGGATTGTGGGCTAGATTTTCGCGGCAGCAGTCGCCAACCTCGTTTCCGCGCTTGCGCATAAAGCCCGAAAGCTCACGTTCGAAGCGATTCTTTGAGTCGCGGTCGCCGAGCGTGTTGATGCGTACGCGAGAGACGCCTGCGCCCCACTCGTTCAGTATCGCAAACAGTGTTTTCAATATAAGCACTTCGCCCAAACTGTCGGGCGAGCCTGACACTTGCAACCCAAATTCACCCGTGTCCTTTGGCGAGTATGCGCCAGGCATGTGCGAGGGCACAGGGGATGCGTAGTAGGAAAGAATAGGGTCCTTAGGCTTTTGCGCGAGCAATGCAGACGTCATGTGAGCTGCCGCAGCAAACGAATGATTTCCTCGAATGCGGTCGACGCTCGGTACCAAACGCTCCACCTCTTTGACAGGGCGGAATCCGTAAAAACTCGAAACATCTGCAGCGTGCTTTATGAACGATGCGGGCGAAAGTCTCTGTGGTGCACTCACGGTATGTAAAGTTACCTCTGGTAATTACTGCGGCTCGGCGTGATGCCCTGGGAACACACCGACTTGTTGGATGGGAAGCAAGCGAACAAACACGCGGCCGACGATGTCATTACGAGGAAGCATGCCCCAAATGCGAGAGTCAGAGCTTTCCGGACGATTGTCGCCCATCACGAAGTATTGGTCGAGCGGTACGGTGTAGTCGGTGTCGCTGCCGTTGCCGTGGTTTACGACGTATGACTCATCAAGTTGTACGGACGAGCCATCGGGTTTGGTAACTGAAATGTTATTGCCGCGAATGTGCACGACGTCGCCTGGCAACCCGATGATGCGCTTGATGAAGAACTGCGACGGGTCCTTAGGATAGCGAAATACGATGACGTCGCCGCGCCCGGGGCTGCTGAAATGGTAGGTAAGCTCGTCAATGATGAGATACTGCGCGTCTTCGAATGTTGGCACCATGGAAACTCCCGACACAATGAAGGGTTGCGCAACAAAAAGACGCATCGGGAGGACGATGACGACTGCAACGAGAGCAAATTTCAGGAGTTCGGTGAAAAAATTCTCACGTTTCTCCTCTGGCATGGAGCAATTGTACGCTTCTTTTTCTCCAATGCAAGCTTGCCCGCCGCTAGGAGGGTTTTGTGATACACTTTTGCAATGAATTGGATAATCGCAGGCCTCGGGAACCCGGGTGAAGAGTACGTTGGGACGCGCCACAACGTCGGACGTGAGTTTTTGATGGAGATTCAGAAGAAGAACGGCGACGCAAAAACACTCTTTGGCAAAAAAGTCACTGTCGTGTTGCCTGATACGTACATGAACAACTCCGGCGCTGCGTTTAAGAAGCTTGTCACAAGCAAAAAACAGGCAGAAATGTTTGCGGTGCTCCAAGATGAGCTCGATTTGCCACTTGGGAAAGTTAAGATCTCATTTGGCTCGTCATCGGGCGGACACAACGGCATCAAATCTGTCGAGAAAGCTATCAAAACAAAAGACTACGTGCGAATTCGCATCGGCATTTCTCCTGCAACACCATCAGGCAAGCTCAAAAAACCATCTGGCGAAGATGATGTCGTTAAGTTTGTGCTTGGTAAGTTCAAAGCGAGCGAACAAGAAAAATTAAAGAAATCAAAAAAGCTCGTGCGCGACGCGATCGAGCTTCTTGTGACCGATGGTCGCGACCGCGCGACCATGGAGATTCACTCTAGGCAGTAAATATGCATACACAGCAAGACGAAGTGCGCAGCTTCTTAAAACAATATGAGAAAGCAACTAATTCTCACGAGTTCAAAAACGTCGCGCCCTTAATACATCCCAAAGCGGTGTATTGGTTTACTGACGGAACCTTTGCGGGCAGGAAACAAATTGGTAAAGCCTTCGTCGAAACATGGGATTCTATTCAAAATGAAATCTATTCGATATCGAAAGTTAAGATAGTTGCTTACACACCGGCATCGGCAACGGTGAGTTATATATTCAATTGGAAAGGAAAAGTAAAAGGTAAACTAAAAAGTGGTTCAGGTCGGGGAACGAATGTATTGCTAAAAGAAAAAGGGAAATGGAGTGTAATTCACGAACACTTGAGCAGGTAACTTTATCAAAATTTGATATGCGTTCTGTTAGCGTTTAGCTAAGCCGGTAGCCTGGGGCGGCATGAGTATTAGTACACTTGCTGTCGAGGGTTCGATTCCCTCTGCCGGCTTCGTTATTGACAAGACTTTTCGAACCAAGGTATACTAAAGGAGTACTAATACTCATGTCGCGCAGTCGAATTGACTCGATGGCAAACAAAAAACCTCCGCGCGATGCGGAGGTTTTTTGTTTTATAACTATCTGTTTTATTTCTTGTCGCCTGCGAATGCGAGGGCCATGCGCATTTCCTTCGGATCAAAGAGGGAAATGGTGAATGGGTAGCGCTTGCCGAGCTCGAGCGAGCCGCGGAGCTTGTCTTCGCCGCCGAATTCAGACACATGCACGAGGCCTGCAATGCCTTCTTCAATAGATGCGAGTGCGCCGTGTTTGTTGAATTTGATGACAACGCCTTCGACTTTGTCGCCCTTGTTGTATTTGCCTGCAGCTTCCTGCCATGGGTTTGGTTTGAGTGCTTTGACTGAAAGCGAGATCTTGCCTTCCTTGATGTCGATTATCTTTACTTTGACGCGATCGCCAACTTTAAAGAAGTGGCGCGGGTCATCAACGAGGCCCCAGTCGATTTCAGAGATGTGGACCAAGCCTTCCAAGCCTTCTTCGAGCTTCACAAAGACGCCGAAGTCGACCATGCCGGTGACTTCGCCTTCAAGCGTGTCGCCAACCTGGTAGTTGGAAATGAGTTCGCGCTTTTCTTTATCATCAGCACCCTTTTCAGAGAAGATAAGCTTGCCTTCCTTTGGCATTGCTGAAATGACCGAGACAGGGAGCTTGGTGCCAACGAGTTTGCGGAGTTCGTCGAGGATCTTGTCCTTGTCGCCGTCTTGGACGCGAGGGTAGTGTTCCGCTTTGAGCTGGGACGCCGGGAGGAAGCCCATGATGCCCTGCCATTCAAGGATAAGACCGCCCTTGTTTGCTTCCTTAACCATCAAGTCGAACTGAAGTTTGTTTTTGACTGCCTCTTCAGCTTCAGCCCAGATAATTGCCTGACGCGCTTCCTTAAGCGAAAGCTCGATGTAGCCGTCCTTAGTGTCGGTTGCGATGACCTTGGCTTGCACCACGTCGCCAACGTTGACGCGCTTTATGACTTCGCGCGCGTTCATGTATTCGCGGCCAAAGATGACGCCGGTGCCAAACGGAGGCAAGTCGATGTAGAGCTTAGCGCGGTCGAGCGCCAAGACGGTACCTTCAATAATGTCGCCTTCTTTCGGCGGCATTTGTGCCTGCTCTGCGAACATCGCCATTACAGACGACGGGATAGACCCTTCTTCAAGTTTCTCTGCCATATAATTATTGATTTGTACGGTGGGGGTTCTAGCTTGTCTCGAGCTAGTCGAGAGATGGGCTAGAGGTTACCTTCACGCGCTGTTTCTAATATGCAAGCATATTAGCTGCGCTCGCTCGGATAGAGAAAATAAACTTTCTCCTCCTCGCTCGCTTGCTAATAAAAAGCACGAGGCTTTCTATTGCGCACACTATATAAAAGAAAGGGAGGCTTTGCAAGATATACAAACTATGAGCCCCGGGTGTCCTGTCCCCGGGGCTGTTCGGGCCGAGTGGCCCAGTGCGCCTAATATAGGCCAGCCAGAGCGGCGCTCTCTAGCTGGCGATCATCGCCCAAGTGCGAAAAAGATCTCCTTGTTGATGGGGGAACCACGAATCGCGATGTACGAATTCATCACGACACTCCCTGCTGCGTGGAAGCGCATGTTCGGCCCCGCGAGTGCCCGAACATCTTCACCATAATCTCATAACGTATTTTTGTCGAGCTGGGAAACTGGGGAAAGAGATTGGCCCGACGCACAGCGGAGTGTGGTCGGGCCGGATTCTGGCGAGGGGTCGTCTAGTCGATTTGTAAAAAAATCTGGCTCTGTGGGCTGTCGTCCACCGGAGCGAGATGTTCATTGGCTTGGAAGGCGCGTTCAGCAAACTCTTGCTCGAGAGCAGCCTTTCGAGCGCGCCTTCTTTGTTGGGCAACTTTGCCGCCCTTACGCCCCATGAGGCGCAGAGCCTGTCTGTCGTCCCGTAGTCTAGCGAGGGCGACTTCAATCGGTACATTTCGCATAACCACCTCTGCGCTATCAAGTGGTTGTACGCTACTGCTTATATTTTCTCACGAATCCAATTTTTGTCAAATTTGATAGGTGTATAAAGTCGAAGCCCCTCTCCCAAAAAGACACATGGGAGAGGGGCGGAACGAAGCCGGGGCCTGATGCATGAAGTGATTCATGCACTCATGCGAATCAATCCCCGGCGGCCGCGCCGGCGATCAGGCCGGGCAGATGGCGTCGTAGATGGCGCCGAAGTCGATCATGACGTTGTGGACCGGGCCGCTGGGGGTCACATTGGCGGGGCCGGTGCCGACGATGTCGATCGAGGCAATGTGGGTAAAGGACTTCAAATTCAAACGGATCGTCATTTTGTCTGCGTAGCCTCCTGTTGCTGCTTCAGACACAATCACTATACGCACTCCATTTTTTTCTGTCAAGTCAAGTTTGCGGAGCCTTCAAATTAGTAAATATGGACTGATTTTTTGATGAAAACATGCTATAATAAAGGGGTGATAATCAGCTATTTCGGGGGAGCGTGCTTTAAGATTTCCCAGGGCGATTTAACCTTGGCCTTCAACCTTCCCTCAAAAGATTCCAAACAAAAGAGCGTACGCTTTGGTTCGGACATTGTGCTCGTGAGCCAAAACCATGAAGACTTCAACGGAACTGAAAACGCGAGCTTCGGCGAACGCGAACCGTTTGTCATCAAAGGCCCGGGCGAATATGAAATAAAAGAAATTGGCGTGCGCGGGTTCGGTTCAGAAACCAACTACGGTGGAGGTACGCACATCAATACTATATATAGTGTGGCGTTTGAAGGAATGAACCTCTGCTTCTTGGGCAGCTTGGGCACGACAGATATGCCAATGGCTGCCAAGCAGGAGCTCGATAATATAGACATCCTCTTCGTGCCAGTGGGCGGGGGAGGCGTGCTCGACTACGCAGCTGCATACAAGTTAGCTGTGGGGTTGGAACCTAAAGCAATAATCCCGATGCAGTATGATGCCTCGTCGCTCAAATCATTTTTGAAAGAGGCGGGCGCAGAAAAAACCGAAAGCATTGAAAAGCTCACGGTTAAGAAGAAAGACCTCGACGGCAAAGAAGCGGAAATAATCGTTCTCTCTGCATAAATCTATGTTGAAACGCTACCTCGATCACGTTCAGTCAAAGCCGACACATCATCGCCGCCAGCATGCGGTGCAAGTCGCGGCTATGCTCACGGCTCTTGCGTTTGTTGTGTGGATCACGACGCTACCGCTCCGCTTTGGCGGTGCAGGAAATATAACTTCGACTGACGGAACAAATGGAAGTTCAGACCAGACACAGCTTGCAGGCGTTGGTGCGGCAGATACAAATGGCACCAATGACAGCGGTTTGCAGGTTGTCGGGGCGACGAGCACATTCAGCAACTACTAATAACGATAGAACGGACGTATGGCAGATGAGGAAAAAATTGAACAAGGTGTAGTCGGGCGTAACATCTCCGCAGAAATGCGCGAGTCGTATTTGGACTACGCGATGAGCGTCATCACCTCGCGTGCCTTGCCTGACGTGCGCGACGGTTTGAAGCCCGTACACCGCCGCATTCTCTACACCATGCATCGCTTGGGGCTTACTCCAGGTGCACGCTTCCGCAAGTCGGCATTGGTGGTGGGCGATGTGCTTGGTAAATACCATCCGCACGGCGACGCCGCGGTGTACGACGCGATGGTCAAAATGGCGCAGGACTTTGCGATGCGCTACCCGCTGATTTTAGGCCAGGGCAACTTTGGCTCAATTGACGGCGACTCGGCCGCTGCAATGCGTTACACCGAAGCGAAGATGTCGCGCGTGTCAGAACTTTTGCTCACAGACCTTGAGAAGGACACCGTCAATTGGCGCCCCAACTACGACGCAACGCTCGAAGAGCCGGAAGTATTGCCCGCAGCCGTACCAAACATTTTGCTTAACGGGACGTTGGGAATCGCCGTTGGTATGGCAACGTCGATCCCGCCGCACAACCTCACGGAAGTTACGAACGCACTCACACATTTGATAGAAAATCCGCAGGCGACGACGGAAGATTTGATGGAGCACATTTCAGGCCCCGACTTCCCGACAGGCGCTATCGCATTCAATAAAAAAGATTTGTTGCATGCCTACAGCACAGGCCGCGGCGGCGTCGTTACGCGCGGCAATGCAGAAATTGTTGAAGGCAAAAAAGGCGATTTCCAAATTGTCATCACGAGCATCCCGTACCGCGTCAACAAAGCCGACCTCATCATGCGCATCGCCGACTTGGTGCACGAGAAAAAACTTGAAGGTGTTCGCGGCCTTCGCGATGAGTCGACCAAGGACATTCGTGTTGTTATCGAATTGAAGGGCGGCGCGCATCCTCAAAAAGTTTTGAACTATCTCTACAAGCACACGGCGCTTGAAGATACCTTCCACTTCAACATGGTGTTGCTTGCTGATGGCGTGCCGCAGACGATGTCGCTCAAAGGCATCTTGGAGGAATTCATCAAACACCGCCGCGAAGTTGTGCGCCGCCGCACGCTCTTTGACCTCACGAAGGCGCAGGAACGCGAGCACATCTTGCTCGGCCTTTCAAAAGCGCTCGACCACATCGACGAGGTCATCAAAGTTATTCGCGCATCAAAGGATGTTGCAGAGGCGGAAGTAAATCTTGTTAAGAAATTTAAATTCACAAATATTCAGGCGCAGGCAATTTTAGAAATGCGCCTCTCGCGTTTGGCAAACCTCGAGCGCAAGAAGATTGAAGACGAATTGGATGAAGTCCAGGCTCGCATCAAGGAGTGGACCGAATTGCTCGCAAGCGACAAAAAAATGCTTGGCGTGGTGAAGACCGAAATTGTTGAAGCAAACAAGCGCTTTGCCGACGACCGCAAGACAAAAGTTATGAAAGGCGCAGCAGGCGTCATTAATGTTGAAGACTTAGTTGCCGACCAGGAGCAGGTGCTCGTACTCACGGCAGGCGGCTACGTAAAGCGCACCAACCCCGACGAATATCGCAGGCAAAAGCGCGGTGGCGTGGGCGTGATTGACCTAAACACCAAGGAAGAGGACTTCGTGACGACCTTCCTCACGACATCGACGCACTCGGACCTTTTGTTCTTCTCCGACCTTGGCAAGGCGTATCAAATCAAGATGTACGACATTCCGGAAGGCAAACGCTCGACCAAGGGCAAGGCCGTGGTGAACTTCCTTTCTGTTACTGACACGGAAAAGATTTCGTCGGTGCTCCCGATGCGCAAGACTGAAAAAGAAGGCGAGCGCTTCCTCTATATGATCACCAAAAAAGGCATCGCAAAGAAGGTTGATGCGACGTCGTTCCACGATGTGCGCCGCTCGGGGCTCATTGCAATCAAACTCCAAGCAGGAGATGAGCTCATTGCAGCACTCTTGGTAGAAAAGGGAGATGAAATTTTCCTTTCGTCTGCAAAGGGCCAGTCAATTCGATTTAAAGAAGGCGACATCCGCCCGATGGGCCGCGCTGCTGGCGGCGTCCGCGCGATGAAGTTGGGCGCAGGCGATGTTATCGTCGGCGCTGACGTGATTCCAAAAGGCGCTAAAAATATAGAAGTACTCGTTGTTTCAAAGAACGGCTACGGCAAGGCAACCGGCATTGATGAATACAAAGTTCAGGGCCGCGGCGGCTCGGGCATCAAGACGATGCAGATGACCACCAAAACTGGCCCACTGATCACCTCGCGCCTCATCACTCGTGCAGAAGGCGGCGAAGAAGAAATAGTTGTTATCTCCAAAAAGGGCCAAGTCATCCGCACCGGCCTCGATGAAATCAAAACCCAATCTCGCTCGACCCAAGGCGTCCGCATCATGAAACTCCGCGACGGCGACGCAATCGCAAGCTTCGTTTGTCTCTAAATTGACAAAAAATATGAAGGTGTCATGCTTCGGGCATGGATGGTTTTTGGCCTTCTGCAAGTAAATGGTTTAGCGAAAAGACAAGTAGCCCTTTGTATTTTACGTACGTAGGTTTTTTTGTCGTTTGGAATTGGAAATTTTTTCAAATAATATTTTTAGAAAATTCTGCCCTATTTGAAAAACCCAGAGTTGAATATGTAACATCCAATCTATATCTTCATTGGGGACACGGTTTATTTTTAGATGGACTCACTAGCTTCCTGTGGCATACTCTTCCACCCGCAATTCTAACCATCATTGCGATATTATTTTTCCCGTATGCCCAAAAATGGGCACTTTTCTATTATCTTGAAAGTCGTTTTGAACGAAAAAGAATGTTCCAGTCAAAACAACTTGAACATAATCAATGGTTATTGGATCAGGAAAAACTACGATCTCAAACTTTGAAAGATATTGCCACTGAAAAAGTTGAACAGAAAAAAACTGAACGTGAGATAGATAGGGCAACAACTGATCAAGAAAAATGGGATTCTGAGTATAATCTGTTGCGCAGTGAGGGAGTTTCCATTGACGCAGCTATCAATAACGCTGAGAAGATAATCTACGGCCATCGTGGTTATTATGGTACTGAGAAATATGAGGTAAATTATATTTCACCAGATGATCTTTCCTTACTTGATGGAGTAAATCTTATCAATATTCCACGAGGTCAAAATCTAATAGAATTTACAGAAAAAGGGAAATATTTTGTGAGAGCAAGTAAAATCAGTAATGCATTTTAAAATGACCCTAGGAACCCTTGAATTTTTGAAGGCAGTGGAGCATCCGGAGATGGTTGCGGGAAAGGTGAGTGAGGCGTTGGGAAAAGTCAGTGGGGCGGATGGGGTTGGGGTAAGTGAGATTGATCCGAGTTTGTCGGACACAGCTGCATTTTGTGAAAAATATCAGATTGGGCCGGAGGTGGCTGCAAACTGCGTAATTTTGCGAGCGAAGAAAAGCGGAGCTGGCTCTGAAGGAAATAGCGAAACAACTGGAGGCGAGGTGCAAGTGCAGTATGTTGCGTGTGTTATTTTGGCCACGACCCGCGTTGATGTGAACGGTTTGATGCGCGAGGTGCTTGGCACTAAAAAGATTTCGTTCGCGCCAATGGACGAAGCGGTTTCGCTTTCGGAAATGGAATTTGGAGGCATCACGCCCGTTGGCCTTCCGGCTAGCTGGCCGATTTATATAGACAAAGCCGTTGCTGAATCGCCACAACTCATCATCGGCAGTGGTGTCCGTAAATCAAAACTATTGGTATCAGGAACCTTTCTTTCCACCTTGCCAAACGCTCAAATTTTGGAAGGATTAGGGCAAGTAAAACAAATATGAAAAAAGCATACGGCTCATCAGAATTTTCAACGGCACCCCTCTCCTCGGCTCAAGAAATTGAAGGTCTGATATTTGTTTCTGGCCAGATCCATGCAGACAAGAATTTGAATCTTATTGGTGAGACTATTGAAGAACGATTCACTGCAGTCATGGCAAATATAGAACGAATTTTGGTAGAGGCACAGTTAACGAATACTGATATCATTCAAGCGCGTCTCTATTTAACAAATCTTGATGAATTGCCAGCCCTCAATGAGATTTATAAACAATATTTCAAGCACCCATTGCCAGCCCGTACAGCAATTGGAGTCTCAAAACTTCCTCTCGGAGCCTCACTTGAAATAGAAGTAATAGCTGCAAGATAGTATGCCAAAGGTAGTTTTGCTTGATGCAGACGGAGTGGTGCTGAAAAAGACCGACGGATATTTTAGTGACAGATTTGCCGAAGAATATGGTGCTCCAAAAGAAGATGTTCTCGAATTCTTTCGAGGGCCATTCAAACTCTGCCAAACAGGTAAGGCGGATTTGAAAGAAGAGTTGAAAGACAGGCTTCCGGCATGGGGCTGGAGCAAAAGTGTTGAAGAGTTTTTGGAGTATTGGTTTGAAGAAGCTCGCCTAGATGACGACGTGGTTGCGGTCGCCCAAACTTTCCGTGAAAAAGGCGTGAAGTGCTATCTCGCAACCGACCAAGAAAAATACCGAAAAGAATATATTTGGAAAAAATTGGAAGGGAAGCTAGACGGCTCGTTTATTTCCTCCGATATTGGCTTTACCAAGTCACAACCAGAGTTTTTCGCGGCTGTTCTGCAGCAGCTTGGCGTTGAATCTTCCGATGTTACCTATTTTGACGACGACCAGCATAACGTTGACACCGCAAAATCACTCGGCATCGACGCCCATTTCTATACCTCTATCGGCGATCTTAAAAAGTATTAAACTGCACACATATGAGGACGATTGAGAGGGATGTAGTAGCAGCACTGATTTTTTCCAAAGACGGGAAGCTTTTTCAGGCATATAGGACCAATGGGAACTCGGTGTATTCGCATAAATGGCACATTCCTGGCGGTGGTGTTGAAGAGGGCGAAGATCACACAACAGCGCTCGTGCGCGAAATGCAGGAAGAGCTGCAACTCGATATTTCGAACTGCCCAATTGAGCTGACTGACGACCAAGGCGGCGGAGAATCTGAAAAGGTTTTGCGCGACACAGGCGAGCGTGTGTTTGCAAAGATGAAATACTTCGTCTACAAAGTGCAGTTAGACAAAAATGCCGACGAAGTTGAAATCACCCTCGACCCGTACGAATTTGAGACATATAAATGGTCCGATCTTTCGGAATTAAAAGAAGACGAGGTGACTCCGCCGTCCGCGACGCTCTTTAAGCGCTTGGGCTATATGTAGTGAATGACGAGGACCGTCCTCGTCAAATTCATATAAAAGAAAAAGGCGGCTTTGGGGCCGCCTTTTTGGGTGAGTCTGCGCCGCTGTTATTGGTGCCACAAAGGGCTTTCCTTTGTAAACAGATTCATGTAATAAACATGTTCCGTGTGCGTTATATAGAGTATGAGAAGGATGGCGGCTAAACATAAAGATGCAGGCGGGGTGACCGCCTTGGCGCTCGCGGCCGTCATCGCGTACTCGCTCTGGGGCGCATTTGTTTTGCACGAACAC
This sequence comes from Minisyncoccota bacterium, assembly GCA_035548815.1. Classification (GTDB taxonomy): domain Bacteria; phylum Patescibacteriota; class Minisyncoccia; order Phycocordibacterales; family SBAW01; genus GWA1-54-10. Next base: position 211,579 of record DASZSF010000005.1, read on the forward strand.
AAAGTCCAAGTCGCTCACGAACAGCCTGCACAGAGTTTGGCTGTTAAATAGTGCGGTACAATAGGGGCAATGGAAACGGGTTTTTTGCATCCTACTGATGCTCTGAATGCGGCACATGTGCATGAAGGCATGATTGTCGCCGACTTGGGCGCGGGTTCAGGCTTTTTTACTCGCGCTGCGGCGCGCATCGTAGGCGAAGGTGGCCAAGTGTGGGCAGTGGACACAAATCAGGACATGCTGCCACGGCTCAAAAACTTAGGCGAGGCGGAAGGTTTACACAATATTGAGGTAATGAAGGGCGATATTGAAACGGTTGGCGGCAGCAACCTCCCAGCCGGGCATTTTGATTTTTGTATCTTAACCAACGTGCTGTTTTGCGCCGAAAATAAAACTGCTGCCGTGGGCGAAGTAAAACGATTGCTCAAAACGGGTGGCCGCGCGCTCGTTATCGACTGGACCGATTCGTTTGGAGGTTTGGGCCCGCACCCCGGGCACGTTATTGAAGAAGCGACCGCGCGCGAACTATTTGAAAACGCAGGGCTCGCGTTCGTTCAAGCCGTGCCTGCAGGGAGCTACCACTGGGGATTTATTGTTCGAAAGAAGGCAGAATGACGAGCTATACTGCTTATAGAAATGCTCCGCATTTATATAAGCGTCGCTCGCTCGGAAATTAAAGTAAACTTCATTTCTCTCACTCGCTAGCTTATGAAAATGACCAACTTCCAACTTATTTTTACGGGAGCCTTCGTCTTTTTTATTGTGTGCGGCCTTGTCGCATTTTCTCTCTACACCACTAAAAGCAACAACATCGGCAATGTGGTCGTGTGGGGCACGCTTGACGGCGGCACGATGTCGAAGCTTATCAATGACCTTAGCCAACAGGACAAGTCGTATCAGAGCGTCACGTATGTCGAACGCCCAGCCGCTACATTTGTCAGCGACGTTATAAACGCAATGGCCAGTGGCACAGGGCCTGACCTTGTGCTCATAAGCCAAGACCAGCTCAACGCCTTTTCTAACAAGCTTTCTGTCATTCCATACAGCGCGGTATCGCAGTCAACCTACGTCTCTTCCTACATTGCAGAAAGCCAGCTCTTCTTGACTGCTGATGGCGCCTTCGCATTGCCATTTGTTATAAATCCTATGGTCTTGTATTGGAATCGCAATCTCGTGTCTTCGGCAGGATTGGGGCAGCCGCCAAAATATTGGGACGACTTGCTTACAACCGCGCAGAAGCTTACGGTCTTAGATGCAAACAACAATGTCAAAAAGAGTGCCATAGCGATGGGCTCGTGGGACAATGTTGCGTATGCAAAGCAAATAGTGGCAGCGCTCTTTATGCAGGCGGGGGACAGTATTACACAATACGACCAGACGGGTGCACTTAGGTCCGTATTTGGCCAAACACCACAGGGGGCTCCCGAAAATCCAGCATCGTCAGCGTTGCAGTTTTATACCGAGTTCGCCAACCCATCAAAAGTTACCTATTCGTGGAATCGCTCACTGCCCAAATCAACCGACGCATTTACAGCAGGGGATGCGGCTCTCTATGTTGGGTTTGCAAGCGACTATCCGGATCTTTTGTCGCGAAACCCTAACTTAAATATCGGGGTAGCGCTCCTGCCCCAGATCCAGGGCAATAGTACCGCCCTTACGTTCGGGCAGCTTACCGGCATTGCCATTCCGCGCACGGCGTTTAACCCAACTGGTGCGCTTACTATAGCAGAGAAACTTTCGGGCGCGACAGCCGTTGGTGCAGCTGCGGCAGCGTTCGGGTTTCCACCTGTACGCCTTGATGTGCCGACAGACACGTCAGCCAATGCGGCACAGGCCGTCTTTTACCAGTCATCGCTTATTGCACGCGGCTGGATCGACCCCGACTATGCCGCGAGCGATGCTATATTTAGGACGATGGTGGATGCGGTGGTCAGCAACAAGTCATTGCCTGACACGGCGGTGCAAGATGCCGCGCAGTCTCTCCAGGCGCTCATATCACACACAGGACAATGAAAACACTAGGCTATATCTCAACCACTGTGACCTTGATGTGCATGCCGCTTATCGCAGAGGCAGCTGGTGGCGGTGTGGGATTCCAAAATCCTCTCAATGCCAGCACCATTTGCGGGGCGCTGAAGATATTTTTGGATGGACTCATGGCCCTTGCCGTTCCTGTGGCGGTAGTATTTTTGGTCTACGCGGGCTTTTTATTTGTATGGGCACGTGGAAATCAAGAAGCGCTGACAAAGGCAAAGAAGAATCTTTTTTACACGGTACTGGGTATTGCGATCTTTATGGGCGCGTGGCTTTTAGGACAAGTTGTGGCAAACACCTTTAACAGCCTGGCGAGCGGTGCAGGACAGCCAAATTCCCAGATAGGGCAATGTCAATAATATGAATACACTTTTAAGCGCAGGTGATACATTTAAAGATGTCATTTCCCGCCTCATAGGGCTAATGAACCTGCTCATCTGGCCGCTCATAGGGTTTGCGATTCTTTTCTTCTTTTATGCGCTTGTCCGCTTCGTTTTCAAAGGCGGAGATTCGAAAGCTCGGATACAAGGCCGTCAGGCAATCTTATGGAGCTTAATAGCACTATTCGTTCTCTTTTCACTCTGGGGACTTGTGAGATTGCTCCAGACAGCCGTGTTTGTTGGCACTCCGGCACAAGAGCTCCAGAGGGGCACACAGCCGCTATAATCTATCCACACGAGGGTCTTGTGCGGGTGAGTGCGCTTGTTACACTATAAGTATATTAATTTAGAATGAGTATGAAGAAGATTACTTCGATAGGCCTCCTTTTCCTTGCAGTTGCGCCGTTTATTGCGTCAGCACAATTATCAAACGTCCGAACTCTCATTGGCGCAGTCGGGAGCATCATCAACATGCTCATCCCGCTTTTGGTGGGAGTAGCGATTCTCGCGTTCTTCTGGGGTCTTATTAAATATATAAGTGGGGGAAAGGGAATGAAGGCAGGGCGTAACACCATGATCGCCGGTATTGTTTCGTTCTTCATCATGGTATCGCTCTACGGCATTGTAAACTTCGCAGGTTCAGCACTTGGTATCAACCAAAACGGCCAGGGTAATGCTGTTCGCCCGAATGCGCCATCTATCCCGACCCAGTAGTCAATCTTGAAAACTCTCGTCAATCTTTTCTCGAATATAATCATAAACCCACTCCTGGCATTACTGTTTGGAGTGGGTTTGTTGGTGTTTGTGTTCGGTGTTGCAGAATTTTTGTTTGAGTTTGATGTACGTGGCAACCAGACTGCACGAGAGGAGGGCAAAAAACATATGCTCTGGGGTGTTATAGGCATGTTTATCATGGCCTCAGCCTATAGCATCATTGAAGTTATCGCCTCAACGCTGGGAGCCAAACTTCCGTAATTTTTGAAATGAAAAAGAAAACACCAGAGCCCTTGAGAGGGTTCTGGCGCTGGATGTTGTCAGAAAAGGATATGCAGGACGATTCTACGGCGGCAGGAGCTGGACGGAGCCATTGAACTCCGTGTCCGCGGCCGCAACCGCTTCGATCGAATCCGGCATTGCCTGACACAGCCGGTTTGGATCTCGCAACTTTGGGTCGCAGATCAATATCTTGTCTTGATCTGCAGTTTTTCCCTTCTGCCAGACCCAGGCAAGGTGCCCCTGCAAGGTTAGACCCACCCTGCAGGTGCCCGATGGGTTCACCACGGTGCGAACCATGGTGAACCGCATGTTCCGCTGTACGCTGTCGCAGGCGGCGTTTGGCGTCTGCGACTGATTGGCTGTTGGGGGCCAGGCACCGGAATCCACAATCGCCATTCCCCAGATAAGGCAGCCAAAGAATATCAGGCCCCCTATCGCTAGGCCAACTACCATCATCATGCGAGACGCTCTCCGCGATGCAGCGACCATCAGCGGCGGAGCGAGACGGCTTGCATGTACGGGGTCCATTAGTGGTCTCCTCCGTGATTGTCATGGCCGTGGTTACCGTTGGAGTCGTTTTTCTTGCCGCCTCCAAACGCTGCTGCCAAGCCTGCGGCAAAGGCGCCGAAGCCTCCGCCGATGTGCTTGGCTGTTTCAGTGGCTTCGGAATTGGTTTCAACCCGGATGATTCTCACATCCCGGTTGATGCCCTTTTCCTTGGCATTCAGCATCACTTTGTCCATTTCGTCCTGGAAGGTCGTCGTTGGCTTGCCGTCTACCATCGAGGCTTCGACATTCTTTCTTGCTGTACGTCGATAGATTTCCATCGTGATTTCGCCCTCGCGAGCTTCAGCATAGTCTGTCGGCAGCTTGAGAGTCCCAAGCACGACACGTTCTACGGTTGCCCCGTATTGTTCTTCAAAGCTGCTGCCGCGCACGTCCCTGTCTTTGGGTTGTGAGGCTGCGAGGCCTGACTGGCCAGCCGGAGCCACTTGTTCCGTGCCCGCAAGCGCTTCGATGAGCGATACCTGGATGTCAGGAATCTTGGCTGACAGCTCGTCCATGGTAACCTTGGCGACCTGTTCGCGCGCGTCGCTCTCGAAGATATCCAACGCTCCTTCGTTGATTGTTTCTGTTGAGTGGCTGATGTGCACCAACAGCAGCGGACCGAATGTACGCCAACGAACCGTCGGCTCGGGGAAGGTGGCGGTCAGCCCGTCCATTGTGGGGAACGAGATGGACCGGCCGAACGTACTACTTCGAAGCGATATGTAGTCGGTGTCCGGATTCACAACCTCCCACGGCAAGCGGATATTGAACCAGCCTTGTGTAAATACATGCACGCGGCCGGTGAATATGTCCATCGCCATCGCTGCAGTCACTTTTGGCACGGGCACCGACAGGTACCACGTGATGCATGAAAACTCAGCGATGAATAGACCGAGCGCCATTCCAATCCGGATTTTCGGTGGGAAGACGACCAGAAGATTCATGATGTACGCATCGGGCACCAACACGATGAGCCCGATGACTGCCCATATGAGCAGTCGATCCCATGTATTCCCGGCTTTGCCGGTTATCTTGAGGCCATAGCGCATGGCGATTTCTTGAAGCTCTGCCGGAGTTTTCTTTTGGATTCCGGCAGACTGAGAGGTTGGCATGGCTGGCGAATTCTTCGCCGAAGGCCATGCATAGACAGCGCACGCAGCCGCGACGGCCACGAGCGAGAGGATGATGATAGGCAGAAGCATGTTGTCTACCCCTTTCTCAAAGGTCTGTGCGGCAGCGCCGCAGCGTGGTGAATGTCTGTCCATTCCAGAGCCGAAGCCATGGATGGTATTCCTTAGAATTATATCACAATAAAAGCTCTTTTGTCAAGCTAAAAAAGATACAGAAAATAAGCGTTTTTTGGAAATTTGACGAGTGCTGGGGAGAGGACTTGAACCTCCATGGATTGCTCCGCCTGCTCCTAAGGCAGGTGCGTATACCAATTCCGCCACCCCAGCATATGTGTAAACGGTGCGCCCACGAGGGCTCGAACCTCGGACCATCTCCTTAAGAGGGAGTTGCTCTACCAACTGAGCTATGGGCGCGAACAGCAAAACAATACCATTAATTTTTATTTTAAAAAAGCCTGCCTTTTTGGAATCGCCATACTATTGGCGGGTAGGTAATGTAGCGTTCCACAAAGTGGGATTTAAATGTAGAGAATCCTTTCCATTCACGCGGTTCGCCTGGTTGCCAAAAATACATGAAGACAAGATTTTTAATGCCGCGTTTTAGCGAGTCTTTAAACCAATAGTCAACGAGCCCTGTCATTGCTTCTGTGCTGCGTGCCTCTTCGTATATAAACGTGCACATACGGGTGGTGCTATTGTACGTCGGGGAGGTAATGATAGCGTTTCCTGCAACTATAGCGTTTGTTTCATTATTTTCCACAACAAAAAATTCTATATGCGGCCGCACTTCTGGTAATGCATACTGGCGTCCAAGCGTGGCAAGAAGGTAGACGCCGACGTGCTTGTAGGTACGGCTCTTTTTGTACGCCGCTTTGTACTCTTCGAATGACACATGTTTTATGGAATGCGTCCGCCCCAGATGTTTGTCCCACTTTTTTGCATTGCGTTGCGCGTCTTTGCTCCACCTAAGGCGGTAATTCGAGTCTGTGAGTTCAACCAAACCATCTTTCCGCCACGACTGTGGGCGCCATATACTGTGCCAATGCGGCGGGACGTCCGTGCGGCGCACGCGTTTCCACATTATTATTCTGTTATAGGCGAGCGCTCCAGAATGAGCATGGGAAAGATCAGGTTCAGCATCGCCACTAAAGAGTTCAAAACATATAGGCCATAAACACCAACGGGTGCTCGTTGGTGTACGTTCGCGCCGGCATATCGGCGGAGGCAGGGCTATCATGCCAAATTCAGGCCATAGTTCAGGCGGGGCGAACCACTCCGGCGCTGTCGTATCGTGCTCCTCTTCTGTCCCCATTATTTTCTTAGTATAGTGCCGCGCAAAAATTTGAACAAAGGAGGTTGGTAGAGCAGGTAGTCTGTGACGAATTGCGCTTTGAAATGTGAGATGCCTTTTCCGCGTTTGGTGCCGCTCTCATGCGGCGGGACGAATGCTCCGAAATGGAGCACTTCAACATGGCGGGAAAGGGCGTCAGCGAACCAATGGTCAATGAGCCCGAGCATGACATTGTCCATGCGCTCTTCTTTGAGATAAAAACCGCAGCTGTATGCGCTTGCGCGTCCTTTGCAGCCATCAAACACGGCATGGCCTCCCACTATGACGCCGTCGCGTATGCGCTCTGCTCCCCACATCTGTACAGAATCAGGGAATCGCTCAAGGCGAGCTTGTAATTTTTTGAGCTCGTATGTCGGTATCTCAGAGGCGACGGTGCTTTTGCTATATGCCCGAGCGAACTCATCAAATGAAAGGGAGATTACTCTATATTTTTTATCGAGCAATTCGTCGCGCCACTTTTTTCGATAGTAGCGAGCAGTTTTTGACCAGCGGGTGAAATAACCGGGCGCGAGCTTGTGATAGCCGATATATATGGACGAGCGTAGCCAGGGTAGCTGCAACCATCCGCGCGGCACATCCATGCGCGTTCTCCGATGCCAAACGGCGATGCGGTTTGGACCAGGCGGCGTGTCATGAAGAAGGGGTTCGGTGTTGCTCCGATACTCTTCAAAATATATGGGCCATATGCCATATCGCGCACCGACGGGTGATGCGCCAACAGGCTCTGGTTTTGTAGTGTCTCTAAAGAGTCGGTAGAACAGATATTCGGGCCATTCAAAAAGAGAGAGCAGGCGACTATCTTCCATGGTGCCGGGGGTGGGAATCGAACCCACACGACCTTGCGGTCTGGGGATTTTAAGTCCCCTATGTCTACCATTTCATCACCCCGGCAAAAACTGGAGGCCACGGAGGGATTCGCACCCTCGCATAACGGTTTTGCAGACCGTCGCGTTGCTTCTTCGCCACGTGGCCAATGGGATAACTTTATCGCACTTCACTTTTTTTAGAAAGGTTTAAAAAATAAAACTCACGAAGTATTGACAAAGTAGAAAATTGTGTAATTATTAACTCCGAAACAGTTCGGAGGTGTCATGTCAGTATCAGAAATTATTGGCGGCCTTCCCGTCATCTCAAGTGTCTTGGATCACGGCCCGCTTGTTGCGGCGTTCGCGACCTTCTTCGTTATGTTCGGGGTTACGTATCCGCTCATATGTTGGGAATGGGGATACTGGCTCCCACTGCGGCGCCTGTATCTCAACTTCCTGGTATGCGACGCGTTCGTGTACCCTGGCTATATGGCAGTAGCGGCGAGCGTCTTGGCAGATGCCGACCCCGGCAATTTCTGGGCAAGCTCTTCCTGGCATTGGAGCGTGCTGATTTTGGGCACAGTGCTTTCGCTGGCGGTTTGCTGGTGGGAGATGCGCATAGAAAAGTATCCGCTCGATGTACAGCTGGAGCCCTGGAAGATCTGGCACACGCTCACGTTCCCAATAGCTTTTTACTGGATCGTGAGTACGCTTCCCATCGTCTTGTTGCAGGGCAAGCTTTGGGCTATTTGTGCCGTGGTGTCAGGAGCTCTGCTTTTCCTAGCCACGTCGGTGCTCGATGGCTGGCTGCCAGGTACACAGAAAGCTCAACGCCGGCTCATGCAGGTGTTGAGTTCAATAGGAGTCCTATGAGGGCTCCTATTCTTTTTATGAAATTTCGTCGAGGCGCTGGCGGTTCTTTTCGCCTAAGTCTATTTTGAACTCGAAAAAGGGAGGGAAGGCACCGCGGATCTTGGTGCGGAAGAAGTCCGCTAATTCGCGGCGGTTGCGCTGTGCAAAATCGAGCGCAGCGGCTTCAGCCTTTTCCGGCAAAACGGTGATAAAGATGGTTGCGCTCTTGGCATCGGACGACAGCATGACGCGCGTTACGGTAATGAGCGACTGCGGCCCGGCCTCCTTTGCCAAGAATTCGGCAGCGACTTCGTGCACGGCTGTCTGAATTTTTTCGTTGCGATTTCCCTCCATGATTTGTTTTTCAATTTATGGTGAGTCTTATCGAATCACAACCTCAAACGATTCAATAGTGTCGCCGGCAGCTGGTTCAAAATCTATTTTGAGCATTGCGCCAAACTCGCTGCCTTTTTCAACTTTCTTTACGTCTACTTTTTGCGACTGAAGGCCGGTGATTGAGCCGCGGCCGATTTCCATATCGCGACGCATTATTTTGATGTCCTCACCTACAGAAATCTCGCCTTCGTCGACACGGCCGCCGAGCACAACTTTGTTTTTAACAACGCTGAATACTTTCAAGATTTTTGCCGAGCCGGTCTTTTCTTCCATGTTGGCACGTGGGCGGCGCTTCTCAACTTCTTCTTCAAGCCATTTTGCGAGTTCGTAGATGATAGAGAAGGTTGCCACAGTGACACCTATGCATTCTGCAGTTTGTGCTGCGTCGCGGTCGACTTTGACATTGAACCCAATGATGATGCCTGGAGTCTTGCCGCTGCCAACGAGCTGTACGTCCTTTTCTGTCACGGTGCCAGTGCCGCGGCCAACGATGCGGACTTCAAGCCGTTCATGCTTCGGAAGCTTATCGAGTTCGTGTATGACTGCGTCTCCCGTGCCCGCGAAGTCTGTCTTGATGACTATAGGGAGGGAGAGAATTTCTATATCTTCGGCACCAGAGGCTGTTTCCGGGTACACAGATTCCTTGCTAGGAATCTGCTCAGTCCTCGCGCCGTCGCGCTGTGGAGCCCCGGAAACAGCCCTGCTGCCTGCGCTTCGTTTGTACTCCGCTACTTCATTATCCGCTTCTTTCTTGCTCTCAACACAACGCCACGTGCTGCCAATTGTAGGCAGGGTAGAGAAGCCGACGATGCGGATAGGGCTGCCAGGCAACGCCTCTTTAATTGGTTTGCCAACGTAGTTTTCCATGATGCGCACTGGTGCAAACGAGTCGCCTGACACGACGAACTCGCCCGACTCAACAGTGCCGTTTTGCACAATGAGCGTTGCGGTATTGCCGCGCTTTTGGTCGAGGTGTGCTTCAATCACGAGTCCAGAACCTGGGAGGTCCGGATCGACTGAAAGTCCTTCAAGTTCGCCTGCGAGCAAAATTAAGTCGAGAAGTTCAGGAATACCTTCGCCGCTTTTGCTCGACACCCCGATGAACGGAACTTCGCCGCCCAATCCTTCCAAATAAATGCCGTTTTCAAGCAGCGACATCTTTGCTTTTTCAACATCAGCGCCAGGCTTGTCTATTTTTGTGATAGCGACGATGTAGGGGATCTTTGTTTCTTCGATAAGTTTTACTGCTTCGAGCGTTTGCGGTTTAGCGCCGTCTTCAGCAGAGACAACGAGCACGGCAACATCTGCGACTTCCAGCCCGCGTGAACGCATTGCGCGAAACGCTTCGTGCCCCGGCGTGTCCAAAAAAGTGATACGATGCGTACCGCTCGTGTTCGTATGCTCTGCTTCGTATGCAGAAAGATGCTGCGTAATGCCGCCCGCTTCACCTTCAACAGTGTTAGTCTTGCGGATGTAGTCCAGCAAGGTGCTTTTGCCGTGGTCGATATGGCCAACAACGGCGACTATGGGCGGGCGTTCCCGCGTTTTGGCGGTTTCAGGTGACATGGTAGGTATTAGTTCGCTGCGGGGCGTTTGTGTGCGGCAAGCGACTGCTTTGCTTTTTCTATCGCCTCGCGTTCTTCAGCGGTCAGTTCAAATGTCGATGCGCCTTTTTCGAGCGGCTTGGCGTAGACGCCGACGTGGTTGCGCGAATACAGAGTTGAAAATACCACACCAGAATGGTGTTCGTCAATGAATGCGGCAGAAAAACTTTGATTGCCGCCCGCGCCATTTCCTGCAAATGCATTGAAGCGCACAACTCCAACTCCTTGCACAGAACCGCGCAAGCGCGACTCGGCGAGCTTCAAATATTTTTCGAGCTCTGCACGGAAGTTTTGAAGTTCGCGCATATCGCGCAAAAGTATTGAGATGCTTTCTTCAATGGAACCATTGCGGCCCAGCGCCAGCCGTGTCAGGCGGCGCCGCAGCGATAGTTGAAGAATGAGCGCCATGACGGCCAAGATGAAAGCCCCGGCTGCAAGCCACGGCGCGGCAAGCCCCAGCCAATAGGCAGCCTTGAGAAAATATGTATGGGCTAGAGCAACCGACATGAAAACCAGTATACTGAACATAATGCTATTTAAAAAGAAGCGCATATACGCCGACGCAGCTGCGGCAACCCCGATTTCTCCTCGAGCAAAAGCCGAGCTCATCCGGCTTTTAGATGTCTATGGCAACGCCGGTGCGTTACATACAGAAGGGGTGGCCGCAAAAAATGAGTTAGAGAAAGCCAGAGAAGTCGTGGCAAAAAGCATTGGCGCTCATGCCAATGAAATTGTATTCACCGGCAGTGGCACGGAAGGCAATAACTTAGCCTTGCAGGGGATTTTGCGTCCTTTGTTGCGTGCAGGAAAAAAAGTTCATGCAATAACGAGTGTTATAGAACATTCATCAGTGCTCGAGCCACTGCGCGCACTTTCACGCGAAGGCTTGATGCTTACAGAATTGCCGGTAGATAGCGAAGGCCTCGTTTCAGTAAAAGAATTTGCAGACGCAATTACAGAAGATACTGTGCTTGTTTCTATTCAATATATAAATAGTGAGATAGGCACTGTTGAACCGTTGCGCGAAATTGCAAAAGAAATTCGTTACGCACGAAAACAGCGAACAAGCGGCTTGCCACTGTACTTTCATACCGACGCATCGCAAGCACCTATGTGGTTCGACATAAAAGTAGAACGGCTGGGCGTTGATCTTTTGACACTCGATGCTCAAAAAATAATGGGTCCAAAAGGAGTGGGCGCTCTATATATACATCGAGGTGTCTCGATAGAGCCAGTGCTATCAGGGAGTAAACAAGAACGAGGGTTGCGCGGGGGCACAGAAAACATTCCGCTCGTCGGCGCATTTGCTACGGCACTCGCTGATGTGTCTATTGGTATTGAAGACCGAGCTGCGAGAGTGGCAGAGGTGCGGAATTATATGTGGAAAGAAATACAAGAACGTGTACCTGATGCCGTTCTTAATGGGCCTTCATTTGAACATCGTGCGCCTAACAATTTAAATATTTCTATACCAGGTTTGGATAGAGAGATGGCGGTCATCGGGTTAGATGCAGAAGGCATTGCTATTACTACACGTTCGGCATGCAATGTTGCCGACAGCGAACTTTCGTATGTCGTTGTGGCGCTCGGTCAGGGTGAAGAACAAGCGAAAGGCGCTGTTCGAATTACACTGTTGCCCGACGCTACGAAGGCAGATGCTGTTGCTATTGCCAACGCATTTCAAAAAATTGCAAAACGATATAAAAACGTTGTATAATTGAGCGTAATGGACCTCGAACACCTGACCAAACATCAAGTGATATTGCTCACGCTGTTGGTCAGCCTCGTGACTTCCATTGTGACGGGCATTGTTACCGTATCGCTCATGAATCAGGCGCCTCAGGGTGTCACCCGCACGATTAACCAGATCGTTGAACACACCGTGCAAACCGTCGTTCCAGCCACCCAAGGCGCAGCAGCGGCTACCGTTACGACAGAAAAAACAGTTGTCGTGAAAGACGACGACCTCACGGCCCAGTCTATTGCCGCAGTCCAAAAAGCCATTGTCCGCATCACTGCACATGGCGATGATGCACTGGTTGCGCGCGGAGTCATTGTCGACTCGGCAGGCACTGCGCTCACCGACAGCGACGCGCTCAAGAGCTCGGGCGCAAAAGAGTTTGACGCGATCCTTTCAGACGGTTCGCGCGTCCCGGCCACTGTCATAGCGCCGGCAACCTCAAGCCCTATTGGCATGGTGACGGTGGCCTATGGGACGTCCACTGCGGTCACTGCAATAAAAATGGCTGATGTAAGTAAGGTAGCGTTGGGCCAAAGCGTCATCCGCATAGGCGGCAAAGGTGCAGATACGGTTGGCACGGGCGTCGTTGCAGCACTGCCAGGCAAAGGTTCCGACATTGAAGCAAGCGTTACGTCCGCAACTCCAGGCTCTATCCTTATGACGATCTTTGGCGAACTCATTGGCATTTCAACGGCCGATTCTCTGACAGACGGTGCCGACTTCTATACCGTTCCGAAAGCTCCCGAACCCGACCCTAAACCAGTTCCGAAAACGCAGTAGTTACTAGCTAAATACAAAACCGTATGCCTCCATTCAATCATTTCACTACGAAAGCAAAAGAGGCCGTCCGCCGAGCCCATGAACTCGCGGTCGAACGCGGCCAAAATCAGGTAAGCCCGATGCACTTGTTGGGCGCTCTTCTGCTGCAGGAAGAATCGCTCGTCGTCACCATTGTTGAAAAGCTCGAAGTGGACATGGTGCTTCTCACAGACACCGTGCTAGAAAACTTGGAAGGGAATGCAGGCGGTGCGACACTTTCGCCCTCCTACCAGCTGTACCTCACGCCCGAACTTGTGCAGGCGCTTGAACGTTCTGCAAAAGTGGCGACAGAACTCCACGACGAATTCGTCTCATGCGAGCATTTGTTAATTGCTATTTTGGATGTGCCGGGCGCTGCACGCGAAACACTGGCTCGCTTCCGCATCACGCGCGAATCCGTGCTGCGCGCATTGTCCGAGCTTAAATCCTCAAAAGTTGCGACTGCAGCGCCAGAGAAAAAGAATCGTGCACTCACCAAGTACACCCGCTCGCTTACAAAGATGGCGGCCGAGAACAAACTCGACCCGGTCATCGGCCGCGACGAGGAAATAAAACGCGTCATCCAGATTCTTTCGCGCCGGACCAAGAACAACCCGATACTCATCGGCGAGGCGGGTGTTGGAAAGACCGCCATTGCAGAAGGGTTGGCTAGCCGTATAGCAGCTGGCGATGTCCCAGACTCGCTCCGCGATAAAGAACTTGTATCGCTCGACTTGGGTGCACTCATTGCAGGCACCAAGTACCGCGGCGAATTTGAAGAGCGCTTGAAGGCGATAATGAAAGAGATCGAACGCTCTGAAGGCAAAGTACTGCTCTTCATCGACGAGATTCATACCATGATTGGTGCAGGTGCCGCAGAAGGTGCAATGGATGCGTCCAACATGCTGAAGCCGGCACTTGCACGCGGCGACATCCATGTCATTGGCGCAACCACGCTCCGCGAATATCAAAAGCATATTGAACGCGATCCGGCATTCCAACGCCGCTTTCAACCGGTGTACGTCCTTGAACCAGGCGTTGAAGACGCAACCGCGATCTTGCGCGGCCTCAAAGAAAAATATGAACTTTTCCACGGTGTGCATATTACCGACGACGCGCTTGTGGGCGCAGTCGAACTTTCGGCCCGCTACATTCCGGACCGCTTCTTGCCCGATAAGGCAATCGACCTTATTGACGAGGCGTCATCGGCGTTGCGCATTAGCTTGGAAAACAAACCGCCTGCGCTTGAAGATGCGCACCGCAAAATCATGCGCTTGGAAGTTGAAAAGGAGGCGCTGCGCAAAGAGGCTGCTGAAGAAGGCGACAGCGCAGCAAAGAGCCGCACCAAAACAATTGAGAAAGACATTGCAGATTTGAAGGAAAAGACCGGCGAACTTGAAATGCGCTGGAAGAACGAAAAGCAGGTCCTGCTCGACATCAAAGCGATAAAGAAGGAATTGGAAACGCTCCGCATGGAAGCAGACTCGGCTGAAGCGAGCGTGGATCTTTCGCGTGCGGCAGAGATCCGCTACGGCGAGATCCCAAGCCTCGAGCGCGATTTGGAGCAAAAGACAAAACGCTTGAAAAAGCTCCAAAGCACGCGTCGCATATTGAAGGAAGAAATTACTGAAACCGACATCGCAAGCGTTGTGTCGAAGTGGACGGGCATTCCTGTCTCGCGCATGCTTGAAGAGGAGGCTGAAAAGCTTTCGCGTATTGAAAACGTGCTTGAATCTCGCGTCGTGGGCCAAAAAGAGGCAGTGCAAAAAGTTGCCGATGCAGTAAAGCGCTCGCGCGCAGGCATCGCAGACCCGAACCGCCCCATCGCGTCTTTCATGTTCTTGGGCCCAACGGGCGTCGGCAAAACAGAACTTACGCGCGCATTGGCAGAGTTTATGTTCGACGACGAAAAGGCGCTGATCCGCGTCGATATGTCCGAATATATGGAAAAGCATTCGGTTAGCAAAATAATCGGCGCGCCTCCGGGCTATGTTGGCCACGAAGAGGGTGGGGCACTCACAGAACTTGTCCGCCACCGTCCGTATTCAGTGCTGTTGTTCGACGAAATTGAAAAAGCGCACCCAGAAGTATTCAACATCCTTCTGCAGGTGCTCGACAACGGTACGCTCACCGATGCAAAGGGCCGTCATGTGAACTTTCGCAACACGATAATCATCATGACGAGCAACATCGGCGCCCAGTACATCGACAAGATGGAACAGCTCGGGTTCGCGGCATCGGCGACGGACGCAGCCAACTACGCGATGGCGAAGGACCGCGTCGGCCAGGCGCTCAAGGACTACTTCCGCCCCGAATTCTTGAACCGCATCGACGAAATAATCATCTTCAACATTTTGGGTCCGGACGCAATTCAGGAAATTGTTGGCATTCAAGTCAAAGAGGTCGTCGAGCGATTGGCGCAAAAGCATATCACGCTCACTATCAACAAAGGCGTGTACGAATATTTGGCAAAAGAAGGATACAACCCGCACTACGGCGCCCGCCCGCTCCGCCGACTCATTCAAGATAAGATTCTTACGAAGGTTGCATCACTTATGGTCAGCCGCGGTGTGCTTTCAGGCGGCAGCGTGACTGTCGATATCAAGGCAGGGGAATTTGTCTTCGATGTAAAGAAAGGTCCGAAGGGTCGCACAAAGGTAGTAGCCTCAAACGAACTCCAAGCGGTCTAACAATTAGAGATATATAAAGCAAGAACCCCGCACCAGACAATGTCTAGTAGCGGGGCTTTTTGCGTCACAGCGTTCGCGTTATGCGAGGCTGTCAACGTAGTTGCACAGGTCGACGATGACCTGATCGATGCTGAGAATGAACGCAGCATAGTTGCAGAGGTCGTCGACGATCTGGTCGATGGTGGTCATGGTGTGTCTCCTTGCAGGGGCCTTGGGATCGATTCCCGCAGCTGTCTTTCGTATGTAATAATACACTATATTACTATACTTGTCAAGTACCCCAAAAAAGCCCAAAAATAAGGCAAAAACAGTCGACAAAAACCCCGAAACGATGTATTTTATACATGTTCGATATATGCGTCGGTGGTAGAGTGGTCAATTACACTTGGCTGTAAACCAAGCGCCTCACGGCTACGTAGGTTCGAATCCTACCCGGCGCACCAAACAACAGTGCTACAATTATTGTGTAATGAAAGTGTTTAAGAGCCCGCTCTTTTGGTTTGGCGTATTTTTTCTGACACCTGCGGCAGTTGTGTTCGGGGCTGATGCGCTGACGCCCTGCGGTACGCTCGCGTTTACGGGGTCGTATGGCCCTGGGTACTTTCTCTCGGCGACCAGCTGTAACTTTTGCTATTTAGCCAAGCTCATCCAAAATATCGTGAATTTTTTGCTGATGGTCGCCATCCCGATTTCCGTGGCGATGTTTGCTTGGGCAGGCGTTATGTACTTTACGGCAGGGGGGAATCCGGCGCGGGCTGAACGTGGGCGCAAGATTTTTGCTGCAGTATTGTTGGGCTTCTGCATCGCGCTTGGTGCCTGGCTGTTCGTGCAGGTGTTTCTCCAAACGGTAACGAATCCTAATTTCTTCAGCGCAAACAACTGGATAAATCTTGATTGCAGTACCTTCAATGATCAGCGTTCCCGCAATGTGTCCATCAGCACGGTGCTTTCTGGAAACGGACTTGCGCCTTCGACTGTGACAAGCGACCCAACGAGTCCGACTCTAGCGCCACCGCCTGACAGTGGTGAAATTCAGGCAGCTATTTCACAAGCAACAAGTCGTTATATTGGCACAGTAACCACTGCCGGTCCAGGTGGGGGAAATTTAGCATGCGCATGGGCGGTAAATAATATTCTCGGCAGCGCAGGCATTTCATCAATTGATGGCGATAGTGTGCCGGACATGGAGACAGTGCTCAAATCTGGAAGAGGGCAGCCCGTTGACCAGTCGCAAGGCCAGCCGGGTGATATCGTTATACAGGGGAACCAATGGCATGTCGGAATTTGCCAAGATGTTGGGTGCACCCGAGTTATATCAAACTCCTCTGGCGCGCGCAGTTTTACGAACGACCAAACGATGTCTGCGTTTTCAAGAGGTGCGCAAAGCCGTGTATACCGTGTAGTAAATTAATATGAAACGCTCTACAGCAACCCTCATAGTTATAGCAGTCCTCGGCGGTCTGCTTGCGTGCGTTATATATTCTGGGAAAGTCACTCACCTTCTTCGACAGAATACTTTTTTTGCTGCAGTTGGGACGGCGCAATCAGTAAAAACAGTCGCAGGTGTTAAGGCTGCTGTGCAGGCTCATGTACCGGCAGGTATTTCAATGATATTTGGAGCAACCAGCATGGAAGATATATATGCGCTTCAAGTGTGGGGCGCTGACGACATGGGGGGAGAAGCGCTTTTGATGTACGACAGCACAAACAATGAGTGGAATTTCGTGTCGTGGGGCGGCGGAGCCTGGAGCGCAGAAGGCCTCACGCGGTCAGAAGGAGTGCCACAAGACACAGCAGAGGCGCTGCTCGGCGGGCTGCCCAACTAATGTATGAAGCGACTCATTCCATCGCGCACAACGCTCATCTCCGCCGGAGTATTCTTCTTTGGCGTGCCGCTCTATGTGTGGGCGGCGCAAACTGGGCTGGTTCCATGCGGCACTGCCAGCTTTACCGGTTTGTATGATTCTAATTACTATTTGCAGGCAACCAATTGCAATCTGTGCTACTTTGCACAGCTGATTCAAAATATCGTCAACTTTTTGCTCATGGTCACCATTCCGATTTCGGTGGCGATGTTTGCTTGGGCAGGCTTCAAATATCTTACAGCGGGCGGGGATGTAAAGAGAATAAGCCGCGCACATAATATTTTTTCTTCCGTATTTATCGGTTTTTGCATCGCGCTCGGTGCATGGCTGTTTGTGCAGGTTGTTTTGCAAGCAGTCACAAGCAGCAACTATTTGCCCAGCAGCTTTTTTAACTTGAGCTCCTGCAGCCAGCAAAATGACATACGCCGGCGTGATGAAGCGCTAAGTACTGTATTGAGCGGGAATGGCCTTGCACCAACTGTTACAGGAGCGCCCTCAAGTGGTGGCGGAGTATTCTGTCCGAGCGGGTATGAGCTTTACCTTGGTTCTTGTTACAACCCTACGACGAACGATATTGTTAGCGCAACGATCGGTTCTTCTGCTGCGAGCACAAGAGGTCGTGTCGTAATTACTAACCCGGATGGCACGCAGACCGAGATGATCGACGGCTCACCTTCGTGGCGAAGAAACAATCCGGGAAATATGATAGCAGGGGCTGGCCAGTACCAGCCGATAGGAATGGATGGAGGATTCGCAGTCTTTGCGAGCTACGAGGACGGGTTCAACGCAATGCTCGCAAACCTTAAAAGCCCTCTATACCAAAATGGCAACATGACGATAGCAGCTGCTCTCTATAGATGGGCGCCACCCATTCCAGGGTCAGGAAATGACCCTGTTAAATATGCAGCGTTCGTACAAAGCACAACAGGAATCCCTTCAAGCACAGTAATAAATAACCTCACCCAGGAACAGCTTGTTGCAGTGGCAACAGCGATGCGCACACAAGAAGGTTGGAGTGTTGGGAGGACAATTTCCCGCTAATTCGTTACGTTTATTTCTTGGTCTTTACGGTCAGCGTGCCCTGCGTAAGAAGTGTTCGCACATCGCGAGCAATGTTTTCATCCGTCTGTGGATAGTAGATTGTGTCGAAATATATGCCGACGGTGTAGGTGCCGTCTGGCAATGAGTTTGCGACTTTACTAGAGAATGTGCCGTAGCTTAATTGGCCTTGAGACAATCCAGACAACATGACACTGCCGCCGTGGTCGCTGCGGTCGCTCCACACCACGTTAGGTATAGAAGCACTAAGCGCTGTGGTTAGCGGAAGGTCGCCTGTTGCGACGACCACTTCAAGGCCGTATGCATTTGTATATGTGCCGGTTATTGTTGGTTTGGACGACGTAGCATTAAGTGAGTTCTGATCTATGTTTGCAGTGGCTGTGATTTGAACATCAGTGTTTGTTTGCGTCCCTGAGGGTACTGACGAAGTAACATTATTGGGCTCGTTTTGAGAGGTCGGTGGGGTATTTGAAGGAGTGTTTGACCCCTGTGTTTTTTGCCAAAAATAGTAGGCCAGCCCGGCAATAACCACTACGCCAACTGCCCCAAAAATGATGAAAGGCCATGGTGACTTTTGTTCCGGCATCTTGGTTTGTATGTTACCATGCCTTTTAATCGGGCCTTTTGACGGGCTCCACAAGCTCTGCTATAGTGCTCTGCATGTCACAGGACAGACTCATAAAGCTCGCCTGCAGCAAGTGCAAGCGTATAAACTACTGGTCCTCCAAGAATAAGAAGCTGGTGGAGCGCAAGATCGAACTCAAAAAGTATTGCAAATGGTGCAAAGCTTCTACGGTTCACAAGGAAGCAAAGAAGTAATAGAGCGCTCCCGTCTGGGGGCGTTTTATTGTAGACTGGTCGATGTGGGCTTGCGTGAGCTAAGTTCACGAGTCGAAGGGCGCTTAGTTTAGTGGTAGAACAACGGTCTCCAAAACCGTTAGTGGGGGTTCGATTCCCTCAGCGCCCGCCTAAAGCAAAAAGTATCGGAGGTATGCTGACGCATCTCTTGGGTATTTGACAGTATATAGAGAATATGTCACTGTTAAGTTCGAACTTAGCACACAGACAGGGAGAGTAAGATGCATTTTGCAGGTGTGGCGTTTCTCAACTTTGGGCCGGATCTCGAGGGCTGCATCATGAAAGCGGCGACCGAGACCCTGATCCCGGTCCTCGAGCGTTTTCGTCAGCACTACGGGGCCAGCCCGAGGGAGCTCATCCTCCTGGAAGGCATGATCAAGATCGGCCTCGGCAAGTCACCCGAGACCCAGAAGTGGATTTCGGAAGACTGCACGGTCATCCACCTTCGGCTCTTCGCGGAGCTTGGTGGCACCGGCCGCGACAGACCAGAGCTTCAGAGTGGGATCAATCGCCTGATCGCCGAAGTCCTCGGCGCCGACCAGTCCTTCAGCGTCCAGCTCGGAGAGCCGACAGTGAAGTGGCAGATACCGGATCCGGAAGGATTCTTCCCTGACAACTGGATTGGTCTCTCCAACGACCATGTCCGCGCACAATCGACGATTGCCTAATACCGGAAGTAAGTATTTGGCATCGTCGGAAATCAAAGGGTCATCCGCAAGGATGGCTCTTTTTTATTCCAAATCGGGAAAAACATCTCTGCTGCTGAGGCCTCATAGTCTCTAATGAAAGTTCGTTAAAATGAGCTTGTGGGGCAATGACCTGCGGGTACTAACTGCGGACGGCCCGCCACGAGCGAAAAATTAAAAAAGAAAACGCGATGCGGACCCGGGAGGGTGCACATCGCGCTTGTTTCAAAGTCGGATTCTCTCGTAGTTTGGCCGAGGATTCGGCGAGAACACGAACTGGCCCACGTCGACCTTGCCCGACATGAAGCCGGCCATGCATGTTGAGAGATAGTACACGAACATGCGGTAGAACCGCTCGCCATATTTCCTCATGATCTCCAGCCGGTTGTCCATGAGATTCTGCCGCCAGGCGGCAAGCGTTCTCACGTAGTCGGCGCCGAAGAATTCCTTGTCCAAGATGTAGAACAGCCCGTCGACGGCCTCTTCAAGCTGCTCGACGAGCGGAAGCTGGCTGTTGGGGAAGATGTGCTTCTCGAGCCAGGTGTTCATAGCCCACCCTGGATCGCGAGCGACGATACATTGCAGCGCAAAGATGCCGCTGCTTTCCTTGAGCCACTCCGCCGCCTTCCTAAAGTACTCGCGATAGTGCTTGGGGCCGACATGCTCGATCATGCAGATCGACACGACGGCATCAGCCTTGCCCGAGTACTGGCGGTAGTCCTGGAGCCGGAACTCCACGTGCGGGCTGTGCACATGGCCGTAGTGTTCGTTGGCGTACGCGCACTGCTCGGGCGAGATTGTCAGTCCAACGCCGTTGGCATGATATTTCTCGCTAGCCTGGCCCAGGAACGGTCCCCAGCCAGAACCGATGTCGACGACAGTCCAGCCGGGTTTGAGTTCGGCCTTGCGGCAGAGAAGGTCGGCCTTCTGCCGCTGTGCCTCCTCGAGGGTCGAAACGCCGTCGAAGCGCGCACACGTGTAGAAGAAGCTCGGCCCGAGCATCATCCGGTAGAATTCAGGGCTTTCGTCGTAGTGGACGCGAGCGACCTTCTTGGAACGCTCGAGGGTCTGGACGTCGAGCACGCCGAAACGCAGCTTCCTCCAAAGGCGGTCAAACCTCGGGAAGTGCCGGTAGGCTCGGGACTGGACGATGCGAAGGAGAAACCCTTCGATATCCGTGCAGCCCCACCAACCCTCGATGAACGCATCGCCTAGGCCAACGGCGCCTCGGAGCGCCACTCCCCGATAGAATCGATCATCGTAGATTTGGGGGTCCCACGGACGTCCACCGTCCGGGATGATGTCAGCCCTGCGGAACAGGGCGGTCAAGATGGACTTAAACATGGTGTAAAGGTCCTTTCAGTACCTGTGTGGATCTACCCAAGAAACTATCATAGACAAGATGTTTTTTCTACTGTCCGATATTATCTTTTCATCATCTGTTTGAGGTACACTAGTTTGGTGACTCAAGACCTGGCATTCGAAATATTGAAGACAGGTGCGAATGTTTTCCTAACGGGAGAACCGGGAGCGGGCAAAACGCATACCATAAACCGCTACATTGCGTACTTGCGCGAGCAGGGCATTGAACCTGCGGTGTGTGCATCGACCGGGATTGCCGCAACGCACATCGGCGGGTACACCATCCACTCGTGGAGCGGCATTGGCGTAAAACCGCACCTGACTGAATATGACTTGGACCAAATTGCACAGAAAGAAAAGGTCGTAAAACGTGTGCGACTGGCAAAAGTTTTAATCATCGATGAAATTTCGATGCTCTCTGCCGACACGCTCGACATGGTCGACCTGGTGATGAGGACACTCCGCGGACGGGAAGAAGCCTTTGGCGGCGTGCAAGTGATTTTTGTCGGCGACTTCTTCCAGCTTCCACCTGTCGTTAAAGCTGTGCAAAGCGACACACTTGAAATTTCCTATGACGAGCCGCGTTCACCATTCGCATTCCACGCAAAGAGCTGGAAGGATGCAAACCTTCTCCCGTGCTATTTAGAAGAACAGCACCGTCAGGAAGACGATGAGTTTTTGCTCATACTTTCTGCGATGCGCCGCGGCGATGTGCCAACCGCATTGCGCAAAAAGTTGGAAAGCCGCGTAGGCGAGCCGCCGGCAAAAAATATCCATACAAAGTTATTCCCGCACAATGCCAATGTCGACCGTCTGAACGATGCTGAATTGCAAAAAATTCCTGGCCTCCCGCGCCGCTACGACATGCGCTCAAAAGGCGCTCCCCCACTTGTGGAAGCACTCAAACGCAACTGCCTTTCGCCTGAAACACTGTTGCTCAAAGTTGGCGCGAAGATAATGTTCACTAAAAATGACCCTGAGGGCGAATACTACAATGGCACGCTCGGCGAAGTGCGCGAGTTTTCCAAACTAAGCGGCAACCCGATAGTAAAGCTCAAGGCAGGCGGGATTATAGAAGTTGAAAGCGTTGAATGGGCCGTGCAGGACGGCCACAAAAAGCTGGCTACGATAGAACAGCTGCCGCTGCGACTCGCGTGGGCTATTACCGTGCATAAAAGCCAGGGCATGTCGCTCGACTCAGCTGTCATCGATTTAAGCCAAGCCTTTGAATATGGGCAGGGATATGTGGCGCTTTCGCGTGTTCGCACGCTTGATGGATTACATTTGCTCGGGTTCAACGAACGGGCGCTCGAAGTGCATCCAGAAGTCTTGGAACGGGACATGGCCTTTCGCGAACAGTCAGAGGCTGCCGCAGATGCGTTTACTGCAATGGACCAGAAAGAATTGGATGAGATGCACGAGCGATTTATCCGCGCGGCGCTCGTATAAATTCTCTCGCTAATGCAAGTGCCACCGATTTATTTTTGACCCAGTGAATGTCTCTGCGGCGCTTAAACCAGCGCATCTGACGTTTAACGTAGCCAAGTTCTGACCGGATAAGTTGCTCGGTAAGTTCTGTTTTAGAAATTTTGTTATCCAAATACGCGAGCAGGGGAATAAGTTCAAACCCAAGTGCCGCAATATGTTTTTTTGAAAGAATAGATTTGAGCTTTTTCGCTTCGGCAATCATTTTGTTCAAACGAGTGACGACGCCCGTGCGAATTGCACGTTCGTGGATTTTTTGGCTTGGTTTGAGTCCGAGCCACAAAACATCGTATGCAGGATTGTAGGTACGTTCGGGCACTCTGCCGAGCGCTTTCGCTATTTCAATAGCACGAACCAATCGAGCCGGATTATGTTTATCAATGCGCTCTGCTGTTTTTGGATCAAGTTTTGTAAGTTGTGCAAAAAGCTGTGCAGGAGTCTTTTTCGCAAGTTGGGCGCGCAGAGTTTTGTTGGGCGGGACTTCGGGGAGTTCCAAACCTCGAAGCAGTGAATCTGCATAAAAACCCGTGCCGCCAACGACTATAGGAATGATAAAATCTTTCTCAAGTTTCGATATAATTTTGTCTGCAGCTTTTTTAAACTCGCCGGCGCTATAGAGGCGCTTGGGCGAGGCAAATTGGAGCAGGTGATGGGGGATGCCAGCACGCTCCTTCTTACTCGGGACGCGCGCAATAGCATCCAAGCCTTTATATATTTGCCGCGAGTCTGCTGAAATAACTTCGCCGTTTAATTTGTGCGCCAAAAAAATCCCCAACGCAGTCTTGCCCGACGCTGTCGGCCCCACAACTGCTATGACTTTTGGCTTTGCCATATCAAACTTGTACACCCCATTAATAAAAAAGAAAAGCGGCCGTGTGGGACGGCCGCCATGGCAATTAGAGCGTTGCAAGGACGCGGTTGATATCGGTGTGAATTTTCTTCGCCTCGGATTTGGGGTCAGAAGCGAAGATGATGCTGCTGCCGACGTTGATGACCAATCCGCGCCGGCTGCTATTCATGCCGTTCTTCACGGCTTGGTCGAGATCACCGCCCTGCGTACCGATGCCCGGCAGCAAGATCTGCATGGCGCCCACGATGCTGCGTACGAACGAGAGTTCTTCGGGAGCGGTCGCTCCGACGACCACACCGCAGTTGCTGTATTTGGCATTCCATTCCTGCGCGTCCCACGCCACCTGCTGGTAGAGCGGACGCGCGTTGCTCCACGGTTCACCCGCTTTGAAGGTCAGCAGATCCTGATACTTGCCGGCGCCTGGGTTGCTCGTCCGACACAGGACGAAGATGGTCCGGTCCGGATATTTCTTGAAGAGCGGCTCGAGCGAGTCGTCGCCCAAGTAAGCGTTGGCGGTCATGGCGTCCGCCCCGAGCATGTCGAAGGCGAACTCCGCGTACTGCTCGGCGCTTATGGCGATATCGCCCGACTTGCAGTCGAGGATGATCGGCATGTCGGGGTAGGTGTGCTTGAAATGCTTGCACAGCATCTCGAGTTGATTAATCCCGTAGCTCCCTTGTGACAGGAAGTAACCCAGGTTGGACTTAAATGCGGCGATATATTCGGCAGCACTGGACGCGCGTGCACGGCAGAACTTCAGAAGACCGTACGGACGGTCGTTCCTATATTGGTCAGGCATTCGATCTTGTTTCGGATCCAGCCCGAGGCAGAAGCGCCCACCAGCGTCCCAGCGGTGATTCCATTTGGCGTCGAACAACGTCATGGGTTTTGCTCCCCCTTGAGTCGGACAAGAGCGTCCGAGGCCACTATACCGACCTTTTAAAAAGCGAACAATGTGGTGCCGGGAGGGAGAATCGAACTCCCATGATGTTGCCATCGCGGGATTTTGAGTCCCGTGCGTCTACCAATTCCGCCATCCCGGCTTATGCACCTCAAATACGAGGCTAGCTATGCTAGAATATCGCTAATGTCAGAGTTTTACAATAACGCGATTTTTTGGGTCGAGACCGAAAAGATCAAACCAAACCCATATCAGCCCCGCCGCGAATTCGACCAGGCAAAGCTTGAAGACTTAGCAAAATCCATCCGCCAATACGGCGTCATCCAACCGCTCACCGTCACACGAAAAGAATTTGAAAAGCAGGATGGAGGCTTAGCCACAGAATATGAACTTATTGCCGGAGAACGCCGTTTGCGCGCAGCGCGTTTGGCAGGTGTCGCCCAGGTGCCTGTCATCATCCGCGCCGACTACGACGATGACAAGACTAAGCTTGAAGTCGCTATCATCGAAAACCTTCAGCGCGAAGACCTAAACCCGATGGATCGTGCGCATGCATTTGCACGCCTTGTAAACGAGTTTGGGTTTAAGCACGTGCAGGTTGCAGAGAAAGTTGGGAAAAGCCGCGAATATGTCTCAAACACTATTCGCTTGCTCGCGTTGCCGCAGGATGTGCAAACAGCATTAACCGAAGGCAAAATTTCCGAAGGCCATGCGCGCCCGCTGTTGATGCTTGTTGATAGGCCGCAAGAGCAGAGCGTGCTGTTCCGCGAAATCATGCAGAAGAAGCTCACGGTGCGCGATACGGAATCCATTGCACGCCGCATCGCTATAGACCGCGTCCGCCGCAAAGAATATCTGTACAGCCCTGAAATTATAGACATGGAACGCGAGCTGACAGAAGCTCTTGGTACGCGTGTGATGATCGAACCAAAAGAAAACGGCGGCAAACTCTCTATCGATTTTATGGGCGAAGATGATCTTCGTATTCTGTTTGCTTCTCTTGCAAGCCGCATTGCACAAGGTCCCGCTGCGCAGAAACCAACATCGCCTCAACACGGAGAATCTTCTGCTGAAGATTCTCCTATGTCCGGTGCCGTCGCACCTACCAATGTTTCGGACGACGTTGTTTCTGCTTCGCCTGAAGCTATAACTCCCGCACCTGACGAAAAGGCCTCCGAACTCTTAGACGACCGCAGTAAAGAAGAAAAAGAGAACGATGAGAATTCGTTCGACCCTAGCAATTTTTCTCTATGAAAAAGATATATTTTGTCAGGCATGGTGAAAGCGATGCCAATGCCGGCGGGCCACTAAAACCGGAGAATGAAGTGTCCCTTACAGAGCTTGGTCATGAGCAGGCAGAGTTTGTTGGCCAACGCGCTACAAAATTAGGCGTTGATGTAATTATTTCAAGCACGCTTTTTCGCGCTCGGCAGACTGCTGAACATATATCACAAGCAACAGGTTTGCCTGTAGAAACTTCAGATTTATTAATCGAACGACGATATCCAAGTGCAGGACATGGACGTACAAAGGATGATCCAATTCTTAAAGAAATCCTCCATGCGTTAGAAGTTCGGTTTGGTGAAGATGATCCAAAACATTCCGACGAAGAAACATTTGAAGAAATAAAAGAGCGTGTCATTAAAGCTCTTGAGTATCTTGCGAACCGCCCGGAGGAGAATATTTTAGTTGTTACGCACGGAATCACTCTTCGGATACTTGTGGCTGTCGCACTTTTCGGCCCCGAACTGACGCGCCGTGAAGCTGGAAAGATAGTGAATGTGTTCAAAACCAAAAACACGGGTATCAGCTATTTTGAATACGATCCAGAATTGCAGCCGCATGCGCCATGGATAGTGCGCACATGGAACGATCACGCACACCTCGGGTAGTGCCTTGATATATCAAGGCAGTGTTAATTTTGTGTAGACGTTTGTCTTTCGAGCTGGTTGCGAATGTGGCGGCGGGCGAGGGTGGTTTTGGCGAAGTCGAGCCACTTCTTTGATGGCTTGGCGTTTTTCTTTGTTTGAATTTCAACAATGTCGCCGTTGTGGAGCATGGTATCGAGCGGTGCCATTTTGCCATTTATTTTTGCGCCTGCGACATGGTCGCCAATGTCAGAGTGTATGGCATAAGCAAAGTCCACCGGGCTTGAATTGACCGGCAGGTCGACGACGTCGCCTTTAGGCGTGAAGATAAACACGCGATGCGTGAAAATGTCAGTCTTGAACGTTGTTTCAAAATCCTGATCGCTCGCTTCGTCTTCAAGTTCTGAAAGCCACTCTGGCGTTTCAGGCGCGCCATAGCGTGCACGCGGACGGACTTCGATCTCCGGTGCAGTTGCATCTTTTTTTGGAAGTGTGCGTGAAGGACGTTTGATTTTTGGCATCAAGCTTCGTATCCAGTCAAAACTGGTCATGCCGCGACGGGGTGCACCCGGTTTGCCGCCAGGCCCAACGCCCTCTTTGTACATAACGTGTGCGGCGATACCGAACTGCGCTTCTTGGTGCATTTCTTTGGTTCGGATCTGGATTTCTACGATGCCGCCGTCGCCCGCAAATATAGTGGTGTGCAGCCCTTGGTAACCGTTTGGTTTTGGAAAGGCGATGTAGTCTTTAATTTTATTTGGAAGCGGTTGCCACAGGTTGTGCACGAACCCAAGCACGCGATAGCAGTCGGTAACGTCATTCACAATCACACGGAGCGCCGCAATGTCGAAGACGCTTTCGATGTCGCCGCCTTTGCGCTGGAGTTTTTGCCACAAGCTCCAGAGGCCTTTCACACGCTGCTCGACATGGAAGTTTCGGAGACCGTTCTTCGCAAGCTCTGTTTTAAGCGTACGCGACATTTTTTCGAGCCGCTCCTCTGTTTCTTCCGCGCGTTCGCTCAAAAGTTTTTTTGCTTCTGCATAATCTTCTGGGTATGCGTATTGAAAGGCCAAATCTTCCAACTCGCGGCGGACCAAGCCCATACCCAAGCGGTGGGCGATAGCCGCGTAAATTTCCAATGTCTCAAGCGCGATGCGTTTTTGCTTTTCAGGCGGCACGTGTTTGAGCGTGCGCATGTTGTGCAAGCGGTCCATGAGCTTGATGATGAGCACCCGTGCGTCCTGGCCTGTTGCCACGAGCAATTTGCGCAAGCTTTCGCGGTGGCGCTCCGCTCCGCGGTATTTAAACTGTCCGAGTTTGGTGACGCCTTCTACCAAAAAGCGGATTTCTTTGCCGTTTTTATCAAACGCTTTTTCTATCTGTTCTCCTGTGACGCCAACATCCTCTATGGAGTCGTGCAAAAGCCCGGCCGCAATAACCTTGGCGCTCATACCCACGCGCGCCAGGCTTTTTGCAGTCTCAATGAGGTGAATGATGTACGGTTCGCCCGAAAACCGCTTGTGGTCTTTGTGGGCTTCCGCGGCAAAGAGATAGGCCTTTTCCACCAAGGCAGCGTCCTCCTTGGACGGCCCGTTCATGAGGTTCAGTATGTCTTTCACCTCTGGCATAGTGCCAGTATATACGGTTATTCGTCTTTTTTCTTCTTTGCGAAACCGCGGCGCTTTTTTTCTTCTTTCAAGATTTCGAGCGCGCGGTCGAGCGTAATGGTGTACACGTCGTCGGTTTTGAGCGAGCGGAAGTCTGGTTTTGGTTTTGTGTTGTGAGCAATGTACGGTCCAAAGCGTCCGACATTTGCAGTTATGCTTTCGCCGGTATCCGGGTGCGCGCCCAACGTGCGCGGCAAGGCCAAGTAGTGCAATGCGTCTGCCAATGTCACAGTTGCAGGATCTTTTTCTTTCGGAATAGATGCGCGTTTAGGTTTTGCTTTTTTAGTTGAGCCTTTACCTGTCGGCATTTCGCCAAGTTGTACGTACGGTCCAAAGCGCCCCGACAGAACAAATATATCCAGGCCGGTTTCCGGGTCTTTGCCGATTGGCTCGTTATCATTTGAAATAACTTCACCAGCGTCTGTGCGCGAACCGACACATTCAGGGAAGCGCGAACAGCTCATAAACTTTCCACCGCGTGAAAGCTTGAAGACCATCGGTGCGCCGCAAATTGGGCAAGGGAATTCTGCTGGAGCAGGACCCAAGTCCGTTAGCTTGCCCGCCTCTTTGTCTTTTATTTTTACTTCTTTCAAAAACGGTGTGTAAAAATCCTTGAGGGTCTTTGCGTATTCGCGTTTGCCTGTGGCGATATCGTCGAGCTCGTCCTCCATTTCGGCGGTAAAGGTATCGCTGATGTAGGTAGGGAAGTTCTCTTCCAAGAATGTTGAAACAACATCGCCTGTGTCTGTTGGCACGAGCGAACGGCCTTCTTTGACGACATAGCCGCGGTCATCGAGCGTGCGCATGATAGATGCGTACGTAGACGGGCGGCCGATACCGCGCTTTTCAAGTTCCTTCACGAGCCCGGCTTCGGTGTAGCGCTGGGGCGGCGTGGTCTGCTTTTCATCTATATGTGTGTCGACGACATTCAATACTTCGCCTTCCTTTACTTCAGGCAGTTCGACATCCTCGCCGCGCGCAGCAGGGTCGGCACGAAGCCAGCCGTCGAACAGCACGCGCGAACCATTCGCTGAAAAGAAAAATTCTGAAGAATCTTTCTTTCCTTTCTCGCCAAATGAGAGTTCGTAGGTCACAAAGTCAGATGTATCCTCCGTGTCCTGGCTTTCATCGCCGCCTGTATGCGACTCAACATGCGCACGTTCGTAGGCATGCACGTCAGTTTTTGTTTTGGCAATGATTTTGGTGCGCAAAATCTTTGCATCTGCCATCTGCGATGCAACAGTGCGCGCCCAAATAAGTTCGTATAAGCGTTTTTGTTCAGGCGTGGTGCCTGCCGACTCTTTTTCTATGTGCGTCGGGCGGATAGCCTCGTGCGCTTCCTGTGCATTCTTTGATTTGGTCGTAAAGACGCGCGATTGAGCGTAGTTTCCGCCATACTTCTTTTCGACATGTTTCAAGATCGCACCCTGAGCAGGCTTGCCCAGGTTTGTTGAGTCGGTACGCATATAGGTAATGTGCCCTGCTTCGTAGAGTTTCTGCGCAATGCGCATGGTGTTGGCAGGGGAGAATCCAAGTCGCGAGCTTGCTGTCTGCTGAAGCGTCGATGTCGTAAACGGTGCGCGCGTTGAACGCTTTGCTTCAGTCTCTGTAACGCCTTGGACGGTAAGCCCTTCTTTTTTTACAAGGATGCCGAGTTCGTCGGCATTGTCTTTATCTCCCAAGTCGCGATTTGCGGTAAGGGTGAGCGCCTCCTTCTTTTTGGTCGTCGTGTCTGCACTAACAACATAGTAGGTTTGCGGTACGAATGCGCGTATCTCTCGCTCGCGTTCCATCAAAATGCGCAGCGCTGGGCTTTGCACGCGGCCAGCCGAAAGGCCGTATCGGACCTTTTTCCAAATCAATCCCGAAAGATCATAACCTACCAAACGGTCGAGCACGCGGCGTGCCTCCTGCGCCTGGCGGAGATTTTCGTCAATCTGGCGCGGGTGTTCAATTGCCTCTTGAATAGCCTCCTTGGTAATTTCGTGAAATACGATGCGTTCAGGTTTTTTGAGGCCAAGCTCGTCTTGGATATGCCAGGCAATAGCTTCGCCTTCGCGGTCGGGGTCGGTCGCAAGGATCACTTCGCTTGCTTTTTTTGCGAGATTTTTTAGATCGTGTATGACATCGACTTTACCGGGCACGACTTCGTAGTGGGGGACAAAGCCCGCCTCTATATCAATAGCTTTTTTGTTGCTTTTTGGGAGGTCGCGTACATGCCCTACAGATGCACGCACGACAAAATCGCCGGACGAATCTATGTCCTTTAAGTATTTTTCGATAGTCTTTGCCTTTGCGGGGCTTTCGACGATGACTAGCTTCATTTCAGTTGTTCTATCATACACGTTCAATTTTTCCTAACCGCTCTGCAATGAGTCCGCGAATAAGCAGTGACGATAGTGCGATGTTCGCATCCTGTGCAGACAGGTCGCACGCGACGATTAGCTCGTCACTTTGAAGTGGCTCTATTAGCATTCCAAGTATCGCTGCTTCGTTGTCGGTCAGGTCCATTGGGAGTGCCGTTTGCTGTATCGAGTCGTCTGTTTTGAATCCAAGTGCCGCGAGGATGTCATTGCTGTTTCTAACCAGCGTTGCGCCTTCGCGAATGAGCCTGTTGACGCCCATGCCGGTAGGCCGGTCGAGCTCGTGCGGTATAGCCAGTACTTCGCGGTTGTAGTCGAGCGCTAGACGGGCCGTAATGAGCGTGCCCGACTTTTCGCCCGCCTCTACTATTAACGTTGCCTTGGACATGCCAGCAACGATACGGTTACGCTGGGGAAAGGAGTGGATCATAGCCGTAAACGGTCCTTCGTTTTCAGAAAGCAGCGTGCCTCCTTTCAATAATATAGTGTGCGCGAGGTTTATATTTCCAGCAGGATACAACGATTTGTCATCGAGACTTGAAGGGAGTATCGCTATTGTGGGGAGCCTAACGTCAAGCGCAGCGCGATGAGCTTCGGAGTCGATTCCAAACGCGAGCCCCGACACTATTGTTATCGGATACTGCGCCAGCCCCGCGATAAGTTTGTGAGTCATCCGTTTGCCATAGGCAGTAGAGGCACGAGAGCCCACGACGCACAACGTTGTGTTGTCGCGCGGAGGCATTTCTCCCCGGATGAACAAGCGCGTAGGAGCATCGGGAATGTGCCGCAAAAGTGGGGGAAAATCATTCGCGTCCAGTTGTCGGATAGGAAAACGCATTGTACTATTCATTATATTGCACTGATACGAGTATGCTTGATATTGCGTTTATTCGAGACAATCCGGACATCGTTCGGGCAACGCTAAAAAATAAGAACCGCGAAGGCACGGTCGATCTTGATCGCGTGCTTGTGCTTGCAGACGAACGCAAAGAGGCAGCTGCCCGCGTGAGCGACATCAACCATAAGCGCAACCAGGCTCAGCAGAATCGCGACATCGAAGCAGGCAAACAGCTCAAAGAAGAGCTTGCTGGAGCTGAAGAAAAATACAAAGAGCTTGAAAAGGAGCTTGTCTCTTTATTGATAAAAATACCGAACATCCCATCAGCTGATACCCCCATTGGGCCTGACGAATCGGGCAATCAGGTCATCCGCCAGTGGGGCGAGAAGCCTGCCTTTTCGTTCAAACCAAAAGAGCATTGGGAACTTGGTAAAGAACTCGGCGTCATCAATACCGAAAAAGCATCGGAAGTGTCTGGTGCGCGCTTCGCATATTTGATGGGAGATTTAGCGTTACTTGAATTTTCTTTGATGCGATTTGCATGGGATGTTTTGACCTCGCGCGAGAAACTCGGCGAGATAATCGCACACGCTGGCCTTTCGGTAAGCGACAAACCATTCACCCCTGTTATCCCGCCGGTTTTGATGCGCAGCCAGGTCATGAACCGTATGGCGCGATTGGACCCAATAGACGAGCGCTACTATTTTGAAAAAGACGACATGGTCTTCATTGGTTCTGCGGAACATACACTCGGGCCTCTGCATATGGACGAGAATATTCCTGAAGACCATCTGCCGCTCCGCTACGCTGCGCTCACGCCGGCGTTCCGTCGCGAAGCCGGGAGTTATGGCAAAGACACCAAGGGTATTTTGCGCATGCACCAGTTCAACAAGCTTGAGATGGAGACATTTTCAAAGCCTGAAGACGGTTTGGCAGAACAGCAGCTCATGGTTGCGATACAGGAGTATTTAATGCAGCAGCTCGAGCTCCACTACCAAGTCATTTCTATCTGCACCGGCGACATGGGCTTCCCAGACCAGCGCCAGATAGATATAGAGACCTGGATGCCAGGTCAAGACACATACCGCGAAACGCACACGTCCGATTACATCGGAGGTTTTCAGGCACGCCGTTTAAATACAAAAGTGAAGCGTCATGACGGCACATCGGAGCCTGTGCATATGAACGACGCGACAGCACTTTCACAACGTCCGCTTATTGCCATCTTGGAAAACTATCAGAACGAAGACGGCTCCGTAACTATTCCAAAGGTCTTGCGCCCCTACATGGGCGGAAGAGAAAAAATCGAAAAGAAGGGCGTATGACCTCGCGGCTCCGCGCACGCAGACGCCGCCGCGCGTATATAATCGCGGGACTTATCGCATTGGTGGTAGTGCTTCTGGCCGTGCTCGCATGGGCATTTGTAAGCGCGCCGTTCGCACGCATTACAAAAGTGACCGTGTCAGGCAGCAATGTGGTGCCAGCGTCATCTATTGAAGACGCAGTACAGCATGAGTTGAAAGGGAAGTATGCGTTTATCTTTCCTAAAGACAGCATCTTTTTATATTCGCGCCATACAATTGAAGATGCAGTGCTGTCGCTGTATCCGACGCTTAA
Organism: Minisyncoccota bacterium; assembly: GCA_035548815.1. Lineage (GTDB taxonomy): Bacteria > Patescibacteriota > Minisyncoccia > Phycocordibacterales > SBAW01 > GWA1-54-10. The sequence goes on from DASZSF010000005.1 coordinate 244,322, forward strand.
AACAGTTGGCGTTCACGCAAAAGATTTTCATACGCTCTCTGTTGTCGTGACGGAGCGCACGCCAAAAGCTCTGTGGTGCGGAACCGACGCATCCAGCGCGGCAAATACCTGCATGTTTCTTGATGAAAATGCTTTGGCGTACGCGTATGCACCCCAATATAGCGACACTGCATACACGACCTACTATGGCGCGCTAAAGCCGGGCACTGCGTCATCATCAAAACAATTTCTGACGAGTGACCAGTTTCATTCTTTGTCTGCGCTTGCTCGAACATTTGAACAGCATGTCGCTCCGGACCGGCTTTCGTATGTGAGTGTCAATGCAGATGACGATGCGACGCTCCAGTTCGCGCCTGGCTACTCCATACGCTTTTCACTGCATGATGATGGCGGAGACATCTACAACCACTTCACGGTAGCTCAAAAAGCCGCATCATTCGCCAACCATCCGCTGTCTGATTTTGACTACATCGACCTGCGCTTTGGCGACAAGGTGTACTACAAGCTCAAAAACGAGTAAGGTGTCTCTATGAAGGGATTCTGGGGCATGCTCAAAAAACCTATCTATGTATTGGCGCCGATGGCAGATGTTACCGACGCGGCATTTCGGCGCATCATCGCTAAGTATTCAAAAGTTGGTGGAGGCACACCTTACGTCACCTATACAGAGTTCGTCTCGGCTGATGGGTTAGCATTGGCGCCTGAAGAGGGCAGGCAGAAGCTGCTGCGCGATTTGGCATTTAGCGAAGGCGAGCGGCCTATAGTCGCGCAGTTTTTTAGTGCCATTCCAGAACATATGGAAAAAGCTGCAAAATTGGCCAGCGAGCTTGGGTTTGATGGCGTAGACATCAACATGGGTTGCCCAGCTGACGCAGTGGTCCGCCAAGGCGCAGGCGCAGAGCTCATAAAGCATCCAGAGCTCGCACAAGAATTAATTGCTGCTGCAAAACAGGGTGCTGGTGCGCTGCCCGTGTCAGTAAAAACACGGCTTGGGTACAACACAGACATTTTGGAAGAATGGCTACCGATATTACTTAAAGCCAAACCCGAAGTTGTGACCATTCATGCGCGAACCCGAAAAGAGATGTCGGCAGTGCCAGCGCGATGGGAGCGAATCGCACGTGCAGTAGAAATTCGGAACGAACAGGACAGCGATGCGCTTATCATCGGCAACGGGGATTTGAAGAACATCGCCGATGCAAAAGAAAAAGTTGAAGCCACCGGTGCTGACGGCGCGATGCTTGGCCGCGCTATTTTTGGTAACCCGTGGTTGTTCTCAAGTTTGGTAAAGCCTGCGCAGAACTTTTCGATCGGTTCTGGGGAACCGCGAGAAAGTTCTGACTCCGGCATCCCCGAGCGTTTGAGAGTCGCAGTCGAACACACAAAACTTTTCGAAAAACTTTTAGGAGATGTAAAAAATTTCGCACTCATGAAAAAGCATTTCAAAGCGTATGCAGAAGGGTTCCCTGGTGCAAAAGAGTTGCGCGTAAAGCTCATGGAGACAAGTAATGCACATGAGATCGAAGAAATAGTAGAAGAGTTTTTAAAGGCGGGAGTATACTAGTGGCATGAACGAAGTGTTGCACGCAAATATTTTCTTTTTCATCGCATCGCTTGCAACTATTGCTATTGCGGCAGCTATTCTTGTTGCGCTCTACTACATCATCCAAATTTTGCGGCATGTGCGCGACATCTCAGCCAAGTTGAATCGTGCAAGCCAAGAGCTTGAGCGCGACTTTAACGACCTGCGCGGCGTATTAAAAAACGAAGGAAATAAGGTTCGCGGCATCGTGGATGTTGCACTGGGGTTTATATCAACGTTTGCAATCAGAAAGAAAGCGGCTCCGCGAAAGCACAAACCCAAAGTGGTAGTGCAGGAACCGCATGAAGAAGGACCTGGAGAACTTCAGTAAATCTTCACGACATACTAGTTTAATTTGAGATATGGCAAAAAAGAATTCAAACTCTTCGAGTAAGGGTGTTGCGGTTGGTGCAGGGTTAGCCGCTGCGGCAATTGCAGCAGCTGGGGCATATTGGTTTTATGGTTCATCGGATGCAAAAAAGCACCGCGCGCAGGTAAAAAGCTGGATGCTCAAGGCGCGCGCTGAAGTGCTTGAAGCAGTAGAAAAACTCGGCGACATAGACAAACAAACATATTTGAATATCGTCGACCAAATAGTGGGCCGCTACAGCAAGCTCCAGGGAGTTACTGCAAAAGAGCTCGCATCGGTCACCAAAAATCTGAAAGCAACCTGGTCACACATGGACAAGGCCCGTAAAAGTGGCACAAAGAAAGCCAAGAAGTCCAAATAGGATATACTGGTGTGGATGCCGCACGCCGCACTCTATCGCAAATACCGCCCCGGTGCATTTAAAGAGTTTCGCGACCAAGACGCAATAGTTTCTGTGCTTGAAGCTGCCATTAAAAAAGGCACGCTCGCACATGCGTATTTGTTTGCAGGTGGGCGCGGTACAGGCAAGACGTCGATGGCGCGCGCATTGGCGCATGCGGTTGAAACATCCGATAGTGACATTCACGAGATGGATGCAGCGAGCAACCGCGGCATAGATGAGATTCGCGAGTTGCGCGAAGGCGTTTCAACCCTGCCGTTTGAATCGGACTATAAGTTTTACATCATTGACGAAGCGCATGCGCTCACGCCAGCTGCGTGGGGTGCACTTTTAAAGACACTTGAAGAGCCGCCACCGCATGTGGTGTTTGTTCTTGCAACGACAGAACTTAATAAAGTTCCTGACACCATAGTGTCGCGTTGTCAGGTATTTCAATTTAAAAATCCTTCACACGAGACGCTTAAAAAGCTCGTGCTCGATGTGTCAAAAAAAGAAGGGGTGACGATAGCGTCCGAAGGCGCCGAACTCGTGGCGCTTATGGGCGACGGTTCGTTCCGCGACACATTGAGTATTTTGCAAAAAGTTTTGACGCTCTCGGAAGACAGCAAACTTTCAGAAGAAGAGGTGGCAAAAGTGGTTGGCGCGCCATCGTCTGCGATTGTGAACGCATTCCTGCACATGCTTGCCCGCAAAGATGTGGCGGGAGCACTCAAGTCCTTCCACGAGGCCCACAAAGGCGGCGTAGAACCAAAAGTTTTTTGTATGCTTGCAATTGCAAAAGTACGTGCCGTGCTGCTTATGCGCTTTGCCCCTGAATTGAAAAAAACTCTAACCGAACAGTTTAGCGATGACGACCTCGAAGTTATTACACAGCTTTCTGGTACAGAAGGCGCGAGCCTGAACGCCGCACTCCTTTCTGAACTGATAACCGCGCTGCTTGAAATGCCGAGGGCCCCCATCCCGGCCATCCCGCTTGAACTTGCACTATATCGAGTTTTCCCACAGTAACGCCTACAAAGCGTTGACACCAAAAAAGCGGCCGATGTAGAAGGTGATAGCCATTGCCAGAATACCGCCTATTACCACGCGCATCGTAACTGGTAGGACTCGGGCCCCGCTCATTTTCGCGCTGAATATGCCTGTTGCGATAAGCGCAAGAGTAACAGCAGTTGCGGCCACAGGCACTCGTATGTCTGCCGTGGGAAGGACAATCGCAGCAAGCGGAATTACTGCACCAGCAAAAAATGACAAAGCCGACGCTATCGCTGCATGCCATGGGTTGGTCAATTCTTCCGGGTGGATGTTGAGCTCTTCGCGTACATGCGTACCAAAGGCATCGTGTTCGGTCATTTCGCGTGCGACAAGTTCGGCAGTAGCTCGCTTCATGCCTTTCTTTTGGTAGATCTGTGTCAGCTCTTCAAGCTCCTGTTCGGGGAATTGTTCAAGCTCCATGCGCTCTTTTTCAAGCAAGGCTTTCTCTGTATCGCGCTGGCTCGAGACAGAGACGTATTCGCCCACGGCCATCGACATTGCTCCGGCGAGCATGCCAGCGACGCCGGTCAACAGAAGTGTACCAGCACCTGCCGATGCGCCCGCTACACCCATCACAAGTGCCGAGACAGATACAATGCCGTCATTGGCGCCAAGTATTGCGGCGCGCAGCCAGTTGAGTTGTGGGGCGACAGCATCGCCATGAGGTTCATTATGTGATTCGTCTGTCATCGTGGTTGTTACCCTGCATTATACGCTGTTTCAAGCGTTGCGATATCTAGTTTCCTCATCGGCATGAATGCCGCTATCGCCCGCTTCCACCTTTTCAGGGTTAGAACTATCCATAATCTTATCCATTAGTGTAGCAAATTTATATCTATAAAATATATGAAAAGAAAAAGCCAGGCTCCGCGATTGCTCGCAAAAGCCCGACTTGGTACCTGGTGTGGGCGAGGAACTTACGCGAAGGCCACGACTGGTGGCGTCTCGCGGGTATCGCGATCGCCGACGAAGACCGGCGGGCCGCTGTCGCCCTCGGCGTCGGTGTGCTGTGGCATAGGGGACTTCAGGACGATGCCGACCACCTCGAGGACGATGATGCAGCCCATGGTGTAGCATCTGACCTGACGCGTGCCCACCTCGACGTCGTAGCCGTCATCGCAGAGGATCGTGGCCAGCTCGGGCGCCAGCGACGGGTCCTTGGCGATGGCGATTTCGCCGACCTTGAGGACATCCTCGTCCCGCATCGACAGCGCATGTTGGACGATGCAGGTGCAGTTCGCGCACATGCGATCGGCGAGCGCCATCGCAAGAATGCGCTCCTTCGCGTTGGGACTCAGCAGAACCATTCGGGGGTCTCCCTCTCGTGCGAACGCGTCGTTGCGTTCATTTAAATTTTTATAACTAAAGCTATGAAATGTCAATCAGGGGGCTATCTGCGGAGCTAAAAAGGAGGAAGGAGTGAATAAATATTAGCGATGAGGCAGGGTAAAGAATGACTGGAAGGAGACACGCTTTATCCACGCAAGCGCCATGTACGGTGCAACATCAAATACAAAATGGAGGACTGCAAATGGCAGGAAGCGCGAGAGGTTGCCCATATCGCGATGAGCCAAAATATATTCGCCCTGGTCGATGCAGTGTATATGCATCAAAAATCCTTTGGAGCGGTAGCTTCTGCCGCGGTGGAAGATGTTGAAGTCCTTTTTGAAATGATGCTCAACTGGTGTGAAATCATCCCTGTGCACCCAGACCAGGGTACGTTCAAGGGGCCGGGAGCTGTAGACCTGGCGCTCGACGAAATACAGCCAAAGCTCTTTCTCGCGCATAGTAATAATACTAGTAGTATACCGCACAATTTGATATCCTGCTTGTAATTGCCCGAGCATATGGGGCAGTGTTTGAATGTTTTGCCCGATCGTCTAATGGTAGGACAGTGGCCTTTGAAGCCATTAATTGGGGTTCGAATCCCTGTCGGGCAGCTCGATATGAATGACGCAATATTTTTACAGCAGGCGATAGAGAAAGCGAAAGAATCTGTTGCCAAGGGCGGATTCCCAGCAGGTGCCGTTGTCGTTAAAGATGGCGAGGTTATCGGCGAAGGTATAAGCATAGGAAATATTCTTCACGATCCAACGAGCCATGGAGAGATGGCAGCTATACGAAATGCGTGTGTCGCTATGCAAAGCTCGAATTTGTCTGAGTGCACGCTGTACGCTTCAATGCAACCCTGTGCGATGTGCTTATCTGCGTCTGGGTGGGCATCTATTTCGAAGATAGTCTATGCTTGTCCTCAAGAAAAAGTTGCAAAAGAATATTATGGAGGCGCTCCCGTTGAAATGGTCCACTACGAAACTCTTGAACGCGCGTCGTTGGAGGTGGTCAAAGGTTGGGAAGATTCTTTACAATAGTTCCAACATCGTCCCATACACCCAGCTCGTTAGGTATCCCCGCAAATTTATCATAGATCCGATATGCGTATGAAAATTTCCGTTATCGTACATCCAAATGCAAAAAAGCCCAGAGTGGAAAAGGATCTGTTTGGGATTTTACATGTATATGTGCACGAGCCACCGCTTGAGGGTAAGGCAAATCGTGCCGTCATCGATGTCCTAGCCGAGCACTTTCATACCAAGAGAGCGAAAGTCACGTTGCTTTTTGGAGAAAAATCTAAAAGTAAGTTGTTTGAGATTGTATAATTAACTCAAGTTACGTGACTTCGTGTGTATTTGAGAGGTTTATAGTGTATATGTATTTCAAATCAAAACATGTCTCTCTCGTTCTATTAGGACTCACGGCAATCGTGTGCTCGAGGCTATTGTTCGTATTTATTAATGATCCTGAAGGGCCGAATCTCTTTATTGTTGGAATGGCAGCGCTTGCGGTTTATCTTATGTCTTTGGGGGTGTATGTTGGCTTCCTTCCCTCGTCGCTCAAAGGCTTTGCAAGAATTTTGGCCGTACTAATCGTTCAGATACTGTTAGTAATCGCAGGCTTTTTTATTCTTACTTCCATCTTTTGAACGGACAGCAGACAACGGCCGTCATTGACTTCGCGAGCAAAAATATTTTACTCACTTTCTGATGCTAAGATAGCGGCATGGAACTCAAGCGCAAACATATCGAAGGGTGGTTCACATCCGAAGAGAAGTTTTTGAAGACGCCGGTCGGGATATTTTTGCTTGGCGCATTTTTAGGAGAGTTGGCTCCTGACCCCACAGACGCCCTGCATTTTTGGCTGCAGGAACACGTGCTCAACAACCCGGCATATTCGGCAGGGTTTCGTGCGGCGATCCAGGTCTTTGACTGGTACTTTATGAGCGCGTCGTTCTTTTTAATCCTGCTGATTCTCTCGTACTTTTTGCATGTAAAAAAGGTCTCAAGCGTGAAGCGCGTTATTATCGTTGGCGGCATTTTGGCTGTCGGCATTGTGATAGGCATTTTGGCAGGCCTGATGAATTCCTGAGAAGCGCTATATACAAGTTCTATTGACATTTCATACAAACTTCAGTAGATATGTCTTACTGTTGTCGAGTATGATTATATTTTATTTCGCCATTCTAGCTTCGTGGGCACTCTTTTTGACCGTCTGGGGGGTAACCTACAGCCAGATTCAACCGCATGCCAAAATCGCCTATGATCCGGAAAATTACGTCGGTATCTTTATAACCGGCATCCTCGCGGTGCTGCTTTTCTTCCGAGGAAGCATTTTTGGCAGCTCAGCACACTACTATGCTTTCGTTAAAACGCATCAGATTTTTCCTGTATTCGGGTTGCTCTTGTGCGTGTTGGGCATAACCTTTGCGTTGTGGGCACGTATTCAGTCGACCCGCACGCTCGAAAACCAGTTTCCATTCAGTCCGGCAGCATATATGAGCTATCCGTCCTACGTTGGTATTTTTGTAGCAATGGTTGGCTCGGCTATCATCGGCGGCATGCCATGGCTCCTCATTGCGCTCGCAAACACCATTTACCTTATGTACCGCATAGGGTACGCAGAAGGCCGACTTTCATCGAACTTGATTGAAGAGTGGGTGATCATAAAAGGCCACGTGAAGTCGTTAGTGCCGGCGCGTCTCTCGCGCCTCATAGGTCGGGCACTGTAATAGCAGCTCCATTTGCTCGTCGTATACTGTATCTATGAATACAAGCACGCGAGTGGGTCTCGTTGTCGTTATTGTGGTAGCTATTATCGCTGCGATCGCCATTTTCCATAACCGCGCGTTGGCGCCTGTAATTGATACAAACACTACAGCGACGACCACGACAGGCACGTCATTTGATAAAAGTATTTCTGAAGGCACGATAACCGTCGCATATGCATCTCAAAATTGGGGTTTGGCAACGAACCAGACCCAGATCTTGGTCAAATCGTACATTCCGCCATGCAGCGAAAGCTTTAACTACTGTTTCTACTATATTGGCTCTGACTACAAAGGCACCAACTTTGAAAGCGCAGGGCTTCGCATCCAAAAGCGCACAGACTTGACCACCGAACGCACATGCACCAACACGCCGCCTGAAGGGTTTGATGCGAGCGTGCAGCCGACAGCCAACCATTCTGAAACCGAATACGCATCCAGTGTGTTCGCAAGCGTCGGCGATGCAGGAGCAGGGCATGTGGCATCAGGTTCGCTCTATCGCTTGTACGTCCGCAGCAACTCATCGTGCTACGAGTTTGAGACGCGGGTAGGGCAGACGCAGTACGCAAATTACCCAGAAGGCTCTATTAAGCAATTTACCTCAGCAGACCAGGCCGCACTTGAGGCAGAGATCAAAAACATCATAAACAACATTTCCCTCCCATCAGGCACCAAAAACCTCTTTTCTTAAATCGAAGTAGAATAGAGACATGACCTCTATCGAAGAATTCTATTCTGGAGCAGTTCCCTATGTGGAACTGCTTTCTTCGTTTGTATCCAAACATAACCTTGTGGGAAGAGCAGCACCTGACCATATGTGCTACAAGTGCGGCTCGAGAGCCAAATTTGAAGAGATGCGCGAAATGTTTGAACAAAACAGTAAGTATGTATATCAAACAATAATTTCTGGCCGCCGCATCGCGTATATAAAACTGCAGACCCCAATTGAGTCAGTGCTCGGTCCTATTTGGTTCGTTGAACTTTCTGATCAAAAAACCGACGGTTCACAGAAAGATGCATACGACCATATTGAAGTGTTTGCGACCGCGATGACGTACGACGAGATGGTGAATGAATTCAAACATGCGGGACAGAATGTCATACATGTCGAACGGCCGCATCATACGACAGACGATGTTGATATAGGCGGCTTCTTGTTTCGCTGCACCCAAGGTCCGCTTATCGAAAAGATAAAAAGCAAAGAGATGTAGTTGCGCTGGAGCCCAGGTGCCCTATACTTACTCCATGGATACAACATCTTTTCGCAGGTTTTTTACATGGCCCGTCATTATCGGCATTATTGTCGTGCTCGTTGTGCTGTACGGATGGGCAAAATATAACTCGCTCGTAAAGGCAAATATTGCTGTTGACCAGCAGTGGGCGCAAGTTCAATCGCAATACCAGCGCCGCTTTGATCTTATTCCGAACCTCGTTAACTCAGTAAAGGGTGCGATGGTGCAGGAGCAGAAAGTTTTCGACGATATCGCACAGGCTCGCACGCAGTACGCGGGCGCACAAACTCCAGATGCGCAGGCCGCAGCAGCAACTCAAGTTGAAGGCTCGCTCGCTCGTTTGCTCGTCGTGATGGAAAACTATCCTCAGCTTAAATCTATCGATACCGTTACGAGCCTCATGGCAGAACTTTCAGGTACGGAAAATCGCATCGCAGTAGAACGCATGCGCTACAACGACATGGTTGCGTCGTACAACGCGGGCGTTCAAACATTCCCAGGCAACTTGCTTGCAGGCATGTTCGGCTTCCACGCACGCATGATGTTCCAAGCTCAAGCCGGGGCTGAAACTCCTCCTACTGTTAATCTCCAGTAGTATGTTCGGAGCTCCGCTTCGAAAAAAGCTTCTCTCAAAAAAGTCCTCGGGCCTCCTCGCCTTTGGCTCGGCCAGACTTTTTTTCAAGAACTTTTCTCTTCGCGTTGGCATCATCGCAGGTTTGCTTTTGCTTCTACCAAGTGGCGTCTTTGCCTATAGCTCACCAGGCAGCCCAACAGGCTACGTAAACGACTTTGCGCATGTACTGAGCGCAGATGTGATTCAAACTCTCGACGCACAGCTCGGGAGTTTTGAAGCATCCACTTCAAACCAAATTGCCGTTGTCACCGTCCCAAACATGGGTGGCGACTATATAGAAAACTACGCGGTAAAGCTCTACCAAGAGTGGGGCATTGGAACGAAAGATAAAGACAACGGCGTCCTGCTCCTGCTCTCGATTGAGGAGCACAAGATTCGTATTGAAGTTGGCTATGGTCTGGAAGGCGCGCTCCCCGACAGCGTCGCGCAGTCGATAATCAACAATGACCTTACGCCAAATTTGAAAGCTGGTGACTTTGACACGGGAGTCGAGCAAGCGGTGGGCGACATCATGCTCGCCACGCAGAACGAATATACAGCATCCGCATCGAGCGGATCGAAGGGGATTTCCAGCAATGCAGTAGAGGCAATAGCCTTTTTTGCATTTATCGCGCTCCAATGGATTGCGGCAATTTTTGCGCGCAGTAAGTCGTGGTGGGCGGGAGGCATTGTTGGTGCAGTCCTTGGCGGAGGTGCATGGCTATGGTTTGGACTTTTTGCTGGATGGGGGTTGGGACTCGTCGCTGCTCTCACAGGTCTTGGACTTTTGCTCGATTATGTAGTTTCAAAAACGTACAGTAATTACAAAGGTCGCGGGGGTTCTATGCCGTGGTGGATTGGCGGTGGCCGTGGAGGCGGAAGTTCAGGCGGCGGATTCGGAGGGTTTGGCGGCGGCTCATCCGGCGGTGGCGGTGCTTCAGGCGGTTGGTAGAAAAAGAAAAGGGCGGGCCTTGCGGACCGCCCTTGTTTTGAACTTGGTGATTATCTGACCTGGTCTGCCAGGTCTTGTGCTTTCGCGATACCTGCCTCGAGCGTCGCTTGTGTGCTGGGCTTCGCCACGTAGGCTATGGCAAGGCGTTGCGCCACAGTGTGGTCGAGGCCGCGACCGGAGTGAAACACGATGGGAACTTTCCGGTTCAGATGAAAGCGCATCCCGCCCCGAAGCTCTTCGAGCAGCTTCACGCTCGGCGGCGTTTCTTCCAGTGCCTCTCTACCTCTCAACGAGGTGATGACGAGCAGATCATACTTCGTGTCGACCAGAAGCAGATTGACATGCACTGCACTCTGGATGTCGGTGACTTGGTAGCCGAAGCCTTCGAGCCATCGTTTGACGGTTATTGCAACCACGCTCTCAGGCTCGATGAGAAGTGCCCGCAGGGGCCTTGAGTCGGGCATGTGGATTCTCCTGTTTGGAACTACGTATATACTAAAACATAAAAATATTTTTTAGTCAATCTCAATTAAGATTTGTTATACTGAGTGGCATGTGGAAATTCATAGTGGGCGTTATTGCCTTGATAGTTATTCTTGGCGGCGGATATTGGTTCTTAAAGGGAAGCGGCTCGGGACAAACTACAACTGACACCTACGGATACAATCAAACAGCGGATTCGACAAACTCACCGCAAGCAACCAGCACAGATTCCAACCCCTCTAATTCAACTAATCCAATAACGATAACCAAAAATATGAAAGCAATTTTTCACACATCATTGGGCGACATCACAGTAGAATTCTTTAATGACCAGGCTCCAAAGACTGTTGAGAACTTCGTGAAGCTCGCAAGCGAAAAGTTCTACGACGGCACCAAGTTCCATCGCGTCATCAAGGGCTTTATGGACCAGGGCGGTGACCCGCTGACAAAGGATGACTCGATGCAGGCTCGCTGGGGTACCGGCGGCCCGGGCTACACCATTGCCGATGAGTTTGGCACGGCCTACACGAACATGGCCGGCACCATTGCCATGGCAAACACGGGAGCGCCGAATTCAAGCGGAAGCCAATTCTTCTTTAACGCTGTCGACAACCACTTCTTAGATGGCAAGTATTCAGTATTCGGCAAAGTGACGTCTGGCATGGACATCGTCACTGCCATCAACAACGTGCAGACTGACGCAAACGATCGTCCGCTTACGCCTGTTGTGCTCAAGAGCGTAACCATCACTCAATAAACGTGGCTCAAAACAAAATATACATTTACGGGAGGCACGCGCTTGAAGAGGTTCTAACGAACGCGCCTCGCGCGGTGCGCAAGATTTACTTCGCCCGTGAGATGCGCGACCAAAAACTCCGCCAACTCGCCAAAGAATCAAGACTCCCAATAGAAGATCTTGATGAACGCAAAGTAACTTCATGGGTTGAAGGCAACGCGCCGCATCAAGGTGCAGTGGCACTTATAACTCTCACTGACCTTCTTATTCCGTTTGAGAAATGGTTGGACGAAGGCAACACTACTGCAGGAGGGGCTCCGCAGCGCGACGGCGCGAGGACTGAGCAGATTCCTAGCAAGGAATCTGTGTACCCGAAGGCAGTAGGTGTTGCCGCAGGTACATCGTTAGTACTCTTGAACGAAGTACAAGACCCGCACAACGTTGGGGCGATCATTCGCTCTGCTGCTGCGTTTGGCGCGTCGGCCGTGCTGATGCCAGAAAGCAAGCAGTCGCCGGTTACAGGCGCTGTCATCAAGGCGTCTGCAGGTATGGCCTTTTCGTTGCCGCTCGTGCAAGTAAAAAACATTCCGCAAGCAGTATCAGAATTAAAAAAGAAAGGTTTCCGAGCGTATGGTTTGGCAGGCGAGGGCAAACAATCTCTTTCAGAAGAACAGTTTGATGCGCCCGCACTCTTTATTTTGGGTAACGAATCAAAAGGTTTGCCCCAAAAGACCGCGCAAATCTGCGACCGCATACTTTCTATTCCGATTGAAGAACACGCAGAGTCGCTCAACGTCGCAGCCGCAGCCGCAATTACACTGTACGCATGGCACACGAAGCATCCCTCAAAGTCCTAAAAAAAGACAAAGCACTCGCAGCGCTTATTAAGGCGCATGGCCTGCCGGTTATACGCGAACGTGGCAACCCATTTCAGTCGCTCGTACGCTCTATTATTTACCAACAGGTCACAGGCAAAGCCGCGGCAACGATTCTCGCTCGATTCGAGGCGCTCTTTCACAACCCTTCGACTCCGCTCAGGGCAAGAAAATTTCCAAAACCAGAAGAAGTTGCGGCGATGCCGTTTGAAAAGTTGCGCGCAGCTGGGCTTTCAGGTCAGAAGGCAACCTACATCCACGACTTGGCTAATAAATTTATAGACGGCACGGTCAATCACAAACACTTTAAAAAGATGACCAACGACGAGGTCATTGCACACGTAACTGCCGTTAAGGGCATTGGCGTGTGGACGGCGCATATGTTTTTGATATTCACGCTCGAACGTTTGGACATTCTCCCGACAGGGGACTTAGGCGTCCAAAAAGGATTCCAAATCGTGTATGGATTAAAAAAGCTTCCCACCCACGAGCAGATGGAAAAACTCGCCAAGCCTTGGCGCGACCATGCCTCCGTTGCATCCTGGTATTTCTGGCGCGCAGCTGACGCAGCAAAGCTCGTTCCCAAAAAACAACTTTCAAAAAAGAAGCGTTGACGCGGAGTCTGTTTTTGTGTGTAGTGGGTGGGCTGGAAGGTACTGCATCCCGCAGTATTCAGGACCCGGCATGTTCCATCAAAAGGTGGATACGCGATGTCTGCTAAAACTCACTCCGGTCCCTTTAGTGTAATGCGCGAGATGCTCGCGCGCCTCATGGAGTTCACAGCACTGCTGGCACGAAACAACATATCTGATGAGGATTTGTTTCGCACCCTCCGTGACAAAGCAGAGGGCCGAAATCTCGCTGGCTTCATCAAAGCACGGTGCCCGAATTTTGCCAGAATGGAGACCCATAAGCTTCTGCGGGAAGTAACGGTGCCTGAGATTTCAGAAATGCTCATTGCAAAGTGCTTTGTGGGAAAATCTTTCTCTACCGACCCTCATAGCTGTGCAAAGCTAGAAACTATGGGTTGGCCGAGCGAGCGTTTTGCTCAGACTCCTCCCCAAAGACTAAGAATCTATCGCGTCGAAGATAGCCTGCGGGAAGACAGCACAGATCCCAACGACGTGTTTCGCGACCTCCTGAGTTTCCGTCGCGACCTTCCACACGAGCTGTTTGCTCCACTCGCGAAGATAATGCGACTGACAATAACGCTTCCGCAATTTCACTACTTGATGGTCCAGCAGGAGCAAGGAAGTCTCAATCTCGAGCATGGCAGTATGATCTTCGCCCTTGTAGAGGGGCCCGACGGCGAGTTGTCCGTAATGGACGGTTCTTCCGAAGACGAGGGGGTCTGTACGCGCATCTATGACCTGAAGGGTTGCGGAGATTGCACATATCATCATGCATACGCGATTCTTCCAACTCTCAACCTAACGGTTTAATAACCGGGCGCTCCGCAAGGGGCGCTTTTTCTTTTTCTAACTTTCAAAAAAGCCCAAAATACGTTACTGTGGGCGGATGGCGAAGAATGATACGATCGTCCGGTTCGAGGACGTATCGTTTGAACATGGCCCCAATAAAAAGATCCTCGATGAGGTGAATTTCAACATACGCCGCGGGGCGAAGATTACTCTCATGGGCCAGAACGGCGCAGGGAAGACAACGCTCTTTTCTCTCCTTACAGGGCACAAAACAGTCGACGAAGGCGAAATACATATAGAAGAGGGTTTGAGCGTCGCTATCTCGCGCCAGGTTATTCCGCGTGAAGACTTGGATCTTACCGTGCAGGACTTTTTCCAAAAGGTATTTCCGCAGAAGGTCTACGACATTGACCCGCGCATCGATAAAGTGCTTGAAGCAGTGAACTTTTCAACCCCGCACGACAGAATAATCCGATCGTTTTCTGGTGGTCAGCAAGCGCGCCTGCTCCTGGCATCAGCGCTTATTCAAAATCCAGACTTGCTGCTCTTGGATGAGCCGACCAACAACCTCGACAAAGACGGCATTGAGCATTTGAAGAAGTTCCTTCAGGAATATAAAAAAACAGTCATCGTCATTTCGCACGACGCGGAATTTTTGAACTCATTCACCCAAGGCGTGCTCTATTTGGATGTGCATACGCACAAGCTCGAACAATATGTCGGCACCTACAACGATGTAGTGAAAGAAATTTCAGCGCGCATTGAAAAAGAGAATCGCGCTAACGCCCTGCGCGCCAAGCAGATCCAGGAAAATAAAGACAAAGCAAACTTTTTTGCCAACAAAGGCGGGCAGATGCGTATGGTCGCAAAGCGCATGCGTGAAAAGGCTGAAGAAATGGAAGATGAAATGGTTGATGTCCGTAAAGAGGACAGAACCATTCGTCCGTTTACTATTCCTTCGCAGCCGGATTTGATTGGCGATATTTTGACTATCACGTCATTCCAAACTATCAAAAATCACAAAGCCACAGCACGCAAAGCTGATATCAAACTCAAGAAGAATCAGCACTTGCTTTTAAAAGGCCCAAACGGCATCGGTAAGAGCACGTTGCTTGAAACTATTGCTGGGAGCGACTCTGATTCTAAGGCCAAGAAGGGCTTTGAGATTTTGGAGGGCACGCGCGTTGGCTACTACCGACAGGACTTTTCAAACCTCGACTTCGACAAAACGGTGTACCAAGAATTGGGTGCGGTGATGGAAAAACTTGTTGAAGAAGATATGCGCAAAGTGGCAGCATCATTCCTCATAACCGGTGAACTCATCAACACGAAGATCGGCAATCTTTCAGAAGGTCAAAAAGGTTTGGTTGCATTCGCGCGGCTCGTGTTGCTTCGCCCAGGCCTCCTCATTTTGGACGAGCCGACCAACCACATTAACTTCCGCCACATTCCTGTTATTGCAGAGGCGCTCAATAAGTACGAAGGAGCAATGATACTTGTGAGCCACGTTCCTGAATTTGTTGAAAAGATCCGAATCGACGAAACATTGGATTTGGAAAAGTAGTTGGTATACTGAACGCCTATGCATTTTGAAGTACCGCACAAATTCACCCAGGCAGAAGCAGTAAGCCGCGTCAAAAACGCGCTTGAGCAGGGCAAAGCAAATCCGCAAATTAAAGATCAACTTGTGATTGAAAAAGAGGAATGGGATGGCAACAAACTCACCTTCGCCTTTACTGCTCAAAAACAGCACATCACCGGAACTGTTGTCGTAGAAGAAAAGCAGTTTATTGTTGATGCAAAACTGCCGTTCATGCTTCGAATGTTTGAAGGCCGCATCGAAAAGATGATAGCCGAGCAGGTTAAGGCGCTTACATAGTAAAATCACGATAGCTGTGTTAGAGTAAGCGGGCAACGCGGGAGCAGCCCGCTTTTTAATGTAGAGATGGAGATACGAAACATTGCTATTATCGCGCACGTGGACCACGGCAAGACTACCTTGACCGATGCTTTGATGCGCCAAACTGGTGCCGCAGAAGAGGGTGTTTCAATGGACTCAAACGACTTGGAGCGCGAGCGCGGCATCACTATCTACTCAAAGCCTGCTGCAATTTTCTACAAGGGCGTCAAAATCAACATCGTAGACACGCCAGGCCACGCCGACTTCGGTTCGGAAGTTGAACGTGTGCTCCGCTCTATTGACTCGGTGCTTTTGGTTGTTGACGCACAGGAAGGTCCGATGCCACAGACGCGCTTCGTGCTCAAGAAGTCGCTTGAATTAGGGCTCAAACCTATCGTTATCATCAACAAGATAGACAAACCAGCTGCAGACCCGGCACGTGCTGAAGAGCAGGTGCTCGAACTCTTTTTGGAATTGGGTGCATCCGACGAGCAGGCAAACTTCCCGTTGATGTACGCTATTGGCCGCCAGGGCATTGCAAAGAAAAATCTCACGGATGATTCGAAAGACCTCACTCCGTTGCTCGATATGATCTTGGAGAAAGTTCCGGCTGCGGGTGTCGGCTTGGCCGACAAACCGCTCCGTGCACAGCCATTTAACCTCGGCTACGATAACTTCCTTGGCCGTTTGGCAATTGCTCGCGTCTACGAAGGTACGGTAAAGACTGGCCAGAGTGTTTTTATAAAGAAACCAACAGGCGAAGTTCGTCCTGGAAAGGTCATCAAGATGTTCACCTACAAAGGCCTTCAAAAAATGGAAACTGAAGTAGCAGAGGCAGGGGATATTGTCCTTATTGCAGGCCTCACCGACATCTTCATTGGGGAAACTATCTGCGACAGCGAGGGTGCAGAAACGCTTCCGGCAATTGCGATTGATGAGCCGACGATTACGCTCAACTTTCTTGTTAACAACTCCCCGTTCGCAGGCCGCGAAGGCAAGTTTGTGACTGGCCGCCAGATTCGCGAACGTCTTGAACGAGAACTTGAAGTGAACGTGGGACTCAAGATCGACTTTTCTGACGACACTGCCTACAAAGTCTCTGGCCGCGGCGAATTGCACATCGCTATCTTGCTTGAAAACATGCGCCGTGAAGGGTACGAACTTCAGGTGTCTCAACCACAAGTTATCTTCCATGAAATTGATGGCCAGCGCCACGAGCCGTTTGAAGAAGCTGTCATCGACACGCCTTCAACCTACCAGGGAGCTATCATTGAACGCTTGGGCACGCGCAAATTTATTTTGACTGACATCAAAACACACGCAGACTCTGTACGTTTGACGCTTGAAGGCCCAACGCGCGGTTTGCTCGGCTACCGCTCACAGTTCGTGCTCGATACCAAAGGCGAAGGCATCCTTTCATCGCGCTTTATTGAATTCCGCCCATACGCAGGTGAAATTGTGAAGCGCGCAGTCGGCTCCATGATCTCAATGGCAGCAGGCAAAGCACTTGGCTTCTCGCTATGGAACCTGCAAGACCGCGGTGTGCTCTACATCAAGCCTGCAACTGAAGTCTACGAGGGCATGGTCATCGGCAATACATCCAAAGGCGAAGAAATGACCGTTAACCCGACCAAGGGCAAACAGCTCACCAACATGCGCGCATCAGGCTCTGACGAAGCTATCAACCTTGTGCCTCCATTTGAACTCACTATTGAACGCGGCCTCGAAGTTATGGTGGAAGATGAATATCTTGAAATAACTCCGCAGTCTGTACGTCTACGCAAACAAGGGCTGACAGAGCTTGAACGCACCAAGGCCCGCCGCTAAGTTTGGTATACTAAAATATATGAATAAGTTTGCGCTCGCGGCACTTGCTGTCGCAAGTTTCCTCGTTATTACTCCAGTGCATGCAGCATCGCGTACGCTCGTATCTGGAATGTCAGGGAGCGACGTTGTGACGCTTCAAAATCAACTCATAGCGAAAGGATATTTGGCCGCGGGGAATAACACCGGCATGTTCGGGCCGTTGACGCTTGCAGCAGTGAAAAAATTCCAGTGCGCAAGCGGTGTTGTATGTTCGGGTTCAAGCGTGGGGGTTGTTGGGCCCGCAACGCAAGCGGCGCTCTATGGTGCGGCAGTTTCAACATCGCTCACGCCGTCATATACGGGCGGGCTCGAATTTGGCGGATGGTTGCCCTACTGGAGCGAAGATAAAAGCGTTGCTGATGTTCAGCCGCATTTGTCTCAAATGAAAACGGTAAGTCCGTTTACGTACACCATGCACAGCGACGGCACCATTAACGATGCCGCAGACATGAATCAGGAGCCATGGGTGTCGTTTATGGCAGCGGCAAAAGCTAAAGGCGTTCGTGTTGTCCCGACAATCATGTGGGGCGACGGCGACACTGAGCACGCAATACTTTCAAACGCAACGAAGCGCGTGGCTCTTGAAGATGCCATTGCAAAACTCGTAATGGACAATGGCTACGACGGCATCGACATCGACTTTGAAGCAAAGAAAGCAGAGACGAAAGATTATTTCTCGACCTTCTTGAAAGGCCTCTACCAGCGCATGGGGCAGAAGTGGGTGTACTGCTCAATTGAGGCGCGTATGCCGATTACCGAACGCTACGGCTACAACACGACGCCTCCGGCCGATGCAACAGAATACGCAAACGACTACGTTGCGATAAATAAATACTGCGACCGCGTGCAAATCATGACCTACGATCAGGGCTACATCGATGCGCTCTTGAATGCAGCGCGTGCGCAACCATATGTGCCTGTTGCAGACCCGGCATGGGTAGAGAATGTCATTAACCTTGCTGCGCAAACAATCGATAAAAAGAAAATCATTATTGGCGTCCCGACCTATGGGTACGAATACCAGGTGACGTCGTCAGGGTCTGGCTATAAATATCAGCGGCTCTGGGCTTTTAACCAAGGCTACGGCATTCAACTTGCAACGCTTTTGGGTGTAACTCCCTCGCGCAACAGTGCAGGTGAGCTTTCGTTCATCTACAAAGTAACGCCGCAGACGCAAGCCTTTTCAGACCAGGCAAGCACACCAGGTGCTGTTACGGGCGGCAGTACAACAAACACCAACACACAACCAGCTGATGTGTTTTCGCAAACGGCGCTCGCAACATCTGTTCAGCCGCCGTTCAACATCGTATGGTGGAGCGACTCGCAGGCAATTGCTGACAAAGTTGCATTGGCTAAGAAGCTCGGCATTCGCGGCGTCTCAGTCTTCAAGCTCGACGGAGGCGAAGATCAGAATATCTGGAATGTCCTAAAGTAAAGCGCTGTATACTAAACGTATATGGCTCTGGCAGATGACCTGCGTAAACTTGTACGCGGGGAAGTGGAAGATGCTCCGAACATTTTGGAGAAGTATTCTCGAGATGCGAGTCTCTTTGCTGTAACTCCGCAAGCAATATTCCATCCAAACGATGCCACCGACATCGGCATAGCAGTGCGGTATGCAACTAAACAAAAAGAGCAGAATCCGGACAGTAAAATATCCCTCACACCGCGCTCTGCCGGCACCGACATGTCGGGCGGTCCTCTCAATACGTCTATTATCGTTGATATGACGGCGCATTTTAATCGTCTCTTGGAACTCAGCCCCTCGACTTCGCTCGGGGCGACCGCATACGCGGTCGTAGAGCCAGGGATGTATTTCCGTGATTTTGACAAAGAGACAAAGAAAAAGAATTTAGAACTCCCAAGCTACACCGCATCGCGCGAGCTCAATACAGTGGGCGGCATGGTGGGCAACAATTCAGGCGGAGAAAAAAACTTGCAGTATGGGAAAACTGCGCGCTATGTGCAGGAATTAGACGTCGTTCTTGCTGATGGGCAGGTGCATACGTTTAAAAATCTAGAGGGTGAAGAGTTCAAACAGAAACTCGAAGAGAAAAGTTTTGAAGGCGATCTGTATAGAGAAATGGCGCAAATAGTGCGCTCGGGTAAACCTATCATCGATGCTCACAAACCGCAGGTGGAAAAGAACTCATCTGGATATGCGCTGTGGGATATAGGCGATGGTGTGCAATCGCTCAACCTCGCCCGGCTTATGGTGGGTGCGCAGGGGACGCTTGGTATCGTTACCAAAATAAAATTCAAACTTGTACATCCAAAACCGTATGCGGCTATGACCATTGCATTTTTGGGCTCGCTCGCAGAGCTCGGAAAAATAGTGCCTGAAGTGTTGGAAAAGAAGCCAGATAGTTTTGAATCATATGACGACCAAACATTTAAGCTCGCAGTAAAATATTTCCCCGAGTTTGCTGCGCAGATGAAGACCGGCATGCTTTCGCTCGGACTTTCGTTCCTGCCCGAAATTGGCATGATGCTTGTGGGCGGCATCCCTAAACTTATTTTAATAGTAGAGTTCCGCGAAGATAGCCAGGAAGCAGCGCTTAAAAAGGCAGAAGATTTAGCTGCTGAAATTAAGAAAAATAACCCGGGCGTTCATGCGCGCGTTGCAAAGAACGAAGAAGAGGAGCGCAAATATTGGGCTATTCGCCGCGAAAGCTTTAATTTGTTGCGCAAGAAAGTCCGCGGTAAGCGCACCGCGCCGTTCATTGACGACTTTGTTGTGCCGCCTAAAGTAATGCCTGAATTTTTGCCAAAGCTCGAAGCGATTTTAAAGCCGTATGAAAAGTGGATGCAATACACCGTTGCTGGGCACGTTGGCGACGGCAATTTCCATATCATCCCGCTCATAGACCCGAACCAAAAAGATATGCCAAAGATCTTAGACGAACTGTCGCACAAAGTGTACGACTTGGTACTTGCCTACAATGGCTCGATAAGCGGAGAACACAATGACGGCTTTGTCCGCACACCCTATGTGCAAAAGATGTTCGGGCCGGAAATGTATGCACTGTTCGTAAAAACCAAAAAAATCTTCGACCCGCACAACATCTTCAACCCGGGCAAAAAAGTCGGCACCACCTTCAGTGACGCCCTAACACACCTCGATCTGCCAAAAGCAAAATAAAAAAGAAAAGGTCGCTGAACACGTCAGCGACCGTATGACCCGCACACAGGCTATGTGTAGTTCTTGTCTGCGTCCATGAAGTCGGCCAGACCTTCCCAGAGCACTCGCTCACGGGCTGGCTCAAGCTTGCTCTTCTCGAAGAAGCAGTAGCTATACTCGACGCACGTACCTTCCTCGAGATCATCCCGCACGGATCTCATGCCTACGGCGACGATGTGGCCAGGGCCATCGTCCTTCTTGAAGCGGATGATGGCCATGCGGTTGGACGTCGCCAGTCTGGTCAACGCCCAGAAGGCTGTGCCGTCCGAGAGCGGCTTTCCGGCCGGAAAAACCTTCGGACAGAGCCTGGCGACCTCTTGCGCGTCTTGTTCTGTGAAGTACCGGACACCTGGAGGCTCACCGGCCTTTGCCGGATTCTCCGGCGCCCAGCTCGCAGGAAACCAGCCTTGCGGCACAAGCCGCTCAGGCTCGCAGAATGGAAAGGACATTTCGGTTTCTCCCCGGGATCAATTTTCATTTAAGTAGTATCAAAGGGGTACTGAAAAAGCAATCATCAAGAGATTCAGGAAATACTCAGCGGGATTAGCTATACTGAGGTTATGAAAATCACTAAATTCGGTCACTGCTGCCTTTTGCTTGAAGTTAGTGGAACCAAGATCGTTACTGACCCGGGGAGTTTTACGACTGAGCAGAATAATATTGAAGGCATCAATGTTATTTTGATAACCCACGAACACCAGGATCATTTCCACGTTGAATCCGTCAAAGAGATGCTCGCAAAGAATCCAAACGCTACGGTTGTAACCAACGGTGCAGTGGGCGCCTTGCTTGAAAAAGAAGGCATCAAATCAACCCGCGTTAGCGATGGCGAACACGCTGAAGTTGCCGGCGTAAAGATAGAAGGTTTTGGAAAAGACCATGCACCGATATATGGCGAGATGGGGTTGGTAGAAAATACAGCATATATGGTGGCTGACAAATTCTATTTCCCAGGTGACAACTTTCATGTGTGTGGCAAACCAGTCGACGTATTAGCGCTCCCGGTCGCCGGCCCGTGGATGAAGATGTCGCACGCTATCGACTTTGCAAAAGAGGTGAAAGCTCGCACTGCATTTGGCGTACACGACGGCATGATCATGCCGTTCTTTCGCGGCTTTGTCGGCAATGCGCTCAAAATGTTCGTCCCAGATACTGAATATGTCTCTATCGCCGATGGGGAATCGAGAGAATTTTAATAAAGGCTATCGAAATAACGTTAATTGTGGAGTGCATAAGACTGCTGTATAGTTTCCCGGTACGCGTTCTTCTTCCAATACGCTGAAACTTTTTGAGGCGAAAGCGAGGACAACCATGGATACCCGCCGGCAAGTTTCGACCCGTACCCTGTCTGGGGTCCGTTCCAATCTGTCTGGACAGGAGGTCGTCCAGATGCTGGAACAGAACGGCGCTATCATCAGTCTGATTGCAAAACAGTGCTTTAAGGCAGAGGGACCGGGCACCTACGATCAGGCTTCAGTGCCCACCAACGACGATCCGTTTTCAATCAGTCTCGTCCCGGTCTCTGAGCTGCAGCCCAGAACCTCGTACATGGACGATGCAGTTGGGGAGGGTCTTGCTGCGGGGTATCAACACTTCCCAGTCCGGCTTTTTCCGGAACTGGTGTTGAATCTCATGGCGAAGCCAGACCCAGATTTCCCGCTGCAGATCGTCTTCGGGGCATCGTTGTGGATTATGGGGCCCCTGGATCACGCGTTCCGGTTCTATTGCGGCCGCCACGAGGACGGGCGCTTCATTATCGAAGCCACCGATATGAACGGAGGAGTCGACCAACGGATTGTCGGCGCCTTCCTCAGCAGGTAGCAACCGAACGCATCCTCCGGACACACAGTCGGAGGATTTTCTTTTTTTGTATTGAGAGTCCTAGGCGAAGCCAGGGAAGAAGTCGATTTTGATTTTGTGAGAGGGGACGCCTAGCTGTTTGAGGGTTTTCTCGAATGCGACGACCATGCCGCGGGGGCCGGAGAGGTAGAACATGCGCTCGCGGTAGTCGGGAACTTCACGCATGAGCGCGTCTTTGTCGAGCGAATTGGTGTAGTAGGTTTTCATGCCGAGCAGTTTTTCTGCATCGTCGAATACTTCTTTGTAGGCAACTTCGGCAGGGCTCTTAGTCGAATACAAAAGCACTGCATTGCGCTCATCTTTTGTGTCTATCATATGCTGGACCATTGAACGGAATGGCGTGACGCCAATGCCGCCCGCAATGAATGCAAGTTTCTGGTTCGGATTTTTAGGCAGAGTAAATTCGCCCGAAAGCTGTCCTACGAAGATTTTGTCGCCCGGCTGCATTGCAAGGAGTGCTTTTTTGAAACTGCTCGAAGGGTCGTACGTTTTAATTCCAAGATGCAGTTCTTTTTCGGTCGGTGCAGATGCAATGGTGAAGTAGCGGCGATTGCCGCGCGAATCGGACGGTATGTGCCCGAGTGTCCATTCTAAGTATTGGCCAGCGCGGAATACGAGCGGTTTGTCTGGCGCAAAGGTAAAGTCGTACACGTTTTCTGCAATTCGTTTTGTTTCGACAAGCGTCAACATTCGGCGGCTGTTTGGGCTCGTGAAATATGCATATACGTTTCCTATAACAAGCGCCAATTCAGGCGATGTATAGAACGAACCTATGTGGATGTGGGGGATGAAGAAAAAGCCCACCAGAGCGCCGTATATGCAGCGATGGAGGCGGCTCGGAGGCGAGGTGAGCGGTTCTGTCAGCATCACGGTGCCCATGAACAAAAGCGATGAGTGAACAAAGATATCCTGGATAGTTGAAAGGGGCGAAAGCGGCAGGAACTCGATAGAGATGCCAGCTAACGCTACAACTGCAAACACAGCCAACATATCGAATCGCTGTATTTTTCGAACTATAAGCAAGCCGCCGACAAGCACGAACGGCATGAGTGCGAGATTGCCGCCAACCCACCAGCTTGCGTACGAGCCAAAGACAATCCCTGTTACTGCAACGCCAAGCGCTGCCGGGTTAAAGATGTGCTTGTTCGAGAGTGTCAGAATATATTTCGACGCCATTGCAACGAATGCAGCGAGTGCAAGCATCAGCGCGCCATGGAAGTTAGAGGGCGCTACCGGCGTCATGATGAGCGCAAGAATGAATCCGGTTATGTATACCGATTCAACATTAGCAGTTACGTTGAATAGTCGCGCTCCCGCTTCGTTTGCAGCCCAGCACACTGCAAGAATGATCACCGCAGAGAACAAGATATTGAGAAGCGAATAGGAGAGAACTCCAAAAAGGCTATAGATGCAGGAAACAATGAAAAGTACGGTGAGGTGGTAGAGCACCAAGCGATACATGGTGATGCGGTTCAAAAACGCATCGACGAATGGAATGTTTATATTCATTGCAAATAGTTTTTAAAATTACGGGTCATCGTGGCCACGCCAAACTTGTCTATTGAGTATGCATCAAATTGG
Source organism: Minisyncoccota bacterium (assembly GCA_035548815.1). Classification (GTDB taxonomy): domain Bacteria; phylum Patescibacteriota; class Minisyncoccia; order Phycocordibacterales; family SBAW01; genus GWA1-54-10. The sequence goes on from DASZSF010000005.1 coordinate 268,505, forward strand.
GGTAGAGATTCAATGAAATTCACGCCCTCTTTCCCCATAGCGAATGCTGCAGTTGCAAATCTATCAGCTTCGAGCACATTCGGGCCAATCACTGTGATGCTCACAATATCTTCTAGAGTGTCCGTGTTGTTAAGAGGATTGTATATGTGGTTTCCGCGCTCATAGCTTCCTGATGTTGCAACGCCCTTGCCGTGAGGGTATATCACTTTCACTATTTCGTTTGTATTAAATGGATTTCTAATCCCAACGCTCCATTCAGCCCCTCCTGCTGCATTTCCATGTGTTTGTATATCACCGCCCGCTTCAATGCAGAAGTTAGAAGCGCCGCAGTGAAGCAAGATGTCCGCTGCATTGTTGATCGCCCAGCCTTTAACAATGCCTGAAGGGTCAACAGTTCCGTCTTGTTTTTTGATATTAAAATATCCGCCCGTTTCTTGTTTCGTTTTCTCAGCTAGTTCAAGCACCTCTTGCATTTCCGAGGAAAAGTTTACCTCGGGATCGGAGTGAAAAACTTCTTGAGAAAATGGTCTGGCCGAGGCTTTGCGAGGAGACCCGAGGACCTTTTCGAGAGAAGATTTTTCACGAAGATGCTCGTTAATCTTCGAAATCTCACTGGTGTCTTTATATGTGCTGAATTTCTCATCAACAGACGTGAAATACGAAAATACCTCCTCAAGTATGTTAGGGGAGGCATGTTCATCTATAACTTCAACAGTGATAGGCATGCCCATGATGGCACGCGTTTCTTTCATACGTTTAGCTTTGAGCCTGTGCGAGTGCTGACGAAAGTGATTGTCGGAAACCATCGCTGTCCTGCGTAGCGCCAGACACCGTATGCACGCTTTCGTTCTGAACACTAATAGCTTCTTGTATGAGTATAGGGAACGCGCGTGCGGTGACTTCGTTTGTTTCGCCTGGTCCCTCTGGTTTCTTAAGCAGAGAGATGGCGGTCATTTTGCCGCCCGAAATAGTGACCTTTACCTGTACCTGACCATAGGGCGCAGCACTTCCGACGATACCAGTGTAGGTACCGTCTTTGTATTGGGTGCTTGGCGTAGAGTCGCCTGGCGTGGACGAATCACCAACACCGCCATCTTGGCCAATAGTATTTGGGTTTGTGGTTCCAGATGGAACCGATGTCTGGCCTCCTGTCTGATCTGCCGTAGTTGCGGCTGTTGTACCGGCCGGAGCAGGTGTCGTTGAACGCGTCGACGCCCAGAGCGCATAGCCTCCAAGCAGTACCACTATAACGCCCCCGATGAGTAATTTTTTTGAACCATTATTCATAGATAATTATCTATTTATTGAGGGTCTAATCTGCACCGATTGCGCGGTTATGCTCCCGTCGCTATTGGTTGTCCCAGTAACTATAACATTTTGCCCGGATGTTAGGTCGCTGGTGGTTCCCAACACACTTTTTTGCACGGACGTCGAAGAGCCGAGCACCACGAGCTGCGTCGAGCCGTTTTGAAGTTTTATGGTCAGATTTGGACCGGTCGCATTTACAATTTCACCCTGTGCAATTCCGCCTCCGCGCATGCCGGCACCGCCTGTTCCCATGCCCATGCCAAAACGAGTGCCGCCGCCAAACTGTGTCATGCCGAACTGACCTCGCGCAGACGTCTTGGAATGCGCATAGGCCATGCCGCTCCAAAACGATGCACCAGCAACTGCGACGATTATGATTGTGCCTCCAATGTACATCTGATGTTTTTTACTCATATTCGTAAGAATATTTTTATAATTAATTCTACTCATACCGCAGGGCTTCTATTGGGTTGAGCGATGCAGCACGACGCGCCGGATACCACCCAAATAAGATGCCGATAGCTGCTGACACGATGAGCGCCAGCGCGACCGATTCCAGAGATATGCTTGTTGCTATAAGTCCGAGCGCGTTTATGCCAAGCGCCACGCCACTCCCAAGCGCTACTCCAATGGCCCCGCCAATGAGCGTAAGCACCAGAGCTTCAATAAGGAATTGGCGGCTGATGTCGCCGCGTGTCGCGCCTATGGCTTTGCGCAAACCAATTTCGCGCGTGCGCTCGGTCACTGTCGTGAGCATCATGTTCATGATGCCGATGCCGCCCACGACAAGCGAGATACCTGCAATGGATGCAAGCAAAATAGTGAGCGTTGCGCTGACATTGGAGACTGCCGATAAGAGGTCGTTCTGGTTAAGCACGCTGAAGTCTGCTTTTGTTTCATCGGTAATTTTATGGCGCGCAAGCAACAGTGACGTTGTATCGCTCTGCACTTGCTGCATAGCATCTGCACTCGATGCCTGGATATCAATTGACGATACGGAATTGTTGCCTGTCAAAAAACGCTGTGCGCTGGTGGCTGGAATATAAATCGTGTCGTCTTGGTTGGAAAAGCCGCTACCGCCTTTGGCCGCCGTGATACCAATAACTTTAAATTCCATACCTTTGATGCGGATGGTTTGTCCGACAATCCCGTCAGGCAATCCGCTTGGCTGTGAGTCGTCCGTGCCGAACAAGTCGCCTGCAGCGGTGGGTCCGAGCACAGCAACTTTCGCCAGGTTCTGATCATTTGTTTCGCTTATGAATGTACCCTGATCAATAAAAATGTTGCGGACAGTAGGGTAGAAGCTATCGGTGCCAATGACGGATGTGTTCGTGTTCGTCCCTTTTGCCGTCACTTGTTGGCGGCTGGTGACCTCTGTTGTGATTGCTGAAATATTTTGCACGCCTGAGGCGACAGCATCAGCATCTGCTTGTGTGAGCGTTGATGCACTGCCGCGCCCGCTTGAAACACCAAAGCCTCCTGCGGTGCGGGCAGCGCCTGGGGTGACTTGTATAAGGTTTGAGCCAAGTGACTGAATTGATGACTGGATGCCCGACGCTGCGCCTTGGCCAATTGAGACCATGGCAATAACAGAGCCAATGCCAATGACGATGCCAAGCACGGTAAGCCCCGAGCGGACTTTATTCGCCGAAAGAGCAGTAAATGTTTCTTGCAACGTATCTTCTATCGTCATGATGTATGGGCTTTCCTGCGTGTGTGATGTTTTGAATCCGAAACGATCTTCCCGTCGCGTAGTGTGATGATACGTTGCGCGTGTTCGGCCACATCAGGTTCGTGCGTGATGAGCACTATCGTGCGATTGTGTTCTTCGTTCAATTTTTGAAATGTCCCGAGTACAATTTCACCAGTCTTTGTGTCGAGGTTGCCGGTTGGTTCGTCCGCCAGAATAAGTGTCGGATCATTTACCAGTGCACGGGCGATAGCAACGCGCTGTATCTGACCCCCGGAAAGTTCATTGCTTTTGTGCAAAAAGTGGGTTTCAGCGAGTCCGGATGCCAAAAGTGCACTTTTGGCGCGCTTGTCGCGTTCTTCTGGAGCCGTGCCCGCATAGACAAGAGGAAGCGTTACGTTGCGTAGCACTGTGGTGCGGGGAAGCAGGTTGAATGCCTGAAAGACGAATCCGATTTTACTTTTGCGGATGACCGCGAGCTCTTCGTCGTTTAGCTTCGAGACGTCTTTCCCATCAAGTTTGTAGGTGCCCGACGTTGGCGTGTCTAAACATCCCAAGATATGCATCATAGTGGATTTGCCCGAACCTGACGGCCCCATTATTGCGACGAACTCGCCGTCCTCAATAGTGAAGGAAACGCCTTTCAGTGCTTGAAACGCATTGTCGCCGTTTCCGTACGTTTTTGTTATGTCATCGACTTCTATCATGTTTGTGAGAGCCTGCGTAAAACTTTTCGATCGATTCTAAAGAATCACGAGAAAGTTTCACTTCGGCATCAGCTATAGTCCTCGTAGGGCTGGCGCAGCCCCTCCACCGAATCCTCTGTTGCCACCTGCGGCACCCGTTGTTCGCGTGGTTGCGGCAGATGTTGTTTGTGTACCGCCGCGCGTGCTCGTAACGATTTGCTGGCCTTCCGACAGTCCTGACACAATCTGAATGTTCGTATCGTCCGATGCGCCCGTCACAACCGGAATCATTTCAGGCAATGTATCCGACACAATACCAACTGCGCCTCCCGTGTCTGTTATCGGAGTAGCAAATACCTGCACATAACTTTGGCCCGCCTGGGTTTTGACGGCGCTTGTAGGCACTACCAATGCGTCCTGTACAACGCCTGTTTGGATTGCCGCATTCACCGTCATGCCAGGTTTGATGCGTGCATCTTGGGTGTCGAAGGTAATTTCAACTTTGTATGAGACGACGCCTTGGCTTACGGTGCCCACGGCATCAACGCTTGCAACGGTGCCTACGAGCGTCAGATCTTCTATAGCGTCAAATGTGAGAGTCGCTTTTTGTCCGGGCTTAACTTTTGCCGCATCAACTTCGTTCAATTCAAGATCGGCAACTTGAGAGTGGGAGATTATTGTCGCAATTGCTGCAGAACCAGCTGTGTCCCCAACGGTTGCATCAACTGCAGACAATGTGCCCGCAAATGGTGCGACAATCGTGTAGTTAGCAAGGTCGCTTTGCATTTTGGCCAAGTCCTGTTCTTCCTTCGCGATGCTGTTTGCTGACACTTGGAGGCTAATTGGATTGCTGCCGTCGGATGCATTGCCGACTTGGTCGAGCGTTATTTTTTGCTGCGCGGTAGTTATGGCCTGCTTGTTTGAGTCTAGCGTTTTTTTGTCAGCCAGTAATTTTGAAAGGTCGGCATTTGCAGTTGCCAAGTTCGTGCGCGCAGTGCTCTGTACAGTCGCAAAGTTTGAGGGAAGTGAACGGTTGGTTTTTTGTGCTACGTCAGACGCGCTACCAAGGTAGTTGAGTTCGCTCTGGAGTGCTTGTGCAACTGCAGTAAGCATGCTTACAGATTGTGCTAACATCGCATCTTTTTGATCGCTTGTTGAACTCCGGGTAAAGCCTTTGTATGCGCTTGTTGCAGACGTGTAGCTTGTGTTTGCTGCGGCGTAATCAGCTTTTGCCGCGAATTGGAAGCTTTGCACTGTCGGTACGTCGTCAAATTGTGGGTTAAAAATGTTCATCAGTGCATCAATATTCCACTGGCTCTTTTTGATGGAGTCAAATTCGTACCCATAGAGCACGTCATTTGCACCTGACATGACGGTTGGTAAATCCAGATAGACCTGGGTTAGGTCATTGTATGCATCGGTGTAGCTGTTTTCGAGATCTGTCTTTGCGTTCGTCAACGCAATGCCATCGTTTTGGTAGTCAATAGGCGCTTGAGCTGCTGATTTTTGATAATTAAGTTTATCGGTCTTTAAATTGTTTTCTGCGTCTTGGATAGCTTGAATTGCATCGCTTTTGTCTATTGATGCTAGTGCTTGGCCGGCGCGCACGGTCTGCCCGGCTTTAACGCCCACCCAGGTGATGCGACCTGAAACTTGCGGCTTTATATCAACGCTGTTAGATGCCGATACCTGACCTGATGCTGAAACCGTAGACACGATGGTGCTCGATGCGACCGTGCCAAGTACGTATCGAACCTGCGCGTTCGCCGTGTGCGCCGCAGACCAACCCCACCATGCGCCGCCAAGCACAATTACTGCCATAATGCTGCTTATAACCTTATGAGCACGCGCGTATGCAGCAATTTTTGTCCAATAGGATTTCAACTTCGATATAAACGACATACAAATTAGGGAAGTACGCGAATAAGATGTGCATCAAGCGTTTCGCTACTCGTTGACATTTCGCCTGGTGCTGCAAACACGACTATCGACTGACCAGTAGAAAGATTGTCAGGAGAAAGAGGCCGGTCCATCCCTTCGATGCGAGTGTCGTCGGTGATTCGCACATGCTGTATCGCGCCGTCGCGGGTTGTCATGTCGAACGTTGGTAGTGAAATGGCAGATATAGTGCCAACTGCCCCGTGGTTGCCCGGGATAAAACCGTGTGGCAATGGCACGCCAACGCCGCCGACACCAAACATCGGTTGGCGTTCGTACATCATGTTTCCATGAGGACGTATATTGAATGCGCGTCGTGTACCAACAGCAACTCCTGCGTCGAACACAAGCAGTGCAACAAACAACATTGCTAGGATAAGAAGAAGGTATGCAATGGGCCGGCGTGAAAGGGTCGCTTTAAGCGATTCAAAAAAACTCATGATGTGTTATGCGTGACGATTGGTAAATAGGATTTTTGCGTTGAACACGGTGCGTGAAAGTGACCAGACGAACAATGCTCCTAACCCAAACAAAAGCAGCAACGCAATTGAAGGCAATGATTCTATGAGCAACAATGCAAATTCTCTCCATGCGGAAAGCACAACGCTGTGGTCAGAGAAAAGCAGCGACCAGTAGTCAAAGAAGCCAGATGTGTAAAGTTCTTGCGACGCATAGTTCCATGCGGGCACGAGCGCTGCGCCTGTTGCAAGCGATGCCAAGCCAAGCACAAAGGTGTAAAGGCGCGCGCGGCGCTGGCGAAGTTCCTCTATGCGGGCCAAGATGGAGGGCAAAAGGTGAGCAGGTGCCTTCAGGGTTTCCATACTTCTATATACGAAATTACCTATTAAATGGGTGCATACGGACAAGGCGGGCGCGGAGGGCGATGAGTGCCCGACGATGCCTGCTTTTGGTGGTGTTTTTGGGCTCGCCCAAGACCGTTGCCACCTCTTCGAGCGTGAGGTGGTTGGTGTAGTGCAGTGTCAAAACTTCTCTGTATTGAGGAGGGAGCTGACCAATAGCATCGTTCAAATGCTCGGCGTCTTCTTGCTGTGCGAACAAATCGTGTGCAAGGGGCGATTCATCTTCAAGCCTATCAAGCAAAGGGTTGACACCTTCGGCATCTTCAAATTGAGACAAAACGGGATTTTTCTTTTTGCGAAGCTGGTCTATCGCGCTGTTGCGTGCGATAGAAAGCATCCATGTTTTAAATTTACTCGTACTCGCGTTGTAGCGTTTTATATTCTTCCAAATTTTTATTGACGACTCCTGCACCAAGTCTTCTGCTTCGTGGGTGCCGCCAACAAGTCTGTACATATACGAATAAAGGTCGTCGATGTGGCGTGCAAGCAATGTTTCAAACGCGCCTTCGTCGCCGTCAATGTAGTTATCTATAAGTTCTTCGTCAGTTTTCTCGTCCATGAAAATATACGCACACGCTAGAGTTGTATACGAATCATACCGAAGTATGGGTGCATGCGCCTCTCGACTCGACAGGATGATAACGGAACGGCAGATTCTAGAAAACCGCCCCCTCGTAGAGGGCGGTTTTTCGTTTTGGTAGACTGGTCATATGGAACCCTTGGCATCGCGGATACGACCAAAAAGCCTGGAAGAATTCTATGGCCAGGAGCATTTGGTGGGCGAGGGGAAGCCGTTGCGTGAAGCAATAGAAGGGAAGCACGTATTTTCCTTTATCTTGTGGGGCCCGCCCGGGAGCGGCAAAACAACGCTTGCCCGCATCTATGCAAACGCGCTTGATGCCGAGTTCTACGAACTTTCGGCCGTTGATTCGGGCAAAGAGGATATCAAAAAAATAATCGGCGACCGTGCGCAGGCATCACTGCGTCCAAAAGTTTTGTTCATTGACGAAATTCATCGCTTCAATAAAGCACAGCAGGATTTTTTGCTGCCATTTGTTGAACGCGGAGACATCACGCTTATTGGTGCCACGACAGAGAATCCCTCGTTTGAAATTATTTCGGCACTTCTATCGCGCTGTCGCGTCTTCGTGCTCAAAGAACTTGAAGAAAACGATATGGAGAAGATCGTTAAGCGTACCAAACTTAAAGTCCCAAAAGATGCAAAAGACTGGTTGGTTCAAATGGCAGGGGGCGATGCGCGCCAGGCACTGGGAGTGCTGGAAAATGCCCAACGCTTATACGGAACGATAAGCGTTAAAACACTGACAGAGACAGTGCAGTCGCGGCATCTGCGCTACGACAAAAAAGGTGAAGAGCACTACAACACTATTTCAGCATTCATAAAAAGCATGCGCGCGAGTCAGCCGGATGCCGCGCTTTATTATTTAGCTCGCATGGTCGATGCTGGTGAAGATCCACTATTTATTGCCCGGCGCATGGTCATTTTTGCAAGCGAAGATATAGGCTTGGCAGTGCCCACAGCTTTAGTTGTCGCAAATGCGGTGTTTGATGCCTGCGAAAAAATCGGCTACCCAGAAGCGCAAATTAATTTGGCGCATGGCGTCGCGTATTTAACCCGATGCAAAAAGAGCCGCGAAAGTTACGACGGCTACTTCGAGGCACTTGCTGATGTACAGAAGTTTGGAAATTTGCCAGTCCCACTTAAAATTCGAAATGCACCCACGAAGTTGATGAAAGAGCTCGACTATCACAAAGGCTACAAACTCTATGACAAAGAAAGCTATTTGCCCGAGAAGCTCAAGAACAAAAAGTATTTGAAAGATAAATAAAAGAAAAAGGCCGAACGCAAAGCGCCGGCCGGAAAGAGCTCTGGAAATTGGATTTGAAGAGGTGGACCACAAGTCGCCGGGTATGTACGCGTGGCGAGTATATCTTTTACAAGAGGCATTTACGCCCCTCACCTTCATATCAGGTTCTATCTCCCCGAAGGCTTGTCGCACATGAGCGACTCGTGGCAAGGACTCGCATCCTGCCAAAGCGACCCCAAAGGGCAAAAACCAACTTCCAGAACAACGATAATAAAGTAAATAGTGTAAAATGCAAGATGTGGATAGCCAAGAGACGATAGTGTTTGGCGGCGGATGCTTTTGGTGCACGGAAGCGGTCTTTTTAATGTTGAAGGGTGTCGTGTCTGTTGAGCCAGGGTATGCTGGCGGTCATATCGACAACCCAACCTACGAACAAGTCTGTACGGGCGAGACAGGTCACATTGAAGTTATTAGAATAGTCTACGAGCCGGACAAGATAGCATTCGAGGAATTGCTCCGGGTATTCTTCGGCAGTCACGACCCGACAACCCCAAACAGGCAGGGAAATGACGTTGGCCCCCAATATAATTCGGCCATTTTCTACACAACAGAGCGCCAAAAAGAGAAGGCCGAGCACTACATTTCCGTCTTAAATAAGGCGGGCCATATAGGCACCCTGGTCACGCAGGTTCGCCCACTCGACCATTTTTGGCTGGCAGAGGACTATCACAAGAATTACTACGAACAGAATAAAAGCGCCGGCTACTGCCAGCTTGTCATCGCTCCAAAAGTTGAAAAAATGCAAAAGTCATATAAAGATTTGTTAAAATAAACTCATGAAGGAAGAAAAAATTTCGCTCACGCCGTTTTGGTTGATTGCTGTAACGTTTCTTGGTATTGGCGATACTGCGTATTTGGTATACGAAAAATTGCACGGCATCATACCGGGTTGTTTGGTGTTGAATGGATGCGAGACAGTGCTCACCAGCGAATACTCGAGCGTCTTTGGTGTGACGCTGGCGCACATAGGGCTTGCATACTACGTGTACTTCTTGGCACTGGCTATTTTGCTTTCCATCGATCCATATTCGAAAGGCCTTCGGTTTGGAACGCTTGCATATGCAACCATAGGCCTTGCGCTATCCATCTTCTTTGAATGGTTCCAGTGGTCGGTAATTGGCGCACTCTGCCAGTACTGCGCGATTTCAACAGTCGTCACTCTCATTTTGTTTGGCCTTTCTGTCTGGCACTGGCGCTCGACTCGGGTTGTCGGCCACTAGCTATCGGCGATAGCGCTTCCAGCAGCGCCACAATATATAGAAGAATACGACCGCAAGGATGGGGTAGAAGACCCCTGCATGTCCGACAATGTAGAGCAGTACGGAAAGCACATAGAGCACGACTGTTGCAAAAATATTCCATGCGGTGCCTGCAGCTCCGCTGGCGCCGCCTTTTTCTTTCGTGTCAGTAGAAGATGACGTAACGAAGGGTGTAACTTTTTTAGAAGATGAGGTGTTGATTTGTTGCTTAGACCAATCTATTGCCTTGGTAAGTTGGTTTGCGGCAAATACGCGGCCGGAATCTATAACTTTAAATACAGGAGCGCTGTATTTTTCGGCAGCAGGAGACACATTTCCAATAGATTGCTGAATTTGCGCTGATGTTTCGACGCCGTCTGTAGTTTTTGGTTTTGCAGATGTGTCTACAGGTTCAGGCAAACGTTCAACTGTAAACTTTTGTGAGATCTGCTGGCCTGCCGTACCGTCGTTGGCGACAAGTTGGCTAATAATCGTATGGTCACCAGCAGTTGGGGTCCAATTTACAGATACTGTTTGTGCAGCACCTGCTGCCAATGTCACAGCCGGGCTCCCGAGCTTTGTGCTATCGGCAGTAATCGAAACAGTGCCGCTAAAAGAAACATCGGTGTCGTTTGAAACCACGACGTATACACGGACTTTCTCGCCTTCTGTCGCAGGGTTGCTTGAAAGAAAGATAGGCGATTGAGCGAACGTCGCCGCAGATGCAAACACTGGCATCAGCATCAACAATGCCGCTGCAAAAAACTTCTTCATTACTGAAAGTATATCGCAAGAAAAAACCGCCGATGTTGCCATCAGGCGGCGTCGACCCAGTTCATCCTGGGAGAAGTGTCCCAGTTAGGTCTGGCGTAGGTCGCTAATGCCTCCAGCCAAACCCTGTCGAGCAGCTCGCATGAGACCGTGGCATCCCCACTGAACCCAAGTCCGACGAGATCCAGGTTGCTGCCGTAGTGCTTCGACAACGTGTGAGTTGTAACTCTGCCGTCGCTGCCGGCAAGACGTCGCACGCTTTCGAAGGCGAGCGCAATAACGTCCTCGCCAGAACGAGCAGAGTTGAAGCGTTTGACGGCGTAGAGTTTCCCATCTGAGGTCATTCCGACGCTGAACATGTGCCGCTGCCATCCGAATGGTGCGTAGTTGTCGAGCCATTGAACGCCAAGCGCTACACGCTCCCCAGCGAGTTTTCGCGCTCGCCATGCTGGTGTATGACTGTATTTAAACAACCTTTCCTCCGTCCGTTAGGTGAGGTGAAACAACTATATTGTATTGAATGAATTTGTCTATATTTGTCATGATACAATTTTTGTATGACAGTTCCTGAAGGAGTGCGGGATTATTTTGTACCTTCGCGGGAAAATTCGTATCGGCCGCGGTTGCTGCGCCGGTCATCGATACTTTTCTTTGTCGCACTTATTGTTGTAAGTGAAGCGAGCTTTGTGACAAGCCTTTTTGTTCCGCAGTCAAACACTATTGGTTCGATCCAACCTTCAACTCAAGTTGCGGCGGTTGGCACAGCTGGCATGGCATCACATTTCAATTCGTATATGCAGTCGTTCGGCCGCCAGCTTATACGCATGGCGCAAGAGATGCGCCCGTTCGTGCCGTGGCTCTTGGGGCTCATTGCGATGCTTGTTGTAGTTGCGCTCTTTCTCACCTTCTTTGTACACATTCAAATCCAACAGCCCGAAATGTTGTTTAGCGGCATGCTGGTCGCATTGTTTGCTGTGTCGCTACTGGTAACAGACGTGCATATCGTCTCGCTCCTGTAGACAAGTGTCCTTGCACGGGGCACCCTCGACCTGTATCGTTCATCTATATGAGCAGAAAACAACTCACCACAGCTATAGCCGTTGCCACATCACTGGCAGTGGTCACATTTTTCTTTGCACTTGTTAATCCATTTTTGATGGGACAGTCGTCGTCTGCCGCGGTTGCACAAGCTCCGCAGACCGCGAACGTCATCATTCAAGACCAGGCAATTGGCACCGGCGCAGAGGCAACGCAAGGTTCTGTTGTTACAGTTAATTACACGGGCCGCCTTGAAGACGGCACTGTATTTGATTCGTCCTCTGGCAAATCTCCATACCAATTTGTACTTGGTGCAGGCAAAGTCATTCCAGGGTGGGATCAGGGTATCGTGGGCATGAAAGTGGGTGGCAAGCGATTGCTCATCATCCCACCGGCGCTCGCATATGGTGTCCAGGGTTTTGGACCGATACCGCCAAACGCGACACTCATCTTTGAAGTCGATCTCGTTGATGTCCAGACTGCCTCTAGCTCGCCGATTGATTCTATTGCACAATAGGCCGCGTGCAACCAATTCGTTTCAAAATAGAAAAACAACTCCCCGGCGGTGCAAGAGCCGGGGTTTTGCATACGCCGCATGGCGACATTCAAACGCCGGCATTTGTGCCAGTCGCCACAAAAGCTGACATCAAAGGTATCGAATCAGCAAAATTTTCGTCGCTGGGCATCCAGACGCTCATAGCAAACACCTATCATCTCTATCTTTCAGGGCTTGATGCTGTTGAGAAAGCAGGAGGGGTTGCAAAGTTTATGAATTGGGATGGCCCGACGATGACCGACTCCGGCGGTTTTCAGGTTTTCTCTTTGGGTACTGGGTTTGGAAAGAAGATTTCTAAATTTACGCCTGAGCCAGAGAGCGAAGATGAAATGTCGCCGAGAAAAGAGTCTGGCCGAGCCGAAGGCGAGGAGATCCGAGGACTTTTTCGAGGCGAGCTTTCTTCGAAGCGTGCTCCAGCATTCTACGACGAGGAGTTGGCAACAAGTCACGGCAAACTCGCAATAGTAGACGACGAGGGAGTTTCGTTTACATCGCACTTAGACGGCTCGCTCCATAGATTTACTCCAGAGCGCAGTGTTGAAATTCAGCATCGGCTCGGTGCGGACATCTTCTTTGCATTCGACCAATGTACTGCACCCACAGATAGTTACGAAGAACAAAAAGAGGCAATGGAGAGAACACATGCATGGGCAATACGTTCTCTGCGTGCACATCGTCAAAACATTAATGCAAACCTGAAGCAGGGAATTTATGGAATTGGCCAGGGAGGCCAGTTCGACGACCTGCGCCGCGAAAGTGCCCGCACCATTGGCGGGATGGGGTTCGATGGCTTCGGCCTCGGCGGTTCCTTTAGCCGTAAATACGGCGACGATTCGCTGCAGTCCGCGCTCGCCATGCTCAAAGAACTTCCAGAAGGTATGCCAGTGCATGGGTTGGGTGTAGGAGAACCAGAAGATATTTTGCTGGGCGCCGAACATGGCGTTGATACATTCGACTGTGTTACGCCAACCCGCAACGGCCGCACAGGCGGACTCTATACATCAAAAGGCAAGATCCAAATTCCAAATGCACAGTATCAATATGACTACGGCTCGCTCGATGAAGGCTGTGAGTGTCAGGTTTGTACGAACCATACCCGCGCCTACGTGCATCACCTCTTCCGCACGCACGAAATGCTTGGGCCAATTTTAGCTTCGATGCACAACATTTACTTCCTCACGAACCTCTGCAAAAACATCCGCGAAGCTATCCTCAATGACCAATTCGAGCAGTTTAAAGAGGGCTTTCTAGCCAAATATAGAAAATAAGAGCGAGAAATGTTACACTGCCCTGATGGCCGGATTTGACCTTACATCCGCCTATGCACCAGCCGGGGACCAACCCAAGGCTATTGATGCATTGGTAAAGGGAGTGAAAGCTGGTGTGCGCGACCAGACGCTTTTGGGCGTGACTGGTTCGGGCAAAACATACACCGTTGCGAATGTCATACAGAAAATAGGGAAGCCGACACTCGTCATTGCGCACAACAAAACGCTTGCCGCACAGTTGGCGCAAGAGTATCGCGAGTTTTTTCCAAACAACGCGGTGCACTACTTTGTGTCGTACTACGACTACTATCAGCCGGAGGCGTACATTCCGCATTCAGATACATATATAGAAAAAGAGGCCCAGATAAATGAGGAAATCGACCGTTTGCGTCATGCATCCACCCAAGCGCTGCTTTCCCGCGATGATGTAATTATCGTGGCATCGGTGTCGTGTATTTACGCACTGGGTTCTCCTGAAGAATATCGAAAGGTGCATTTGGAATTTAAGACAGGGATGCAAAAGAATCGTGCCGAACTTATTCGCGAACTCATTGCAATTTATTTTGAACGCACCACTGCGGATTTAACCCCGGGCAAATTCAGAGCGTTGGGTAACAGCGTAGAAATTATGCCGACAGGCGAGCGTGTGCTGTATCGCATCGAATTTTTTGGAGAAACAGTCGAGACTATTCGCGTTATTGACGCTGTGTCGCGCGCAGAACGCCAATCGCTTGACTCGCTCTTTCTTTTCCCGGCAAAGCATTATGTTACGCCAGAAGATGAACGCGGCCGCGCAATAGAAGACATAAAACGAGAGCTCAAAGATCGCTTAGCTATATTGGAACGTTCTGGAAAGGTGCTTGAAGCAGAACGTTTGAAGCGCCGCACCAATCACGACATTGCGCTCATTCGAGAAATTGGCGTATGTCCAGGTATCGAAAACTATTCGCGCCACTTCGACGGTCGCAAACCGGGCCAGCCGCCGTATACGTTGCTCGACTACTTCCCGCACAAAGCCGATGGCACGCCTGACTTCTTGACCGTCATCGATGAAAGCCACGTAACGGTGCCGCAGATTGCAGGCATGTACGCTGGTGATAGAGCTCGTAAAGAAAATTTGATTGAGTTCGGCTTCCGACTGCCCAGCGCAATAGATAACCGTCCGCTTCAGTTTGAAGAGTTCCAAAAAGATGTGGGCCAGGTTATTTATACTTCTGCGACGCCGGGTGTCTACGAAAAAGAACATTCTGGAAAAAATGTTGTTGAGCAAATCATCCGCCCAACTGGCCTAGTTGACCCAGAAATCATCATGCGCCCAGTCACTGGGCGTTTGAAAGAACCTACGCAGAACCTCTCGACCGCGGCTTCGCGCAGCGAGGCCGGTTCTGCTTTGGCATCCGCAACAGCTGTGAAGGGTCAAGTCGAAGATTTCCTCGATGAAGCAGAAAAGGTAATCAAAAAAGGAGGGCGCGTGCTTGTTACAACATTGACCAAAAAAATGGCCGAAGATCTTTCAGAATTCTTGAAAGACAGAAAGTTTAAAGCAGCCTACATTCACAGCGAAGTGCTGACACTCGACCGCATCACTATCCTCACTGACTTCCGCAAAGGCGAATATGACGTGCTCGTGGGTGTGAACCTTCTTCGCGAAGGTTTGGACTTGCCGGAAGTTGAGCTTGTTGCGATTTTGGATGCCGACAAAGAAGGATTCCTTCGCTCGGAAACATCGCTCATTCAAACCATCGGCCGCGCGGCCCGCAACGTCAACGGCCGAGTTATTGTCTACGCCGACAACATGACAGGTTCGCTTGAAAAGGCCATGGGCGAAACTGCACGCCGCCGCGAAATCCAACTTGCCTACAACAAAGAGCACGGCATCACACCAAAAACAGTCCATAAGGCTATCAAAGACATCACAGAACAGCTTCGAACGGAGCATGGCAAAGCGGTAGGCGTATTGCTTGATATCGACGCAGAGCTGTATAAAAAGAATCCGAGAAAGTTTATTGCCGACAAAAAGAAGCAGATGGACGAAGCGGTTAAAGAACTTGATTTCGAAACTGCAGCGATCATCCGGGACGAACTTGCAGTACTGATGGGGAAGGAGCCGAAGGCCCGTTCGACAAGCTCAGGGCAAGCAAAAAAGAGAACTAAGAAAAAATAATATGGCTGAAAACGAGATCCACATAAAGGGCGCAAAGACGCACAACTTGAAGAACATTTCTTTGAGCATTCCGCGCGACAAAATGGTCGTATTTACGGGCTTGTCTGGTTCAGGCAAGTCATCTTTGGCGTTCGATACTATTTTTGCTGAAGGCCAGCGCCGCTACATTGAATCGCTTTCGTCATACGCCCGCCAGTTCTTGCGCCAGATGCAAAAGCCTGACGTTGAAGAGATAACAGGTTTGAGCCCCGCTATTTCCATCGATCAAAAATCTCGTTCTAACAACCCGCGCTCAACCGTTGCAACTATCACTGAAATCTACGACTACCTTCGTATTTTGTTTGCGCGCGTAGGTAAGCCGCACTGTATTATCTGTGGCCGTGAAATTAAAAAGCTTTCAAACGAAGAAATAATTCACTCGATCGTCGACAACGTCACCCTTCGACGTAGCTCAGGGCAAGCCAAAAAGCGCACTGTTATGGGAGTGGAGATCGACGACGAAACAGTGCGCATCTTTGCGCCTGTCGTTGTTGGTCGCAAGGGCGAGTACTACCAGTTGCTCTATGACCTCCTTGGTAAAGGATATGAGCGCGTGATGGTGGATGGCGAAATGAAGAGTCTCCGCCAGCAAATAATTCTCACCAAAACCAAGAAGCACGATATTTCAGTACTTGTTGATGAGCTTTTGGTATCAGAATTTACCCGCTCAAAAGCGGCAGCGCTGGAACGTCTTTCAGAAGCCGTTGAACGTGCGCTTGAAGAGGCAGAGGGCTTGGTGCAGATACAAGATGCACACGGCACGCGCCTCGTCTCGGCAAAATTTATGTGCCCATACGATGGGTTTTCATTCCCTGAAGTTGAGCCGCGCCTTTTTTCGTTCAACTCTCCCTATGGCGCATGCCAGGCTTGCAACGGCTTGGGCACCAAACACTTTATGAGCGATGAGCTGTGCCCAGTCTGCCATGGTGCGCGCCTTCGCCCAGAAGCTTTGAATGTGTTTGTGTATAAAGATTCGGCACGCGGCGAAGATGGCCTAGTACCAAAGAGTGCAAAAAATATCGTTCAACTCTCAAGCCTCTCTATTCGCGCTGCATATGACTTTTTTGAAGAGCTGACGTTGTCAAAAAAAGACCAGGAGATTTCAAAGACGGTCATCAAAGAAATCACATCGCGCTTGAAATTCATGCTCGACGTTGGTTTGGACTATCTTACGCTCGACCGCCGTGCCAACACACTTTCAGGCGGCGAGGCGCAGCGTATCCGCCTCGCATCACAGCTTGGCAGCGGGCTTGTAGGTGCACTCTATGTATTGGATGAGCCAACCATTGGCTTGCATCAACGCGACAACGAGCGTCTTATCAAAACGCTTATTAACTTGCGCAACTTGGGCAACACCATTGTGGTGGTTGAACACGACGAGGACACCATTTATGCGTCTGACTACTTGGTAGACATCGGCCCGGGTGCTGGCGTACACGGCGGCAATGTTGTTGTGGCGGGCGATTTGGAAAAACTCCTTACTGCAAAGAAAAACGAAAGCGGTTCTGTCACGCTTGCGTATTTGCGTGGAGAAAAGGCGATAGAGGTGCCGGATGAACGCCGAGAAAAAGACAAAGGCTGGATAAAAATAAAAGGCGGAAAGGCATTCAACATCCATAATTTGAGCGCCGACATTCCGCTTGGGCGCATGGTGTCCATAACCGGTGTCTCTGGTTCGGGTAAATCGACCTTCCTGTACGAAGTGTTGTACGAAAACCTGCGCGCACGCTTCGACAAACGCTATCGCACCAACAAAGTGTTTAATGCTGCGTCTATTGAAGGCATGGAGCACTTGTCGCGTGCCATTTTGATAGATCAAAGCCCAATTGGGCGTACGCCGCGTTCAAACCCTGCAACCTACACTGGCTCGTTCACCTTCATCCGCGACTTGTTTGCTTCAACGAATGAAGCTCGGGCGCGCGGATGGAAGGCAAACCGTTTCTCATTCAACGTGCAAACCGCCAAAGGCGGTGGGCGTTGTGAAGCATGCGAAGGCAATGGCGTGATTGCTGTCGAAATGCACTTCCTTCCAACTGTGTATGTAACCTGTGATGTCTGCAACGGAAAGCGCTTTATGAAAGAGACGCTTGAAGTGAAGTACAAAAAGAAGAGCATCTACGACGTGCTTGAAATGACCGTTGAAGAAGCGCTCGACTTCTTCCAAGATATTCCTGCAATATATGACCGTCTAAAAACACTTGGCGAAGTGGGCCTCGGATATTTGAAATTGGGACAATCTGCTACGACGCTTTCCGGCGGCGAGGCTCAGCGCGTCAAAATCTCTGCCGAACTCTACCGCCCGCACCTTCAGAAGACTATCTACTTGCTCGACGAGCCTACTGTTGGGTTGCATTACGAAGATGTGCGGAAACTCATCGACATCTTGAATCGCCTTGTGCAAGCGGGGAACAGCGTCGTACTCATCGAGCACAACATGGATGTCATAAAATCATCTGACTACATCTTGGACTTTGGCCCAGAAGGCGGCGTGGGCGGCGGCCAGCTTGTTGCAAAAGGCACGCCGGAAGATGTTGCAAACAACAAACATTCCCACACTGGTAAATACTTGAAGCGCGTCCTCAAAGGTCGATAAAATTTTCTGCCAGATTACCATGATTCTCGAGCAATTCAAAAAGAAAATGAAAAACATTCCCGATGGGCCGGGAGTGTACTTCTTTTTGGGAAAAAATAAGGAAGTGCTCTACATCGGCAAAGCAACGTCGCTTAGAAGCCGTGTGCGCAGCTACTTCTCGCCTGACTTAATTCACACTCGCGGACCGGTGCTCGTGAAGATGCTGGAAAAAGCGGCGTCAATAGATTGGAGGGAAACAGATTCAGTACTTGAGGCGCTGATTTTGGAAGCGAACCTCATCAAGACACACAAACCCAAACACAACACTGACCTAAAAGACGACAAAAGTTGGAACTACGTCGTCATGACCAAAGAAGACTTTCCACGCGTACTTCTTATACGCGGCAAAGAATTGTCAGTACGGGACCCGGATGAATTTATGCAGGTGTTCGGACCATTCCCGCACGGGTTGCAGTTGCGAGAGGCCTTAAAAATCATCCGTAAGATTTTTCCCTTCCGTGACACGTG
The DNA here is from genome assembly GCA_035548815.1 of Minisyncoccota bacterium. Lineage (GTDB taxonomy): Bacteria > Patescibacteriota > Minisyncoccia > Phycocordibacterales > SBAW01 > GWA1-54-10. The sequence continues at coordinate 287,050 of DASZSF010000005.1, forward strand.
CATCCCAGATTCAGGCAAGCGGTGTTTCAACGCGCAAATAGGTTTGTGCCCAGGAGTATGTTCGGGTGAAATAACCAAAACAGAATATAGGAAGATAATTCGCCGTTTAGTGATGCTCTTTCAGGGCAAAAAAGTTGAACTTGTAAAAAGCCTCGAGCGGGATATGAAAGCGGCTGCAAAGGCAGAAGACTTTGAAGAGGCTGGCCGTTTGCGCGGACAGATTTTTGCGCTCAAACACATACACGATGTTTCGCTCATTAAAGATGAGTACCGCAGCCCCTCGACTGCGCTCGGGGCGATCCATAACACACGGATCGAAGCCTATGATATTGCGCACATGAGCGGAAAAGACGTCGTTGGCGTCATGGTCGTTGTTGAAGATGGCCAGGCAAACAAAGACCAGTACCGCAAATTCAAGATTAAGACTGCCAAAGGCGGCGATGATGCAGGAAGTTTGCGCGAGGTGCTCACACGCCGCTTGGGTCACGACGAATGGCCCTTGCCGCGCATTCTTGCAGTTGACGGCAGTACGGCGCAGATGAATGTTGCCAAGAAGGTGTTGGAAGAATTCGGGATGGCGATTCCGGTTATCGGCGTTACCAAAGATGAAAAGCATCGGCCGCGTGCAATTCAGGGCGAAAGGGAAGTCATTGCAGGGCGTGAACGAGACATTTTGCTTGCAAATGCCGAAGCCCATCGCTTTGCGATTACCTATCACAAAAAACTCCGTAACCCTTTGCGCGGATTGTAGGTTAGAATAGGCACATGAGAACCGTGGTCGGAGTGTTGCGCGGAGGGCCGTCCAGCGAATATGAAGTGTCGCTCAAGAGCGGCGCGACTGTGCTTGAGCATTTGGATAAAGAAAAATACGAAGCTCGCGATCTGTTTATTTCCAAAGACGGCCAGTGGCACCTGCACGGCGCCCCGGTGACCCCCACGCGGGCGCTCCAAGGCGTAGATGTGGCATTTAACGTTATTCACGGCGAATATGGTGAAGATGGCCGCTTGCAGCGTGTCTTGGAAGCTGCAGCAGTGCCATACACTGGTTCTGATGAGTTTGCGTCAGCGCTTGCCTTCAATAAATACCAAACCAAGGATGTCGTTTCAAAACTTGGCATTAAGGTGGCGCATGGAGTGACACTCGATAGAGAATCTACTGACAATATCGAACAGGTGGCGTTTGATTTATTCCGCTCATTCCCGCACCCAGCAATCGTAAAACCTGCTATTGGCGGCTCGTCTGTAGGTGCCACTGTCGTACACAGCTTCTATGATATGGAACCGGCAATCCATAAAGCATTTTTAATTTCGCCTAAAATTTTGATCGAGGAGTTTATTAAGGGGAAAGAAGCTACCGTGGGTGTAATCGACGGTTTCCGCGGCGAAAAGACGTACGCATTAATGCCGATTGAAATAATTCCGCCCGCAAAGCACGGGTTCTTTTCATACGACGCAAAATACAGCGGTGAAACAATAGAACGCGTGCCCGGCAATTTTACCGAAGCGGAAAAGAATGAATTGATGCGTCAGGCAAAAATGATCCATGAGGCGATGGGTATGTCGCACTACTCTCGAAGCGATTTTATAGTTACAAAGCGGGGTATTTACTTCTTGGAGGTTAATAACGCTGCAGGCTGCGGTATGACGAGCGAATCACTGTTCCCCAAGGCAGTGCGAGCCGTAGGATCGAGCCTTTCAGACTTTTTGGGACACATAGTAGAGCTTGCGAGAAAGGGGAGAACCGCGTAGGGTTTAGATATGTCACCCTTCGATGAGGCTCAGGGCCAGAAACTGTCTGATAAGCGATGCATTCCGTGCGAGGGTGATGTCGATCCGCTCACTGAAGCACAAGCAGAAGAGTTAAAAAAACAGTTGCATGAAGAATGGTCGCTTGTAGATGGCGGCGGCCTACTTGCAAGAAGCTTCCATTTTCCGAATTTTAAAAAGACGATGGAGTTTGTTAACAAAGTTGCTGCAATTGCTGAAGAAGAACAGCATCACCCGGACATGACCGTCTCGTACGGTGACGTAGGCATCGAGCTTATGACCCATGCTATTGGCGGCCTGTCCGAAAACGACTTCATCTTGGCGGCCAAAATAGACGAGATACAGTAGCTATCTTAATTTTAGGATTATTTCATCTACCCAAATGCTATACTTTGGGTATGGAAAAGAAATTCACTGAGGCAGAATTTCAAGAGTTTGTAGTGAACCAGTTCGGTGCTCTACATGCCGATATTAAAGATATAAAAGCTGACATTACAGTAATGAAGTCAGATATGTCGGATATGAAAGATATTCTCTATCCGCTTGCCAAAGCTTTTGACATAGACATTGTTACCTTGGCCGACCACGGCAAGCGCCTCACGCGGGTCGAAAACCACCTAGGGTTTGGTCAGGCCTAAGGGGTGTATTTTTTATAGGTTTTGGGGTACTATATCCCTGTCCGCATACGGGCCCTTAGCTCATTTGGTAGAGCGCCTCATTTGCAATGAGGAGGCGACCGGTTCGATCCCGGTAGGGTCCACATCGTTAGAGTTCGACATAACAAACTCCTCAAATAGCCTTGCGGCTGTTGGTATATCTGCGGTTCGAAAACCTCTATCGAGGTCATAGGTCAGTTTTTGCTCAAAAACGAAGAAAAAGAGCTCGTGCTGTTCGTGCAGGTCCATCTTTTTCCAAACAACATAAGGGCTTTTAAGGAGCACCGCGGCCTTCTTGAGCGCGGTTCGATAAGGCACATGCAAGTCCATTTCCTTTACCGATCCACCCTGTAGGCGCTTAAGCTCGAGAGAGGCCTGCTCGATCTGTCTTTCGTAAGCTTCACGGACCTCATCGCTCTTAGCTTTGATGGCTAAGCCCGTCAGATCCTCCACTTTTCTTTGAAGGGTTTCGATTTTACTGATTAACACAACCTCTTCCTGCTCGAGGTTGGCTGTCTCTTGTTTCCAGACTTTCTCAAAGATTACTTCAAGCACTTTCCCAATCTCCGGCTTGAGCTGAGTTTGCTTAAGGAGACTGTTAAAACTTTTCTCGATATCTGCTTTCCGGATGGATTTCTTGTACAAAGAACAAGAGGGGTTGTAGCAAAAGTAATATCCGTATGCTTTGGGTCGGCCCTTGCTTCGAGCGGCAGTCAAATGCTTACCACATGCCCCGCAGTTCGCGAGACCTCTGACTGGGAACTCGTCATTAATGGTCTTTCGTACCCGGGCGGTAGTAAATGGCTTTGTTAAACGCCTTTGAATTTGGTCAAAGGTGGCTTTTGTAATGATACCCTGATGATGGCCTTTTCTTCTGCCGACGTCCCATTTCAAGTATTCGATATCGCCCATGTAAAAACAGTCGGCTAGAATTTGTGCAACAAAACTTTGGTAGCGCTCGGGGCGCTTTGGATTCTTCCAAAAACCTTTCTCCACCAAAAATCGAGCTACGTCCATTTTGCGAGGGAGAGCCCCATTTGCAAATCCTTCCAGCGCCGGTTTAAGAATCACCAACCCTTCTTTTGTAGGAACGCAGACCATTCCGTGGATCGGATCTTTAACCATCCGGTACCCCTTTTTTGCGTTAAAAGCCCAATAACCTAGCTCTAGACGAGCTTTGTGCTTCTGGATGACCTGACGTTGATTTTGCTTCCGCTCTAGTTGTCCTTGGCTAGCGAGTATTGTCTCAATAAATTCTCCTTCTGGGCTATCGTCAAAATTGAAATTCAAACAAATGGGCAGTATGTCGCGTTGCTTAAAAGCAACCCGCAATTCAAGATGGAACTTCGTATCCCTTGCAAAACGCTTAAGGTCGTCAAATACCACCACAAATTTTTTATGGGGGTTTGCATCAACAAACGCGAGGAGATTACGCATTGCCGGCCGATGCATAAAATCTCCACCACCAGAGTAGCTATCCAAAAATGAATGTCGATAAGGTATTCCTAGTTCTTTGAGCTTGGTGAGGCACCTTCCTTCCTGACTTTGGAGACCTGACCCCTCCACTTCTTGTTTTTTACTTGAGACACGAGCATACACCAGTCCATCGCGAATCTCCGAAAGTGTAGAGTTGATCGTTTTAGTTTTTAGTCTTTTG
>DASZSF010000006.1:0-15058 GCA_035548815.1 Minisyncoccota bacterium
TGGTCTATGAGGATTGCCATCTTGAAGCTCGGATCGTTTTTGAAGATATTGTAGCCCAAGCTTCGGTGCACATCATTCTCTTGCTTGCCCTTGTAGTCTTCAGTGACGATGATGTCGCCAACGGGCAAGAAGTAGCTCGCCATCTGTACTGCGGCATCCAAATAACCGCCCGGGTTGCCGCGCAAGTCAAGCACAAGTTTGCTGTCACCTGACTGCATGAACTGGCGCAATGCGTCGCGGAAGAGATCTGCAGAATTTTCAGAGAAGCTATAGAGCGAGATAACGAAGATGCCGCCATCCATTTTTTTAGTATTGATGATCGGGATGTTTATCGTTTCGCGGGTGAGCGTTACGACAATGGGCTTTTGTACATCTTTGCGCTGGAGTGTGAGCGTCACCGCGGTGCCGACAGGACCGCGGATAATTTTGACCGCTTGGTCGGACGCGAGCATCTGTGCCGACGTCGTGCCGATAGCCAAAATAATGTCGCCGGTCTGGATGCCTGCGCGTTGCGCTGGAGTATCTTTAAGCGCCGACACTGCGACGAGCTGGCCCTGTGCGTTGTTGTCTATCTGAAGACCGATGCCGCCAAATGATCCTGCAATATCTTCCTGGAAGACCTGCGCATCAGACGGCGGGAAGAAGGTAGTATACGGGTCGCCAAAGCTTGAGGTCAGGCCTGCAATTGCGCCATATATCTGGTCTTGCTGGTTTGGGAACGTGCTTGAAGCATGGGTAACGACGAAGTTTTCATTGAGAATCTGGTACGCTGCCCAAAACTGGCTCATGTCGATGCCCGCTGGAGCTTGTCCGGTTATCGCATGCGTTACCTGTGCAAATGCGCTTTGTTCGCGCACGATGGTGCCGATATAAAATGCCGCAAGCAACGCAATAATAACTCCCGCTGCCTTCCACTTCTGTGATGTCATACGTACTCACCAGTATACCACAACGTTCAAAAAAGCCGTTGTATACTTTCTATGTATGCTCACTCGATACGTCCGCGAGAACCTCGTGTGGATAGACTGCGTGTCGCCGACACCCGCGGAGGTTAAAGCGCTCATGCACGAATTTGGCATTGAACCTTTAATTGCCGAAGAACTTTTGCTTCCCTCCTACAAAGCCAAGGTTGAAAAACGCGGCGATGCTATTTACGTCATACTCCACTTCCCTCAAATGGGCATCGGCCATCGCAATGCACCTGAGCAGGAAATAGATTTTATTGTCGGTAAGCGCTTCCTTATAACCACGCGGTACGAAAATATCGACCCGCTGCATTCGTTTGCAAAAGCGTTTGAAGTAGCAGGGGTCTTAGGCCATGACTCCACAATTAGCCACGGCGGCCATCTTTTTATTTCGCTCGTCAGCAACCTCTACCAAGCGCTTGAAGGCAGCTGCGGCGTGCTGCATCGCCGTTTGCGCGACATCGAAGAGCACATCTTTTCGGGCGACGAACGCCACATGGTAACGCAGCTCTCGCTTGTAGGCCGCACCATACATGACTTCAAACTTTCGCTCGCGCCTCACGAAGAAATGCTCAAGTCGTTCGAGCCCGTTGGCATGCGCACCTTCGGCAGTGAATTTTCGTATCATTTGCGCGGCCTTGTTGGTGCATACGAACGCATCGAGCGCACGCTCGAAAACTTGCACGACTCTCTTACAGAGCTTCGCGAGACCAACAACTCCCTCCTTTCAACAAAACAAAACGAGATAATGAAGACGTTCACCATTTTGGCGTTCTTCTTTCTCCCAATGTCCTTCATTGCGGGGCTCTTTGGCATGAATGCCGAACATATGCCTATCATTGGCGGCCCGTATGATTTTTGGATACTATTGGGCAGCATGCTTGTCGTCGCCTGTACGTGCTTCATCTACTTCAAGCATAAAGACTGGCTATAATCCCATACCCTATGTTTGGATTTTTAAAAAAGACGGCCGCTAAATCGGCCCTTCCCCCGCTTCAATTCCACAATACGCTTTCGGGTCAAAAAGAAGAGTTCGTGCCAATAAACGGCACGGTCAAGATGTACAACTGCGGCCCGACGCCGTATGATGAACAGCACATAGGCAACATGGTGCCGGCGATACTCGGCAACTTGATACGCCAGAGTCTTGAAACGTGGGGGTACAAAGTTTTGCAAGTGATGAATATCACGGACTTTGGACATCTCGTATCTGACGCTGACGATGGAGAGGACAAAATGTCTAAAGGCCTCAAACGAGAAGGCATGGCCTTTACGATGGCTGGTATGCGCAAACTTGCTGAAAAATACACCAAACTATTTTTGCGAGATATTAAAAGCTTAGGCGCTCCAGTCGACAAAATAAAATTCCCTCGCGCCAGCGAATATATTCAAGAAGAAATAGCCTGCGTCGATGCACTATTCCAAAAAGGCTACGCATACCAAACATCCGACGGCATCTATTACGACACCTCGAAATTTCCCGGCTATGGAAAACTAGGCGGCCTCACCGATGGTCCAGCAGAGGCACGCATCGTTGCACATAGCGAAAAGAAGAACGCGCGCGACTTTGCATTGTGGAAATTTGCCGAAGGCGAGAAAAAACTTGGATGGAAGTCGCCGTGGGGCAAAGGCTTCCCTGGCTGGCATATTGAATGCACCGCGATGATATTTGCCCTGCTTGGCCGACAGATCGACATCCACACAGGAGGCATCGAGCACATACCCGTGCATCACAACAACGAAATCGCGCAGGCGGAAGCTATCACCGGCAAACAGTACGTCCGCTACTGGCTCCACAACAACCACATCACCATCGAGGGCAAGAAAATATCTAAGTCACTCGGCAACACAATCTACTTGCACAATATCGTAGACAAAGGACTCAACCCGCTCGCCTTTCGCTATTGGTTCTTGACCGGCCACTACCGCACGCCGATGAACTTTACGTGGGAAGCCATTGAAGGTGCGGCAACTGCGCTCACCCGCCTCACACGCGCATATTTGGAAATGGAAGAAGGTGAACGTAATGAAGAATTCTTGAATCAATTCTACACAGCCATCGGCAACGATCTTTCGACTGCACATGCGCTCGCGCTTGTGTGGGAAAATATCGGATCGCTCAATAAAGCAACCTTGAGCGAAGTTGATAAAATCTTAGGGCTCGGACTCGCCACTGCGCGCCCAATACAGAAGCTCGCCGTTGTTCCAGAAAGCGATCTCCCCGAAGATATACAAAAACTTGTACGCGAGCGCGAAGAGGCGCGCACTGCTCGTGATTTTGCCGCAGCAGACGAGCTGCGCGGACAACTAGAAGCAGCAGGATACAGTGTTACTGACACAGCAGAAGGTCAAAAAATCGCTAAAAAATAGGGCTATTTTATCCACTATCTATCCCCTCATTATCCCTTTAGGAGCCTTTGCCAAAGCGGAGTATCTTTAAGAGGTGGCAAAGAATGGAAAAAACTTGCGACTCCCCCCTCAATCAATAGAGTCTGAAAAAGCACTGCTCGGCGCACTGATGATTCGGCCTGAAGGCATGCTCGAAGCGGTCGACATTCTGTCAGTTGACGCGTTTTACAGCGAAAAGCATCGCATCATCTACCGCGCGATGATGTCGCTCTACAGCAAGAACGAACCGATTGACGTCGAAACAGTGCGCGCTCGTCTTTCTGACGAAGGAATGCTTGAAAATATCGGCGGTGCTCCCTACTTGGGCGAACTTGTGACTGAAGTTCCTGCTGCAACCAGCGCCGCACATTACGCCAACCAGGTGCAGAAAAAATTCATGCTCCGCTCGCTCATTGATGCCGGCGAGGAAATTGCCGAGATGGGCTACGACGAAGCTACAGACATCGACGAAACGCTCGATAGCGCAGAAAAGCGCGTCTACGAAGTGACTTCGAGCCCTACCGTAACCAAATTCACCTCGCTTAGTGAGACTCTTAAGGATGCATGGGAGCGTTTGGAGCATTTGCAGGAGCATAAAGACGAACTCCGAGGTATAAAGACTGGCTTCCGCGACTTGGACAACTTGCTCGCAGGCCTTCAAAAATCTGACCTTATCATCCTCGCGGCGCGACCGTCCATGGGTAAGACCGCATTCGCGCTCGACATCGCGCGCCAAGCAGCAGTGCAAAACAACACGACCGTCGGCATCTTTTCTCTTGAAATGTCGGCACAGCAACTTGTGGACCGCATGGTCTCAGCTGAAGCAAAAGTTAACTCGTGGAATTTGCGCACTGGCCGCATTACCGACCAAGAAGACTTCTCCCGCCTGCGCGATGCCTATGATCGCCTTTCACATGCACCAATATTTATCGACGACCAGCCGGGCATCAACATCTTGAAAATGCGCGCAACGGCGCGGCGCTTAAAGCGCGAGCATGGGCTCGGGTTGCTCATCGTCGACTACCTTCAGTTGATGGTTCCGACCAATACACGCGCTACTGACTCACTCGTGCAGCAAGTTACAGAAATTTCCCGATCGCTTAAAATTTTGGCACGCGAAATGGATGTGCCTGTACTTGCGCTTTCCCAGCTCTCACGCGCCGTCGAACAGCGCGGCGGCAAACCCCGTCTTTCAGACCTCCGCGACTCCGGTTCCATCGAACAAGACGCCGACGTTGTTATGTTCATCCACCGTGACGATAAAACCAATAAAGAAAGCGATCGACCGAACATTGCCGAAATTTTGGTTGAAAAACACCGCAATGGCCCCACTGGAATGATTGAGCTCTACTTCGACGACAAGCGCACTACCTTCGTCACGCTCGAAAAGACCGACTTCGGTGCATTCTCTTCAAACACTAGTGTAGACTTTTAGTACCGTGAACCCCATCGAGCGTCTGACAGATTTGTTTGAAAAATTTCCCGGCATCGGGCCGCGACAGGCGCGGCGCTTTGTGCAATTTTTGCTTGCTGAACAAGCTGGGTTCCGTTCTGATCTTTCCGACAGCATCACACATCTAGGCCGAGAAACGGGCCAATGCCGCAAATGCTTCCGTTGGTTTGCGAAGTCGCAAGAGACAAACGGCTACTGCAACATCTGCGGTTCGGGCAAACGCGACTCTGCTATTTTGTTTGTGGTTGAAAAAGACGCCGACATCGACAATGTCGAGCAAAGCGGATTCCACGGCCTCTACTTCGTGCTTGGCGGCACAATTCCCTTAGCATCTGAAGAACCCGAGCGCCACGTGCGTTTGCGCGAACTGTTGAAGCGAATAGAAACTGATGCCGCGCACCTGCATTTGAACGAGCTTATCTTGGGGCTTTCTGCAACGACCGAGGGCGACCACACGCGCCTCATCATTCAAGAAAAACTGCGCCCTATTGCAGAAGGTCTCAATTTTAAAATTTCATCTCTCGGCCGTGGGCTCTCCACCGGCTCGGAACTGGAATACGCCGACCCTGACACCATCGCCAGTGCCCTCTCTTCTCGTCAATAACATATTATATGGACATCCCTGCTACGTTTTACAGAGTTAGTTGCAAAGCTCTCATCTTTGATGAATCAGGTACAAAATTTGCAGTAACACTTGAAGATAATGGGTGGTGGGAGTTGCCCGGCGGCGGACTTGATTGGGGCGAGACTCCACAAGAATGTATACGGCGCGAGGTACGCGAGGAAACAGGACTCGAAATAACCGAAATAGATCCGTTGCCTTCTCACTACTTGATCGGCAAAAACATGGCTGGTTACCAGAGCCTAAACCTCGTTTTCAAAGCAAAAATAAAAGACATCAATTTCACTCCTACGCCTGAGTGTCTGGAGCTGCGATTTATTTCTCCTGAAGAAATCGACACAATTAATGCCTTCCGAAATGTACGCGAGCTTGCAGCACAGTTGTTAAGGAACTAAAAAATCCCCTCTCGGGGATTTTTTGTTATTTGATGTTTGAGATTTTTACCTCAAAAAATGGCTGTTTGTGTCCGCGCTTTTTGAAGTAGTTGGACTTTGCCTTGTATTTGATGACCGTAACTTTCGGTGCGCGAGCGATCTTTGTGATCTCTGCCGAAACTTTTGCACCCTTAATAAAAGGTGCGCCGAGGGTAGTGTCAGAACCTGACTCAACCAAGAGCACGTCGTCAAACGAAACGGTGTCGCCTACTTTGTGGTCGCCTTTGATCTTTTCGATCTTTATCTTGTCACCAGCCGCGACCATATACTGCTTGCCGCCGGTCTGGAAGATGGCGAAATCGCCTGCTTGCCCCGAGCCTGTCGAGGTGGTTTTTGCTGCCTTTTCAGTTTTTGCCTTGGTTGCCATAACAGAGAGAACTATACCCTAGCGAAGCGAGAGAAGCAAGAGTTTACTCTTAGTTCCGAGCGAGCGACGGATATATCGAAGATATACAGAAAAGGCTAGGCCTTTTCTACGACCACCGCGGTGCCGTAGGCCAAGACTTCCGTGCCCACCTGCCCTACCTCGTTGGCGTCATAGCGCATGCCAATGATGGCGTTGGCGCCCATTTTTTCGGCATGATCGAGCAACATCTCAAATGCATCACTGCGGCTTTGTTCGCACAGCTCGGTCAAAATAGTGATATTGCCGCCCATAATCGACTGCAGCCCTGCGCCAATGTCGCCGATAATAGAGCGCGAACGGACGATAACCCCACGAGCAACGCCCATGTTTTTAGTAATTTTGTAGCCTGGCAATTCCAAGCCTGTAGTTATCATGCTGTGTTCCATGCCGTCAGTGTAACACATTGACTTATATAAATACGAATGGTAAAACTTGCATTGAAATGTTCTCTTTCGCCAACACCTAGCGGCGGAAAGGTGACCCATGTCTGACGAAGACGTTGTAGCTCCACAGCAGAAACCTTCGCCAGCTGTCGTGTTGGCGAATGATGTCGACAGCGAGTTCGAACCTCTCTTCCACTGGCACATGCGAAGCAAGCGCGGCGCGAACCTCGGACTATTCCTCCCCGGCATCATGCTGTGTTTTTTGGCGGCGGTGTTGGACGACACGTTGCCAAGCTACAGCCCCGTTCAGTTTGTTCTGACCTTTGTGATTGTTACCATCCTGGGTCACATTAGTGGAGGATGGCTCGCAGAACGCAGAGGCTACCGCGCTGCCCGTTTGCACAAACTGAGGCTCATCCGCCTCATCCACAGAAACCTCGCCGTACGGGCGGTTGTTGACCACTCGTGGGAAGGAGACAAGGACAGACACACGTTGGCACGAGAGCTAATCAAGCTTTCGGATCAGTACTACGCGCGCCACAAGGACCGAAAATCCAAAAAGGCCTAGCCACCCGGCTGGCCTTTTTCTTTTTTTATTCCCTCCCTTCCAAAAGCGGGCGGTCGACGGTTTCAAGGGCGATGTCCATTGAGTCGCCCGTTATTTTGATGACGTCTTTGTCTATCGCACGGAAGGCTTTCCCTGATTTTTCAAAATGTCCCACAACAGTGTTGAGCGATTTGCCCATAGCGTTGTGTGCGTCTTGATAGGCAGCAAGGTTTTTTGAGAGACTGCCGACATTTTTAATGATGTCTTTTGCAGCTTCCTGAATTTTCATTCGCTGATTGCCAAAGAGAATTGTTTTCAAATATGCCAAGAATGTCGTCGGCGAAGTTATGATGACGTTCTTCTGGCTGTAGGCATAGTCTATAAGGTCTCGCGAATTTACACCGACTCCCACGTCGCTGTTGAGCAGGTCGTAATAAATTCCTTCTGCCGGGATGAACATAAACGCGAACGGGAGCGTCCCCTCTTCGGGGCGGATATATTTTGCCGTTTCGTCGATGCGCTTTTTGACATCGTTCTTAAACTCGCGTCGGTACTGCTCTTGTTTGTCAGGGTCCACCTCGTCTATCAAGCGCACGTAATTTTCAAGCGGGAATTTTGCATCAACTGGCACGATGCCTTCTGGAGTCTTTACTGCAAAGTCCACCTTCTCGCCATCGCGGAACATATACTGCGGCTCATACTGGCCCGGCAACACGTTAGAAAGAATAAGTTCGAGCGACGCTTCCCCCAAATTGCCGCGCTGTTTTTGATTCTTCAAAACTTTTTCCAAGTTGTGGAGCTGTTCCGCAACTGTTAGCACTTGTTTGGTCGACTCTTTTGTCTCAGTCACACCCTTCACTACTTCCAAAAGCTGGTCCTGGACCTGTTTAGTTATGTTCGTGAGCAAGCGCTGGCCATGCTCGCTCTGAGTCGACATAAAATCCGACATTGTTTTGGTACTTTCACCAAGCTTTGAGTCCATCGAACGCGTAAGTTCGGCCAACTGGTTTTGCAGCAAGATCATCGACTGCGTATCGCCCTGGTTTTGGGGCTTTTGCGAGCGGATAAACAAAAAAAGCTGGAACCCAAATACAGCAGCCAGGAGCACGATTATCAGCCATTCCATATGACCATTTTATCATGTACACTACTTCCATGACACAAGCAGAGCTTAAAGAACAATTAAAAGACGCTATGCGCGCCAAGGACGCTACTCGCCTTTCCGTTATCCGCGGCCTTATGTCGGCCATAACCAACGAGTGCGTCGCCAAGGGCTATGGCCCGGACGGTACCCTTTCGGATGACGAAATGCTCACCGTTATCACCCGCGCCGCAAAGCAGCGCAAAGACTCAATAGAGCAGTTTGAGCAAGGCGGCCGCCCAGAACTTGCTGAAAGCGAAAAGGCAGAATTGGCGATTCTCCAAACCATGCTCCCGGCACAAATGTCCCGCGACGAGATTGTGGCAGCCGCACAAGCTAAAGCCGCAGAGCTTGGAATCGACCCCTCCACTTCGGTCGGGGCAGACAAAACCGGTGTTAATCAGCTCATGGGCTCGCTTATGAAGGACTTGAAGGGCAAGGCCGACGGCACCCTCGTCAAAGAGATAGTAGACTCAATGTTCGCATAATTGACAGGTATAAAATAAAATTGTAAAGTAACCGCATCGTAATTTTCCGAAAGGAGAACCCGATGCGGTTCTTTCGTATCTTGAAGTTCATCGCTCTCCCCGCCCTCCTGTGGCTTGGAGGCTGCGAAGTCAAGAACTACTATGGCTATGGCCCCGCACCCGGCGGCTACGCCGTCGGTTGGTTCGGTGACCCGGCGTGGTACCCTACCCCGCCACGCGTCATGCCGGTGCGACGCCAGGTGTGCGGACCCATGTATACCCGCTCAGACGGGACATGGGCGGCCAACTGTCACTTCGAGTATTGGTGACAGGAAGCCTGGTTCGACAGCGGCGCGCTCCCCCAAGCGCGCCGTTTTCCTTTTCTCTCATTAAATTTTTACAGTTTAGTTATCGACGTCGCCTGGATCATGCCGTCGATGTCATATATCTGCACCGAATTTAGTTGGTCGGCGGGAGTGACAATACCAATCACTTGGACATGTGTACCTGTTGCAAAATCAACCGGGTACTGCGACATCAATGATGTGTCTATAGCATAGTGTCCGTCGCTTTGGTCTTTTGCGATTCCAAATGCACACTCATCTGTCTGTGGGCCAGTTTTATTTTTATGCGGCAAGCATTCCCACACACCTGTTATGGTCATCTGCTGCGGCAGCACACTATACGAACCTTTACTCAAAGCAGTTATCATCCAAATACCATTTTGTTTCTCGACTGTCATCGAGACGGGATACACCGCTGCGGGTGCAGTACCACCGCCCGACGCACTCACTACTTCCACCACATTCCCTTCTACTTGGTAGGACTCAAATGCATTGCCAGAAGCGCGAGGCGTGACCGAGACGACATTCATGTGGTCGGGCCAGGGGCTTGATGTCGAGCGACCTGGTGCATTTTGTGGATCTGCCGCCCATTGTGCAAGCAATTGTGGTGCGACATACGGAGCATAGTGTGTTTGGATCTGCGCACTAGCGTCGGGCGCTAAGAGCGAAACATTTTTCAAGACACTGCCAAATTGCTCAACCGTTGCGCGTATGGCGCTATCATTAACATCAGACGAAACAGAAGATGTGTCAGGTTTATACGTTGAATACCCATACACCCCGAGTGCAACTAAAAGAATAATGATGATCACTCCAAGTATAGAATTTCTGTTCATGGAGCCATTATAACAAAAGGTACATTTTTAATTCTTATAAATTCTGCTATTATCGCTTCACAAGGCCCTATCGTCTAACGGTTAGGACGGAAGCTTCTCAAGCTTTAAATCGGGGTTCGATTCCCCGTAGGGTCACAAAATTTAGCGATTTTTCCAATTAAGCTCTTGGCGAACGAGGAGGTCAGGAGCCCGTTCGGGGTCGCGCATGAGGTGCTCAACGGTTTTTTCCATACGCATACTTTGCGAGCCTTTTACAAGAACACAATCGCCTTCTTTAAGCATCGCGGCAAGTTCCTCCCCTGCCCGGTCGGCACTTTCAAATTGCAAAATATTCGAATCAGAAAGTCCGTTATCAAGCGCGCCCTCTGCCAAATCGCGTGCACGGAATCCAATAGTGCACAGCATGTCGACTTTATCTGCCGCGTACGCGCCCAACTTGCGATGCTCTTCAACAGAATGACGGCCAAGTTCGAGCATATCGCCGAGCACAGCAATGGCACGGCCTTTTTGCTTTACTTGCTGTAACGCATCGAGCGCCGCCATCACCGCGGCTGGCGACGAATTGTATGTGTCATCAATAATGAGCGTGTCTTTAATCCCTTCAATTATATGCATGCGCCCGCGTGGAGGTTTGTATTTTGACAGCGCCTCGGCTATTTCAGGCAAGGACATGCCCACGACATGGCCGACCGCTGCCGCAGCAACCGTTGGAAGCGCCGCGTGATTCCCAAGCGCACCAAATACCGACACAGGAATGCTTGTGGTTCCAATGGTCACGTGCGTGCTCACGCCAACAGGCCAATTGAATTCTCCTTCTTCACGCAGGAATGTAAAATCCGCCGCATGCACATCTGCTCCAGGCATTAGGCCAAACGTAACGACTTTGGCGCCGTGGTTTTTGGCTTTCTCAACAAGCATGTCGCGGCGAACATCGTCTGCGTATACAATAAGCGTTCCGGCATTTGTCAGTGCATTTATGAGCGACGCTTTTTCTTTTACAACTGCTTCAGGCGAGTCAAAAAATTCTACGTGCACCGGCACTTCAGGCAATCGCGTGATCACAGCAATATCGACCGGCAACCATTTTGCGAGCGAGCTTATATCGCCCGGTCTGTCAGCTCCAACTTCAAGTACAAGCCATTCCGGATATGATGCCTTAAACACTATTAAGATAATCCCGTCGATTATATTTTGCAGCCAACGCAATGGATTGCTCCATGCATTTGGCACGCCCAAAATAGTGAGTGGCAAGCCCAGTTCGCTATTGAAGCTTTTGTCGCTTTTGCGCACATGCGCGCGGCCCATCAGTGCCGCATAAATCGCATCTTTTGTTGATGTCTTGCCGACGCTGCCTGTGATAGCTACGATATGCGGTTTGTATTTTTGGACAACCAGCCTCGCTTCAAGCGTAAGCACATACACGATGCAAGTTTTTAAAAAGCTGCGCATGGTTTTTCTAAAACCACCCCGAGCGAAGTCGAGGGGTTGAATTATCTATCGGGAGGGACGTCATAGTAATTGATAAGAAATTGCACAAGCCGGTGGAAGGTAGTCCCCCAGGTCTCTGACGAGTACGTCGCGCCTTTTGGCTCATACCCGAACAAGAAGATGATGAACTTAGAATTATAGGACGGGAAAAAGCCAAAATAACTGTGCAGGTACCTATCGCTATAGTAGCCCCCGCCAGCAGGGTTCGCAATCTGGGCAGTGCCTGTCTTTGCTCCCACGCTGTAATGCTCAAAGCGAAGGTCTTTTGCAAACGCCTGATCAACGACGTTCGTGAGCATGCGTTGAATAGTTGTGGCGGTTTCAGGTTTCAAAACCGGGCCTGACTTCGGCCAATCAAGATCTTTTGTAAGGCCTGTCGTGTAGCGAATGGACTTTGTGAGATGCGGCGTGACCAAATATCCGCCGTTGGCCAGCACAGCAAGCGCACGCACTGTGGCAAGAGGCGTCATAGCAATTCCCTGCCCGAACGATGCAGTGTCGTATTCAACAACGCGCGGACTCTGTAGGTTATTAAAGATGCCTGTTATTTCTCCCGGCAAGTCGATGCCTGTTTTCTGCGAAAGCCCATAGTGATCTAGGAAATAATTGCGCATAGTGGTCGAACCCATTTGAGTTGCAACAAAAGATGCACCGACGTTGAGCGACTGCGACAGCACTTGCTGCATCGGTATCACGCCGCGGGCTTTTAGATCGAAGTTGCATATCTTCTTTTTGTCGACCGTAATGCAGCCTGTGTCGTTGTATGTTTCATTCTCGGTCACGGCACCAGAGTCCAAACCCGCTGCCATCGTAAGAGGTTTTATAATCGAACCCATTTCGTACACGTTTTCCGCCATCGGGTTTGCGTACATAAGCGGGTCGTCGACAGTATTGAATGTATTCAAATCGAACGTAGGCGTCAGCGCCATGGCATAGATCTCTCCCGTCTGCGGATTCATGATGATGCCGCCTGCAAGCTGCGGATTCCATTTTTGCTGATATGCGGCAAGTTCCTGCTCGAGTTCGCTCTGCACGTTTGCATCAATGGTTGTTACCAAGTCCCCCGCTTGTGGTTCGCCTTGGATGAGCGACTTCACGCCGCCAAACAGCTCTACGAAAAAGTTCGCATACAAATCGTCATCTGTTCGCGTGAGCGTGCTGTTGTAGTAGCGCTCAAGGCCGTAGCGGCCTTCCTGCGTGTTGCTGTTGTTATATGCAACAAACCCAAGTTCCTGCGCAGCAAGCGAGCCGCCTGGATATTCGCGCCATCGGTCCTCTTGAACAATGAGACCCGGAATTTGCTTGGAGATGAGATCGGTCCCAACTTCTGGGCTCAAGTGTCGCACCAACAGCTGATACTGTGTGTTTGGTTTGGTTGCTTTGTCGAGACAGCCGGCCCTGGTGGTATCCGTCGAAGATGCAACCTCGTCGCACAGGGCATTGGCATCGGTAACCTTTTTTGGATTTACAGCAATCGAATACCCCTCTTTCATGAGCGCCGCAGCGATGTGCGCGCCCGTGTTGTCTGTGATGTAAATAAGTCCGCGCGAAAGAAGGGGTTGCGATGCAGGTGTAAATTGAGCATCAGCACGCGCAGCATAATCGCCTCCCCTCATAACTTGGAGGTAGTACAAACGGCCAACGATGATGACGGTCGCGCATAAAAAAAGAATGGTGAGTATGCGGGCCCGAGACAAAAAACGTTTATTCATTACTGCTTGAGCGAAAGCGAACGAGCGTCGCTGTTTGTAAATACAGCGGCGGTTTCAGTCGGTGCGACAAATCCAAGTTCGGCTGCGCGTTCAGGACTCAATTCGCGTGTTTGCTGGAGGTACTCTGTTTCCAATGTGCTTAAGTGCAACACAATAGTATCAACCTGAGTCTGCAACGCAGTGCGGGCAGCTGTGTGCTCTACAGCGAGCATTAAAAACACTCCGTAGAGAAAGACAGACAATGCGCACACAGCAGCAAGCGCCGCAATAGAGCGGGAAAGCCAGAGTTGGTAGAGAGCAAGTTTGTATGTAGTTGTCATGTTAGTTGGATGTTTTCTGGATAACGCGGAGCTTTGCACTGCGGGCCCGGGGATTTTGTGCAGTTTCTTCTTTTCCTGGACCCCGAGGTTTCTTTACTACCAGCTCTCCTCCACCGTCTTTTATAAATTCTGCAAACAATCGTTTGACCGCTCTGTCTTCAATGCTGTGGAATGTGATGACTGCGATGCGGCCGCCCGAGTTCATGTGCGTCCACGCAGTGCGGATGCCGCGGTCGATTACGCCCAACTCATCGTTGACCGCCATGCGAAGTCCTTGGAACGAACGCGTAGCAAAGTGAATGCGCCCGTGATGATACGCAGCTGGCGTGGCGCTTCGAATTAGTTCGACAAACTGGAGGCTTGTCTCAATAGGAGTTTCTTTTCGTGTCTCTACAACAGCGCGTGCAATGCGACGGGCATAGCGCTCTTCGCCATACCCATAGAACACATTTGCGAGCGTTTCTTCGCTCCACTCATTCAATGCCTCTCGTGCCGTAAACCCCGACGCAGGTGTTGTACCGTAGCTCATGTTGAGCGGCTCGTCTGATAAAAACGAAAAGCCCCGACCCGACGCAAGCTGGCCCGAATTCCAGCCAAGATCAAAAAGCGCTTTGTCTATCGAGCTGATATGTTTCTTTTGAAGCACTGCTTCTAGGTCGCCAAAATTTGCTTCAACGACCTCTGCGCGGTCACCAAATTCTTTAAGTTTTGCCCGAGCGATTTTCACCGCTTCAGGATCTGCATCAAGCGCCAACAATTGGCACTTCGGATTGTTCTTTAAAATTTCAAAACTGTGACCCCCTTGCCCTGCCGTGCCGTCTACGACGAATTCCTTTCCAGAGACTGCGAGGAATTCGAGGGTTTCGGCTAGCAGTACACTGACGTGAGACGATGCCGAAGCAGAACCGGCCTGGCCGCGCGAAGTCGCGGTCGAGAGGTTCTGCGCAGGTTTTACCTTTACTCGCCCTTTCTGCTGCTCGCGTAGAGAATCACCCTCCTCTCGAAGGTTGAGGCGATTGTTCACACGAACAGCAGGAAGAGAAAGTGCGTAGGTCATCATACCAAGTTCTATAAGATCCCCAAATCTCCCAGTTTTTCGGCCATCTGGTCGGCATTCTTTTCAATACGGCGCTTGTATTCCTCCCAGTTCTTTTCGTTCCAGATTTCGATGCGGTCAGACACTCCCGCCAATACCACCCGCGATCTCAAGTCAGCGAAATCTTTTAGGAAGTCCGGCATCAAGATGCGCCCTGCGCCGTCTACTTCGGTGTCGACCGCCCCGGACAAAATGAATCGGCTCATGCCGCGCGTATCGGCTTGGCCAAACGGCAAGCTCGAAAGTTTCTCTGCGATTTTGTTCCACGATTTTTCTGGAAACAAAAAAAGACAATTATCCAAGCCTCGCGTGATAACAACTTTCTTGCCCACTTCTTTGCGGAATTTTGCTGGAAGCGACAAGCGTTTCTTTGCGTCTAGGGTGTGTAAATACTCACCAATGAGCATACATCCCAGAATATCCCACCTTATCCCACTTTCCCACCCCTTTTATCCA
>DASZSF010000007.1:0-15102 GCA_035548815.1 Minisyncoccota bacterium
AGAACATGTCGATTTCAGAACGGCACTTGTACAGCTCGCAGAGAAAGCAGGAGTCGTATTGAAGAACACATATACGTCCAGCAAAGACACGGCAGAGAAAAAAGAAAAAGAAGAAGAGCTTCGCGATGTGTGCGAAGAGGCAACAAAATTCTTTGAGGCGGAGTTGAAAAAGCGCTCTGATGTATATGCATATATCAAAGAGAGGGGTGTCACGGACGAAACTATTTCTGCATGGCGAATAGGGTATGCTCCCGCCAGCTGGCGAGACTTGTCTGACTATCTAACACAGAAAGGGCATAGCAAAGACCTGCAAGCAGAGGCAGGGCTCGTTGCGCGTTCGCAGAATAAACCTGGCGAAGTATATGACCGCTTCCGCGGGCGAATCATGTTCCCGTTATCAGATGCAGGCGGCAAAGTAATAGCATTTTCTGGAAGATTCTTTGAAAAAGTTGAAGGCCAAAAAGATGATGGTGGGGAACCGGCAAAGTATGTGAACTCGCCTGAGACCCCAATATTCAAAAAATCTCGCGTCCTCTATGGGTTTGATAAAGCGAAGAATTTTATACGCAAAACCGACTGCGCACTTTTGGTTGAAGGGCAGTTTGACGTCATTTTGAGTCATCAGGCAGGGTTGCCGTTTGCAGTTGCGTCATCGGGCACTGCAATTACTGAAGAACATTTAGGCATTATCGGTCGGCTTTCCAAGAGGCTCATCTTGGCGCTGGATGGTGATTCAGCCGGCATTCGCGCTGGGCTTAAAAGCGCACTGATGGCATTGAAGCTTGGGTTTGATGTAAAGATTCCGACATTTCAAGGGGCAAAAGACCCAGCTGACTTGGTGAAAGAGAACCCAGAGCTTTTGAAGACCGCTATTCGAAATTCTAAGACTGCCATTGAATTCTTTTTGCAGGCTTTACGTCCGCAAGCGCGAGATGAACGTGCCTATAAAAAGTTAGTAGAAACGCAGATTCTCCCACTTGTGGCAGTCCTGCCAAGCAAGATAGAACAAGCTCATTTTGTGCGCATTGTGTCACAAACGCTTGGTGTGCCGGAAGATGCAATATACGCAGAAGTTGCAAAGCGCCCTGCGCTTAGCGATCCGCTAGAAGATGCAGAACTGGTAAGAGAAGATGTGTCCGGAACGTCTGCACTTGTGCACGCAGCGCTCTTGCTGTTGGCACATTTTAACGACGATGCCCAAACAAAGGCTCGTATACAAGAACTTCTAGGGGCCGACAAGGCTCTTCAAGTAAGAGACCGCTACATAGCTTCGAGCGAGCGGTATTTGTTTGAATTCGAAAATATGGGGGATGACGCAGAAGCCTCCGTGGCCGCATTGTGGGCCGTGCTTGAGCGGGGAAGTCTTGAAGGCGAAATGGCCCGGGTTAAAGCCGAACTTTCAAGCGCCCCGGCAGAAACTCATGGCGCCCTTATCGCCAAATTAGCGGACCTAAAAAAGCGCGAGCAGGAATTGCGAAAGTAACTTTTTTCTGGTATAACATATCTAATAAATGGCGAAGACCAAGGCTAAAGCTAAAAAGGCGGTGAAGAAAACCGCTAAGGTTGTAAAGCGCACTAAAACGAACGCGGCAAAGGCGAAGAAGTTTCGTGCTGCCGCAGTAAAACGCCGAGCAAAGCTCGCTCCAAAAAAGAAGGCAGTAAAAAAGGTAAAAGCAGCGCCAGCGCCGAAACTTAATCCGAAGCTTGAGAAGAAGCAGAACGATCAAAACAAAAAGGCCGAGCAGTTGATGGCCAGCGGCCGCCAGCGCGGCTTCGTCACCTATGACGAAATCTTGAAAGCATTCCCAAACATCGAAACGGACGTCGACTTCTTGGAAGAGTTGTACGACAAATTCTCAACGGCGCACATCGACGTACTCGAAGGCGGCGGTATGCTCGAAATCGCCGAGGAGCCGCTTGAAAAAGGCTATTCTCGCTCTGACTCGACCTATGACTCTATTCAGATGTACCTGCGCGAAATCGGCCGCTATCCGCTTTTGAATGCCGAGCAGGAACGCGACTACGCAAAGCGCATTGTTGAAGGCGACAATGAGGCTCGCAACTTGCTTGCCCGCGCTAACCTCCGCCTCGTGGTTTCTATCGCTAAAAAGTATGTAGGCCGCTCCCCGGACCTAACGCTCCTCGACCTCATTCAGGAAGGGAACCTCGGCCTCTTTAAGGCCGTCGACAAGTTCGACTACACCAAGGGATACAAATTCTCGACCTATGCCACCTGGTGGATCCGCCAGGCTATTACGCGTGCGCTTGCCGACCAAAGCCGCACCATCCGCATTCCGGTGCACATGGTTGAAACTATCGCTAAATACAAGCAGGTAGCGCGCCGTCTTTCGCAGGACTTGGGCCGCGACCCGCTTGCTGAAGAAATCGCTCTTGAAATGGGCGTGGATGTCGATAAAATCTACCAAATTGAAAAGATTGACCAGGACACCGTGTCGCTTGAAAGTCCGGTTGGCTCGGACGATGACGACGGTAAGTCGGTGCTTGGCGATTTTATAAAAGACGATAAAATCCTTTCTCCTGACCAGGAAGTATCCCGCCGCATCTTGGGCGACCAGCTTCACGAAATCCTCGACGAACTTTCGCCTAAAGAACGCGAAATTTTGAAGCTTCGCCATGGCCTTGAAGATGGCATCTATCACACGCTTGAAGAAGTGGGCAAAAAGTTCGGCGTTACGCGAGAACGCATCCGCCAAATCGAAGCAAAAGCCCTCGAGCGCATCCGCACTCACGACAAAGCAAAGCGCCTCCGCAGCTACTAAAAAATCCCCTTCGGGGGATTTTTTGTATACTGGAGATATGGCCAAGAAGGCAGCGAGTCAGAAAAGAGGGAAGAAAGAAAAGAAACCGGAACTTCCTATAAAGCACTGGAGCCACAGTTCGCTCATGGCGTATTTGCGGAACCCTCTCGCGTGGTACAAACGCTACGTTGAGCTTGTGTATGACATGCCGTCGAACCCCTCGTCTGTCATTGGCCGCGCGGCACATACAGCGCTGCAGCACTATTATGGTGGGATTGAAAAGCAGGGTGCTATAGAGCTCGGGCTTGAAAGCATGCGCAATGTCGCAGATTTTGAAATAAATTTTGGGAAAAAGGTAAAGTCGAACCTGGCGAAGAAAAAGAAGCGCGAGCAGATGGAGCGCGAATACAACCAAGCGATTAATTTTTATTTAGAAAAGCCACCCAAGTACAAAAAGATATTGGGGGTTGAATATGTGGGCCTGGCCGAAGTTGAAGGCTTACCACTCCCTATAAAAGCAGTGTCAGACTTGGTGGTGCAGTCGGCAGTGGACCCAAAAGGATTGGATGTTATAGACCATAAATTCGTCGACACATTTTCAGGCCACGGCGCGAACAAAACGTTGTTCGTGATGCAGGCGATATTCAACTACTACACGGTTAAGAAGAATTTTGGCAAACCGGTAAGGCGATTCATCGTGTGGGAATGCAAAAAGTCGCGCAACGCCGATGGTTCGCCGCAGCTGCGCAAATACGTTATCGACTTTCGTACGTTTAAGCAGGAATTTATTATCTTCAATAGGCTTGTCCGCGATGCAACCGCCATGTTGGCGCACATGCCCGTCTTCTTGCCCAACCCATCTGACATGTTCGAAGGGGAGAACTCGTTCGATATTTACCGCATCAATCTCGAACCCGAAGACTACGACGCTCACTTCAAGCCGGATGAGTAGAATACTTGCACAAAAAGTAAGCCTGAAAGTGTGCGCTCCGGGGCGCTAGCCCGAGTCTAACCCACTTTCAGACTTCTTTTTGTTTCAGTTTTGCTCTAACTATTGTGCTGTGGTTGAAGCGGTGGTGTTCGTGCCAAGGAGGGCGTCGATAGCGGCGCGCATGGAGTCATACGGTTGGCCGCCCTGGAGGGTGACTGCTTCGTTGCCAACCATGAGAAGGATAAATGGCGTACCCTGGCCACCTTCAGAAATTGCCTCTGAATAGCTGTCCTGGATCTTCTTTGCGTATTTGCCGCTGTTCAAACACTGGTTGAACGAATCAACATTGAGGCCGATCTGCTTTGCAATAACCGGGAGCTGTGCCAAGTCGAGATTATTTTCAGACGGTGTGACTGCGTAGACGCCATCAATGTATTTGTAGAATGCTGTGTCGCCGCCTTGTTCAGCTGCGCATTCTGCTGCTTCAGCTTCTTTAGGTGCTTTTGAGTGGAGTTGTGCGAGCGGGAATGGGCGGTACACCCATGCAACTTTGCCTGACGTGCCGTAGTAGTCCATGATTTGGTGCATCGTGGTGTTGAAGGTCTTGCAGAATGGGCATTCCAAATCTGCGTACTCAACAACTTTTACTTCGGCATTTGGGTTGCCCAAAATGTGGTCAGTTGCGGGGTCATATGCGCGTGCGGTAATTTTTTGCGAACCAGTATTTGCAGTACCCGGGTTATTGCTTTTACCTACCAAAAATACAGCGCCTGCAATGAGTGCGCCTGCAACGACAATTGTTATAGGGAGGACGTATTGGGACTTCATATGGCTTTATTTAGCTAATACCTACATTCTATCACAGCGGCCTAAAACGGCAGGGTATGGTTTATGGCCTCTACTTCGACAGCTTTTTCCCAGTCTGAGGGGTTTATTTTTATTTCCCGCACCCCGTCGTAGTCTTTGTATTTGACCGACTTGTTCTTTTTTATGTAGTCGTACAACTCGCGGGTGATTGCCACGTCGGCCAAACAATATTCGCGGATCAAATCGACTTTGCCTTCCTCCCACCACTTCATCGCCTGCAAACCATCGGCGGTTTTATTTTTTCCGAGCGTTGCTTCGGCCAAATTGTCGAGCTTTAAGCGACGGCCGAGCACATTGCGCACTTCTTTCAAAAGATCGATGCTCTTAATTTTTGTAAGGTCACCCGCATAGTATTTGTTGAGAATAGGGATGTCGAAGTGGTCGCTATTGTATCCAACGAGCGCATCAGCGCTTTCAAAAATCGGCCACAGCTCGTGCAGCTCGTCCCGCGTGTAGCTCGTAAGTTTTTTATTTGCCGAATCGTGAATGCCAACAACGGTGACTTCGAGGTTCGAAAAGTCGCCGTTGCCGCGGAAATCGCCTATCGTTTCGATATCGAAGGTAATAACTCTCATGGGCCAGTATTAGCGTTTGGAGAAGTAGGAAGCTGCAACTACCACATCAACGGCTTCTTCTTCACCAGTTTCCAAGTTGCGCACAACAACCGTACCCAAGTCCCGTTCCTTTTCGCCAACAACGATGAGGTAGGGGATGCGATGTTTTGCAGCTTGTTTTATCTGGTCGGCGAGCTTCTTCTCGCCGAAGTCTATCGCAACATTGACGCTTGGCGTATCCAGTTCGTGAGGGAAGCGCATTTCATCGGCAATCTGCATTGCAAATGGCATGCAGCTTGTGTCTGCAACCGCAATGTAAACTTTTGTCGAGGAGACATATGCTGGCAATAATCCGCGCACTTCGAGGAAATCGCGCATGGTGACGTCGCCCATGCCGAAACCAACGCCCGTAATTGATTCGTTGTCAAAGAGTGCTGTTAAGTTGTCATAGCGTCCGCCGCCAAAGAGCGCGCGGTTGTTGTCTTTGTGGGTATCAAACACTTCGAATACGACGCCCGTGTAGTAGGCAAAGCCACGCACGATAGAAGGATCGAATACAGCATTGCTGATGCCTTGCGATTCGAGAATCTTCAGAACCTCTGCGACATCGTCGGGGACCGCGTCGCCGGAAAGTTTTTCTTTCGGGACGCCAAGTTCTGCAAGCCCAGCTTCAAACTCTTCTCGGCTGATTTTATTTTTACGGTCCAAGAGTCCTACAAGTTGTGCAGTCGCTTCTTCAGAAAGTTCAAGCTCTGTGCAAAGCGCATTAATGAACGCCCGGCTGCCGAGCTTGATTTCGAAGTCGCTTGCTTGTGCACCAAAATGCTTCATTACCTCGTGAGCAACCTGAATTATTTCAGCATCTGCTGCAAATGAATCGGAACCAAAAATATCGACGTTAAGCTGCCAGTGTTCGCGCAGGCGGCCGCGCTGCGGACGTTCGTAACGGAAGACGTTCGGGATAGAAAAGAGACGGAGCGGGAAGCCTAAGTCACGACGGCGCGCCGCCACCATGCGGGCAACCGTCGGTGTCATTTCAGGGCGCAGTGTTACTTCGCGGCCTCCTCGGTCGACAAATGTGTAGGTCTGCTCGTTTATAAGCTCTTCATTATCTGCGCCCTTGCTTTTGTAGAGCTCTGCAGGTTCAAGTACCGACGCATGGTATTCGACATACCCAAAGCGCGTTGCGACGGTGCGATATGTGTCGAGCAAGTAATTTAGAAATTGCTGGTCTTCGGGGTAGAAATCGCGCACGCCCTTGTAACTTTCGGTCGAGAGTTTGTCCTTCATGAAGCGTTTTTTGCCGTAAGGCTGTATATGGAGTATTGTAGCAGAAATGCAGAATAACGACGACCGACTGAAAGATACGGATGTAAAACCTCGAACTGTCGGCGGCAAGGTCCTAAACTTATATAAACAGCTGGGCGAAACTCCTGCAGAGCGGCTCGAGCGCTTGCGTGTCCAGCGCCCCGAATATGCCCACGAAGTGCTCTCGTATGCCGGGCGGCTCGACCCCATGGCCGAGGGGGTAATGATCACGCTCGTTGGTTCTGCCAATAAAATGCGCGACGCCTACTTGGACATGAGCAAAGAATATGTGCTCGATGTGCTATTTGGATTTTCTACTGATACCTACGACGTGCTTGGGCGTGTCATGGATTCAGGCGACACGTCTTCAATTACTAAAAAAGCAATTGAACAGGGTTTGAACGAATATCGCGGACATGTGAGCCAGGAATATCCTCCGTATTCTTCAAAAGCTGTGGAAGGGAAGTCGCTATTTCAATGGGCGCGCGAAGGGGCACTCGGCGCGCTTGTGCTCCCAAAGAAAACAGTCACGGTCTACGACATCACACTCGAGTCGATGTACAAAATAAAAGAACCGGCACTCCTGGCGTACATCGAACACTCAGTAGGTAAAGTGCAGGGAGATTTCCGACAGGAAGAAATTTTGGCAGAGTGGCGCCGTCGGCTCCCAAATACGCTCGACCCTATAGAAGAGCTCAAAATGTCGAAAAAAGAGGCTGCAGCTGCCTCAGCTAAGATTCGCGAATTCCCCTGCGCCACGGTGCGTATATCGTGCTCCTCAGGCACTTACGCGCGCTCTATAGCTCACGGACTAGGCCAAGACCTCGGAATCCCTGCATTGGCGCTCCACATCCTCCGCACCAAAGTGGGCGAGTACGACTCCTCAAAAAGCCTTAAATAAAGATTTTTATTTTACCAATCCAACTCGCCGGTTTTGTATTCGGTGACGCGAGTTTCGAAGAAGTTTTTCTCTTTTGCGACGTCGATAATTTCAGACATCCACGGGAATGGGTTTTCTTTGTGATACTGGCGCTCAAGCCCGATGCGTTCCAGTCGGCGGTCGGCGATGTGTTCAACATATTGCTTTACCGTTGCAGGTACGAGCCCTACGATGCCGCGGGGGAGCGATTCATCAACGTAATTCTTTTCAAGTTCTACGCCGCGCTTGATGTTTTCGGTAAGCTTTTGCTTAAACTCCGGCGTCCAGATTTTCGGATTTTCGGCAACGATGGTGTTGATGAGGTCGGCGCCGAACGAAAGGTGCACCGATTCGTCGCGAAGGATGAACTGGAACTGTTCGCCAATGCCAACCATACGGTTTTTGCGGAGCATTGAAAGCATCATCACAAAGCCTGCATAGAAGAAAATGCCTTCCATGATGACGTAGTAGCCTACAAGGTCGTGTACGAACTTTTGAATATTCTCGTCACCTTCCGTAGTAAAGCCTGGGTCAAACACGGACTTAGTCATTTCCACAACGAAGTCATCTTTGGCTTTGATGCCTGGGATAGTTTCGTACATGTTGTAAATCTCGTCCGGATTGAGGCCAAGAGTGTCGCAACAATAGATGAAGGTATCGGTATGGACCGCCTCTTCGTATGCCTGACGCAGGATGTATTGGCGGGCCTCAGGGTTGGTGATATGGCGGTAAATTGCGAGCACCAAGTTGTTGGCGGTAAGCGACTCGGCTGTTGAGAAAAAGCCCAAGTTCCAGAGAATCATGCGGCGCTCGTCTTCTGAGAGCGCACCCGGCTTCTTCCAGAGTTCAACGTCTTGCTGCATCGAGACCTCTTCAGGCACCCAGTTGTTGGCGACGCCTTTTTTGTAGTGCACGCGCGCCCACGGGTATTTCATCGGAAGAATTTTGTTCGGATCGGTTGTGTTGGCGCCGTTGATGATACCCATAAGCTAGTGAGTGAAAAAATAATGTATATGTTGCCGAACTATTTTACTTGAGCAAATTACGCGCTGCAAGATTCGCACGCTTCGCCGATTATTTCAACCTTGCCGCGCGGTATGCGTGGCGCAGATTCAAATTGTGGAATGCCGCTTGTGGCCACCATGGCAGGTGCTGAAACAACGATAGGCGATGGTGTCGGCTCTGTCGCAGCCATAACTTCAACAGCTGTGACCTGGACTGTCTCCTGCACAACAGTTGCTGATGCTACAGCGCCGCCTGCTGCAACGGCATTGTCAGACTTTGACGTGCCGCCGAACTTAGCCAAGTTGACGGTAGACTTTTCGATGCGCGACGCGCCCAATGTGCGGAGATAGTATGTAGTCTTGAGTCCCAGCGACCATGCGTAGCGGTAGATGTCAGAAAGCACTTTGCCCGAGGTGCCGCCATAGAAGATGTTAAGCGACTGCGACTGGTCTATCCAGCGGCCGCGGTACGCGGCTGCTTTGATGAGCCATTGCGGTTCAATTTCAAACGCTTCTTTGTACTTTGCGCGGAGTGCGAGCGGGATCTCTTCGATTTCCTGAACGCTGCCGTCGTAGTATTTCAGCTTTTCGAGCATATCTGCACTCCAGAGTCCGAGCTTCTTCAAATCTTCAACCAAGAACTCGTTGATGACCATGAAGTCGCCGGCCATGTTGGACTTCACATAGAGGTTCTTATAAATAGGTTCGATTGTTGGGTAGCAGCCGGCAATGTTTGCAGTCGATGCTGTCGGCGCATTTGCCATCGTGTTCGAATTGCGCATACCCCAGGTGCGGACGGCTTCGCGCACAAGCTGCCAGTTGAGCGTTTCGTGGCGAGGGACATCTATCTTCATACCGCGTTCCTGCTCAAGCAAATTGAGCGTGTCCTGCGGGAGAATGCCGCGGTCCCACTTTGAGCCCTTGTAGGTCTCGTAGGTGCCGCGTTCCTTGGCAAGAAGGGCAGATGAAAGAATTGCGTGGTATGCAATAGCTTCCATACTTTCGTCAGAGAAGCGTACGCCTTCGTCGGAGTCAAAGTTAAGGCCGAGCTTGTAGAGTGCATCCTGCAAGCCGCGGAGCCCCAAGCCTACGGGGCGGTGGCGCATGTTTGAGCGCTTCGTTTCTTCTGTCGGGTAGAAGTTTACATCGACGACGTTGTCGAGCATGCGCATTGCAACCGGGATGATACGTGCGACAAGTTCGCGGTCGAACTTACCGTCGACAACGAAGTTCGCCATGTTTATTGAGCCCAAGTTGCAGACGGCTGTTTCAGTCGGGGAGGTGTTGAGCGTAATTTCGGTGCAGAGGTTCGAGGAGTGTACAACGCCAACATGGTCTTGTGGTGAGCGGATATTCGACGGGTCCTTCCAGGTGATCCATGGGTGGCCCGATTCAAAGAGCATGGTGAGATGCTTCTTCCAAATGTCCTGAGCGCGAATCTTGCGGTACGAGGAGACTTTCCCTTCTTCGCCCAAGCGTTCGTATTCGATATATGCCTCTTCAAATTTCTTGCCATAGAGGTCGTGCAGGTCAGGCACGTCAGACGGGGAGAAGAGAGACCAAGCCCCATCTTCTGCCAAGCGCTTCATAAAGAGGTCAGGAACCCAGACGGCGGTGTTTAGATCGTGCGCGCGTCGACGTTCATCGCCCGTGTTCTTGCGGAGCTCGATAAAGTCTTCGATGTCAGCGTGCCAGTATTCCAAATACACAGCTGCGGCACCACGGCGGCGGCCCGAGCGGTTAATAGAAATGGTGACATCGTTGGCAATTTTGAGGAACGGAATAACGCCCTGGCTTTCAACACCCGTTGCTTTCACGAGTGATCCTGTTGCGCGCACCGGAGTCCAGTCGACGCCCAAGCCGCCTGCGTACTTCAAAAGTTGTGCGCCGTTTGAGTACTCCTTAAATATAGAGTGAAGGTCGTCGGGCACAGTTGAAAGGAAACATGATGAAAGCTGCGCCAATTTGAGGCCAGCGTGGTAGAGCGTAGGGGACGATGGCATGTAGTACATGGCCGACATGATTTCGTAGAATTCAATTGCTTGTGCATTGCGGTCTTCCTGAGTTTTTTCTGCCAAGGCGCAGCCCATTGCCACACGCATCCAGAATATTTGAGGCGTTTCTAAAAGTTTGCGGGTGCCATGCTCTTTAGAAAGATAGTTTGCCTGTAAGGTTTGCAGCCCCAGATACTTAAATTCGCGATCGCGCTCAAGCACAAGCGCATCACCAAGCACTTTCAGGTCGAATTCAGCCATGCGAGGGTCGAACTGGCCGATTTCTACACCGCGGTGAATAGTGCGTGCGAATGTGGTGCGGTATTCATTCTCAAACTGTGCATGGTCAATATCGCCGATGACTTCTCGGTACATGGTCTGGAGCAAAAGGCGCGCTGCGATGGTGGAGTAAGCCGGATCTCGTTCAATGAGAGAGCGCACAACCATGATGAGCACGTCATGGATGTCCTTGGTCTTGATGCCTTCGTACATTTCTTGGCGGACCTTGCCAATGACCGACGGTACATCGATAATATGCTCGAAACCTTCTGCGGCGCGGGCGAGCGTCTTGGTCAATTTTTCCTCGCTAAAGCGTTCGCTTGAGCCATCGCGCTTGGTGATGAGGAGGCTGTTGTCCTGGATCTTCTCTGCAACCTCTTCTTTTTTCTCCTGGCGGGCCTTGTCGTGCTCGTAGCGGTAGATGATGTAGGATTTTGCGACGCCAAAGTAGTTGCGCACCATGAGCGCTGTTTCGACGAGGTCTTGGATGTCCTCGACAGAGGGAATGAACGCCGTGTTTCCGTACTGGAGGTCGAGCGAATCGGACACCACGCGCATGATATCTTTTGCGTCTGCTTCGTGCGCGTCGCCCAAGGTTGCGGCGAAGGCTTTTTGTACGGCAATTGCTATCTTTTCAGGCTGGAAATCTACTATTTCTCCGTTTCTTTTCTTGAGCTTTTTTACAAGTGCCATGGCGCGCGGGTATTAGAAATAATTAGTGATTAGTGTGCTAGTTTTTGCCCAGTTGGAGATACATTATAAACCCGCGAGTATGTTGAAAACTTGAAAAATTGCTGTGCATAAGAAGTTTGAGAACGTTTTGAACACTTGCGCAACACTTATTTGATGAGTTTCTTAAAAAAGTTGCAGATTATAGGTTTTTTGACCCACTTTTTTGACCCAAAACGAACTTTTCCTCCCACCGCAAAAATCGCCCAACGGATGTGTTGGGCGATTTCTCTTCTTTAGAATTTTACTGGAATACGGAGCTCTTTCTGGCGGGCTGGGTCGCCTGAAGGGTTGTCGTTTTGGAGGACAAATGTGCCCGTTGAGCCCGCCGGCTGTGCGGCAAAGGTAATGGTTGCCTTGAATGGTACGAAGTCAGTGGTCATCCAGTCGCCCTGCGCATCAATGTGGCCTTGTGCGATGGTTTTACCGTCTTTGTCGAGCAGCATGTACGGTGCTGATGCTTCAAAGTACCAATTTCCGCGTGCGCGACCGGTGACGGTGAGCGGGGAAGAAACAGTTGCGTTAATGAGAGGTGCAGATACTTCGATAAGATCGGACAAAGAGGCGGTAGGAGAGGACGAAGCAACTCCCGAGGTAGACGTAGCGGAGCCCGAAGCAGAGCCGGCCTCGTTCTGCGAAGCAGAATCGAGAGGCTGCTGCGCAGGGCTTCTCGGAATCGCAAAAAGTGCAATTGCTCCGGCAATGATTATCAAAAAAAGAACGACTATAAGGACGAGACCATTTCTATTATTCATAATACGCGTGAGTAGTGTTTGCTAGGGGTTGAGGCGTGCGTGAGTAGCGCCTGGCGATAAAAGTTCTCAAATGCCTCGAGAGTCTTGTTTATATCGTGCCCAGCGATGATTTCGAGGCTATGTTCGCCCATATGTGCGCGTTTTGCTCCGTCTTTGAATACCTCGACTATACGGCCGGCTAGTTCGGAGACGTTCCCGGGCTCAAACACATACCCATTTTTGCCTTCATGTACGAGCTCGGGCAGGGCAACGGCATTTGCGGCAAGCACCGGCAGGCCCGTAGCCATAGCTTCCATAGCTGCAATGCACTGAAGCTCGGCGATACCGGCGTTTACGAAACAGTCAGTAGCGGCATAAAGGCTTGGAAGCAATTCGTCGGGGACAAATCCTGTGAAAGTCACATTTTTTTCTATGCCAAGCGTTCGGGTAAGTTTTTGAAGTTTTTTTCCATCTGCCCCGTGGCCTGCGATAACAAAGTGAATATCGACCTCCTTGAGCGCCTCTTTCAGCGCCCGCAACACAACATCAACATTCTTTTCTTTATCCAAACGCCCAACGAACAAAAGTTTTGGCTTACCAGGAAGCTTGTATGCCGCGCGTGCAGGCTCTCCATCGTTGCTTGGATTAAAGCGTTTCAAGTCGATGCCGTTGGAAACAGCGGGCAATGTCCGGCCGACCCAGGGCTCTATGAACGTGTTCGCAGTTTTTGTGGGAGATGTGATTCCGTAGGTTTTGTCGAGTACGCCGACCGCGTCTTTCCACGCTATTGCGTGGATTATGGCAGTGATGCTATCTGGCAAATGAAGGAAATGTGTTAAGTTGTCCGGCATAAAGTGATTTGTTGCAACCACGGGGATATTTTGTTTTTGTGCGGCGGAAAGCGTCGTGCGGCTTATTAAAAAGTGCATCTGGATATGCACGATATCAGGCTTAAATTCGCGGATGACCTCGGCGATGCGCTGGTTAATGATCCATGGCAATACGAACCGGAAGTTCGGTACGATAAAGACGGGGAAAGAGCGGACGCCAAACAATGTCACACCATGTCGTGACTGTGTATCATTACCAAACGTCAGAGAAGGGGATATAACGGCGACTTCGTGCCCACGCTCAACTAACGCTGCTGCCAGGCGCTGGGTAAAATAGGATGCTCCGTTCACATGGGGCCAGTAGGTGTCAGATGCAATGAGGACTTTCATCATTTAGCGCGGTAGCGTAGATACCATACTAATAGACCAACCACTGCTATGGCAATCACCCCTTCAGCAACATAGTCGAAGTAGTGGCCTATTGTTTCGTAGGCACTTCCAAAGAGTATGCCTATGGTAAGAAACACGGCGGCCTGCACCAAGGTCACAATAAGGCAGGCTATGACGAAGAGAGGATACGAAACACGGACAATGCCTGCGGCAATAAAGCCTGCAAAACCGATGCCTTGGGAAAATTTAAAGAGCATCGTCGTCTTGAAGCGATGCTTTTCCATGCGGTCTTTTGCTTTTTGGATAGTTGCCTGCTTGATGCCAAAAATACGCTCAATAAAGCGGGTGATTGGCCCGCCGCCGAAGCGCCCCACGGCATACCAAAAACTGTCGCCGACAATATCGCCAGCAACAGCTATTCCATACACAATAAATGGATTAAAAATACCCATCGTTACAAACAGGCCTCCGATGATGGTGACGATAGGGCCTTCAATAACGGCTAATGGGAAGAGGATGATGTAGCCGTACACCTGCAAAAGAGACACGACCTGGTCGAGGGACATGCACGTAGTATAACGTATCCAGATGGGACACTTTCATTTTCTGGAATTTATTGTATAGTTATGACCAACTGATCTTCAAAGGAGAGTTCCATGGAATGGCTACAATTGGTCGTCCATGGCAACAGCCCGTGGACGTATCTCTGGATATTTCTGATCGGAATTCCAGAGGGCCCAATCCTGACTCTGGTGTGCGGTTCCTTCGCAGCAGATGACTTGCTCAACCCGCTCTACGTGTATGTGACGGTTGTCTTTGGCGATATGGTCGGCGACACTCGCCACTACCTCGAAGGACGGATGATGGGATGGTTTGGCCGCATATCATCGAGATGGAGATGGGCTAAGTGGCTCAATGGACGTTTCAAGCTGGGCCAACACATGGAAAAGGCGCGCAATCACATAGACCAGGCGCCCTTCATGTCCTTCTGCGTCTTTAAGCTCACGTTTGGTCTGGGCGCAGCCGGCCTCATAACAGCAGGAGCGATGCGTTTCTCGTATCTTCGCTTTGTGCGAAACTGCGCCGCCGTGAGCATGATCCAGTCGTTCGTATACCTTTCGCTCGGGATGATTCTTGGCGAAGGTGTGTGGCGCCTGCAAGCTCACGTTAACGGTTTTGTGTTGTTTGCAGGCTTCGGCCTAGTCATCCTCGGGGTGATTCTCGCAATACGTTGGGCCGTAACGCGCTTCTTGCCCAAAGCGCCGCAATACAATGCGGGCCCTGTCGTCTGACCGGGCCTTTTTCTTTTGTATATTTGTGGTATAATAAAAGATGTAAGCTCACCAAACAGAACCGGGAGGGTTCTATGCAAGCTCTGCATCTTGTTCACGGTCTTCTCGCGCAGACGCCGCTCGTGTGGTCTATGGGCATCATGATGGTCATCGCCATCACGCTCGTGTGGGCGGGGCGCATGATCAATGGGGCCTGGTTGAAAGACCAGGCCTTTCTTTTTTATTAGGAGAGAGTTTTGAGGAAATCGAGAACAGCGTTCGCGATGCCAGGTGGATTGTTGAGGATGCTCACGTGATTTGTGTTGGGGAGCACGATAAGTTTTGAATTTGGGATCTGTTTCTGCATCTCTTGTGAGACTGAAACAGGGAAGATGCCATCGTGTTCACCTGCGATAAGCAGAGTCGGGGCGCTAATTTTTTCTAACTGGCCGCGGAGGTCTAAATTGACCAATTCTTTGCTCGTGTAGAGATAGCTGCGGAATGAGTTATAAACGCAGGTGCGCAGGAGGCCG
>DASZSF010000008.1:0-46429 GCA_035548815.1 Minisyncoccota bacterium
AAAGCTTGTGGGTACCCGTAGCTTCGGCAAGGGTTCGGTCCAGGAGCTTGTAGACCTTGGAGGCGGCGCAGAGCTTAAGGTCACCATCGCTCGCTGGCTCACGCCAAACGGCAACTCTATTTCAGATGGAGGTTTGAAGCCTGATATCAATGCAACAACCACGGCCGCTGATGTCCAGGCAGGGAAGGACCCGCAAATGGACGCTGCAGTGCAGTATCTCTCAAACTAGGCTAGACTGGGTGCATGAAGGTTGTATTCCTCAAAGACGTCCGGGGTGTTGGCCGCGTGCATGAAATAAAAAATGTGGCAGACGGCTATGCCACCAACTTCCTCTTCAAAAACAAGCTCGCGGAGCCTGCAACAGAGGCAAAAATAGCACAGCTTGAACAGGTAAAAGCTGCGGCCGAAGCGGAGCAAAAAAAGCAGGAGGAAATCCTCGATAAAAAAGTTCTATCGCTCAAAGGCAAAAAAGTTGTCATTTCTGTTCGTGCGACAGAAAAGGGAGGTCTTTTTAAGGGAGTGATTGCAAAAGACATCACTAAAGCGATACTGGGCGAACATGCTCTGCATATCCCTGAAGACGCAATTGTCATCGCAAACCCTATCAAAACGACAGGGGAGCATCCGTTCGTGGTTGCGTCCAAGAATGTAAAAGTGGAAATGATACTTGGAGTGTTGCCCGCTTGAGCCGTATACTGGAAGAGCATGTTAATAAAACGCACGATACGATTTTTCGACAAGCTTGAAGACCACATTCGCGGAGGCCTGAGCCACTGGCCTATTTTCTACTCGCTTATTGGCGGCATTGGCATCGTTTTGTTTTGGAAAGGGGTATGGGAAACGGCCGAATATTACCCTTCGCTCTTTGGCCCGGTGTCAGCACTCCTTGGCTTGGTTATTCTGCTCTCAACAGGGCTTATGGTGTCGTTCTTTATTGGCGACAGTATTATCCTTTCAGGCCTCAAACACGAAAAGAAATTGGTTGAAAAGACTGAAGTGGAGGTGCGTGCTGATACGTCTGCGACTGACCGCGTGCTGGCGCGCCTGGAAGTTATCGAGAAAAAGCTCGACGCTCTAACAAAATAAATTAATTAAGAGAAAAAACCCCGCTCGGGGGTTTCCTTAGGCTACCACGTCTACCGTAGAGCGGGTGGTTTTCTTGCCGTTGAAGTTTACTTTGCGAACGTTGCGGAATGCGACCGTGCCGTCCTTGAGTGCGAAAATAGTGTGGTCCTTGCCGAGGCCTACATTTGAGCCGGGCATAAATGCGGTACCGCGCTGGCGGACGATAACGTCGCCAGTCTTTGCCTTCTCACCTGCATAGAGCTTAACGCCCAAATATTTTGCATTTGAGTCTGTAAGGTTTTTCGCTGTTCCGCCTGCTTTCTTTGATGCCATATGTGCCAAATACAGTACCAAAAAGCCTTGGAATTGGCAAGTTTGGCAAAGAAAAGCCGCTCGCCCCGGGTAGGGGAAAGCGGCTGGACGTCAGGTGATGTCGCGGATCTCGCCGACCAGGCCGTCGGAGACGACTTCGAGACGCTTGATAGCGCCCTTGCGGTGGATTTCGTCCACCCAGGATTTTCTGTCCGGGCCTCCACGCGAACGTGCAACAAGCAAGCTCGAACGGGAGGCCTCCTCGTACATGTTCATGGAGAGCGACCCTGCGGGGCCGAACGTGCCGTGGCTGGAGTTGCAAATCATGTTGCCGTTGCAGACTTGTGCCACCGCACCCGCATGAGACACGTTCAGGATGTCGTATGGGACACGCGCTTGCCTGCAGTCCCACACCACCACCTTGCCTCCGAGCTTTTTCATGTCCACACTTCGGTACCTCTCGTCGAGTACGATCAGGTCGCCTTCGATAGAACCACACCTGGCGACCTTGCCCGTGATTTCAAGCGGGGTGCCTGAAACCCGGAGCGGCGTGCCGTCGTAACGGACCGCTGCAGGGCTCGGCCGAATCTGCACGAGCTTCCACGAAGTCGGCGGGTATTCGGGATGATGGATCAGCTCCAGCTGGACCCCGAAGTCGATGCCCAGCCCTTGCACCGAACTCACGAGAATCTTCACCAGATTCGCCACGGAGCCGTTTTTGTCGGCTTGGAGCGGGACGATAGCTGCCCCATCCAACTCGTAGATGCCGACGGTGGACTCGTGGTCCCACGTCGCCGACGTGTAGACGAACCCGCCATGAACCCGCGACGGGTTGCCGCGCGCGACCCGGACGATTGCGCGCCCGAGCAACTCGCTGTAGCCGATGTCGACCACGTAGCCAATGCCATCGACCGCGTCCTGCAACACGCCACCGTTGTGGTGGTCGATGTTCGGAGTGGTCCTAAGGCTCTCGGAGATGAGGTGGATTTTGCTTTCTTCCACCCCGGCACGGCCGTCAAGCCAATCTTCAGTGGGGCTCGAGCTTCGAACGATGACTCGCGCCATGTCCATACGCTCGTCGAGCCACCCGGCCTGTCCCGTCATCCCCGTCCAGTCGGGCACCGAGAACGGATCCCGACCGACACGGTCGGCCATCTCCTGGCACAGACGCAGGCCGAAGGCCTTGCCGCCGTGATTGTGGAATTGGCTATAAGCCGCGCTCGCGAACGATACTCCCGCATGCTTTGCGAGGACGCGCTGAAAGCGGTCCATGCTCGACCGGTCGTAAACCCAGCCGTTTGTGTCGAACTGTTTGATCATGATCCTTCCTTTCTGGAGGTCAAAAGTTGAAAGTCCGTTCGCTAGTAATTAACAAGAATTTTATTAATTTGTCAACTATAGTAGAGATAGGCTACACTAGGTCCATGTTAGTTGTAGACATCGAGGCCAGCGGCCTGAACCCCTATAAGAACTCCATATTGAGCGTGGGGGCACTTGATTTAGACCACCCGGAAAAGCAGTTTTATGAAGAATGCCGGGTCTGGGACGGTGCTCATATCGAAGAGGGGGCCTTGGCGGTTAATGGATATACGCTTGAGCAGTGCAACGACCCATCAAAACAATCGGAAGCCGACGTAACCCATAAATTTAAGGCCTTTGCCGAGGGGATAGAGGACAGGACGTTGGCTGGGCAGAACGTGTCGTTTGACCGGGACTTTTTGCAGGCTGCCGCGGCCCGCGCAGGGCATACCGACTGGCCTTTTGCCCACCGCACCATAGACACTCACACCCTTGCCTGGATGCATATGGTTAAGAGGGGACTGACTCCCCCTGTAGATCCGGTTAAGAAGCATTCGGCTTTAAACCTCGACGCCGTACTCAACTATTGCGGAATCCCGGAAGAGCCCAAGCCTCACAACGCACTAACGGGGGCCAAAAGCCACGCCGAGGTCATTTCAAGGCTCCTCTATGGCAAGAAATTACTCCCTGAATTCGACCAATACCCGATCCCCTGGGCCTAAAAAGCCCGAAATCGGGCTGTAGTATAGTGGTAGTACGCGTCCATGGGGTGGATGTAGTCCGAGTTCGATTCTCGGCAGCCCGACCACGAAAAAACATTGCAAAATAAGGGCTTTTTACCCCACACAGGGTTATGTTGAGCTTGTCAAGCTCTTCTATTGACCTGCATTTTGAAAATAGGCTACCATTGTACCTAAGTCCGGCGGTCGAGCCGGCTTTTTTCGTGTCTGCCTATTGGCTAATACGGATTATCAATCATATGCCTATACATTCATGCCTCTCGCTCTTGGTATCTCTCTGGCGATTTCGTCGGTTCTAGGCGGCCCCCAGGCTGCTCCGGCCACGACCCCAGTTGTGGTTGCCGAAGTGCAGTCGGTTCGCTCAAGTGTCGAAGAGTACTTTGCTGATCTTCCCATCATGGTCGCAATATCTGAATGCGAATCGCACTACCGCCAGTTTAACAACGACGGGAGCGTGTTCCGCGGCAAGCAGAACACCAAAGATGTTGGCGTGATGCAGATCAACGAGTATTACCACGAAGACACTGCAGAAAAGCTTGGGTTCGACCTCTATACATTAGACGGCAACATGGCCTACGCTCGGTATCTCTATAAACGCGAAGGCGTTGCGCCATGGGCTTCAAGCCAGGCCTGCTGGAGCAAATCTAAAGCAGCCAAGGTTGTTGCTCTCACAGCAAAATAAAAAACAAAGAGCCGCCCGTGATGGGCGGCTCTTTGTTTATAAAAAATATAACCGCCCACAAGGAGCGGCGAATGATTCAAAGGGGCCTGGAACAAGACTTGGCATGATACCTGTCGCCAGAGAGGAGAGATGAGAGAGGCGAACAGCTCTTGCTTTGGTCAGTGGGAGGACCTATGTCGAGCCATCGAGCATATGCATCCTGTCACTTTTTTGTCCCAGGCCGCCCCTGTCGGAGTTCGACTGTTTCCTTCGTGCTGGCGTGTCCTTCGGTTCGTACACGACGCCAACCTACTTCCGCAGCCGTACCCAACTCGTCTGACGTAATCTTATACCTCATCCGTAGAGAGTCAACAGTCAGTCTTTAACAATATCCTCCAACACACGGAACCATTCTTGTTCCATAATTTGTGAAAGCTGGTTGTAGGGC
The DNA here is from genome assembly GCA_035548815.1 of Minisyncoccota bacterium. Classification (GTDB taxonomy): domain Bacteria; phylum Patescibacteriota; class Minisyncoccia; order Phycocordibacterales; family SBAW01; genus GWA1-54-10. The sequence goes on from DASZSF010000008.1 coordinate 4,526, forward strand.
CCTTCGCACTTTTTATCGAGCTCTTGCCCAGCAAGCGACTTTGTAAAATCGGCAAATATCTCGTCACGGTTTTTGCTCCAAATATGCAACTGCTCAATAGCACTATTTGGCACATGTGCAGGCAAATTCACCAACAAGTCTATTTTTTCTTCCATAGGCAGAGCAGTTGCCCGTGAGTAGAGTTCTTTTGCTTTTGGGTCGGCCTCGAAGGCTTGTTCAAACGAGTTTGTTTCTGTATCGAAGCCTCCCTTCTTTGCTTCAACAGCCGTCGCCGCCATGCTGACGATGGCTTCCATCCGCGCGCTTTTTATCATGAACTGATGCATGAAGTTAGTCTCGTCCATGTATAAACAATACGACGGGGAAGCTGTGTTTGCAAAGAAAAACGCCGTCTGCATCATGTGAGCAGACGGCGGGAGAAAAAGGGCTTGAACGAGTTGTTGAATGGTCCGCCCTACATTCCTGTGCACCGGGGGGAGCCAGGTAGAGGCAATCGGACCGAGGAAGCGCCAATACATATACGTGTCCAAGCCAAAGAGCTGGGAGGCGGGATTGTGGTCGCGGGGCGTTGAGGTGCTGAGGGTTGTTCGCAGGGTTAACCTCCTTTTTTGACTCCTCTTAAAGGATTTTCATGATGTCCGTCGAGGAGCATTCGGCGAGCACCCGGGAAACCAGCGCTGCGATGATGGGGCCATGAGTACCTCCGTTGAACTGTACGGCCAGAAATTAACATATGTTTTAATTATCCTCAATCTATAAAAAGGGAAGTGGTCAATTCCCCAACATGCATTTTTTTAAACCAGTCGGAGCGGAAATTTTTATAAAAGATTTGAGGGAAGTGATAGAAAATATAGTTCCAAAATTTCTTTCAAAGTATCTGGGCAAGGGAAGGATGTTTAAAAGAATACTTAAGAAAGAAGTTTATTTAAAAGCTATATATTTAGCCTCAATAAGCGTCGCAAAAGGTATATTGTGCGACGTATAACCCCTTGAGAACGGTGGCTCGCCCATCTAGTACCGCCTATGCAGTTTCCATACTCCCTGCCCTACCTTTTGCTCTCAAAAAGATCTTGGAAATATTTTTGTGATTATTTCCTAATCTTTTATTTCAATTTTCCTCTTTCCAACCCCTCCCCCGAATTTTTGATTTTTAGCGGGGGAGTAAGTTTGGATTTTAGAAGCTAAAATCTGTCTTGCCCCCTACCCCACACTATGGTTATATTTCATCGGATATCAACCTGTGAGGTGACGCATGACTGGCATAGCCGAAGACGAAGACGCAGCGGAGGCTCTGGCGATTGAGGCGGCAAGGAAGCTTGCTCAAATCAATCCAGAACATGATCTGCTCCGTCTCATGGGCGGGCGGTTGTCCGACCAGCCTGGGATCGAGTCGGGAGCAATTTCCGACGAGACCCTCGAAGCCTGGAGGACGGAGCGATACGACCGCTTCTGGCAGAAAGACAAGCCTTGGCGTGAAGCGCCTCGGAGTCTCGTCAGGGCGGTCAGTTTCGCCAATCTGACCATCGCGTTGCGAGAAGCTGCAGGCGAGATGTCGCCTGCATAGCCGCCCACTGAAAGCCGTCCCGGCTTCGGTCGGGCGATTTTCTTTTTGATACGTTTTGCGACGTCGCTTCAGATAATTGAATTTGTGCGACGTATGGCTATGAACAAAGGGCACTCCCCTCGAGCCTTTGGTTGGTTCAAACCGATTGGTTTGTTTTGCCCCTTCTCTTCCCACAGACACCTGCAAATAAACGCGGAAGCCACTTCCCTCTCGAGTAGCATTTTTTCTTCTTTCAAGTAGAGTAGTATTGATTTGTTGTTTTACTGTCTTTGAACATCGGAGGAGTTGTGTCATGAAGGAATTTGTTAACTCAGCCTCGGTAGAGATTGGAGCCTCGGTGCTCAGCATCGGTCTGGCGGTACTGTTCACGCAGATGGTGCCCAAAACGTGGTGGCTGATGCTCGCCGAAATCGTCATATCCGTCTTCATCCTGCTTGGGGCATCCAGGGTCACGGCGTGGAATCCCCGCGCTTATAAGGATCTTCATGACCTTGCGCTTGTCTGTGTCGTGCTCTTCTGGGTAACCTACGGGATCGTCTCGGCAGCTGGTTGGTGAGATAGGGTTCACTAACTAAATGAATCGCTCCCAGGTATGGCCTTGGGAGCGATTTTTCTTTTATATATTTGACCCTGGTTTAGCGGATAGGATTTTCGCCTCGAATGAGACGTATAAGTACCAATATTATTGCAACCACAAGCAGGATATGGATAAAGCCGCCCAACGTGTATGAGGTCACGAGCCCCAAAAGCCACAAGATTAGCAATATGACCGCAATTATGTAGAGCATAGATTTATATACGTAAATTAGTACAATAAGCTGAACAATGCGAGTGTATACCAAGCGTCTGAAGAATGTATTAAGCAAGGAGGAATACAAGCTTTTTTCTAAGCTCAACACCCCGCACAAGATTCAGGATTTTCTCGACTCGCTCCCCATCAATTTTGAGACCAAAGGGGACACGCTCTACTCCCCTCGCCAGGTTCTGGCCTACAACAAAGCGCACTGCATGGAAGGCGCGCTCTTTGCCGCAGCAGTACTTGCGTTCCATGGCCAGACGCCGCAGTTGTTGGACTTGCAAACGGTCGCATACGACCAGGACCATGTCGTGACGCTTTTTAAAGTAGGTGGAAAGTGGGGCGCAATAAGCAAAACGAACCACGCCATTTTGCGATGGCGCGACCCGGTCTACAATTCTGCACGCGAACTCGCGATGTCCTATTTCCACGAATATCACTTGAACAATGGCACAAAAACGCTCGTGGCATTTTCCAAACCATTTAGTCTTGTACGCTATGACCCGGCATGGTGGGTCGGGGCAGACAAGGGGCTCGAAAAGATCGCGATAGAGCTTGATGAGTCTCCTCATACACCCATCCTCCCCTCCCCTAAAGACAGACGCAATTTACGCAAGACGTCCAAGGTCGAACGCAAAATTCTTGAGTTTGTAGAGTGGAAGAATGAGAGAACGAGACTCTACTAAGACCAGTTTCGCTATTTAATTTGTTTAAAAATTTTTCAATTTTTAAACCCTACTCCCCTGTTGAAGAAGACGACGGTGACGGTCAGAAGAATAGCAACAAGCGCCACAAGCATGCTGAGGCTGAAGGCAACTGACACATCGCTGACTCCTAAGAATCCGTACCGAAATGCATTGACGATGTAGAGGATTGGGTTGAAGAGCGACACGGTGTGCCAGAATGGCGTGAACTGATTGACCGAGTAGAAGACGCCGCCCAAGTACGTAAGCGGAGTGAGCACGAAGGTTGGCACAATAGAGATGCCGTCAAAACCTTTTGCGAAGATGCCGTTCACAAGCCCTGCGAGCGAGAGCGTCATTGAGGTCAAAATAACAGCTGCGAGGAGGACGAATATGTTGTATATCACCAAGTGCGTGAAGAAGAGCGATACCAACAGCACGAGGAATCCTACCAGGAGTCCGCGCAGCATGCCGCCCGAGACAAAACCCGCAATCACGACCCAATTAGGCGTCGGCGAGACGAGGATTTCGTCGATGTTGCGCTGCCATTTTGCGAAGTAGAAGGTCGACACGGTGTTCATGTACGAGCTTGTGATGACCGACATCATAATCAGACCTGGCACGATGAACTGCATATACGAGAAGCCGTGTATGGTGGCAAGCTGTCTGCCAATGAACGAACCGAACACGACGAAGTACAAGCTCGTCGTCACTATTGGGGGCAGGAGTGTTTGCGACCAGATGCGAATCATCCGGATGAACTCCTTGCGGATCATGGTGTAGTACGAAATCCACATTCTATACGGGCTCATACAGTTGGTGTTTCTTGCTTAGCTTCCTGGATAATCGAAAGATATACGTTTTCAAGTTTATTGCCATGCTCGTCAAGGAGCTCTTTCATCGGCCTGTGCAAGCGGACTTGGCCTTTATTGATGATAGCGACCGTGTTGCAGAGCTGCTCTGCTTCTTCCAAGTAGTGGGTCGTCAAAATAATCGTCGTCCCTTCCTTGTTCATGCGGCGAAGGAATTCCCACATCGAAAGACGCATTTCAATGTCGACGCCTGCTGTCGGCTCATCGAGAATCAGAAGTTTAGGGCCATGGATGAGCGCGCGGGCAATCATTAGGCGACGCTTCATACCACCCGAGAGGCGCTGTGACGGCTCGTTGCGCTTCTCCCACAGGCCGAGTTCTTTAAGGAGGGGTTCTGCCCGTTCGAGCGCTTCTGTAAGAGGCATGCCGTAGTAGCCCGCCTGGGTCGTGACAATATCTATGACTTTCTCAAAGATATTGAAATTGAATTCCTGCGGCACCAAACCGATGCGTGTTTTTACGAGCGACGGATCATCTTCGATGGATGTACCGAACACTTTTACATCGCCACTTGTTTTTGTCGCAAGGCTCGTAATGATGCTTATAATGCTCGTCTTCCCTGCGCCGTTTGGCCCAAGCAGTGCAAAAAAGTCGCCTTCCTCAACTTGGAGGTCAACGCCCTTTAGCGCTACCGTGCCCCCAGCGTAGGTTTTGCGGAGGTCGTGTATATCTATAGCGTTCATAAACAATGAGTATACCAAAAACCCCCTCCTATTCCTAGGAAGGGGTTTTCGAAAGAAGGGGTGCGCTTACATCATGCATGCGCGGCAGTCCTTTTTGTGGCTAACAGCAATCCAAACTGCTGAAAGACCAACAAGGACATATACCGCCCATTCGACTTGAGGCCACGAGCCCAAGAGCATGTTGACGACGTTCCAATTGCTGCCCATAAAGCCGCCGAGGCCGACGAGACCCCAGTTGAGGCCGCCTATTGCGAGCAAGATGAACGCGATCATGTGCAATGCTTTCATATATATGGTGTATGAAATATATTCCATTGCGGCTCGACCTCTGGGGCACTCCCCTTTTATCCGCTGCCATTAGTATGAAGCTTCCATGCCAAAGTTAAAGGAGGCTGTGGGGATAAGATTTGTCTACGGGAGGTACGAAAGAGGGTTCAAGTACGCGTTCAGTGGTGAGATGGGAATATACGCAGTTTTTCCGCTATTGCAGGTGTAGGTCTTGAAGGTTACGGCGCTTGAAACATACACCGTGAGGTGCAGGTGCGGTCCTGTCGCATAGCCTGTATCGCCCGAATACCCAAGTACTTCCCCGGTACTTACCCGCTCGCCTTTGGTAACAGCAATAGATGAAAGATGAGCATAGAGAGAGGTAAGGCCGTTGTCATGCTTTACGAGCACCCACTTGCCGTACTGGCAGTTCTTCACGGCGCCTTGATTGATTTCCTGCACCGTCCCGGTAAGCACTGCTTTCACCGGTGTGCCGATGCTTGCACGGAAGTCGACGCCGTTGTGTCCCTGGCCATTGTATGCGCCTGACTGTGCAAATTCAGTATTACCAAAGTATTGTGTAATCGTAATGCTGTCGAGCGGCCACGCGAAGATGCCTTTTTGCGGCGATGCGGCAGACGAAGTATCCGCGGTACCGAGGCCTTTTGCGAGCTTGATGAGCTCTGCTTCGAATGCTGCCTCTTCAGCTTTTTTTTGTGCGATGAGCGCCTGGTATGAGCTTTCCTGGTTCTTGGTCTGTGTCAGAAGATCATTTTGTGACTGGCGTGCAATAGCGAGCGATTGCTTTTGTTGGCCGAGCTGGGTTTGGAGCGCTGCTAATTGTGCGCGTGCGTTTTGCGCGGTGTTTTTGTTGGTGGTAAGCGTGTCTTTCAAGTCGGAAAGATCATCAACACGGCTCTGCAGTCCGTCGCGGAGTGTGCCGAGCGCTACAGCTTCGTTAAAAAAGTCAGAAAGCGTGCCGCCAGAAAGTATCTGTGCCGCCATGGACTCTCCATCAAGTTCGTTTAAGCCTCGCAGTGCATCCCCTATCTGGTTGCGAGTAGTGCCAATGGTTGCTGTTGTCGTTGCGATACCGCCGGAAAGCCTTGATATCTCTTTATCTTTTTGCGAGATCTGTGTGTTTGTGAGCGTGATCTGTGTCGTTATTTTTTTGATGTTCAGGTCAAGTGCGCTGACAGCCGTTTGGAGCGTCTGTTTTTGCTTGGTCGTAGCGTCAAGCTGTGACTGGAGCTTAGCTATCTGGTCTTTGAGGTCAGATATCTGCGCGGTATTCGCGTCTATCTGGCTTTGTATGTCGCTTTGCGTATCCGCGTGGGCTAGAGGAGTGAGAAGAAGCAGAAGAGATGCAAGGAATGAGAACATCTACCCAGTTTAAAGCATTGAGAGGGCTTTCTCAATACGTTCAATCGTTTTTTGAGCCCCGAGTATGCCAGCAAGCGTGAAGGGGTCAGGCGATTTTTCTTTGCCTGACAATGCAACGCGCATAGGCCACAACACGGCGGCTCTCCCGACTTCCGTAGCGTAGCCAAAAATAGCGTCTTTAACTGATGTGTCCGTGAAGAGTTTAACGTCCCTGAGCACGTCACGCACATGCTCCAAATGCGTCTTTACTGCACTCGCATCTGCCTTCGCACCCTTCAATAACAATTCTTGTGAGTATTCAGGCGCGTTGTCCAAGAACTCAAACTCGCCTGATTCAATGCGCTGCCTCATTTCTCCGAGTGTCGCGCAGCTTGCTTTTAGCACGTTCCAAATAGCCTCCGGCACTTCGGGATTTTTTCCATTCCACGTACTATATCGCCTTTCGAGTTGTCCTGCAGATAGTAGTTTGAGATGTTCTTGGTTAAACCATCGCAGCTTTACTTCGTCGAAAATGCCGGACGATTTTTGAATGCGTTCCAATGAAAATATTTTAATAAGTTCATCAACGCTAAACACTTCTTGCTCCCCTTCTGGATGCCAGCCAAGCAGTGCTAAGTAGTTGATAACAGCTTCGGGCAGATATCCTTCATCACGATATTGAAGTACAGGTTTAGCGCCCGTGCGTTTAGAGAGCTTCTTATGGTCAGTGCCGAACACAAGCGGCAGGTGCGTATATACGGGTATTGGCGCCTCTATAGCACGCAGGATGAGGATCTGCCGGGGTGTGTTAGAGATGTGATCTTCGCCACGTATGACATGCGTAATGCCTTCATCGAAGTCGTCCACGACGACGCCCAAGTGGTAGAGCGGTTCGTCCATAGATTTTGCAATAACAAAGTCTCCCAAATCGGCAGTGTTTACAGTAATGTCACCGCGCAACACATCAGTAAACGTGACGTCACTATTTGGATTTTTAAAACGTATAACTTCGCTGCGCTGGCTCTCCTCTGCAGGCGTTTCTTTTGATACATATGCAGCGCCTTTTTCTATCAGCCCTTTGAGCACTTGTTTGTGACGCTCCACTTGGTCACTTTGGCGGAAAAATGCATCGTGGTGGAATCCCAGCCATTCAAGCGTTTCCATAATATTGTCCTCGAACTCCTTTTTGCTGCGCTCGCGGTCGGTATCTTCTATGCGCACAACAAACTTCCCACTCTGCTGACGTGCATACAAATAGTTGAATACCGCAGTACGTACGTTGCCTGCCTGTAAAAAGCCTGTGGGGCTCGGAGGAAATCTGACAGCTGTTTTAGGATTCATGGGAAAGCGCGATGTCGAGCAGAGCGTCAGCGATAAGTTTGGCGGAATCAGCGCGAGAGAACGCACGAGCTTTTTGCGCCATCTCATGCGAAAGACTAGCGTTATCTAAGATGCGATTAATTTCAGACAAAAGCAAGTTCTTGGTAAGGTTGTTCTGTTCTATTACTACTGCCCCGCCCGACCGAGCATACGCAAAGGCATTTTTTGTTTGGTCGTGAGAAATCGGTTCAGGTATCGGGACAAGTATCGATGGGATGCCCCATAGCGCTATCTCGAATATGGTCGAACCCGCGCGCGTGATAACGAGGTTTGCGGCGCCTGCCACCATGCGGAGCGCTTGGTCGTTTAAGTATGCAAAGGGTTTATAGCGGTTTGCATGCTGCGAATTAGCAAGCATCACCTTTGCACGCTGTTCGACCTCTTTTATGTTCAAGTCACCTGCCTGATGCACTATTTGATACTTTTCTACAAGTTCGGGCAATGCCAAAAGTACCGCTTCGTTGACCGCTTCTGCTCCTTGCGAGCCGCCGGTCACGTAGATAATGGGCAGGTCTTTTTCAAGTCCCAAAAATTCGTGCACGCCTTCACGTACAGGCATCATAAGCGAGCGACGCACCGGGTTGCCTGTCACTGCAACTTTCCCCTCCGGGAAATATTTTGCTGCTTCTGGGTATGAGACGGCAATTTTTGTTGCGAACGTTCCTGCCCAGGCATTGACCCGGCCGGGCGTTGCGTCTGACTCATGGATGACGACAGGAATGCGAAATAATTTTGCTGCCAAAAGCGTCGGGAAGCTTCCATAGCCGCCTTTACCGAACACAACGTCCGGGTAGAGGAAGAAAACACGAACGATGGCGCGCGTAATGCCCCATGCGGTTTTAAAATAATCAAAAAAATTCAAGATCGAAAAATATCGGCGCATCTTCCCAGCGGAGGTTGGCACAAAGGTAATGGCCTGGGCCACGAGCATCTCTTTGTCGTACGGGTCCGGTGCTGCAAAGTAGAGCGACGGCTCTACCAGTTTTTTTTCACGCACGGATTCATGCAGCGCTTCCGCAACTGCAATGATCGGATAAAAATGGCCCCCCGTTACACCTCCTGTTAAAAGAATTTTCATGACTTGGTTGTTCGCATTGCGCGCGATACGCTCAATATTAAGCCGACTTCCGCAAGTGCCAATGCCAGTGCGGTGCCGCCGTGGGATACGAAAATGAGTGGGATACCGACGAGCGGCACCAGTGCCACCGCCGAGGCAATATTAAAAAATGATTGCCCGACAATGAGTATAACAAGCCCTACGACAAGCAGTCCACCAAAAGCGTCCGGGGCTCGTGCTGCAATGCGGAAGCCTAGTACGCCAAAAGCTGAGAATAAAAGCACTAAGAGAGTTGCTCCAATGAAACCAAATTCCTCTCCCGCGACGGCAAAGATAGAGTCTCCTATAGGTTCTGGCAGATACGAGAATTTTTCGACACTCTGACCAAACCCGCGGCCGGCAAACCCGCCCGAACCCACTGCAATGAGGGATTGCTGGACCTGGTAGCCGCTACCATGCGGGTCGGCCGACTGGTCGAGGAATGTATGAATACGCGCTGCGACGTGGGGGTATGTAAATGCTGCAGCAACGATAGCGAGCACGCCAATAAGTGCGAGCGCTCCTAAGTGCCAGATGCGGCCGCCTGCCGCAAAGAGTATGCCGCTTGTCGCCATGCCGATCATAATCACACCTGCCGTATTTGGTTGTGCGAGCAAAATCGCTGCAACAGACCCTCCGACAAGCACGAGCGGCACAACACCTCCTTTGATGGTGTCGACATGCTTCATTTTTGCCGAATAAATTGCTGCCAAGAACATCACTGTTGCAAGCTTGAGCACTTCTTCGGGCTGGAACGAAAATCCGCCGATGACGATCCAGCGCGACGCACCCTTAAGGGACAAGCCAATATGTGGGACGAACGTAAGCATGGTCAGAAGTACTGCGAATCCAAAAAAGTACGGTGTATATCGTTTCCATATGCGGTAGTCGATGCGGGAAAAGAATATAAGCAAGGTGCCGCCACAGACAAAGCCCAGGAGCAGCTGGCTGACAGCGACAGAGGTAAATGATGCGCCGTCGCGAGCGAGGAGCCCGAGTGCTGCTGAAGTAAATATCAGCAAGCCGCACAGTACAAGCGCGCACGTGGTCAACAAAAATGCTGTGTCGACGCGGCGCAACATTAGAGCAGGGCAAGCATCATGCCGATAATCGCTGTAATGACCCCAACTATCCAATAGCGCATCGTAACTTTGTACGAAGGCCAGCCTATCGCTTCAAAATGATGGTGGAGCGGCGCGATGCGGAACAATTTTTTACCGAACAGTTTTTTGCTGAGGATCTGCAACACGTTTGAGGCAACTGTGGCGACAAGCGGCAGTGCGATTATGGGGAGCACTTCAACGCCCTTTCCACCTCCGAGCGTGTCTGTAAGAAACGCAATAACAACAAGCGCGAGCGTGAGCCCCATGGTCCCTGTTTCAGACAAGTAAAACCGTGCGGGCGGGATGTTGAACCAAACGAAGGCGAGCAATCCTCCTGCAATAGCGCCAGAAAGGGCCGCGATGTCCATTTGATTTTGAAAGAAGGCGATGCCTGCATACGCCGAAAACATAGATGCGAAAAGTCCTCCTGCCAAACCATCGATACCGTCTATCACACCACCTGCGTATGTTACAAGCGCAACAAATACAAAGAATGGAATGAACCATGCCCCTAGTTCCAAAGGTCCTGACAAAAATGGAAATGATACCGACGATACTTCGAGCTTGGTAAAGAACCACCATGCGCACATGAGTGCAACAAGCGCGACGATGCAGAGCCGTACGCGGAGTTTGAGCCCTGCGCGGCCCTGGACTTCGAAGAGGTCGTCAAAAAACCCAACAAGCGCCCCTGCCAAGAGTGCTGCAAGTGGAACCCATGTTTGGTTGCGGCTTATGAATGCGAGTTGTCCAAACGCGTCGGGTAGCATGACCGACAACAGCGAAAGGAACGTTGCGCACAAAAGCACGCTTCCCCACACGATGATGCCGCCAAAGCGCGGCGTGCCGGTATCTTTTGCTTCGTGGAGTTGATTAAACACCTCTGCGGGCTTGCCATCCATGGCGACTTTGCCGGACTTCGGCTTCCACATTTTGTGCTTATACAAAAAGTAGGTTACGAACGGCGTCATCCCGATGCCGAAGAGGAAGGCAATCGTTGTTGGGATAAATATACGTAGTATTTCGGCAGTCTCCATCTTAGTTTGTTTCGCGCGCAGCGTTGATAAGGGTCTGCATGTCGCTAAAGCGCCCCTCTTCCGTCGAATCAAGCACGACAGCAACAAGCGGGTGGCCTACACCAATGTCGAATACAACCACCAAGTTGCCGCCAGCCAAGTCAGTGTAACCCGTCTTTGCGGCAATGACGCCAGGAAGCGTTTGGAGCGGTATGGATGTTGCTTGCGCTGAAAGTGTACGGCCGCCAACTTCTATAGATACGGTCTGTGAATTAGTCGTGAGGTCAAAATATTCTGGATGCAACTTAAAGAACGCATATGCAAGATGTGCGATGTCATACGCCGAACCATACGCACCTGCTGTTGTCGCACTTTCGTCTAGTCCTGTTGGGTTGAAAAAGCGCATGCTGGTGTAGCCTTTGTCGCGCGCCTCGCGATTCATGAGCGTTGTGTAGTCGCCTGCACTGCGCGCTGCTGCCTGCATTGCGTCATTTGATGATGCGATAAGTCCAATTTTGAGCAGATTTGAAAGTGATACAGTGTCGCCCAACTGGAAGCCCCAGTCGCCTTCCGGTGCGAGGTCTGATGCGACGATAGTGACAAGCGTCTCTGGAGTTTCTTGTTCAAGCACGACAGTGGCGGTCATTAACTTGGTAAGCGACGCAAGCGGGAGTGAGGCGTCAGCATCCTTTTCAAAAAGAATAGTTCCATTTGCCGGGTCATAGACGACTGCTGATTTTGCAACAAGAGTCGTGCTATCGAGCAAAAAAGCTTTTGGATATGCTTCTACGCTGCCCACCGCTGCGAGATCTTGGTCGATGCTGTGCGAGCGCAAGAAAGAGACGGCACTTACGCCGCTTATAAATGCCACAGCTGCCAGCAGGAGCGTGGTGAACCAAACAGCAAAAGGATGTGAGAGTTTGAGATTGTTCATTGTGTTTGTTGTGCGCGGTATGACTCTTCGAGCGCGGTCAGCTTTTCTTTCACGTCGTTGTATTCTTCGATATCGCGCGTGTCGCGGCTCCCTAGTTGCGCGTACAATTCGGTCGTCGCTTCGTACAAGTACGATCGCTCATCGCGAGGGTTTGGTATGCGGCGTACAAGCCCGCGCATCAAAAGCGTGCGAAGTGTCTGCGATGAATTAACGCCGCGGATAAAGTCGATGTCACTGCGCGACAGCGGACCTTTGTACATGATAGCCGCCAAGGTTTCGAGCCCCGCTTTACCTATCTCGCGAGAATATTCTTCACGGCGTATGCGTTCTATCACTTCGGCCGCCTCTGGTGCTGCACGCAATTCGAGCATGGTGCCGTCATCAACAAGTACAATACCGCTCCTCTCTTTTTGCTTAAGCACACCTGCTGCACGCGAAACTGTGTTGGTGTCGGTCGAGAAAATTTTCGCGAGCTCTGTATAGGAAACAGACCGTCCAAGTGCAAAGAGTAAGCCTTCTAGTTGTATGGCAAGAGTTTGGTCATTCATACGACGGTACAGACACAGAATCAGACTCGAGCGTAATGTCGCTGAAGTGCTCGCCTTGATTTGCTTTGATTATACCTTGTTTTACAAGCTCTAATAAGGCTAAGAAGCTCACTATCACTTCGTGTTTTACATGAGGGTCTAACTGCTTTCCCATGCCGCTAAACTCTTTAAATGACATGCGGAATGCATTCGAGACGCGGCCTGCCATCTTTTCGATCATTTCTTCGAGTGAAATTATTTTTTTGACAGCAACTTTCGGCAGGGTTGGCGCTTTTGGGAAGCCATCGATAAGTGCCTGCGCGGCGGCGCGAAGTGATGCTAAGGAGATAGATTCATCGAACAAGAACAGCGGCTCTGCTGCAGGTGCCTGGCCCTCGTGCAAGTACGGGCGCTTCCCCGCCTCAGTGAGGCCCCGTGTTGATTCTTTAATTATTTGATAGACAGCAAGGCGATATTCAAGTTCTTTGATGTCTCGCGACTCGTCGCTCGTGAGCTCAAGCGTTGGCAACAGAGAACGCGATTTAATCAGCAAAAGAGTTGCTGCCAGCGCAACAAATTCGGCTGTTTCGCCCACAGGCATCTCTGTCTGATTTCCGATACGTTGGATATACTCATCGCACACCGAAGCAAGCGATACGTCGTTAATGAGGAGCTTCCTCTTCTCTATCAGTTCAAGAAGCAGGTCAAGCGGCCCCTCAAATATGTCAGTTTTTACGTGAAGGCTTGTTGGCATAATGTTCTACCGCTGCAAGCAAGAGGCGGACTGGGGCGCCGACGGCGCCTTTGGCGAGGAATTCGCCGGAAGTGGAAGTCATGCGCGGTGCCATATCGATGTGCGCCCACGGGCAATCTAAGTCTTTGGCAAATTCGCGCAAAAACATGCCGCCTGCAATAACGCCGCCATAGCGACTGTTGCCGTCGGTTGAAATGTTCGGCACATCGCCAAAGATGCCCTTTACCATCACCTCGTACTCTTCCCATGCCGGGAACGGCCACACATAGTCGCCAGAGGTTTCGCCAAGCTCGCGCAACGTATCTTCGAGTTCCTGGTCGTTTGTCATGATTGCCGAACACTGTGTGCCAAGTGCCGTGAGTGCGGCGCCTGTGAGCGTTGCAACATCTATTACGACTTTTGGATTAAATTTCTTCGCGTAGGTGATGCCGTCGGAAAGGATGACGCGGCCTTCTGCGTCGGTGTTTAGGACTTCAATGTAACGGCCCGACATCGACTTAAGCATGTCGCCTGGGCGCACTGCGTTTTGGCCAGGCATATTTTCAACGGTTGGGATAAGGCCAACAACGTTTGCCTTCAGTTTCAATTTTGCTGCAAGTGAAACTGTGTGGAGCACGGCAGCACCGCCCGACATGTCCATATGCATTTCGTACATGTGGTCGCCCGGCTTTAAGTTGAGGCCGCCTGAGTCGAACGTCACGCCTTTTCCGACCAGTATTACTGGTCGCCCCGAGGTACTCGAGGGGCTGCTGGGCTTCCCTTTCCCCCAGTACTCGACAATAACAAACTGCGGTTCGTTGTCCGAGCCTTTGCCGATGCCAACAACGCCGCCCATGCCGAGCTTTTCCATTTCTTTGCGGCCAAGCACCGTAACTTTCGTACCAGCGCCTGTGACGGTCTTCTTTGCAAGTGCTGAAAATTGCTTGGGAGTTAAATCGCCGCCTGGCGTGTTGGCCAACTCGCGGCATGCATTTACCTCGTCACCAATTGCATGCCCAATTTTTGCTCCCCCTATTCCCTCTTTTGATATACCGGATAGGGCGACGAGTTCGACTGATGCGAATCCTTCCTTTGGTGCGCGCTTGTAAGTGTTGTGCTCGTAGTCGGCCATCACAAATGATGTGACAGCAACCTTTGCAACTTCAGCATCAGAAAAATCTTTCGGTGCGAGGGCTTTAAGAGATTTAAAATCGACGTTCAAAGCTTTGATGCGATTCTGTTTGGCAACGTTCACCACCTTTCGGGTAAAAAGCACGAACTTGCGGTAGCTGAGTTCCTTCCTCGACCCGTACCCTATAGAAAGAGTTTTTTCATCAAAACGCGTAAGCGAGCCTTCCGTAAAATCAACAGTAACGGCGCCCTTTTCGGGAGTAGGTTGGAATTTCATGACCTAATTATAGGCCTAAAAACAAGGCTTTCCAAGTGTCTATTCTTTCGATTCAGTTTCTGAAAGCGGGAGGTCGATGCGGGTCATGTCGCGCGGGAAGGAGGTCGCCTCTTTGACGTTAGTGACTTCAAGCATGCGTGCGGTAAAGCGCTCGAGGCCCGTCGAGCATCCACCGTGCGGCGGCATGCCAACTTTAAAGGCTTCTAGGTAGTATGCGAATTTTGCTGAATCGAGCCCGCGCTCTTTCATGCGGGCAACGAGCGAGTCGTAGTTGTGGATGCGCTGTGCGCCCGAGTTTATTTCAAGGCCTCGGAACAAAAGGTCGAATCCGCGCGAGAACGGTGCTTCGGACGGGTCTTCGTAGGTATAGAACGCACGCTTCTTTGTCGGGAACCGGGTGATGAATACGAAGTCGGAGCTCAAATTCTTTTTTGCGTATTCGCAGATCTGGCGTTCGTCTTCCGGCGACATGTCGAGGTTGTCCTCTATCGTGCGGTTATATTCGCGCGCGACAATATCTTGCGCTTCTGCGAGCGTGAACACAGGGAATTTTTCTGGAATGAGCGGCACGGTTGTACCCATGCGTTCAAAAATGTCAGGGTGTTTTTCGGCAACTGCACGAACTGTTTCTTTTACTACCTCTTCAAGTACGGCCATCGGCTCGCGCTCGTCGTTGATAAAGCCCATCTCAAAGTCGAGGCAGGTTGCTTCGCTCAAATGGCGAGTTGTCGCGCTCTTTTCTGCGCGGAATATTTTTGCAACGGTAAATGCACGTTCGAACGGCCCTACCATTATTTGTTTGTAGAATTGCGGGCTCGTTGCCAAGAATGCGCTGCGGTCATGGAAGTAGTCGACACGAAATGCTGCGGCTCCCCCTTCTGCATCGCCGCCTACAAGTGCTGGCGCAACAAATTCAGTGAATCCTTTTGAGCGGACACTTGCGCGGTATGCATCTAATATTGATGCCTGCATGGTAAAGATGTCGCGGCTGCGTTGTGTGCGGAGTGTGTACGGTAAATGGTCCAGATGCGTATCGAGGTTAACTTCGCCTCCAAGTTCGAATGGGATTTCAGCTTTTGAAAGTATTTCGAGCTCAGTAACTTCAAGTTCAATGTCGCCGTTCAATACATTCGCATTCACGTTCTTTTCCGGGCGAGCGTTTACTTTGCCGCCGACAGATACGACATATTCGTTGCGGACCTCTTTTGCAGTTTCTATTGCGGCAGAGTTGGGAAGCACAACACCCTGCACTGTGCCCGAGCGGTCGCGAAAATCAAAGAAGACCATCTTCCCCTGGTCGCGACGCACCGAGACCCATCCTTTGATGGTTACTTCTTCTCCTTTATGCGCGCCCAAATCACCTATAAGTGTCCGTATCATATTTTTATTACTGTAGCAGAAAAAGGCTTATATTGTCTCGCGTACATCTACTTGACAAAAGGGTATAATTTGTTATATGATACACGGGCACATTCACAACACAGAAAGAAAGAGAGGAAAAGTGAAACAAGTAGAGGATCTCAAGGCAGACCGTCGCACGGCCAACTTCTGGACGGGTGTTGGGCTCGGCGGATTATGTGCCACGGCAGCATTTCTGCCGGTGACATTTGAATCCAGTGAATCAGCTGCCTCTGTAGTGCGAGGTATCCTGATCGGCCTAGTCTTGATCTTTTCAAGTGTGGCAATACGCGCTGCACTGCGCCAGCGCAGCATCAACTCCCAACTCAGGAAGATGGGAGCCGAATAACACCAAATCATGGAGAGGATAGAAAGCGCCAAACTGGCTCTTCCTCCCCGGTTTGGTGTTTTCTATTTCTATATACTGACTCCCACTTTCTTTCGCACATCCTCCATCTTTGCTGATGCGATAGCTTTTGCTTTTTCAGCACCTTTGTTTAAAACTTCACGCACCTGTTCGTCGGTTATAGAATCTCGCTTTTCACGCATCGGAGCGATGATAGATTCGATATCGTCAACGAGCATTTCTTTGAGTGCTTTGTAATTGCCCTGATATTTTTCGTATACAGCTTCAAGCTGGGTCAGACTGTCTGGGCGGAAGAGTTTGTGTATCTCGTAGACATTCTTTGGAAGCCCGCCATCTGAGTCAGTCACGATGCTCATAACCGCCTTTGCAATTTCGTCTTTCGTTCCGAACAGCGGAATGGTGTTGCCATAACTCTTGCTCATCTTTTTTCCATCGGTACCTGGAATGATGCCAACTGCTTTCTGGATCATCTCCTGTGGCTCTTTGAAGGTTTGTCCGAACGCATTATTGAATTTAGCTGCCGCTTCGCGCGCATATTCAACATGCTGGCGCTGATCTTCCCCCACCGGCACTACATCGGTGTCGTACAAGAGAATATCCGCCGCCATAAGCATCGGGTACGTTAGCAACCCTGCATTCGCCTCAAGTCCTTTTGCTACTTTGTCTTTATATGCGTGGCCGAGTTCCAAAAATGCGACAGTCACCAAGCAATTAAATATCCACGCGAGTTCAGTGTGTTCAGGGACATCTGACTGTTTGAATATTGTTGCGCGTTCTGGGTCGATGCCTGCCGCCAAATACGCGCGGACAATTTCTACGATATTTTCGCGAAGGGCCGGACCGTCTTTGAGCGAAGTCAATGAATGATAATCGGCAACCATAATCAGCCCTTCGTGATTTTTGAAAAGTTCGACTGTCGGTTTAAGCGCACCAAAATAGTTCCCTATATGCAACTGGCCGCTTGGCTGCAAACCAGTAAAAAGCCGCTTCGTTTCTGCCATGATTTGTTCACTATACCAAAATAATCTTTATCGTGCGCTCAGTAGAACTCTTGACTTATTCTATATAAACTGGTACTATTATATACGTTGATCTTCAGGAGGAACACGACATGCAATCTCTGCCGGAGCCCCAAACCGCAGCCCATGCGCTGAGGAATTGGCGCGAAAGCGTCAAGTACATGAATGACCCTGACAGCGGCGTCACCCAGGAAAGCGTGGAAGAGGACGCCAACCACGTCCGCCGCCTGGCTGAAAAGGAAGGGATTACGCTCGCTATGTTGATCCCTGACAAGGAAGAGCGGGGTAACCTCGAACAGCACCTCGCCGACCACGACGAACAGGCACTGCTCTAGCCTTTCATTTGGATAGGCTAGAGAGGAAAACCCGCATCATTTGGATGCGGGTTTGATGTTTTATATACCTTCCTCTTTGAGTTTTTCTATCAAGCCTTTTGCGGTGCGGGAGAGTTTTTGCGGCAAGGTTATTTTGACGCGGACGAAGAGGTCGCCGCGTTGTTTGCCATGGCCATGGGGCACGCCTTTGTTTTTGATGCGAATGAGTTCGCCGTGTGCTACGCCAGCTGGCACCGACACAGTTTCTTCGCCTTCCAACGTTTGCACAGTGTAGTCGCTTCCAAGAAGTGCGTCAGTCAATTTAACGGAAAGATCGGTCTGCAAATTAATGCCATCTTTTTTAAAGCGCGGGTCGGGGCGAACGTGGATTTTTACATACAGGTCGCCTGACTGTCCGCCTTGCGTCGCTTCGCCTGCACCTGTGAGGCGTATCATCTCGCCGCCTTCAATGCCTGCAGGCACTGCGATTTCAATTTCTTCCTGTTTACGATAGACGCCTTCGCCACGGCATGTGTGGCATTTCTCTTTCGGGATCTTGCCGGTCGCATGGCAGTGATTGCACGGGCGCTGCATGCTTATCTGGCCAAAGATAGAGTTGTTTGTTTCGTGGATGCGGCCAGAACCATTGCAGTACTTGCAGGTCTCAAGCGATGTGCCAGGTTCTGCGCCCGAGCCTTTGCATGTTTCGCACTGTGCGACTTTTGCTAAGAGCACATTGCGGGTTACACCGAAGATGCTTTCTTTGAACGAAAGCTCAAGATCAATGGAGATATCGCGTCCGCGGCGCGCCCGGCCGCCTCCGCCAAACATGTCGCCAAAGAGGTCTCCCATATCAAAGCCCTGGAATGCGTCCTGGAATTGCGAGAAGTCGAATCCGGCACCGCCGAACCCTGCTCCCCCGCCAAACGTCTGGCCGTAGGAGTCGAACTCCGCGCGCTTTTTGTCGTCGGAAAGTACACTGTATGCCTCACTCACCTCTTTAAATTTATCTGCATCGCCAGAGCTTTTGTCCGGATGATATTTATGTGCGAGTTTGTGGAATGCTTTTTTGATATCCTCTTTCGTTGCGTTTTTCTCAACGCCCAGGACTTCATAGTAGTTTTTAGCCATCGCTGATTGATTCTACCAAAGTAGAGAACCTGCGCAAAGCCTCTCGATTCCGCTTAGCGGGACGAGGCCGGCTTTGCTCAGCATCCCTTACCCTTCGGTTTCTTCAACAGTTTCGATACCTGTGCCGTCGTCGGGGATGAAGCCACCAGCTTGGATGCTCCAGAGTTTGTTGTAGAGCCCTTCTTTTTCAAGCAATTCTTGGTGCGTGCCTTCTGCCGCGATCTTTCCATTTTCGAGCACAACAATTCTGTCCATATTCATAATGGTTGAAAGTCGGTGCGCGATGACGATAACTGTCTTGCCCTGCATTAAAGTTTTAAGAGCGTCTTGAATAAGCGCTTCCGATTCTGAGTCGAGGCTCGAAGTTGCTTCGTCGAGTACGAGTATTGGCGCATTTTTTAGAATGGCACGAGCGATAGCAACGCGCTGGCGTTCGCCGCCTGAAAGTTTGACGCCGCGCTCTCCCACATAGGTGTCGTATCCTTCTTTCAAGTGCGAGATAAATTCATGACAGTGGGCACGGCGAGCTGCATCCATTACTTCGGCATCAGTCGCATCGCGGCGGCCATAGCGAATATTTTCCATCAACGTACGATGGAACAAAATAGGTTCCTGCGGCACAAACGAAATCGCATCGCGCAAGCTGTCTTGTGTCACTTTCGCAATATTCTGCCCGTCTATCTCGATGCTTCCGCTACTGATATCGAACAAGCGGAGCAAGAGCTTGGTGATGGTCGATTTCCCCGCCCCTGAAGCGCCTACCAACGCAACCTTTTCATGAGGTTTGATAGTAAGATCGAGGTCGTGGAGAACCGATGCTCCTTCTATGAAGGCGAATTTTACATTTTTGAACTCTATTAAACCGTTTTGCACAGAGAGTGTTCCCGCGTTTCTAACATCTTGTACTTCGTGCGGAAGGATCATTATCTCCATCATTTCTGCTGCTTCTGCGAGACCGCTGAAGAAGCCGCGCAATTCACGATTGATATTCACGAGACGCTCAAACGTTGTGAGTAGGTATGCTTGAATAAGCACAAAGTCGCCGACAGTAAGTTCGCCGCGTTGCCAGAAGTAGACTGCACCGAACATGAGCCCCGCTTCTATCACAAGGATAAAGAGGCCGATAGCCGCCCATATATACTCGTCGACCTGCCAGAGGCGGATAGTCTTTTTGAGCCAATCGTCTATGACATCTTTGAAGAGAGATTTTTCGTATGTCGATGCCGAAAATAGCGCGATGGTTGCCTGGTTTGAGATCGCATCTGCAAGAGTTGCAGTAACCTGTGTGTCGGCCGCAGCACGCTCAACGCGCACTGGCTGTCGAAGCCGTGCGACCCAGATTTGGAAGACGACGAAGCATATAGACCATATGCCAAGGGCTACACCGAGTATGTGGTTTTGGATGAAGAGAATTACGACGGCACCAAGTACGAACAAAAATGTTGGAAGAAACTGGAAGATAATCGCATCGAGAATAATTTCAAACGAGCGGGCGTACTGCTTTACCTTATGGGTCAAAGAGCCTGCAAAGTTGGAAATAAAGAAGTTATTTGAGTGGCCAAGAAGGTACTCAAATGCATCCAGTTGGAGCTGGGCCATGGTGCGTGATTCAAATTTTACGAAAAGGAATTGTTGGCCGCGTCGGGCGAGCCACTCGAGGAACCAAATGCCAGTTACGACAATGAGGATACTGAAGAGTATATGTTCGGTTTGAGTGGTTGGCGTTTGAGATGCGAGGACGTTAAAGAGTTTGCGCAAGTAGAGCGGTGCTGCCAAAAAGACGCCCTGCAGCACAAAGGCTGCTACCACTGTAACAAGTAGCGAAAAAGGCCGTGCTTTTGCGTAGCGCCAGTAAGTACGGAATATCATTCCGGCAGTAACCGTCTTTTGTCTCTTACCTTTTTTCTGCATGAGTTTTTACAATACCATGTTATTGACAATTTTCAAATTAGTAAGTATAAATATTTCGTATAGTACAACAAAGGAGTGTGCATGCCTCGTGCCAAGGCATCGGATAACAACGGCCCTCTCTCGTTCGATTGGATAGACTGGCTTTTGTTTCTTGGCTTCGCAGCCGCCATGTGCTGGATCTTGTTTTAGCAATTGCTAGAGCAAGATCCTTTTCTTTTTATTTACTGCTGCGGAGGAGTGTCGCCGGTAGGTGGAGTCTCTGGTTCTCCAGCTGGTGAATTCTTGTCATCAGTTGGAGAAGTGCCTGTACTACCAGCTTTCTGCACTGCCTCGTAGACTTTCGAGAGTTCTTTTGCGAGCTCTTCGGTCGCAGCTTTTATATCAGCTGCATTGTCAGAAGTTTTCTTGCCCTCAACATTTTTAATTTTCTCTTCGATGGTTGCTTTCAAATCTGCAGGCACTTTATCTTTATTGTCATCAAGTGCCTTTTTTGCCGCATAGGCCGACTGTTCTGCCATATTGCGAGCCTCGGCAAGTTCAGCCTTTTGTTTGTCGGTCTCGGCATTTGCTTCTGCATCTTTGCGCATCTTTTCAATATCAGCATCTGAAAGACCCGACGATGCCTCAATGCGAATGCTCTGCTCTTTGTTGGTCGCTTTGTCTTTTGCTTTCACAGAGAGGATACCGTTTGCATCAACGTCGAACGTCACTTCAACTTGCGGAAGGCCACGCGGTGCCGGCGGGATGCCGTCGAGCACGAAGCGCCCGAGCGATTTGTTGTCCGACGCCATGGCGCGTTCGCCTTGCGTGATGTGAATCTCAACCGATGTCTGGTTGTCTGCTGCTGTCGAGAATGTCTGCGAGCGGCTGGTTGGAATAGTTGTGTTGCGATCAATCAATTTTGTTGAGACGCCGCCCATAGTTTCAATACCAAGCGAGAGCGGGATAACATCCAAGAGCAACACATCGCGCACTTCGCCCTGCAAGATGCCGCCCTGGATAGCAGCGCCAATTGCAACTACTTCGTCTGGGTTTACCGACATGTTTGGATCCTTGCCAAAGTATGCCTTTACAGCCGCCTGGAGCGCTGGCATGCGGGTCTGGCCGCCAACCAAGATAACCTCATTAATATCGCCGATCTTGAACGGTGATGCTTCCATTGCGCGCTTGGTGATCTGCAGTGCACGGTCGATGAATTCCTGTGAAAGCTCTTCGAGCTTTGCGCGAGTAAGCTTCATCAACAAGTGGCGCGGGCCCGATGCGTCGGAGGTAAGAAATGGAATGTTTATTTCAGTTTCAATTGCAGTTGAGAGTTCGATCTTTGCCTTTTCTGCTGCTTCGTCCAAGCGCTGGCGGCCGAGAGGGTCGTTGCGTACATCAATGCCAGATTCTTTCTGGAACTCTGTTGCAAGCCAGTCGATTATCTTCTGGTCCAAATCTTTGCCGCCCAAGTGCGCGTCGCCGTCGGTCGACTTTACTTCAATGACATCATCCCCTACTTCAAGCACGGAAATGTCGAAGGTGCCGCCGCCGAAGTCGAATACAACTATCTTTTCGTTTTTCTTTTTGTCGAAGCCGTAGGCAAGCGCTGCCGCTGTAGGTTCGTTGATGATGCGCTTAACGTCGAGGCCTGCAATTTTGCCGGCATCGCGGGTTGCCGCGCGCTGTGCGTCATTGAAGTATGCAGGTACGGTAATGACAGCTTCGGTTATTGTTTCGCCCAAGCGCTTTTCGGCATCACTTTTTAGCTTCTGCAGGATCATTGCCGAGATTTCTTCGGGCCGGTACCACGTGCCGCCCATTTCTACCTCGATGCCGCCGTTTGCCGACTTACGCATCTCGAACGGCACGACTGCTTTGTCCTTCTGCACAGGAGCTTCGTCAAAGTTGTGGCCGATGAAGCGCTTGATTTGGTAGATCGTGTTTTTCGGGTTGGTGACTGCCTGGCGGCGCGCAATAAGGCCGACGAGCTTTTCGCCTGTCTTTGATGCCGCAACAATAGAGGGCGTCGTGCGTGCGCCTTCAGCATTTTCAATGATATGAGGCTCGCCTCCGCGCATAACTGCCATTGCGGAGTTGGTTGTGCCCAAGTCGATTCCTAGAATTTTTCCCATACGTTTGTTATTAGCTCGTAAATGTTTTTTATATGACCACCTGTGCCGCCCGTATAACTGTATTTCCTGTTTTGTACCCGCTGCGTTCTACTGATTGAATAGTCTCTCCATCCCCTTTTTGCATCAATGCCTCGTGTATTCGGGGGTCGAAACTATCTCCTTGTGCTCCAAATTTTTCTACCCCTAAGCTCTTGAGTGAATCGATGAGCTGCTTGTAAACCAACGCATATTCTTTCGATTCGCTGTGCTTTAATGCCATTTCGAACGAGTCGAGTGCCGGGAGCAGAGATTCTATAAGGTCAGATTTCGTGCGCTCTTCTCGCGACGCTGCCATGCTTGCCTCTTCGCGCTTGTAGTTGGCAAAGTCAGCCCTCGAGCGCTGCCAGCCGTCTAAATATTCTTGTTTTTCTTCAACGGCTTTTTTCAGTTTTTCGCGTAATTTCGCGAGCGCAGCGGGACTCTGTTCTTCCTCCTCTGTAAAAAATTCTTCCTTGTCCAGGGGAGCGTCAGCGAAGTCGGAATCAGAGTCATTCAACATTGCACCATTTTACCGAAAAAAAGCTAGGAGTCAAATCCTCCTAGCTTTTCTTTATCAAGACCGTCCTCGATATACAATCTTGATTACTCCCGCTTGCCTGCTTCCATTATCGGAAGGTTTGCTTCTGTCGGGACGTAGATGACCGAGCCGTTGGGACGCTCTTCCATCATTTTGATCCACTGCCAGCGCAAATAAAGGTCGTGCTTGGTGAGCGTTTGGCCAATTGTTTCAATCTGTGAAGCTACAGCCTCTGCTTCGATTATTGCTGCTTGTTTGTTGATATTTGCGGCATCCAAACGGCCCTGCGCTTTTGAAACCTGGATCTGCTGTTCTTTATGTGCCTGTTGGAGGTCAGCTTCGCCTTGCTTCTGCTGTGCCCACACGCGCCACACCGGCGCCCCAAACAATGACCATACAATTACAATTAATACGAGTACAACTGGCCAGAATATAAGTGCTGTGTCCATGCCCCAAGTATACGCTTTCGCGTATTTTTTTACATGTCCTGCAGAGGCAGGCTGTTGTTCATGTAGTCGGCTTTGCCAATCTGCACCCCGTTTTTGCGGATGATGCCGTAGGCCGTTGCGACATGGAAGAAGAAGTTCGGAATAGCGTATTCGCGAGCGTAGTCATAACCGGTCATGAACTTGCCTGGGAAATACGGCAGAGTTACCTGCACGTTTGCGGCGTTTGCGAACGATTCTTTTGTAACAGTGTTCAAATACGCGATAGTCTTGTCGATGCGCGTGTCGAGCTCCGCAAGAGTCGTTTCAGTGTCTTCGTATTTCGGGACTTCAGTACCGGAAAGACGCGCAGCTACGCCCTTTGCATTGTCGGTGGCAACCTGCACCTGCTTTACGAGCGGGAACATGTCGGGTGCGAGCTTGTCATTCAAAAGAGTTGCCTCATCCAAACCATGCTCCCCTGCTTTCTTGAGCACGCCCTTGAGGCCTCCGAGCATTTTAATAAACACGGGAATCGTAAATTCGTAGATAGAATCCATACATCAAGAGTTACAAATAGATGCACATTGTAGCAAAAATACCTGCAAACAAAAAACTCCCCGAAGGGAGTCTTTTGAATTGAGTGTGAGCTTAGCGCTTCGACCACTGCTTGCGCTTGCGAGCTTTGACGAGGCCTGGTTTCTTGCGTTCTTTTGCACGAGGGTCGCGCTTCAAGAATCCTTCCTTCTTCAAAGGCGTGCGGAGGTTTCTGTCGAATTCAATAAGTGCGCGAGAAATTGCATGGCGCACTGCAGTTGCCTGTCCTGCGATGCCGCCGCCTTTTACAACGACTTCTGCGGTGAACTGGCCGGTGAGAGGAACTTTCAAAAATGCTTCCATCGCGACCGCGCGGAGAGAATCAGTTGAAAAGTATTCGTTCACATCCTTGCCGTTGATGACAGCAGAGGTCTTTGCAGCCGGCGTGAGGCGTGCGCGCGCAATCGATGTCTTGCGGCGACCGACTGTTTCTATGTAGCGTTCTTTAGTTGCTGTAGCCATAACTTTTATTTTTCAATCGTGAGCATCTTCATGCGAGGTGTCTGAAGACGATTCTTAGGGAGCATGCCCAATACTGCACGGCGGATAGCTTCCGTCTCGCCGCGGCGCGCGGTGAGCTGTGCGTAACTTTCCTCCTTCTGGCCGCCCGGGTATCCCGAATAGCGGACATACGACTTGTCGCGCATCTTGGCACCAGAGATCTTTACCTTAGATGCATTGATGATGGTGACACCACCTTCTGCAACAATGTTCTTGGCAAAATCTGCTGAGTGCTTGCCGAGCAATGCCTTAGCTGCCGCCGAAGCGACGCGACCAAGAGTTTTGCCGTTTGCGTCTATAGTAATCATAAATATTATACGAACTCAATGACGGCCATTGCTGCGCCGTCGCCCTTGCGCGGGCCCATTTTGGTAATGCGCAAATATCCGCCTGAGCGCTCGCTGTAGCCTGCTGCGGTCTTGATGAGCTTGTTTGCAACAACTGCAGTACCAAGCGATGCAACAAGCAAGCGGCGGTTTGCAACCGTGTCTGTTTTGCCGCGGGTAACAAGCTTTTCAACCATCGGACGAATTTCCTTCGCGCGAGCTTCGGTTGTAGTTATCTTGCCTTTGATGACAAGGCTGCGGGCGAGCGACTTGAGCAGCGCTGAACGCTGATTGGTGGTGCGGCCGAATTTTCGTACGTTGTTTCCGTGTCTCATGTCAGTCTCTTACTAATTGCTTACTTCAATATGATGCCGAAGTTCGCCAATGCGCGCTTGATCTCCTGGATGGACTTAGGACCCAAACCATCGATCTCGAGGAGATCAGCTTCCTTCTTGCGGGCAAGTCCGCCTACTGTGCGGATGTTAGCCTTTTCAAGAGCGGAAATCGTGCGAGCCGAGAAATCGAGATCCTCGATGCGGGTCTTAAGCGCATCTGCATTCGCTTCGCTCGATGTATCAACACTGGCAGGCGTTGATTGAGATACCGACTCCGGCAATTCTTCCTCACGGAAGCCTACTACTGCCTTGAGCTGGGTAATCATCACTTCTATTGCCTGTTCCAATGCTGCGCGAGGGCTGATGGTGCCATCGGTTTCGATTGAAATGCGCAAACGGTTGAAGTCAGTTCGGTCGCCAACGCGCATGTTTTCTACTTCGTAGTTTACGCGGCGGATAGGAGAAAAGATTGCATCAACAGAAATTTCGCCGATTTCAACGCGATCCTTCTTGAGTGCTTCGCGCGGAACGTAGCCGAGGCCGCGTTCGATGCGGAATTCTGCTTCAAACGATGCATTCTTGTCTGTAAGTTCGCAGATGTATGAGTTCGGATTGAGCAAGCGGACCTGGCCAGGAACCTGGAGGTCTGCGCCTGATACTTTCTTCGGACCTTTGGCAGAGATAGTAACAGTCTGCGGTTCGCCGGTGAGCATCTCGAAGCGAAGCTTCTTCAAGTTAAGCAAAATGGTAACGACATCTTCGCGGACGCCGTCCATGGTCGAGAATTCGTGTTCAACACCGTCAATTTTGACAGATGTAATAGCTGCGCCCGGAAGCGACGAAAGAATGATGCGGCGGAGGCTGTTGCCAAGCGTATGGCCATAGCCCGGGTAGAGGCCGTCAATTTCGTATGTACCAGCGTGCTCCTCTTCGGATGAGATGCGAGGCTTGCTCGGCAATGTTATTGAATACTCCATCATATATAAATAAAATTACGTAAGTAATTGATAAGACAAATTTAGCGGCTGTAGAACTGAATGATGACAGCCGGGTTGAAAGGCGCTTCGGTCTCTCCTGTGCGAGGAGTTTCAGTAACGGTAAATGCCATGCCGCCTTCTTCCATTTTCATCCAGTGCGGAGTCTTCTGATCAGCCATCTGTTCGGTGCGGTTTGCAAAAAGTGCGCTGCCACGGCTTTCCTGACGGACGCCAACAGTGTCACCTGCAACAACTGCGTGTGAAGGTACGGTCATACGGCGGCCGTTTACAGTAACGTGGCCATGGCTTACAAGTTGGCGTGCTGCACGGCGGGTGCGGACTAACCCCGAGCGGTATACAACATTGTCGAGGCGTGATTCGAGACGACTTACAAGAGCCGAGGTGCTTTCTTTGCCCTTCTTTTCCATTGCTTCATGTACGTAGCGTGAAAATTGGCTTTCAGTCAGACCATACGTAAAGCGAGCCTTCTGCTTTTCCAAAAGTTGTGCGCCATAGTCGCCACCGCCACCGCGTTTTGCGTGGGTACGGCGAGGAGCGCGTGCTTCCGCGACTTGGAATCGCTGGGTCTGGCATTTTTCAAATACCGATGCGCCCAAGCGTTTGCAGATTTTATATTTTGGTCCGACGAGCATAGTAAATTACAAAAGTTAAATTAGACGCGGCGAGGTTTAGGCGCGCGTGGGCCGTTGTGCGGAACCGGGGTGGTGTCCTTGATGCTGCTAATGTGAATGCCTTTGCTTGCAAAAGAGCGAATTGCGCTTTCGCGGCCAGCACCAACGCCCGAAACAACAACGGCAACCTCCTTGAGGCCCATAGTTGCGCCTTTGTCGGCCAAAAGTTCGCCAACTTTGGCAGCTGCGAAGGGAGTTCCCTTCTTAGCGCCGGCAAAACCTAGTGACCCCGACGATGACCAGGCAACAACGTTGCCCTTATCGTCGGTTATAGAAACCTTGGTGTTATTGTAGGTAGCCTCGACATAGAGCATGCCGGTATCAAGTTTGCGGCGGGACGCACGTGTAGAGCCGCTGCGTGCGCCGCTCTCTTCACCTCCCTTTTTGACTATGCGTTTCTTACCCATTGGTCGTAGTCTTAATACTATACATTAAATTTTAGGTCTTTTCAACCTTACGGCGGCCCGAGCCCATCGTGCGGCGTACGTTGCCACGGACGGTGCGAGAGTTGGTCTTTGTGCGCTGTCCGCGAACCGGGAGCTTCTTGCCGTGGCGGAGGCCGCGGTACGCACCGATATCTTTGAGACGCTTGATGTTGCCAGCGACTTCGCGCTTCAAGTCACCTTCAAGTTTAAGAGTCTCAATGATTGCACGGAGCTTGTTTTCTTCCTCAGCAGTGAGTTCGTCTGCTTTTTTAAAAGCATCAACCTTTGCATCTTTGCAGATTTGCGTAGCACGAGAAATGCCAATGCCATAGAGCGCCGTCAAAGCGTAGCGAGTTTGTTTATTCGGAAGTGTAATGCCTGATATACGCATGATGATTATCCTTGGCGCTGCTTGTGGCGCGGGTTGCTGCAAATAACATACACCCGCCCTTTTCGGCGGAGCATTTTGCAGTTCGCACAGCGGACTTTAAGTGATGCCTTGATTTTCACGATTTAGAGTCGACGGGTGATACGCGCTTTCCCGCCATACGGATCCAGTTTGAGCAATACCTTATCCCCCACCAGGACTTTGATGCGGTGGAGCCGCATTTTCCCGGCGAGATATGAAAGCACGATCTCACCTCCGTCTAGAGATACACGAAACAAGGTATTAGGCAACGCTTCTTCAACGACGCCCTGTACTTCTGGTGTTTCGTTCTCCATTCGACGCGTTTCGCTATACTAGCAGAGCTAATTTGATGAGTCAACGACCTCGATATCAAGTTTATCGGCATCGGTCGGGAAGGTAGCCTTCCAGAATGGGCGGATATGGGCCTCGGCCTTTTCTATAGCTGGTTCAAAGGAGTGTACGACGGTCTGGAAGGTGTCCTTGCTCTTGCCCAAAAGCTGATCTTTTAAGGCGTTTTGGTCGAATGTCCATACAATAGTCGGGTTCCCTTGGAGCAGTATGGTGAGGGCTCCTGTCTTGCCTGACGATGTAGCCAACTGGAGCGAAAGTGGGTTCGGGCTTGCGAATGTTACGGGTTCGCCGTTGTAACCAGACACCAGGAGTTTTGCCAATATGCCGGCAAGCTCATCCCCACTTACGATAGCAACGCTTGCAGTTGCGCTTTCCGATAACGAGACGTTCGAGCCTTCGCCTGCGCTCGACACAACGTCGTTATAGGTTGTCTGCAATGACCCCTGAACTTGCATGTATCCGGTTGGAATCTGTGCGTCGATTGCTGCTTGGAGACCCTGATCAATTTGAGTCTTCAAGGTGGTCTGGGCATTGTGCATATCAGTTGAAGATACTGCAGGCTTGTCGCCTACAAAGCCGCCGCTGATAGCGCCTTGCGACTGAGCCGAAAACTTCGTATAGCGAGGGTCATTTTTGAAGCCAGGGATGGTAAATGTTGTAGCGTCTGTGCGGTTATATGAGTCACCTGCTGCATCAGCGTAGACGGTTGCTACAACACTACCAGGAGTCATGCTGCCATCGGTATTCTTTTTCTGCCCTGGCACGGTAACAGCCGCGTGGATGCGGTAAATCTTGCCATCTCCTGCTTCAAACCGAGTGGTAGCGACGAGCTGCTGGGGCGCGGTGCTGTACGAATTGTAAATAGTTATGACTCCGCTTGCCTGTGTTGAAACATGCTGTGTGCCTGAAGCTTGAGCGCTTGTGGTTGCCGACCGGGTGAGTGTTATCGTCTGGTAGCTAAGTGAACCTGT
Organism: Minisyncoccota bacterium; assembly: GCA_035548815.1. Classification (GTDB taxonomy): domain Bacteria; phylum Patescibacteriota; class Minisyncoccia; order Phycocordibacterales; family SBAW01; genus GWA1-54-10. The sequence continues at coordinate 33,766 of DASZSF010000008.1, forward strand.
CGGCGCATTTGGAAAGGCAACAATATTGCCCGGAGAAGTGATTTGCTGTGACTTGGGAGTGATGCTGACGGTCGCGCCTTCAAACAATGTTGCCAACAACAACCCGGCTATGCCACATACAACCACAATGCCTGCGGTCCACCATAAAAGTCTGCGGGAGCTTCTGCGTCTGCGTGGCGGAGGCGTCTGTTCGTCGTTGTGCATAGGTTGTTCTTCTATAGAGACTGGTTGGATAGGTGTTGAGCGTCTGTGATGTCCTGTTGAAACAGGGATATTGCGTATAGAACGCTCACCCGGTGGCGTCATATCTTGCATAGGTTTAGTGTATCACGCGATTTTTTGAATCAATATATAGAGCCTGCGCCATAAACAAGAGGTCGGGGTGTGAAGCGTGGGCAGCCAAGTATGGTGCCACATGATGCGTATGAAGGGCCTGCACGACCGTATCCGCTGAGAACAAGCCTCCCAAGTCGCTCATGCTCAAGTTTTGTGCGGCCCACTCCCCAACAGGTTCCATGCCCACCACCAGGATTCCTTGTACTTGCGAATCCTCGAGCATATCGCCGGCAACCTGCGTAAATATCTTTGCAAAATGCTGTGCTGCTGCAAAAAGAGCTTCTTCACCTGGAGTTTCAGTATGTGTAGTGCGAGCAAGACGCAGCATTGAATGTGCTTCGTGGGGGCTTACGCCAGCGTGGGTGGTAAGCGTACGCAAAACAAAATGATGTCCAACCGGCATGGTTGCGTACGCCGCGCGTTGGCCGCTTTGGAGCAACGTGAGTTCGCTCACCTCGCCTCCTATGGAGCACAAAAGGATGTCGGGCGTCTGTTCGAATAAAAGATTGGTTGTGTGCGTAAGCGCTGCGCCCGTAGTGTGGAAGCTGGTTTTTATATCACCAAATGTGTCGTGTATCGCATGCAATGCTGTTTTTTGCATTGTGGGCTCGGTGTCCCAGGTGAGCGTTCCATTTTTGTCCTGCGCCGTCACCCATGGCGGAGATACGAACACATGCGCGGCACCTACGGTGCCCATATGAGAAAGTTTTGTGTGATTTCGCATGCGTGCGGCTGTTGTGCTTGCCTGCAACAGTGCATGGCGAAGCGCTTTGTCCGATTCTTTCAACAATGCATGTGCCGAAACGCTATGTAAAAGCGGCAACGGCGCGCGTGTCTCAGCAAAAAGTTTAGGCGGCCCGCCACCCGAAAGGCGCACCAATGCACACCCGACCGAGGCGTTTTGAATATCAACTATTAGCACCGTCGAATCTTTGGGAATTCCCTTCCCAAACAGCGCTGACATATACGATAAGTATATACCCAGATTTTACTGGAGTACCGCTTTGATGCGGCGGACACCGGCGGAGACAGCTTCTTCCTTTTGGATTTTGAAATGGCCGGTTTTGAGGAGCTCGCCTGTGTGGGTCACGTGCGGGCCGCCGCAGAATTCGATAGAAAATCGATTTTCGAAGTCTGGGTTTTCCTGCGTTGCAGTTTTAGGGCCAATTGAGTACACGCTGACCATATCAGGATACTTTGCACCGAATTCATGTTCTGCGCCCAGTGTCTCTGCTTTTTCTTTGCTCATCTCGCTTCGAATGACAGGCAGGTCTTCATCTATTTTTTCATTCACGAGTTTTTCTACCGCTTGCAGTTGTTCGGGAGTCATTTTCCCGTCGTAGTTAAAGTCGATGCGAAGGCGCTCTTGTGTGATGTTCGAGCCACGCTGTTTTACTTCCGGCCCAAGAACTGTCTGTAGAGCTTTCAAAAGCAAATGGTGCGCAGTATGCAAGCGAACGGTTTTGTCTTCCGTGTCAGCAAGCCCGCCTTTGAACTTTTGTTCAGAACCTGCACGGGAAAGATCCTGATGATGTTTGAGCAATTCTTTGAACCCTTCGATGTCGATTTGCTTGATACCACGCTCCCCCGCCTCTTCAATAATAAGCTCAAGCGGGAATCCAAACGTTGTTACGAGCTGGAATGCATCGTTCGCAGAGACAGAGCCGTTGCCCGTAAATCGCTCGAGTTCTTTTTTGCCGCGCGCGAGCGTTTTGCGGAATTTTTCTTCCTCATTGGAAATAGATGTTTCAATATCAGCAATTTTTTCAACAAGTTCTGGATATTGTTCCTTATACATTTCAACAACTGGGCGCACGATCTGTGCAAATCCGCTTTCAGCGATGCCGAGCTTGTCTGCGTAGCGAACGCTTCGGCGGATGAGCCGGCGTACAAAGTAGCCCTGGTCTGCAGCGCTCGGTTTAACCCCATCGGCAATAAGGAATACCGCTGCCTTCATATGGTCGGCAATGATGCGGAAGCTGCGCATGTCGCTTGCATATGGTTTGTCCGATGCTTTTTCGAGATGTTCGATGATAGGCGCGTGGTTAACGATGACGATGTCAGGGCTGTTCGTTGCGGCCATGATGATGCGTTCCAAACCGCCACCGAAGTCGACGTTTTGTTTTGGAAGCAAACCGAATGTTCCGTCTTCCTTCTTGATGTACTGCATAAAAACAGAGTTGCCTATTTCCAAGAATCGGCCGCAGTCGCAGTTAGGGTGGCATTGTGGCCCCCACTTTGTGTCATGCGGGGTGCCAAAGTCGTAAAATACTTCAGAATCCGGGCCGCCTGGCTCACCTACCGGCATTTTGTCTGGAGTCCCTGCGCGCGACCACCAGTTCTTTTTTGCATCGTAGTAGAAGATACGCTCGCCAACTTTCATTCCCTTCTGGTAGCCATCTTCTTCAGAACCAATTTCTGCTACAGCAGCATCTATGCCTTTCTCTTTAAACAAACGCTGCCAAATCTCTGCCGATTCAGTGTCTTTGGGAACATTATTTTTTTCGTCACCTATAAACGTCGTGACGTAGAGTTTGTGCGGGTCCAATCCAACTCCTTCAACAGAGTCTGTCAAAAAGTTAAAGAACCACGGAAGCTGCTCTTGTTTGAAATAGTCGCCCAAAGACCAATTGCCGAGCATTTCAAAGAATGTTGTGTGACGATTGTCGCCCACCTCTTCTATATCTCCCGAACGGAAGCACTTCTGTGAGTCAACAACACGGCTGCCTGCAGGGTGGTTTTTGCCCAAAAGGTAGGGCACCAATGGTTGCATGCCCGAGCCGGTAAAGAGCGTTGTCGGGTCGTTTTGAGGCACTAAGCTAGACGACGGGATTATTGCGTGCCCGCGCGCTTCATAGAATTTGAGATATTTTGTGCGCACCTCATTTAGAGTCATTGTGCTATATTATCAAAACATTTATGAAAAAACACTGGGGTTTTAACTCAAAAACTATAGATAAAAAAGTGCGCCCGCAGGACGATTTTTACAGCTACGCCAATGGCACGTGGTTGAAGAAGACAAAAATCCCGCCTGAAGAAGCTAAGTGGGGGTCATTCTATGTATTGCGCTACGAGACCGAGCAACAGTTGAAAAAGCTCATTGATTCCTTGCTCAAGAAAAAGAATTACACAAAAGGATCGCCGCAGCAGCTTGTTGTCGATTATTATCGTTCTGCGATGGACATGCCACGCCGAAACAAACTTGGATTTTCGCCCGTGCTCCCCTGGCTTGAACAACTCAATACAATAAAAAATACAGAGTCGCTCGTAAAATATATCGGCGAATTGCATCGTCTTGGAATTAGTTCTTTTTGGGGGGCGGGTATAGAACAAGATTTTAAAAACAGCAGTGCATGGCGGCTCTATATTGCACAAGGTGGCTTGGGGTTGCCCGACCGCGACTATTATCTGCAAGATACAGCCGAATATGTGCGCGTGCGCGAGGCGTACAAAAAGCATATGCGAGCACTGCTCAAACTGGCAGGCAAAAGCAAAGCTGATATTGAACGCATCGCAACTGTGGCATTTGCTATTGAGACTCGCCTTGCGCGTGTATCAATGAAGCGAGAAGAGCTTCGCGACCCTGAAAAGATTTATCACAAAAAGACAGCGTCGGGGTTTGCACGTTCGGTGCCTCGTTTGTATTGGAGTGTGTATGCGAAAAAGATCGGAACTGCATCGCTCAGAGAGCTTATTGTGATGCAACCCGCATTCTTTGCGGAGATAAACAAGATATTCGGAGATACGCCGCTTGAAGAGCTTCGTGCATACATGGAGTGGCACATTATTTCCGGATTCTCCGGATTCTTGGGAGAAGCGTTCTTGAAAGAGAACTTCAAGTGGGCGCAAGCTCTCACTGGGCAGAAAAAGATGCGTTCATTGTGGCGTCGCGCACTTGGCGCAGTCAACGGAGGTGTGGGTGAAGCACTCGGTACGCTCTACATTGATGCATATTTCGACCAGCGTTCAAAAAAGGCAATGGATGAGCTCGTGAGCGACCTCTTTGTGGTGTTCAAAGAACGTCTCGAAGCACTTGAGTGGATGAGCCCTGCAACAAAAAAGAAGGCGCTTGCAAAGCTCAAGCTCATGGATCGCAAAATCGCCTACCCTAAGAAGTACGAGAAGTACAAAGGGTTGGTATTGAAAGCCGACGACTATGTAGGTAATGCACTTCGCGCAGAAGAATGGCATCACACCAAAGAGATGCGCAAATTAAAGAAGCCTGTTGACCGCACAGAGTGGATCACAACGCCGCAGGTGGTGAACGCATTCTATAACCCGCTTCTCAACGACATCAACTTCCCTGCTGCAATTTTGCAGTGGCCCTTCTTTAGTGCCGACTCTGATGCGGCAGTAAATTATGCCGGCATTGGCACTGTTATTGGGCATGAGATCACGCATGGCTTTGATGACGAAGGTTCAAAATTCAACGGCCAGGGCAATTTAAAGAGCTGGTGGCACAAAACCGACCGTACAAAATTCATGAACAAAGCGCAGCTGCTTGTCGATCAGTTTAATTCTTACGAGGCAGCACCGGGTGTTAACACCAACGGCAAACTCACACTGGGAGAAAACATCGCAGATTTGGGCGGGCTATGCATCGGCTTTGACGCATACCAGCGGTATCTCGCAAAACATGGCCGCAACACCATAGACGGCTTCACTCCCGAAGAGCGCTTCTTTTTGGGCTTCGCGCAGATGGAAAGAACTATCGCACGCGAACAATACCGAGCGATGCAAGCGCTCACAGACCCTCACGCAGAAGCATCACAGCGCATTAACGGCCCACTTGCCAACTTCGATCCGTTCTACGATACGTTCAATATCAAAAAATCCGACAAACTGTATCGTTCCCCCGAAAAGCGAGCAAAGATCTGGTAGATATTGCACAACAGCCTCTTTCCTGGTTATTATGATCGAGTCTTCAGCTTGCACCTTATGCTTGTGAAGACATGATTTTGTAGTTCCTCTCATTCCATTAGTGCGTGTGAACTGCAACTTCCCCGTGCGGGGTTCGTGAAGGCTTCTTGCACGTTAAACGTGAAGCTACTTCCGTGGGCTTTTCTGGTTGGCCATCGACAAACAGCCTAACCTGTGGGTGGGGCGACACAAAAGCTCCTTTGAGGATATGTGGAATCCTAACACAAGTACAATCCACACTGCACTTTTGTGCGAAGGAAAAAAGAGTTCTCACTATGCCCCGCCTTTGTGCGGGGTTTCTGTTTGGTAGACTTACGTAGCGGCATATCAAGGGAGTAAATATGACAGACACTTCAGACAAAATAAAAATCCCTGCAGCGTGGAAGGCGCTTGTAGAAGGTGAATTCGAGAAGCCGTATTTTGCTGCGCTGACAGAAAAAGTTCGAGGTGAATATTTGAAAGACAGAGTATTTCCCCATCCATCAAACATATTCCGTGCGTTCGGCTACTTTGAACCCAAAGATACGAAAGTAGTAATACTTGGACAGGACCCATATCACACGTCGGGCGTGGCGCACGGCCTTTCGTTTTCAACAGAAAGTTCAAACCCGATTCCGCCATCGCTTCAAAATATTTTTAAAGAAATAGAACTTGAGTACGGTACGCCAATAAACAAAAACCCAGACCTAACCCGCTGGGCGAAACAGGGTGTCCTGCTTTTGAACGCATCACTTACCGTCCGAGCCGGACATGCAAATTCGCATGCAGAATACGGCTGGCATCAGTTTACGGATGCTGTGATAAAAGCGCTTTCTGAAAAAGAAGAACATATCGTGTTTCTGCTCTGGGGCGCATTCGCGGGCAAAAAAGAAGCTGAGATAGATTGGGAAAAACATGAGGTTCTCAAAGCTCCGCACCCTTCGCCACTTTCCGCCCATAAAGGATTCCTTGGCTGTAATCACTTCAAACTCGCCAACGACTATTTAAAACAAAACGGCCGCACAGAAATAGATTGGGTTCACTAAAAAACAGAAAGCCCCGGGGCAGCGCAAGCGCCAGCCCCGGGACCCTGATCGAATCTCACAACCGCAATGGCCGGTCGTCGAGCAGAATTTGGGTATGAGAAGGAAATACATTGTATCCCTCCGGCAATCCAAGTTCTGTCGATCTCTCATCCTGTGTTAGCTTAGGGTGTCGCCGTGCACTGATGTAGGCCCCGCCAACTAGTCTGACCCTCGCAGGTAAAACGATTTCTAGGACTTGGATACGCCCCTTTCGGCCCCTACATCAGTAGGGCGAGAACAACTACATAGTTTGTAACACACATGAGTTAAAAAGTCTAGGCATGATGATATTTGCCGCCTTCGAGTATTGAGACAGCGCGATAGAGCTGTTCGGCGAGGATGAGACGTACGAGCATATGCGGGAAGACAAGAGAAGAGAGTTTAAGGATGAGGTCGGCGCGGGCGACAATTTCGCCTGCGACGCCAAATGCCCCGCCAATAATAATCACCAATCGCTTGGTCGATTCCTGCTCTAATTTTGAAATAAGTTTTGCAAGCCCTGGCGTGTCTATGTCATTCCCTCGCTCATCTAGGAGAATGACAAAATCATCATCTTTGAGAGCTTTTAGAATAGCCTTCGCTTCTGTTTCTTTGTCAGATGGTTTGGGAAGCAGCCATTCTATAGGCAGGCGTTTTGATAGCCGTTTTTCGTATTCTGAAATAGCATCTTTGAGTGATGCGTCGTGAGCTTTGCCAGGTGAAATTATTAAGACTTTCATGCTAACTGTTGCTGATGCCGAAGCAGAACCTTCTCCCGATTCCTCAGAATCGCTGGAAAGGTTCTGCGCAGGCTCTCATCTTTTCTTTTTGAGAGCGCCCTCTTCTTCGAGGAGTTTTTGTTTGCGGATAGCGCCGCCGCGATTGTAGTCGCCTACTTTGCCGTCAGCGCGCACTACACGGTGGCACGGCACTGTTTCGTCGTAATTCATTGACATGATGTATCCGACAGCACGTGCGGCACCCGGTCGCCCTGCCTTTGTAGCAACTTCACCGTAGGTCATTATTTTGCCTTTAGGAATTTTACGAACCACAGCGCGAACTTTATTCGCAAATTCAGAAGAGGGTGGAGTTTTCAGCGTTCTCATGGGCTATCTTTTTTGACTTAGTAATGGGGACTTCTGCAGGCGTTGAGGGGGTCGTATGAGCGGCATTAGCTCTTGGCATATAGGGCTGCAATACCTGCCCTACTGCCTCTCTGTAGGTGCAATAGTCGCAATCGATTCCGGGGCGCGGCAACGCATCACTGTCCAAACATGCCTTCAAATCTATGAGCGTTCCATCAATCCAGTCCGTATTCCCTTTATATGGGACGAGTGTGAGTTCAAAGTCTAGCCGGCCATCGAACGCCTCTCTATCTTTTGAAGCATTTGCATAGAACCAATACCCCATATCGGAAACCTTGAAACCATTTTTACGGAGGAGCCACTGATACACCTCAAGTTGACGTTTGTATCCGCGATGCCACTCTTCGTCCAAGCTTTCTATCGTGCCGTCCTTGCTTGTGGCTTTATAGTCGATGACGATAAGCTCGTCGTCGCCGTTTACCCAAATATCGTCCACGCCGCCCCGCACCGTCAGCCCAGTTTCTGGATGTACATATTTCACGCCCTGGCTCAAAGCATTTCTCCACTCGTCAATTTTTTCGTGGGCAAATGGCTTTGCGTCGATCCCATACGCCTCTGCAAGCGGATGTTTGGTGCCTTGCGCGCGATGCGCATCAAGTTCTTTTTTGAGCAAGGCATCGACCGCAGAGTTTAAGTTGAATGGGAAGCCAGGCGGGCGTGCTGTGCCTAACTTGTTGTCGATATAGAAGCATCGCGCACACTCCATAAAGAGGTCGATTTTGGAACGCGAAAGCGTCCATTTGGGGCCTCCGTAGTTATAGTCAGATCTGCGATGCGGTTTGTAGTAGGAGCTCATAGTTTGATGAGCCCTATTCTACCCTACTTCTGTTCAACGCCCCAGCGGCCGCGAATTTTTCGTTCAAGCTTCGAGAAAAAGCTGAAAATGACGATAGAAATTATTGTTGTGATGACTGCCAGCCAGTACAGACCAAAGCCGCACGCCATGCCGACTGCTGCAACGACCCAAATTCCCGATGCTGTTGTGATTTCGAGCCGGTCGCCTTGGTACACTGCCAAACCGCTGCCGATGAAGCCAATGCCAACAACGATAGAGCCTGCTATCTGGAGAGGATTTACGCCAGAGAATACCGATAGTTGATATGCAGCGAGCGTGCCCAGGACAACGAAGAGTGCCGAGCCAAGCGAGACCATTGCATACGTGCGCATGCCAGCGTGTTTGCCGACAATTGATCGTTCAATCCCTATTGCCATACCAAGTACAGCAGCAACGACAAGCCGCGCGCTAAACGCGAGTTCGATCCCTGTGAAATCGTTCATATGCCGTTAGTATCGCACGGATTAGTTTGTTTGGAACTGTACGAGCAGTGGATTACCGTTCGTATCAAGTACTGGGCTGTCTTTGACGAGAGAGAATTTGTGGTCGCCGTCGTCACGCGCTTCGCCGACAAAGTACGTCTGCCCTGTCATCGTTCCGCGCAACAGCTCGACGCTGCCGCTTGTCTGCCCTTTAAAGAAGAGTGCTGCGCCAAGAATGTTGCTGATGGCTCCATTTCGGCTTTCGTAGACTACAACCCAGGTTGGTTCGCTGACAGATGCGGTCGCTATGTCTACGTGTATGCCTGCAGCTTGCGGCGACGTGACTGAAAGCGCGCCATTGCTCGACGTAGCGCCTATTGAGGTAGTGGCCGTTGTGTTGGTCGATGTCACGACGGTCGATGCAGTGCCGTCCGCGTCTTTTTTATTGCTGTTTGAAATGATAGCTGCTGCAACTCCGCCAACAACTGCAAGCAACACTATTGTTATTGCTGCGTTGCGGAATGTATGATTGGCTGGCGCGGTGTTTGAAGAAGAAGTGTTCTTTTTAGATTCGTTCTTTTGAGTATTCTGGTTGTTGTTCTGTGATGGTTTGTTGACAGGAGTTGGTGTTACCGGCTGAGACCATGAAAGTTGCGGTTTTGTATCATTTTTATTCTGACCATTCTGCGGATTCTGCGTGCCGTCCATACGTATTCAAATATCTTCTAATGGCCTTATGATAGCCCTTTTCCAGAGGCGCACAAGGCAGCGGCTTCGTGGAGCACAGTTTCTATGTATTTTCCTCGTACCCCAACGCTCTCCAAAATATCAGGATGGCCCAAAAGCCCCGAGCAAAGCATGTGTTTTTCCCCCAGTAAGGCCATTTTTTCGTGTTTTGAAAGGGTTGTAAGTGCAGTAATTGGATACAGTTTATGGGCTTCAATACGCTCATGGAGATTCCCATTATTAGGGTAGCTCCACCCTAGCAATTCGAGCCCTTCGCATGTGGCATATTGCTCCGCCTTGCTCGTGAATTTCGTATTGGTAACTACCAGCCCTTTGATGCTGTGTTTTGGGTGTGCTGCGCGCAAATCGTCAATGCGTGCTTTGACATAGAGCACGGTTTTGAGATCGGTTTTAAATGCAGCCGTATTGTGAAATTTGGCTTCAACGTACACTGTTTCTTTTGGATTCGTCAGTACGACATCGACCTCATGCTCGACGCACGCGCCCGGCACTATTTGGTCGATCTTAGTGTTCCAACCTTCTGCTTGAAACAGTTCGCTTAAGTACGCTTCGAATGGAAAGCCTGATGGGCCAAACTCGAGCAGCGCACGTTTGAGCGAGTAATGCGCTGCGGTGTCCCGTCTATGTTCGCGCAGCAGCGCAAATGCCCGGCGGTAAATTTCTTCCGTCGAAATCCCGTCGTAGAGACTTTTGGTTATTTCATCAACGATAGATCCAGTCGCTCCTTCGCTTGCTCCAGCTTTATGGAGAGATGCCCGGAGCTTTTGTGGGTCAAATGGTTCTGTCGTGCCGTCAGCTTTTGCAACCTGGACGCTCATGGAGTGTCATCGACGATCGTAAATGGAAGCGGTTTCCCGTTCGATATGATCCCTCCAAATACCGGTATTTCGCCTGCCGCAGCCTCGAGCGATATGCTGAATGGGAACTGTTGTGATGCTCGACCCTGGCCTGAACAGTCGGTCGACGCGTGCGTATCTAAGACAAGAACAACATGCGGAGGATTTTCTGCTGTTGAAGAAATGCCGCTTGCAAGCGTAGCGCAGCCGCCAGAGATAGTTGTTGTACCCACGTACTGATGAATACGGCCGGTATGCACATGATGCACCTCAACAGGGATGTATACAGAAAGAGTCGAGTTTGTAAGAGACGTGTCCGTATCGTCGGTGTCTCGCATAAGCAGCCACCATCCGCCAACAAGACATAGCATCAATACAATAAGCACGAGCGCTCCGCGATGCTTTCCCATAGTAGTAAGTATAGACTCTACTTATGGGCGCAAGACCGCCTTGTCAACAATGCCGCCGCCAAGACACCGTTCGCTGCTTTCTTCTTGCATATAGAGAACGAGCGACTGCCCCTCCGGCACGTAGTGAGGAATTGCGAGTGTCACTTCGTTTTTGTCTTTTGAAAGCTCTGCGGGTATGAGTGTCTGATGATAGCGATAGCGGGCAAACAGCGGCGCTTCTGGTATGTCGCCTATCCAATTTGCTTCAGTTAGTGTGACAATAGTTTTTGAAGCGCCGTTCGGGAAGCGATTTTCTGAAACGGTTATAGTGTTCCGCTCTATATTTTTTGCAATAACAAAGTGAGGCTTTGTGTCGGGTGTATGTGCAAACAGCTCGAACCCATGACGCTCGCCTAGCGTATACAGCATCGCCCCATTATGACGGCCTACTACTTTGCCATCTTCCGAAAGTACGTCACCTGACGTCGGCGCTAATTCTTTGGCAAGCATATCGCCAAGCGACACATCGCCCAAAAAGCATAATCCTTGACTATCTTTTCGTGTTGCATTTGGGAGATTATATGTTTCTGCTAGTTTTCGCACATCTGTTTTTTGCATATTTCCAACCGGAAAGAGCGTGTTTTTTAAAATTTCTTCTCTCACCATCCATAAAAAATAACTTTGATCTTTTGATGCGTCGGGCGAGGCATAGAGCAAGCCATCCTTCGTTTTAGCGTAATGGCCTGTTGCAACAAAATCGGCGCCGTGAGCTTGTGCGAATACGTAAAACTCTCCGAATTTTATTTCACGATTGCACAGCGTATCAGGGTTAGGCGTTCTCCCCTTTTTGAATTCTGAGAGCGTATTCTGGAACACCTGAGCCTCATAATTTTTTGAGAGGTCAAGCTCTACGAACGGGATTTCAAGTTGTGCTGCAACGCGCATAGCGTCGAGTTTATCGACGCCTGCCGAACATGGATAGCCAGGCAACGCAATACGGATAAAAACGCCAGTGACGTCGTACCCTTTATCTTTGAGGATTGCTGCAGAAACAGCTGAATCTACGCCGCCGGACAAGCCTACAAAGACTTTGCGGCCTTCCTTACCTGTATTTCTTTTGGTTAGCCAATTGACCCTCATACGTCGCACTATAATGGAAATTCCCATCTTTACCAGACAAGTAGTAAAGGTACGGCGTGCTTGATGCATGGGTCGCCGCTACAATTGCGTCAATTCCAGGGCTTGTTATGGGTCCGGGAGGCAGGCCTTTGTGAGTGTAGGTATTGTACGGAGAATCTATCACGTAATCGTTTTGCGTAATGTCATCGCCATTTTTGCCTGTGATATATGGGAATACAGCATCAACTTGGAGCGGCATATCTATCGAGAGGCGCTTCCAGAGTATATCTGCGACCATTTGGCGATTTATCGTATCCGGCGCTTCTTTTTCCAAGAGCGACGCCATCGTAATGATAGTGCTTAACGATTTTCCCGATGCATGCAGCGCGCTCTGCACGTGTATATCTGCTATCTGCGTATCAAAATTTTCGCGTAATGTCTTTACTATGTCGTTCGCGTCTTCGCCCGTGTAAAAGAAGTAGGTGTCAGGAAATAAATACCCCTCTTGAGGAAGAGCCAATTTCAAAAATGTTGTCGTATCAAATCCTGCAATTTGGTCTGCCAAAATGACACTCATCTGTTTGACGCTCGTGCCTTCAGGTATCGTGACGCGGACTGGTTCGATATCAAAATTACCTACGCGCAGCCTCCATGCAATCGAGAACGCATTTTGAGCGTCTGGGAAATAATATGTCCCTGCAACAATGTGGGTAGAGTCGCCGTAGAGACGCAGGAGTATGCGGAACACGAGCTCTGAGCGGATAGCATGCTGACTTTTAAGCTGATGGGCAATATCCTGCCCCGTCGAGCCACTTTCAATATGTACGAGCAATTTGCCAGGAAATGAAAAGGGTGCAGAAAAGAGCAGGATG
>DASZSF010000009.1:0-36483 GCA_035548815.1 Minisyncoccota bacterium
GATTTCTACTTCTTTATGAAACTTGCCGGGCGGGTAGGGGGAATGCCAGCGTTTGAGTGGAGGCGGGCTTATGATGCCGCCAATACCAATCACTCCGTTTGCAATGGTGGGAAGGAGAGGATACTGCATATACGTAGGCGGGCAATATGAGCCGGCAATAAGTACAAGTCCGCTCAACGGTTCAGAATATTTCGATGCAAACGCGGCAGATACAACTGCGCCGCCGCTGTGTCCTACAAGTGTGGGTCTCTGTAGATTCTCTGCCTGCATCACAGTCTGGATATCTTCAACCATCCGCTCTACTGCATACGCACTCGCTTTTTTAGGGTGATCAGAGTATCCGTGGCCGCGCATATCAAAGGCGACGGCTGGTATGCCATGGGCGCCTACTATATCGCGCACATACTGCCAGCCATCGATATCGCCCCCTAACCCGTGCACAAATAGTAGAGTTGGAGCTGTTGTATGTCCATCGCTTCGCCAGCATTCGTAATACAGTTCTGTGCCATCGGCGCTTCTGGCGTGTTTTTTTGTTACTTCAAGCATGAAAGCGTATATAGCTAGTTAAGCACAGATGCCCTTGTGTTCCCAGAAAAAGCCTATATTCTTGAAGAACAGGGCCTTTAGTAAATTAAATAATACAAATGGCAGAAGTTGCATATTGTGTAAAGTGCCGCGAAAAGCGCGACATGAATGACGCGAAAGAAGTAGACATGAAGGGCGGCCGCCGTGCTATGCAGGGCGTCTGTTCAGTCTGCGGCACCAAGATGTTTAAAATACTTGGCAAAGCAAAGTAGTAAAGGCACCCAACAAAAAATCCCCTTCGGGGGATTTTTTGTTTGAGCACTATCTAAATCCGCGCGTTTCGCTTTCTTCTCTGTGGAGTTCGGCGAGGTCTTCTTTTTCTATCTCGATGAGTTCGTCAACAAGTTCTTCGGGTGTTTTTCTCTCAATATCCTTTTTTTCTTCGCTGTCGATGTTTACAGCTCCTGAAGACCAAAAGAATAGCCCCAAAAATCCTATGAGGATGATGAGAACGATGCCTCCGATGAGGAACCAATTCATATTATGAAGTATACATTATTGGGTTAGCGGCCCTGTCCATAGTACTTTTTGAGCGCCGCGACATGCTGCTCGTATGTATCGGAGCAGTGGAATACGCCATCATCGTCATGGAAATAGAAGAGGCACGAGGTCTTACGGGGGTTAAGTGCCGCAAGCACAGCGGCTGTGCTTGGGTCAGAAATTGGCCCCGGCGGCAGACCTTCATTTTGGTATGTGTTGTAGGGTGAATCTATATATTTATCTTTTGGCAAGATTTGCGGCCACCATGTGCCTTTACCATTAGCCTTGGCGTATTGAAGCGTGGAGTCCATCTGCAGCTTCATCCCTTGGAATATACGGTTCCATATGATCCCTGAAATGACTCGCATTTCTTCTGGGTCGCTTGTCTCACGCTCAATTATCGATGCGATGGTCAGGCCTTGGGTGAGGGGAACTATTTTTTGGATATCAGGTGTGTAGCGCGAGAGCACGGTGTCGTCAAAACGGTTTCGCACCTCCGTCTGAACTTCAAGGACCGATGTATTATCGGAAAGCGCATAATCGCCTGGCGCTATCGTGCCCTCGGTCAGCATGTCTGTGGAAACCGGAGGCAGTTTAGTGAACATTTTTTGTGTTGAAACATCCCACTTTAGCGCTTTACCAAAGAGCGCGGCGACCTGCTCTTTGCGGACGCCAGGATTGATGGTGATAATATGTGGCACGCTGCCAGCGCCCGCCATAAGTTGATAGAGTGCTGTTGAGGCAATGGTGTTTGAAAGCATTTCAAAAAAACCCGGCGCTCCGGCAACGGCTGCGTTTAAGTAGCGGCTGTCTTTGAAGAGCACCGAGGCTCTATCGTTTTCTTTAATTATTTTATGTTGCGGGTCAACACCTACGGGGAACGGTGTGTTCATCGGATGTTCTTGGCTCCATACGACGATGCTCGGCAATAGGAAAAACATCACAATAAGAATGACGAGTATTGCCGCGAACAGTATGAAAAAATGCGGTCGGCGCAGGCGAGCCTTGTTTCGCCGTGCCATATGCAGCACTCTGCTCATGTGTTTCTATACTAGCATGTAGTACCATTGAGGTATGGTCAAATTTCTTAATCGCAGGAGCACGTGGCGGGGGAACTATATAGACCTTTGGACTATTCCTCATTTTATCTCAGGCATTGTCATTGGGTATATCATTTTCTTTTTCGATATCGAATTTGTCAGCGGGTTTTGGATCGCGCTTTCCATTGGCATTGGATGGGAATTGTTTGAGCGCATTACACATCTTTCGCGCACCGAAGCGTACACTAACTCGCTTTCGGATATTGTTGCAGCGCAAATTGGCTTTGTTGGGGCATATTGTTTTCTTGAAAAATTCAACAGCCCGACAACCGAAGCGCCCATCATCATCTTTTTGTGCGTCACCTTCGGCGCCTTGTGCCTGTTGGGCTGGCGCGCGTACAAATACTACGGGTAAAAGAAAGCCGTCCGGGGCTAACCACGGACGGGCATGTTCAGGCTTACGGGAACCAGCATTACCAGGAAGCCCAATGGGGTGAAGAGTGTTACAAACCCAGCGACTGGATCGTCGCTTAGGAATATTGCTAGAAGCAGAAGAACTATCAGTCCGATCAACCTCTTGGTGACCGTCGGGAATTCTTTCCTCATGAGCACCTCGTAGTGTCGGTCTTATATAGAGACCGTATAAAACTATAAGTGGGTTGTCAAACTTTTTACCACGCCGTGCGGCCGCGGCGCTTCATAAAATAACTTTGAAGCGAGAATGAATCGTACCCATGGCAGAGGAAGGCAACGGGGATGCCGATGAGTACGACATGCGGCCAAACAACTTCGCCGAAGTAGAAGAGCGACAGCGAGAGCCAGAAGAGCATAAAGATGCACGTGAAGCGTATTTCGATTCCTAAGATAAAGAAGGCTCCGATGATCAGTTCGATAATGGCTGCTCCAAGCACGAGGAAGTGCGGTTCAAACCCAAAATAGTACGCCAGGCTATGCGCATGGCCTGCGAGCGGCAATGACGCGACCTGGAGCGCTAGGTCGTTGTGCAAGATTTTTGCATAGAACGAGGCGTATATGAGCGCAGTGCCAAAGGCAACACGCAGCAAAACAAATGCGTACGGACGCAGGCGCTCATGCACAAAAAATACCAGCACAAGGATTTCTCCAAGATAGTTGACGTACGTCAGCATATAGCTGCCATGCAACCATATCTGCACGATAAACAGTGCGAGCATGACCGCTGCTGCTGCACGGCTCCAGAGGTTGAATGTAAGCGCGACGCCTATCAACGCAAGCGCGACGCGGATGAACGGGGCTACGGTGCCAAATATGGAAAGAGGGAGTTCAGGCCCGAACATGGCGTCATAATAGGCGGCTGCGACAAGCGACAAGCCCACCGAGACGCGGCTTATAGCTGGCGCATATGGTTTAAGGCGTGCAAAAAAGGGTCGAAGTGGCGCCTCGAGTCGTCTCCAGAGTGATATGCAAAAAACAAGCACGACGACGACTAGCGCGACGGCACCCCAAAACATAAATTGCCCATGGTTATTAAGCGCGACCTGAATGCCAGAAAACGGCGGTGTATGCATGCCTTCCGATATTTCCTCCGGCGTCAGAACATACACCTCGTGGGCAGAGGCACATAGTGGCGCGCATAACGAGAGGGCAAGCGAAACGCCAACCAATAACCTTCGCATAGCGAAATAGTAGCACTGCTTTTATTAGTCTTGCCAGACGTACTCCACTTTTTTGAATGCTTTTTCAAGCTCCTTCAAACCCACGGGCTTGGTGAGATGATAATGGAATCCAGCATTGAGCGCGCGCTCTTTATCTTCTGCCTGGCCGTATCCTGTGAGCGCAACAATAGCGGAAGGGAACTGAGGATCTTCAAGAACCTGGCGTACGACTTCATACCCGTCAATGTCGGGCAAACCGATATCGAGCACAATAATGTCGGGCGGGTCTTTGCGGGCCTCATCTACCGCGCGCGTCCCGTTGTAGACAGTGCGCACATTGTGTCCGCGCAGTTCAAGCAACCGCGTCAGCGCTTGCGCAGCGGCTTCGTTGTCGTCGACGACCAATATGCTTCGGGTGTTTTTTACAAAGCGCAGCTTGCGGTTTTTTTCGATGGGCTGTGTTGTCGGTGTTTTGATCGGATCTCGTACGAGTGGCAGGCGTACAATAAATTCTGATCCTTTGCCTTCACCCGCGCTTCCAACCTCGACCGAACCATTATGCATCTCAACAAGCTGGCGTGTAAGTGGCAAACCGACACCTAACCCTTCGGTGGCAAGTTTGCCGCGCCGCACCTGGAAGAATGGTTCGAAAATGCGCTTTTGCATTGATTTAGAAATACCGATTCCATTGTCTTTAACATGTAGTGCGGCCATATTTTTTTCTTCCGTCAGGCGGACTTCGATTGTGCCGCCGGGGTTTGTGTACTTGGCGGCATTGTTGAGCAGGTTGACGAGTATCTGTTCGATGCGGATAGGGTCGGCATCAATATATATCTCGCGTGCAGGCTTGAGTATGACAAGGCGATGATGACGAGTGCGCACTATCGCTTCTGCCGAATGCGCTGAGCGTTCAAGTATTGGAGTAAGCGCCACAACTTCTCTTCGGAGCACGAGTTTGTTGCGCGAAATGCGCGAAATGTCGAGCACATCGTCGAGCATGCTGCGCATCGCATTGACATGTTCGCCTATAGTGCGGACGAGTATCGGCGCGTCGTTTGGACTGGGCTGGTGCAGGCGCAAAAGCTCTACTGACGAAAGTATCGCTGCAAGCGGGTTACGAAGTTCATGCGCCAAAATGGCAAGGAAGTTTCGTTTCGCTTCGTCTTCAGAACTAATTTTGCTGAGCGCCTGCTCGAGTTCCTCGACATGTTGGGCGAGCTCGTTCTCGACTCCTTTTCGTTCTTCAACGATCGAGGTGAAGATCAAAAATAAAGAGCCTGTCGTGATAAAAAATATATTGAGACCAAGGACGGCGCCATCTCCGTAGGGTCCCGCGCCAAGCAACGTGCCGAATATCGCAACAACGCTCGCGATGGCAAGTGCACTGCTCATACCGCGAGGGCCCGCACGCAAGGCGATCCAGGTTAATGGTATGCCAAGGTAGTACGCTTGTGTGTTGTTGGTCCAAAATACCAGGAGCGACGTCACAAATACGGCGCCCAATGCAAGCGCGAGTTCTGTATATTGCCCGGGCGATCGCACAAAACGAGGCGAAGAAAGCCACTTCAACAAAAACGGCAGGAGAGCGATGATTGCCATAGCGCTGCCGCTCCACCATGCGACCCACAGCGGTATGATATCCGGAAGCTGCATTGCTCCCGTGAAAAGCAGTGCCAGCGCCCCAAGCGTGGCGCCGATGCTTGGCCCAATGCAACCGACAGCTGCTATGCCGATGTTGTCACGCTGGCGCTTTAGGTCGTTGCGGAATCCTATAATATGCAACAGCGCGTAGGTGCATGCCAGCGACTCAAGCGTGTGCGCTGCGGCAAGCAGTAGTGATATGCCCAAACCAAGCCCAGACGATGCAAAGAGTGCGAACGAGGCGCAGAGAATAGCAGGCCATAGACGGTAGCCTTGTAGTATGAGTGCGCACAGCGCTACTGCGCTTGAAAGCCACACATAGGCTGCAACACCGTGAAATGCAGAAATGCTCAATCCTATGCGCCCGACTATAAAGTAGAGGATGAAGAGGAGCGCGTAGGGTTCCAAGCGCCAGAGTATTGAAGGGAGGGCGCGAGGCATAGGTTAGGCGACGAATCGGTATCCGACGCCGCGGACTGTTTCAAAGCGTGGCGATGTTTCTGTCCGTTCCAGTTTTTTGCGCAGATTCTTCATATGCACGTCGAGCACATTGCTCCACGTCATCGAGTTGAAATCCCATACATGGTTTGAAAGCTCTTCGCGCGTAAATACTTCACCTGGTCGGCGCAAAAAACATTCGAGTAGCGCATATTCTTTAAGCGTGAGCGCTACTTCATTGCCTTCAACGTAAACCTTGTGTGTTGCAGTGTCTATAGTGATGTTGCCTACAGTATGCACGACCACGGGCACTGTAGCGGGGCGACGGGATACCGATGCAATGCGCGCGATGAGCTCTTCGTGCGAGAACGGCTTGACGACATAATCGTCGGCGCCTGCGTTGAGTAGATCAACTTTTGACTGAGTCTCGCCTTTGCCGGTAAGAATGATGATGGGAGTCGTAATTTTTTCTGCACGGATAGCACGAGTAAGCGCCATGCCGTCCATAGAGGGGAGCGACAGGTCAAGAATAATCACATCGTAATCGCTGTGGTACAGCGTTGCACGCGAAAGCGCCTTCTCGCCATCTTCCACCCAGTCTACCGCGAAGCCCTTGAGTTCTAATATTTTTTTAAGATTGCTCCCGAGCTGAACCTCATCCTCTACGATAAGTAGTCTCATACGAGAACCTTAGTGTACATTCAATGAAAATATCATGAAGGAAGCTTCATCATATAGTCCCAGCTACTGTTCCATACAGATGACTTGGTACTACCTTGTACATGCGCATAATGCGGTCCGCCGTGCGCGGGTGGACTTTCTTTACATGATTCCACATGATGATCTTATTCATCAGGTGCTTGTCGGACGAGCTGCGTTCTTTGTGCCCGCACTCACTGCAAATGAGAATTACGTTCATAGACTCCCATTATGCCCACCTCCGCGTGAGCGTATGATGAAGTTAGAGAGTTTCGCGGATTTTTTGTACTCGTTCTGCAAGAAGAGCCTCCATATCTTGAATAGACTGCGACAATTGCTGTGCAGTTTCGTGCGTTTCCTTATTCGATTTTTCTGTTAGCAATTCAAGCAGCTGCGAGTTGCTGTACACAACACTTAAAGAATTTCGCAGGTCGTGGTTGAGTTTAGAAATCGCTTCTTTGAGTTCGTCCATATTATTTCTTTTTCTGCTTCGGAGCTTTTGCGCCAAAGTAACACGCTTCGATGTTGTTGCCATCTGTGTCAAGCAAAAATGCGGCATAGTAGTCGTCGCCATAGTCGAGACGGAAGCCCGGTCCTCCATTGTCTTTCCCGCCAGCTTTGAGGCCCTTTTTGTAAAATTCTTCGACAGCTTTTTTGCTCTTTGCGCCAAGCGCTATGTGCATCGGTTGCACTTTTTTACCCTGGACTACCGTCCAGACGCTGGTTGACCCGCCTTCCATATATCCTGCAGCCGACGGAGGATACTTCCTATAGAGCGTATACCCCAAAGGTTTTAATGCCGCGGAATAAAATTTCGTCGCCCGCTTGTAATCGCTCACGGGTATAGATACATGTTCAATCATGGCTCCCATTGTACCGCAAAGCTCCATGGAGAATACATGAAAAGAAAAACGGGGAGTTGAACTCCCCGTCATGGAAAACCGAATGCCTTGCGAGCGTCGGCGATCTCCGAAGCCGATATCGGCACTGTGCGTCGGACTGGTTCCGGCTCTTTAACAATAGGCTCCTCGCGCACGCATGCCGTGAAGACGCGAACGCGCGTGTCATCGATTATCGGAGGTTTTTCAAACCACTCCTGCGGCCATTCTTCGAGCGTCAGGACGACATCGTGATCCTGGTTTACGCTGAAGCCTCCAGCGTACGCATCCGACTCGTGCTCTCCACCCGGCGTCCCGTTGCCGCGGCTAAGTGCAAAGCTGAACCATTCCAGAGGGTACTCTTCTCTGAGCTCCTCCCGTACCTCGCGTTGAGCGGCGAGCAGCAGGCGGTGCAGCTCGTTGGCGTGGATTGAGCCGCTGACGGCGTATAGTTTCATGGCAGCCTTCGGTTCCTCGCCAAAATATTGCCGTGCGACTTCCCGCAACGACCACAGTCCATCCTTGCTCCGAATGAAGACGCGTACACGCCGTGCCATGCGTCGAAACCGCAGGTCATGAGGTCTTAGAAATAGTTCGCATTCACCCTTTCGGATTTCCTCGAACAGTTCGAGAAGTCCTTTGTTCCCACGATCCAACTTTCGGAGGTCGATTCGTCGCCAGCTCCTCGTTCCGTTCTTCCGAGCTTTCCTTCGCGCGCGCACCAAGACGTCGATGCCAATCTTTTCCTTGTATGTGAGCACGTGTTCGCTCATAAGGAGCAGTGCAGATTTGCAGATCCCGCGCCAGTCCTTGTAGGGAATAACGACGCTCTCCGTCGCGGAACGCTTTGACAGCACCGCGCGCAAGATGAACTCTTCGCGGCTGGGGAACCACTCGTGCCACAGGCGCACGGGTGTCCAAGCGAGATACGCTAGTTTGTTTGAGAACTCCACATGGGCCTCCACGATTGATGGATTAGCCCCCCCACTTATTAAAATACTCATGAAGCCACGAAATGCAACCTCTACAAGGGGTCAGCGAGGACGCGTTGGAGGTCAGTGAGGCTCACGGGCTTTACGAGATAATGGTCAAAATATTTTTTTGACTCTTTGTCGTCTGAGGTGTTCATATTGTAGCCTGTCAGCGCGATGATCTTTCCTTTGTAACCTTCGCTGCGCAAGAGCCGTGCGACGTCGTGCCCGTCTTGGTCGGGAAGGCCGATATCCAAAAATATTACGTCAGGTGAAATACTGCGCGCTTTTGTGATCCCTTGACCGCCGTCGTAGGCGTATGCGACGCGGCACCCATGGAATTCAAGCAGACGGCCGATACCGCCTGCCGCTGCATCATTATCATCGATGATAAGGACGCTCGGACTGCGTTTTCCGCCGCCTTTTCGTATTTCATTGCGAAAATAGTGAGGTTTATGGGAAGCAGCAGGCACTGATTCGACAAGCGGCAAGCGGACGATAAAACGGCTGCCTTGCCCCCGCCCCTCGCTCTTTGCTTCTATCGTGCCTCCGTGAAGCTGGACGAAGTTGCGTACGAGCGTGAGTCCGATACCAAGCCCTTTTTTGCGCTCGTCTTGGTTTACTTGATGGAAGGGGAGGAAGATGCTCTCAAGCTCTCCAGGCTGCAAGCCGATACCGCGATCGGCGACTTCGACTTCAACGAACGAACCCTGCGTGCGCATGGCAAGCACGATAGTGTCGCCCGATGCAGAGTACTTCGATGCGTTCGTAAGCAAATTTGAAAATACCTGTTCTAAGCGCACACTATCACCGACTACTTTGGCGGGTGTTTCAAGGAGCCGGAGCACGAGACGCTGATGCAGTTCTTTGCGGTGATGTTCAGTTGAAAGCACAGCCCGCTTGATAATGGGTTCGAGCGCCACTTGCTCGCGCTTGAGCGCAACTTTTCCTTCAGAGATCCGCGAGATGTCGAGCAGGTCGTCGAGCAGGCGGCGCACGGTGTCCATACGGTCCTCCATTATTTTGAGCAGTTCCATGTCTTCTTGGTCCCGCGGCCCTTTGAGCTTCATTAGATCGATGGATGAGAGGACTGGCGCTAAGGGGTTCCTCAATTCGTGCGACAAAATAGCGATGAAGTCGTTCTTCGCTTTTGATTCTGAACTTTCGCGTGCGATAGCGTTACGCAATGTTGCCATCTGCGAATGCATAACATTGGTGTTTACACGCCTGTCCTCCTCAAGCGATGTAATGATGAAGAACGCGATGCCGAGCGTTATCATCATAATCTCTGTTTGGAAAAGATAGACGGTCGCAAGCGCAGGCGGTGCTTTAAGAGCAACACTTGTGATCGCGATTATCGAGGTGAGCACAAGCGCTAATGTTATGAATCGAGGACGGTGTTTAAGTGCTATCCAGAATAGTGGGATGAACAAGAGGTCGAGCAGAGGAACGCCGAAGACGAACGGTATTGTACGCACGAAGATGAGCAGGTCGAGCCCAAGCAGTAGCACAAAAATCCCACAGATCTCGGCGATTTCCATTGGTGTTCGGGAAAAGCGTGGTTTGGTGAACCATCGAAGCAAAAACGGCGTGAGTACAAGGAAGCAAAACAGCATCGCTATGTACGCGTGCCACCAGGTTACGAGCAGATCGGGCAAATGCCGCCACGCGCGTATGATGAGAGAGAGCGTTGGCGTAATAAATGAAATAAGTATCACTGATGCCAAAAAATAGAATGTGTCGCGATATCGACGAAAGAGCGGATCGATATGCGCCCAATGCAAGAACCATGAGCCTGCCACGGCTTGCAATATTTCGAATACGGGCAAGAATATCAGTCCAAGCACGGGAGTGCTAGTGAGTATATTTGAAAAAAGTGCGGCTATGTAGACAATAGGCCAGAGCCTACGGCCTCCAAAGTAGAGAGTTGAAAGTGCGATAGCAGATGCTGGGTTGAAGCGAGCGTCAGGTGGGAGCACCTGCGCTGCAAGCCAGTACGTGACAACGTAAGAAACAAAAAGAGCAGCAGCTATCCGCCATTCCCTCGGGCCATACAGCGACCGCACGCGTGCCGCTAACTCGTTCATTGGCTTTACAATACGACTAAGTTCTAAAAATGCAAAAGGCCATTGCACAGACGGCAATAGCCCTACTGCATTCAATGTTTTTAATTGAGGGGGATGTCATGCATCTTGAGGTAGCGGATGCCGCCTAAGGCAAGCAGTGCCGATACGACAAGGAGTGCAAGTGTTTGGAGTGCGTTACCGCCAGCGCCTGTGTTAGGAATGCCAGGGATGTCAGTTGTCGAGGTGCCTTGGACCACGCCACCGCCACCGCCCGTGCTCCCGCCGTCAGTGCCTGGAGGGTTAGTGATGACTCCACCTCCTCCGCCCCCACCGCCACCCCCACCGCTTGAGCTGCCGCCCCCACCGCCGCTAGAGGGCGCAGATACAGTGCCGGTCAATGTGCCGCCAGGAGACGAGGTTACTATCCCTGAAAGCGAACCGCTCGATGAGGTTGTTACCGAACCAGACAGCGAACCGCCCGAGATGACATAGGTGTAGGAGCCTACTGCCGAACTCGCGCCACTTGGAAAACATCCAACTGCTTGTATTGTAAGCGAATTCGGCACGGCTATTGCTCCGGTGTAGAGCAGGCCTGCGCCTGTGCAACTAGGGGGCGTGCCATCTGTCGTGTAGCGGATGGACGATGCGCCCGGATCAGTAAGCGTCACTGCCTGTGCTGAACCGTAGGTCCCAGGAGGAGGTGATGCTGTCGGCGTGCCGACAACGGTACCGGTAACGCTCGACCCGCCGCCTGCTGTCAGCGTTCCGGTAATTTCAGACGCCGATGCAGTGCTTACAAGCATGGCTGCTAACGCCAGGCTCCCCAGAATATGTGCCTTTCGTAGGGTCATATGAGTCTTTTAGTAGTTGCTGATAAGTCTCATGTTAGAACGGAGTCGTTGTAGACAATGCGCCGTACGTTGTCGTGTAGCTTCCTGTCGGTGTGCCAGCAGGAACTGCAACTTCAACATGGACATCCACTTGGCGTCCTGGAATTGTCGTCGAAGTGTCGCCCGTGAGCATCATGTCGCCGCTGTAGCCATTGCCGCTTTCGGTCATTGCTGATGCAGTAGTTGATGCGTTGGATGACTGCGGTGTCCAGACATGGATGTTGTTCATTGCAGGAATGGTAGACGACGAGTTCGTGGTATTGATGAAGTCGCCGAATTTCATTGCGAAGTTACTTTCGTTATCAGGGATGACGAAGTGCAAGATCCATTCCCATCCATTTACGAAGGTGCCATCTGCCGTTGCGTTGCCGCGCACGGTATCAACGCCTGTCACCAAGAGCGGCGTCGTGCTTGCCGTTGATGCGGTGACGAATGTCATGTCAGACGATGTTGCGCTTCCGCCCGCATTCGTGGATACAACTTGGAAGTGATAGAGCGTTGCTTCGGAAAGCCCCGATATCATCACAGAGTGCGTCGTTGATGCGGTTGTATTGAGCGTGCTCATCGAACCGTACGAACCTGATGTGCCGTAGAAGACCTGGTCGCTTGCCGCGGTGTCAGTATTCCACGTTATGGTTGCCGAACCTGTCGCGATATTCGTGACCATCAGATTTGATAGAACAGGAGCTGCAGGTACCGATGTCGACGCGGTATCAACAGCGAAGTTGATATGGAGCGTATTGCTTGTATTGCCCGCGGCATCTGCAACAGAGAGCGAACAATGATACGAGCCATTTGCGAGCGAGTCGAAGGTAATAGTGTTATTGCCAGAAACCGCTGCAGTGCTCAAACCGGTCATCATGCAGCCAGTGCCCGTGAGGCTCATCGTGCCCGGTTCAGTTGAACTGAAGGTGTAGGTCGGTGATGATGATGCTGTAGTAGTGCCAACGCCTGTGACTTCAGCCAAGACCGGAGCCGTCGCGTCATACATAAAGGTCAATGTATTTGACTGCTGGTTGCCTGTGCTTGATGCCGTCGAGGACGAGATGTCGGCCGGAAGCATCACTGTCACCGCGCCTTCTGCCGTTGGCGTCAGAGTAAAAGTGTAGGTAGTGCCGCTGCCCGAGACTGCACCAACTGTCGCGTTGGTTGCTGTAACGCTCGTGCTTGCAAATGATCCTACATCTTCAGAGAAGGTCGCCGTCACAGGGATTGACGTCGAGCTCGTGCTTGAAGCTGTGGTCGAAGTCAGTACAACCGTCGGCCCGCCACTTGCTGCGGACGATACGGATGCAAGACCTCCTAGCACAAGAGCTGCAGAAAGAACTCCCGCTGCTGTCGCAGATACAATGCCGAGATATTTCGATTTCATACGAGTGTGCTGTTACTGTTAAAACGTATCTTGTAATGTGTTACGAACGCTCTTTAGTTAAACAGAGTCCGAGTGAATAGAGGGTGAAACTACTGAGCTTCCTAGTTCATGCGCGCTTTAGAAACAAAGCACACAATTGTTGTGTATGAAAAATTTTCTCGCGCGCGCAGCTGCATACGTTGTTGTTGTGTTTGCGTCGCTCTTGTTTGTATTTATATTAGTGAGGGCGCTCTTTGGCGGAGGCAGCGGTATCGTGCCACCGGACGATGTTGTACGTGCTTTAGCGACGACATCGGCGCCGGTGCGGTTGTCTATCCCGGCACTTTCAATTGATGCGCATGTCCAGTACGTGGGTACGACGCGCGCGGGCGACATTGGTGTGCCCAGCAATTTCATTGATGTTGCGTGGTATAAAAACGGGCCGCTCCCGGGGACACGAGGGAGCGCAATTATGGACGGGCATGTCGACAACGGACTGGCGCTTCCTGGGGTATTTAAGCACTTGAGCCAAATAAAAGTAGGAGACAGTGTCTATGTCGAGACAGGGGACGCGCAGACGCTGCACTTCGTTGTCTATGATGTAGAATCGTATCCGTACAAAGAGGTGCCACTGGAGAAAGTGTTTGCAGCCTCAGACGCGGCGCATCTCAATTTGATCACATGCCAAGGTTCGTGGGTGCCGGGAGATAAAACGTATAACCAGCGGTTAGTTGTGTATACCACGTTGGCTAACTAGTAGCCTGCGCAGGCTTTAACTACTTTCTCGTGCCGAAGAATTCGACTATGAGAGTCGTTTCTTTCCCTTGGTATACACCGTGCGCCACACCGATGCCTATTTCTTTGAAATTACTGTTCAAGACATTGGCGCGATGAGCGGGAGAGTTCATCCACGCAGTTTCAACGTCAGATGCAGAGTAAAAGTTCATCGCTAAATTCTCGCCTGCATATATATAAGGGTAGCCGCCGTGCTTAAACCAGGCCCACGGAGCTGTGCCGTCTGGTGCGACATGCGAAAAATACTGCTTCGAAAGCATGTCGTTCGCTTTCCTCTGGGCTGCAGCATCAAGAAGAGGGCTTTCGATCACTCTCGCTTTGCCGTTTGTGTCGCGGTCAGCGTTTGTGCGCGCAATGATCTGTGCAACAAGAGGAGAGGTTGGTACAGATGAGCTCTGTGCAAGAGCTTCGATAGGAGCTGCGGCGAATAACGTTATGGTAAGGAGAGAAACAATCGCTGCGTTTAATCGTATCTTCATAGTGAATAGATCCACTATAAGGGACGCGCATCTCTTTTCACAGAGATTTTGATGAACGAATCAGGTCCCTAGCGCCAGAGACCCAATAGTGCGCCGCCAGCCACGAGCGTAAGAAGGCTGTTTGAGATGCCGAGCCAGAAGAGTGTCATCTTGCCGCCCCAGAGTGCATCTCCGAGCTTCAAAGGTACGATAAATCCAAACCATGCCCACAATGCGACAACAACGCCGCCAAGTGTGGTAACAAGACCGGTCGCATTCATAAAGCGTGCAAGAACGTAGAACATGACGAGACTTGCGATGAACTGGCCCACGTAGCTCCACATCATGGCTTTCTGCATCTGCTTCTTTTCCGCATCGCTCTTGTGTGACCAACCCATCGCTTTTGTATATATGCTGCCAAACAATGGTCCATACCATATGCTGCCGATAATCATCGAAACTACTGCACAGGCAAGTACTGCCAACAAATTGATTCCCATATGCGATTATCCTAGCACATCAGGGAGTGGGACTGCACTTCTGGCACTTACAGCCATGGGGTTTGATAAATTGGTCGAAATATTCGGTATCGTAGTCATAGGTGAGCTCCTCGCCGGCCTTAATGTTACGTTTCGCGAACACAAAGACGCGCTTATATTTGATATCAATTTCGCAGTTCGGGCGGCAGGAGTGGTTAATGTATCTGGCGGTATTTTCTTTGATGCCGCCATCGATCATGGTTGTTTTGCTTGTTTCAAATAAGTACTTACCGCGGTGAGTGTACTGCTCTTCGCCCACAACAGGGCGTCCGATATATTCAATAACGCACGCGCCTTTTTTTATAGGTTCGTCTGTAAACAATCCTTTACCCGTTCGCGATTTGCCGACGCGCAATTTGAAGTTTCCAGGCGTGAATTTCTTCGGCACAATTTGCATCACGCTAGAGTACCATCTCTGCTATTGTTTTAGTAGAGGACGAAGAATAGAAACGCAACGCTCACAAGAATTCGATAGACACCGAACGGGATGAATGTGTGCTTGCGAACGTAAGAGAGGAACAGTTTGATGACAAGAAGCGCGACGACGAAGGATGTTACAAAGCCTATAGCTAAAGGAAGCAAGTCCGCGCTACTAAATTCGCGGTAGCTTTTTACAAGGTCAAGGCTTGTGGCGGCAGCCATGGTGGGCACTGCGAGCAAGAACGAGAACTCAACAATCGTTGCGCGGCTCATGCCGAGCAACAGCCCACCCACAATGGTTGCAGCCGACCGCGAGACACCAGGAATAATCGCAATGGATTGGAATAGTCCGATGCCAAGGGCCTGTTTGTATGACATTGTTGAAATATCGGCGGTTGAATCGTCACGGCTGGTGTGCAGCAGTTCAAATACGATGAGCGCAATGCCCCCGAGGATGAGCGCCCACAGCACGACGGTTTCGTTCCCAAGCAAATATGTTTTTACAACTTTATACAGCGCCAACCCGATGACCGCTGTCGGCAAAAAAGCGACAATGAGCCGTTTGAGTACTTCGATACGGAAGAAGGATGTGAAGTAAAGTGCAACGACCGCTAAAATTGCACCAAGCTGGATCGCAATTTCGAACGTTTTTACAAAATCAGTGCTTGAAAGTCCGAGCAGAGAACTTGCGAGTATGAGATGACCGGTCGACGACACCGGCAAAAATTCGGTGATTCCTTCGACAATGCCTAAGATTCCGGCATCAAATGGTGTCATGCTCGTATGGTAGCATAGTGGGCGCGCTATTTATCGAAGAGGCGATAGAGCGTGAGCGGTGCCCAAATCAGGAAGTTTGCGAAGCCTATTATAAAGAATGTCGGGATTAATTTTTCAGGAAAAGAATTTTCAAACCATATGCCGCCGAGGCCCGACACGGCGCACAAAATCATCATCGTCCAAAAAACGCGAAGCGTTATTTTTTCTGTCATATACATTGCAACTGGCGTGCGGAGCAAAAGGTGTCAGATGCCTTAATGCTTGCCGGCAACTTTGAAATTTATGTGCAGATTGAAAAGGTAGTTGCCGATGCCGACAAGAGCAGCGACTAGGACGCGTGCGGCGATGTAAAAGATATGAAGGTAGGTTACGAGCGCGACCGTGAGTGCTGTCGTGGCGATGGCGCCGCATAGCGCTCCAGAGATGAAATATGCATATCCTGTATATGTTGGACGCTCTGTTTTCGCGAACACGAATTTCCTGCTCAGAACATAGTTGACGCTCACAGCAATGAGAAACGTGCAGGGCGTGGCGGCGTAGTAGGGGACGTTCAGCACACGGACTGCGCAGTAGAGAAGCGCAAGATCCAGGACAAACGTCGCGACGCCGACCGTGGAATATTTTACAAAACGTGCTATCGAACAAAGCATGCAATCAGTGGATCTCGCGGATAGAGGTGTTGCGATGGATGATCTCGTCGTTACGGACAGAGCGGAAAAACTCGTATTGAGTGAGAGGGGTGCGACCATACCAAGTTAGAAATTCGCTGTGAATAGGTTTCTTTTTAAGGTCCTCGCCGTGCATTTCCAAGAAACGATCGTATTGTTCGAACGCGTGATTTTCGAACATATAGTTTAGTTCGTATGAATAGCGTGGCTTGACGAGGTACAAGCAGTACGACCACCAGAAATACGCGAATGCGAAGGTCATTGGGATAATTGTGTGCCGGATGAGTCCTGCTCGCTCTTCCGTCTTTGCAAGTTGAGAGATGACCACCACGTGCATGGTTTCGTTATCTTGGGCGAACCGTGCGTACTTGGTGGTGTCAGACAGACGCATCGCTTTTTGCTCATCGGAATATACGAGCGTAAGGAGCGTGTAAATTGCCGATGACCATGAGTGATAGGGAACGCGTGCGATCACTTCGACAGCACGGAACTTGAGATATGAGGGTTCTTTGCCGTATACGGCATTACCCCACCAGACAAGAGAACGTCCCAGCAGCCGCGGCAAAAGAGCCGGCGTGTAGTCATCATATGCCTCTTTGTACGCGTGTAATGCCGTCGGGTCGTTAAGAGTCCGGTTGAGCTTCTCTAACTCTTCGTTGCCGCGCTGCAATTCCATATTAAATATTTACTTTGAGCACCTCAATCATCTTTTTTAGCATGCCAAACCCTCTGCCAACGAGCGCTCCTCCAACGGAAGATAAAATTACTGTTAGAACCAACGGACCTTCCAACCACTGCTCTATGAAGTAATGGCTTGCTATCTCAAATGCTATATACGCAATTAAAAACAGTGCTCCATAGATGTCCATTCGAGATACTACCTGCTCCGCCTCCTTGTTCCATGAGATTTCATACATTCGAGATACTACGATACCCACGACGAGCCCTATCGCTAAAGCGATCAATGGATATTGAAACGCATTACCAGAGACGATGATTCTGTACAGAATCACTACAAGTATCACACCCGAGATGCCAAGATACATTCGAACGTTGCGGCGCAATTTTGGGCTAACGTGTGTCTTGAAATGCTCGCGAGTAATCTCGGACATGTTGTAATTATACAAAAACGCAAACCTTTGGAGTAGTCGCCCGTGCCATGTACGAAGTATATATAAATTATCCTTCCTGCGCACTCTTCTCAGGGGCCGCTTTTTCTGTTGGTTGAGGAGCGTCCCTGGTTCCTCGACAGCGCGGGAATCGAGAACAGCCGTAGAATTTTCCCCTTGAACCGTCCCTAAGAATCATCGACGAGAAACAACGAGGACAGGATAAGAAAACGAGTTGGCAGTTCAAAGAAAGCTGTACGAAGGGTTAGAACCTGGAAAGCGGGACTATACAGAACGAAGAAAAGCGGCTTTCGCCGCCTCTCTTCCAACCTGGCTCCACTCGTTGGACATGTTCAGAACTATTAATTGGAGTGAGGTCGAAAGGCAACTGAGTAGTTTGGCGTTTCTGTAAAAAAGAAAAGACCGAGGATTGCTCCTCGGCCTTTGCGACCCATGCCTTTCGGCGAAGATCTAGTTCTTGCGCTTGCCCTTGCGGCCCTGCTTGTCGGCCGCGGGGCTCGGGCCCTTCACGTGGGACCGATTGGCTTCGGCACGCGCCTGGAGGGTGTGAGCCTGCTTCGCGAGCCGATCCTGACGCTTGCGCTGCTGATCGGCGCTCAGCGGCTTGTCCTCCTTGTCGAGGCTCTGCCAGCTGTGGAACCGCCACCGCACCGTGTCGGTGCAGCGGTCGAGCACATCTGCCAGCCTCCGCCGCACACCCTTCCGCAACATGCCCTCGTCGTTGAGGTCGACCAGAAGGTCGACGATCTTCGACTGGGACTCGTTGCGGTCGTCGATGTCGCGGACCCACAGCAGGGCTTCCAGCATGGCGATCAGGTTGTAGCACAGCCAGTCTTCCCGGCGGCACATCTTGTCCTGATCGGTCATGGCAGCAGCCTGCTCGAGCATGAGCTGAATGAAGCTCAGACGCTCGATGAGCGCCGTGGCACGATCGCAGACCACGGCGAGCGGCTCTTTGCCGTCGTTGTAGGTCAGCTCGACCACCGATCCGTCCTTGCGGAACACCACGATGGGCTCCCGCTCGGTGAGGCGGTACAGGCCCTCCGAGTAGCTCGCCCGCATGACCGCGTTGCCGCGGATGCCGGAGAACAGCTCGATCTTGGGCTTGACGCCCGGCAGATCGCCGTCAACGTGCACGATGCTGTAGGGCGCGGAGCCTTCGAGCATCGAGAACACGTAGAACGGCTTGTTCGACTGCGGCATGATCTCCGAGAGAGACGCACGCCGCATGTGACCGTACTGGCCGTTGCGCTGGTACAGGGCACCCTGCTTGAAGCGCTTGTCGCGCAGGACCCACACGCCTTCGCCCATTATGAGAGCGGGGCCGTCGACGTTGGGGTGATGCAGGTCGAGGAGGACCCCCTCGATCGTACCCTTGGCCGTGAAGCTCCAGCAGTTGGCCGGAGCCGCAGCCTCGCGAGCCAGAAGCCCACCGATACCAGACGCACCAGAAGAAGTCGGTGCAGAAGCGACGATATCAAACATCTTTCTCTCTCCTAAAATATCCGCCCAAATCGGGAGGATTTCCGAGATGGATTATATAACATTTAAAATAAATCTGTCAAGTATAGGTTCTGATGTCCTATTGGGGTATCAAAAATCCCCTTGAGAAATATGGTTAGAAAAAGTGCTCCGCGACCAGGACTCGAACCTGGAACCAACTCCTTAACAGGGAGCTGCTCTACCATTGAGCTATCGCGGAATATGAGAGCCGCGCGTGCGGCTGTGAGAAATATAGCGTATTTGGGGGCCAAAGTATAGGGTTTGAGTCCTATCTGCGGAGGAAATCTGAATAAGGCATTTCCTTTTTGCCTTCGGGAATGACGCGGAGAATTTTCAGTTTGCCGTCTTGAATCTGCGCGTCAGTGATGATGACGCGTTTCCCTTCAGGCATGATGAAATGTGCGCGAGGGCTTTTGTCGAACGCGCGAATTTTGAGGAGTTGTTCGCGAGGGTTTCCATTCACATCAATTAAAGAATCGGCGTCATTAAATTTGCCGGTGTATGTTGCGAGCGACTCGTCTTGAGGCTCGGCCTCGATTTGGCCAGCGAGCCAATGAGGAATAGTTTCTGCAAGCAAGTTGCCGCCTTCTGTCGCGAGCAGCTGCTCGAATTCGCTGCCTTTCGGAGGCCAGACGCCTTCGCCCGGATTCGTCGAGCCAGGCTGTTCTTCTTCAAGTTCAATTCGAGCTTGTGCGACGATTGGCCCGGCATCCATTTTTTCTCTTAGTTCCATGATAGTTACGCCTGTTGCGCGCTCGTCTGCCAAAATCGCCGAAAGCACAGGCGATGGTCCGCGGAATTTTGGCAACAGCGAGGGGTGAACATTCAAGCATCCCTTTTTCGGCATATCAAGAACGCGTTTTGGAATCAGCTTTGCGTACATTGCAACCACAAACAAATCCCATTCGGTATTTTCTAATTCTGCTAAAAAATTTTCGTCTTTCAGCGTCTCGGGAGTCAGAACGTCTATGTTGCGCTCGATGGCCCACTGTTTTACAGGAGATGGTGTGAGTGTGAGCCCGCGGCCTTGTGGGCGGTCAGGTGCAGTAATGATGAGCGCGGGGAGCATACCTTGGCGTTCAAGCGCATCAAGCACATGTACAGAAAGCATCGGCGTGCCAAAAAATGCAAAGAGAGGCTGTTTCATTAGATGCCGTGCTTATCTTTTAATTTTTTGCGTGCGCCGTCCAGGTCGTCATCCTCTTCGAGCTTCACCGCCTTATCTATATATAGTATGCCTTCCAAGTGGTCGACTTCATGCTGGAAGATGTGCCCGATGAGGCCAGAGCCGTGGTATACGAACGGTTTGCCGTTCTCATCGAGCGCTTCGACGGTCGCTTTTTCGTGGCGCATGACCGTGCCATACATTCCGCGGACCGAAAGGCATCCCTCGCTCATCTCTTTCTTTTTCTTTGAGAGGCGGGTAAGAACGGGATTGATGAACACCATGTCAGGGCGCTTCGTTTTGCGTGAAGCAGAATTGTCCTGAGAAAATAGTCTGGCCCCGCTGCCGCTCACCTCGGCGGCTGCGGGGAGACCCGAGGACTTTTTCGAAGGATTATTCTGCGAAGCGTCATCGTCATCAAAACCTTTTTTTTCTTCGTCAGAGTCAAACGCTTTTCCAGCAATAACAAAGATTCGGAGACTCTCACCAATTTGAGGTGCGGCAATTGCTACGCCAAAACTTTCTTTCTTCAATGTATCCTTCATCCGGTTGATGACGGCCGTGAGGGTTTTGGAGCCGATGTCTTTTGTGGGCACGGGTTTAGCCTTTTCGCGAAGTACAGCTGCGCCTTCTTGTACGACTTCTGTGCCCATTGATGAGCTTATACTGCAACATTTTTGAGAAAATGAAAAGAGCTGTGCGTATACAGTAACGAGCCTTGTATACTAGACTCATGGACCACATCGGTGCGCACATATCGAGCGCCATTCCTGCCAAGAAAAGCCGCGATACTGAACGCGGAGAGCTTATGCAGTATTTTTTGACCAGGCTGAATGCCGCCCGTGTGCGTGATGGGCTCAAACCGATGACCATGGGTCGTATGGCGCACGTGCTTGTGGCAATCCCGACCAAGGATCTGTACTACTTACAAAGCATCTGTAACCAGGCAAAAGATTTTTCTAAAAAATTCTGGTGGGAGATAAATCCGAAGAACCATCAAAAACATGGCTGATACGTTTGTCGTTGAAGGGCTGAATGGCAGAAAAATGCTTAACGGCGAGATCCGTGTTGGCGGTGCAAAGAACGCTATCCTAAAAGCGATTGCAGCAACTATTTTGTTTGAAGGTGACGTTGTACTTACGAATGTGCCTCAGATTGAAGATGTGTTGACCGAGTGCAAAATTTTGGAGGAATTGGGCGCTACTGTTGTACAAAAAGATGCGCACACGTATATGATAAACACAGATGGCATAACGAGCTCGACCTTGCCTGATGAATTAGCGCGCAAGATTCGCGCATCAATCGTATTTTCGGGGCCTTTGCTCGCGCGGTTTGGAAGTGTTGTGTTTCCACACCCGGGCGGCGATGTTATAGGTCCGCGCCCTATTAACCTCTTTTTGGATGGGTTTACGAAACTTGGTGCAACAGTCGTGCTCGAAGGCGACTCGTACATGGTGCAAGCCGAGAAGCTCAAAGGTGCAGAAATAATCTTTCAACCTATCAGTGTTACTGCGACAGAGACATTGATGATGGCGGCAACGCTTGCAGAAGGCACGACGGTGCTAAAAAATGCTGCACGCGAACCTGAAATTACAGATTTGGCATTCTATTTAAATGAGTGTGGTGCGAACATAACGGGTGCGGGGACTGACACTATAACGATAGTTGGAGGAGCAAAGTTGCGTGCAAACGGAATCTCCTACGATACGCCGCCCGACAGAATCGAGGCCGGGACGTTTGTATTGCTGGGGGCATTGGCTGGCGAGCGCGTTCGGGTTACTAATTGCATCCCAGAACATGTAGAAGCGCTCACATCGCTCTTGAAAGAGTCGGGAGTGAAATTGGATATTGGAAAAGATTATATAGAGGTAGCAGGGTGCGCGAACCCGAAGGCCTTTGATGTGCGCACGGCAGAATATCCGGGCTTTGCGACAGACCTGCAGCCGCCGCTTGTTGTCTACCTCACACAAGCGCAGGGTGTAAGTAATTTGTCCGAAACTATTTGGAAGGGAAGGCTCGCGTACACGGCCGACCTTGTGCGCATGGGTGCGAATATCGAACTGTTGGATGCACAAAATGCACGAATAAGTGGCCCCACGCCGCTCCACGCAACAGAGCTTGTAAGCCCAGACATCCGCGCCGGCTTAGCATTTTTGATGGCGGCCGCTATTGCCGACGGCACCTCGACTATTTCAAACGTGTACCACATCGACCGCGGTTACGAACATATAGAGGAGCGTCTCGCCAACCTTGGCCTTTCCATACGAAGAGAAACTAAGTAAAATGCCAAAGCGATGGCATTTTTTGCACCGAAATTAGGGATAGACTTGGGGACTGCAAACACGCTCGTGTTCGTGCCAGGAAAGGGAGTCGTATTGAACGAACCGTCTGTTGTTGCGATTTCGGAAATCGACAAGCGCATCTTGGCCGTCGGCAACGACGCAAAAGAAATGATCGGCCGCACGCCCGGCGAAATCATCGCATACCGCCCGCTTCGTGATGGTGTTATTTCAGACTACCGCGTCACGCAGGCAATGCTCCGCTATTTTATAAACAAGTCTTTGGGACGCTTGCAGTTGTTCCGTCCCGAAGTGATGGTGTCGGTGCCGACAGGCGTTACATCAACAGAGCGCCGCGCTGTTGTCGAAGCTGCCGTGCGTGCGGGTGCCAAGAGTGCGTATGTGGTGAAGGAGTCGGTGCTTGCAGCTATTGGTGCGGGCATCCCAATTCAGGAGCCGCGCGGCAACATGGTCGTCGACATTGGCGGCGGCACGTGTGACGTTGCAGTGATTTCCTTGGGTGGCATCGTTGCGTCGACGAGCGTGAAGTGCGGCGGCGACAGGCTCGACCATGCAATCGCTGACTATATAAAGAAGACGTACAACCTCGGCATCGGCGAAAAGACGGCAGAGGAGGTGAAAATAAATATTGGCTCTGCAGTGCCAATGGAAGAAGAGCTTGTGATGACCGTGCGCGGCCGCGACTTTATTACCGGCCTTCCGCGTAGCACGGAACTCAAGACCAACGACTTAGTAAAAGCGATGGGCAAAGAATTGCGCGAAATTATCAAAGCCATTCGCGATGTATTGCAGGAAACACCGCCAGAACTTGCGTCCGATATCATCGACCGCGGTATCATCATGACGGGCGGCACGTCGCAGCTGCGTTATTTCCCTGAACTTGTACTTCGCCGTACGGGCGTTAAAGCAAAAGTTGCTGACGATCCGCTCTTTTGCGTCGCGCGAGGCACGGGCATCGCACTCGACCACCTGGAAACATATAAGAAAGCAATTATCGCGAAGCGCTAACTATGCTCACGCATCACGCGTATTTGATAGAAGATTCAACATCGCTTTTTGATGCGTATGTGAACGGAATTCGTACGCAAGAAAAATTCGACGCCGACAGCCCTGATTTTTTTGCACAAAAGTATGAAAGTTTTGGTATTGATGAAGCGCGTGAGCTTATTGCGCGCGCCTCGCTCAAAAAACTGGGGGAGCGCGCGCTCTTTTTTATCTGCATCTCAAGCATTGGGGCAGAAGCTCAGCAGGCGCTGTTGAAATTGTTTGAAGAGCCTCAGATTGGGCTGGTGTTTGTCGTACTTACGCCGCCCGGGATTTTTATTCCAACTCTTCGTTCTCGCTTTATTCCATACGCACCCGAAGTTTCTGCTAAGCAAACCACAGGAGACGCAAAGAAGTTTTTAGCTGCTTCGTACAAAGACAGGAGCGCAATAGCGGCAGAATTGATAGAAGACGATGATGAAGATTCAAAAGAAAAAGTACGAGATTTTCTTTCAGCGATAGAATCCATACTCGCTCCGCACATCTCGAAATCTGCAGAGGTGCGGACAAGTTTGGAGGATATAACGAAGTTTCGCTCGTATGTGAACGATCGCTCGCCGTCTCTCAAAATGATTCTCGAGCATTTTGCAGCTACATTGCCGCACGTGAAATAGCATGACTCCCAAAAAACTAGAAGAGAGAAAAGAGCGAATGAAAAAGCTCGACAGGGCACTGAAGAAACTTTTTCCCGATGTGAAGATAGAACTTAATTTTAGTAATACGCTTGAACTGCTTATTGCAGTACAACTTTCAGCGCAATCGACCGACAAGAACGTAAACAAAATTACAGAAAAGTTGTTCAAAAAATATAAGACGCTTGAAGACTATGTGCATGCGGGCAAAACGCAAAAATCACGCAATGAATTTGAGCGGGATATTTTTGCATCAGGTTTTTACCGTGCCAAAGCAAAGAATATTTTAGGTGCTGTAAAAATGATCAAAGAACATTTTGGCGGGGAAGTGCCACATACTATTGAGGATTTGCTAAAGCTCCCGGGCGTTGCCCGCAAAACAGCGACAGTCGTACTTTCGACTGCGTTTGGTGTCGTGGCAGGTATCACAGTAGATACACATGTGATTCGCTTTGTGACGCGCTTTGATCTTTCTGACTACAAAGACCCGGTGCGTATTGAAAAAGACTTGATGCAGATAGTTCCAAAAAAAGAATGGGCACACATCACGCACCGCATCATCCACTACGGCCGCTACCTGGCCCCTGCTCGTATCTACGACACATCCAAAGACCCGCTCGTAAAAATCTACCCGTCAGCCGGTAAAAGATTTAGAGTTTAGATTATTTTGTTATACTGCCTATATGGCATACGACTTTAAGGCATTCGATACTCGGATTAAGGAAATAACTGAACACGTTACCAAAGAGCTTGCAGGCGTCCGAACGGGCCGGGCGGCAATTGCTATTTTGGATGGCGTGCATGTGGAAGCATATGGAAGCATGATGCCGCTTAACCAAGTGGCCAATTTGGGATTGGAAGATGCTCGCACGTTGCGCGTTGCTCCATGGGACGCATCACAGATAAAAGAAATCGAGAAGGCCATTACCAATGCAAACTTGGGGCTTTCTGTTGCGGTTGATGACAAAGGCGTGCGCGTATTTTTCCCAGAGCTTACATCGGAGCGCCGCACACAGCTCGTTAAGGTTGCGAAAGAAAAGGTTGAAGAAAGTAAGGCATCGCTCCGCCAGGCACGCGACGAAGTATGGTCAGACATTCAACAGCAAGAACGCGATGGTGATATGTCTGAAGACGACAAATTCCGCAACAAAGACGAGATGCAAAAAAGAGTCGATGCGGCGAACAAAGCATTCGACGATGCGCTTGCACGCAAAGAGCAGGAAATAACAGGATAGTATGGCGCTCCTTATATTCATTCTTATTTTGGTGGCACTCATTGTTGTCCATGAGTTTGGGCATTTTATTGCAGCAAAACTTTCAGGTATTCGTGTTGACGAGTTTGGCATCTTTTTCCCACCGCGACTTTTCTCGTTTAGATGGAAGGGGACAGTCTACTCTCTGAACGCTCTGCCCTTTGGTGGATTCGTCAAAATCTTTGGAGAAAACGGAGACACCAGTGCTGATGTAGGGGCTCCGCAGGGCGACGGCCCGAGGACTGAGCAATTTCATAGCAGTGAAATTGCGTACCCGGAATCAGCGGCTGGTGTCGGAGTCTCTTTCACACAAAAATCTCGCTGGATCCAAGCGAGGGTTGTGGTGGCAGGGATTGTTTTCAACTTCCTGGCCGCATGGGTTATTCTCACTGCTGGCTATATGTACGGTATGCCGACATCGGCCGACCATGAAGGTGTTGGCCTTGTACAAAACGCGCATCCCACTATTGTTGCGGTGCTGCCTGATTCGCCTGCGACAAAAGCAGGTTTGCAGGCTGGCGACACTATAGTAAAAGTCATCACAGGAAATACCGAAATAAAAACGGGCGCCACTGCAGAAGATGTAACCGATTTTATCGGAAAACATCAGAATGAAAGCATTGGGTTTGTTGTTGAGAGAAATAATGAGCAGGTGAGTGCTATCGCCGTTCCAGTGGCTGGCTTAGCGGAAGGCAAGAAAGTTGTCGGTATCCAGCTTGACGATGTCGGAATCTTGAAACTCTCGCTCCCGATGGCGCTTGTGCAGGGCGCATATTTAGGAAAAGAAATCACTATTTCAACTGCGAGCGGGTTAGCAGGCTTCTTTGGGCAAATCTTCCGTGGCCATGCGAATTTCTCTGAAGTCAGCGGCCCTATCGGCATCGTGAGTATGGGCGGGAACGCAGTAAAAGAAGGGTTTGTTGAAACAATCATCCTCACCGCGCTTATCTCTATCAACCTTGGTCTTTTGAATCTCATCCCAATCCCAGGTCTCGACGGCGGCCGCCTCCTGTTCATCGCAATCGAAGGCATCACCAAACGCCCCATCTCGCCGCGCATCACGATGGCCTTCACTCTTACGGGTCTCGGCCTCCTCGTGCTCCTGATGCTCGTCGCCTCGTATCACGACGTGCTCAATTTGGTTCACCCAGCTGCCTAGAAAGCCTTCTTATCTTCTACGGCTTGGAGCAGTACGTCAGCAAAGCGGCGCACTAAAAAGCCAGCGCGCCCTTCTATTTCGTATGATGATTTCGCAATACCGTACGGGAACATAAATTTAAAGAGGCGAGGAACACTTTGCTCTATGCTTGAACCAAGCGAAAGCACTGTGTCCATAAGCAGGAACTGATTTTTATTTTTGAGATCCGCGAGAGATATTCCTTTTCCAATATATCTAAGCTGCTCGCTTGCACTTGCGTCGTATTCGTACACCCCCGCCAGTAAGGGTACTTCCATGGAAGTGATGCCCTTGGGGGAAAATGCAATATGAGCACACGGTATTCGTTGTTTCAATGCTTTATTTACCGTATCAAAATGAAATGAACTCTCTATATTTAAATGAGAGAGTAGGTGGAAAAATTCGAGCGGAGGAAGGCCCGCTTCGAGCAGCATGAGCGAATAGAGGGCAAGCGATCCTGTAAAGCGAGGGTTGCATTCGATAGGGAATATTTCCTTGGTGTTTCTGTCGTATAAAAAGTCGATTCCAAAAATGCCTTTGTATCCCTGTGCTCGAAGATGTTCACCGATGCCCTCGATAACTCGTTGAGCCGTAGCCTCGACATCGTCGTCCCAGTCCCTGAAACCAATATCGTTACCGAAAAAGATTCCATTGGGTGCGACGTGGTGCAAACTTTCAGGTACGTCGATAAGTTGAAGTTGCAGAGGTCCCGACAGAATGCCTTTTTGTGTAACGCAGCCCAACATAGAAGTAGAGTGGCCTTCTACAAAACGACTTACTAATACGCGAGAAAATGTGGCGTCTGGGATGAGTGCGGCAATACATCGACGAAAATCAGAGTCGTCATGAACAAAAAAGGTTCCCTCATTACCGCCCACTTCTTTATCTGCGCGTTGTACTACGAATGAACCACCGACGGTGTCTCGTATGTCGACCCAGACAGAATCTAAAAACTCATCACGGTTGAAGTAATGTGACGGGAGAGAAGGGAGTCCGAGTTTTTCTATAAGGTCACGAAATTCTCCTTTATGCTTCACGTTTTGGATAGTTGAAGGAGCATTGCCTATCCACTGTAGAGCAAGTCCTTCAAGTGTGCTAATACTTTTTTCGTCGGTTGTGGTTAGCATCACAATAGGTTTTTTGCTTCGTGACTTTAAAAAAGCTTGGAATGCATGGTTGCCTAAAAGGTAATTGGTTCCATGTATGCGCTGGGCGAGTGCTTTATGGTGATCTTCCAGCGTATGTATAGAAATATATTGTTCCAATATGTCCACGTCACTTGAACGCTTGATTCCATATATGGAGTAATTGTTGAGAAAAAATGAAGGAAGAATACGAGTATACGGGGTAATACCTACAGAAAGGATAGGCGTAGCATCCATTTCACGAAGTACTTCTTCTATATCGGGAATAATCTCCTTCCACTGTAAAGGGGAGTAGGGCGACTGCTTCATGTACTGTAATGATAACAAGAAAAGTAATGTTCAAAAACAAAAAGGCGCAGTATCTTTTGATACTGCGCCCATCTGCCGAACAAAAAACTCTGTCCGAAATCTAACCTGCGCCTAGGCGCCCTACTCGATGATGCGGACCGCCGTCGCCTTCAGCCCCCCTTTCTCCTCCTTTGCCTTGAAGGCCACCGCGCTCATCGGCTGCAGAATGCCAGGATGGTTGTCCTGGACCACAGGCCGCATGTGCTCGTTGAGGATGGTGGAGAAATGCAGGAAGACCGACTTGCCGTGCTCGTCTCGGGCGAAGCCCCAGCCGAGAACGACGTTGTACCAGGTCACCGTACCCTTCCGCCAGTTGTTCTTGGGGTTGAGGTCAGGAGGAAGCATGGCGGTGAGGCCCACGTCCGTCCATTTCTCGGGCTCGTAGAACGTCGCGATCGGGGTACCCGACTTGACGATGTGCTCGATGATCTGGCAGCCGACATCCTTGAAATTGCCCAGGTAGTCGGCGCCCGGGTAGGCGTTCTCGGCGAACAGCGGCTCCATGATGTAATGCTTGCCGTTCACCTCGCAGGTCGTGAGGCCGAGTTCCTTGGCTTCCTCGGCCGTGTACTCGATCACGCGGCCGCCGTGCGTCTCCTGCGCGCAGAGCCAGAACTGCTCCTTGCGCGTGATCACAGAGACCTGAAGCTGGAAGGCCAGGTCGCCCGTGATCAGGATCAGGTCGATGTTGTCCTTGTCCTTCATACGGGTGTGCGGCAGATCGTCATCATCCTCGCGCGGATTCCAGGTGACCGGAACATCAAAGGCCGGGAACTTGTCCCGACTCATCATGTTGGTCACCTGTGTGCCTTGCGCATAGAGCAGCGTGACGCCGTCCTTGAGCGAGCCCGTGAAGCGGACCTGCACAACCTTCGGACGTTTGTCCTGCGGGTAGATGCGGGTCCAGTTGTTGGGTCCCACCTGGGCGGTGTTCGGGCTCACCTTGAAGTTGATGACACCGATTTCGATCGAGCCCAAGAGCTCGTGCGACCATTGCATGGTCTGAAGGGGCTGGGTGCGACCCCAGCGATGCTTGAACTTCTTGCCGCCGTTGGATTCCTGGCGGGTCATCGTGGTCGTGCTCATAGTCGTTCTCCCTTTCGAAGAGAATTGCCCCTGCGTTTACGCTGGGGGCGGGTTGATTTCGAATTGACGAAGACCAAATTGGCCACTTTTAATATTAGCACATCTATATATAAAAGTCAAGTAATGTAGGTCTAAAAAAAGCCTTTTGCGCCAAGCGTATTTTCCCCGTAGAATAGGTGCAATTATGCGCCAATCACAACTTTTTACTAAGACCCGCCGCGAAGCTCCGAAGGATGAGGTTGCAAAGAATGCTCAACTGCTGATCCGTGCAGGATACATCCACAAAGAGATGGCGGGTGTATATGACTTGCTGCCACTTGGCCTCCGCACTTTTGATAAGGTCGTGAACATCATCCGCGAAGAGATGAACAAGATTGGTGGAGTTGAAGCGCATCTGTCTTCTATCCAACGCAAAGAACTATGGGAACAAACAGACCGCTGGAGCGATGAGAACGTTGATGTGTGGTTTAAGTCGGCGCTCAAAGCTGGTGGCGAAGTTGGATTTGGCTGGACGCACGAAGAGCCGTTCACAGCGCTCATGCGCGAACATGTTTCTTCATACAAAGATCTGCCCGTATATGCATATCAATTCCAAACAAAGTTCCGCAACGAGACTCGTGCAAAGTCCGGGCTCATGCGCACGCGCGAGTTCGTGATGAAGGACCTGTATTCGTTTTCAAAAGATGAGGCAGAGCACCAAAAGTTTTATGACAAAGCATCGGATGCGTACATGCGCGTGTTTGAACGCGTAGGACTAGGCGATGTGACATATAAAACATTTGCATCAGGCGGTTCATTCAGCAAATATAGTCACGAATTCCAAACACTTTCTGACGCAGGTGAAGACATGGTTCATGTCTCAAAAGAGAAGAAGATTGCTATTAACAAAGAGGTGTTTAACGACGAAGTACTTGCGGACCTTGGCGTTTCAAAAGACGAGTTAGTCGAAGAAAAGGCGATTGAGGTAGGAAATATTTTTAGCCTCGGCACTCGTTTTTCAGATGCGCTCGGGCTTTCATATAAAGATGAGAATGGCGAAAGCCGCCCAGTTATCATGGGTTGCTATGGTATCGGCCCTGCTCGCGTGATGGCGACAGTCGCAGAGCTTCTTTCAGACGACAAAGGCCTGGTCTGGCCGGAAAGCGTTGCACCGTTTCGCGTGCACTTGATAGAAATTCCGAGCGAATCGCCCGACGTGCACAATGAAGCTGCAGAGTTGTATCGCGAGTTGAATGAGGCGGGTATTGAAGTGTTGTGGGACGACCGCGATGCACGCGCAGGCGAAAAATTCGCGGATTCTGAATTGATCGGCATCCCGCTCCGGGTCGTTGTATCTGAAAAAACATTAGCAGCAGGCAAGTTCGAATGCGTTGAACGCGCATCGGGACACACCAGCCACAAGAGCATTTCTGAATTGATAGGACACCTGACTGCATGAGCATCTTAAGCGATAGAATCCTTCCATTACTTTCAAATGATGTTGGCATAGATCTTGGGACTGCCAATACGCTCGTCTACTTGCGCGGCAAGGGAATCGTCGTTAACGAACCGTCTGTCGTTGCCGTGAATCAAAAAACAGGGCAGGTTGTAGCCGTTGGCCGTGCTGCAAAGGACATGCTCGGCAGGACTCCTGGGCACCTCACTGCGGTGCGCCCGCTTGTTGACGGAGTTGTCTCTGACTTCGAAGCAACCGAAGAAATGATCGCGTACCTTATTAACCAAGCGCAGGGTGTATCGCGCAAAATGCTCGGGCCCCGCGCTGTCATAGGCGTACCTGCGGGCATCACTAACGTCGAAATGCGTGCGGTCAAAGACGCTGCCCAAAATGCAGGTGCGCGTGAGGTGCATATTGTTGAGGAGCCTGTCGCTGCGGCTTTGGGCGTACGCATGCCTATTCGCGAAGCAACGGGCAGCATGATTGTGGACATTGGTGGCGGCACTGTCGACATCGCAGTGTTGTCGCTTGGTGGTATTGTTCGCGCAAAAAACTTACGCCTTGCGGGCGACAAGCTGAACCAGGACATTATTGGATACGTGCGCTCTGAATTTAAGATTCTTATCGGAGAAAAAACTGCCGAAGAAGTAAAGATGGCAATAGGGTCAGTCATTGAAGGCGCCGAACAGTCGCAGGCTGTTGTGCGAGGGCGCGACCTCATCACGGGTCTTCCGCGCGAAATTATTTTGACTGACCAG
This sequence comes from Minisyncoccota bacterium, assembly GCA_035548815.1. Taxonomy (GTDB): domain Bacteria; phylum Patescibacteriota; class Minisyncoccia; order Phycocordibacterales; family SBAW01; genus GWA1-54-10. The sequence continues at coordinate 31,307 of DASZSF010000009.1, forward strand.
GATGTGCGCGAAGCAATTTCACAATCGATAGATACACTGATCGACGCGGTGCGCGAAGTGCTTGAAACAACGCCACCTGAAATTTTGGCCGACGTGATGCGACAAGGGATTGTGCTTGCAGGCGGCGGCGCCATGCTCCGCGGCCTCGACCAACTGCTTTCAGAATGGCTCAAAGTGCCTGTGCTTGTTGCTGACGACCCGCTCACCGCTGTTGCCCGCGGCACCGGCGTTATTTTGGAAAATTTAGATCTCCATCAGGACTTGTTACTTGAATATGGCGAAGACTTCTAGCCAATTTTTGCGCAAAAGAGGCGGATGGTTTTCGTGGAGAGTTTTTATATACGTGTTTTTTGCAGTGCTGATATTTGGCGCGTGCATTTTGTGGAGAGCACAACTTGAGCGGCTCGTGTGGTCGGTGTTTTTGCCGATAGAACGTGCGCGCGTCTCGTTTGGAACATCCGAAAATGAGATCCTGCGCGCAGAGCTCGCATCAACCACTGCACTTGTTGCCGACCGCGATGCGCTCTATGCCGAGAATCAAGAATTAAAGGCGAGGCTCAATCGAAACGGTAGTAAACAGGTCATTGTGGCAGGTGTAATAATGCGCCCGCCGGCCATTCCATACGACACGCTCCTTGTTGATGCTGGAGAATCAGAAGGCGTTGCTATGGGCGCCCTTGTGTATGCGAGCGGCACAACGCTTGTGGGAAAAGTTGGTGATGTCTACGGACATAGTGCGCGCATCGTATTGCTTTCGGCGCCGGGCGAAGTATATGACGCATTGCTGCGCGGTCAGGTGCCGGTGCAAATGCAGGGCCAGGGTTCAGGTTCGTTTGTGGGCCAAGTTCCTGCCGGTACCCACGTTGCAGAAGGCGACTCGCTCGTATTTCCCGGTGTCGTAGGTGGATTTGCTGGTACTGTCTCGAACGTTGTTGCAAGGGATGGAGAGTCATTTGAAACACTGTACGCGCATCTGCCGGTCGACCCATTACTGCTGCGCTTTGTAGAAATCGATAAGTATGCGACACAGTAGCGCAATTGTTCCTGTTGCCGCTGCTCTGCTTTTACTTGCTGGCTTTGTGTTGTCCTGGTGGGTGCTGTCGTTTGCCGGCGTTCTTCTATTTGCAACGCTTGGTTCTCCTACAGCGGCACTCCTATGCGCATTGCTGCTTGACCTTATATACGGACCTCCGACAGGTTTTTTGCACGTGCTCGTTTTGCCTGTCCTCGTATGTGTCATTTGCGTCTTACTGTGCCGTTCATTCATAACTCGCCACCTGCGCGATACGAGCATATACTAGTGTCTACATGCTGCGCTGGCTTGGAATCCGCAAAAAAAGTAAACGCACGAGCGAGATCCACCCGGATGAAATTTTAATAGATTCCAAAAATATCGCAGGTCTCAACCGAGATCAGTTTGAGGGGCGTATCGAACAACCGCTCTCGCAGAGGTCGTTTTGGATGGCGGGCGGCCTGCTCGTTCTATTGTTTGTGGGATATATTGCCCGTGCAGGAACCCTCCAAATTGTGAATGGAGCAGCATACGCAGAGCGCGCAAAAAATAATCAGCTGACCGAGCAAACTATTTTTGCCGACCGCGGAATCATCGAGGACAGGACAGGCGTGCCGCTTGCATATAATGAGCGCGCATCCGTGGGCGACGACTTCGCGCAGCGCACCTACACCACACTCCAGGGGCTTTCGCATGTTGTGGGCTACGTTAAAGCGCCTGCAAAAGATTCGAGCGGCACGTACTATCGCGATGAATTCGACGGGATGGATGGCGCCGAGAAAGCGTTTAATGCACAACTTGGCGGTCAAAACGGAACCAAACTTTCTGAAACCGATGCAAAAGGTGCCGTGGTGTCTGAAAGTGTCGTCCAGCCCCCTGAAGCCGGCGCGACACTCCGGCTTTCTATCGATGCGAATGTTACAAGCGGCCTCTACCAAGTGCTCGCAGACCGCGCTACCGAGGCGCACGCCGTTGGTGCTGCTGGCGTCATCATGGATGTGCGCACCGGCGAGTTGTTGGCAATGACAAGCTACCCGGAGTATTCGTCGCAAGCGCTTGAAGAGGGCAACAAGGAGGCAATTAATTCCTACAACACAAACTCAAGCCGCCCGTTCTTGAACCGCGTTACCGATGGCTTATACGCGCCAGGTTCTATCATCAAGCCGATAATGGCAGCAGCAGGCCTGCAGGAAGGCGTGATCACGCCAAATACACTCATCACCTCAACTGGCCAGCTCACGCTCCCAAATCCATACGACTCAGCACACCCATCTATATTTAAAGACTGGCGTGTGAACGGCACCATGACAGTACGTGATGCTATTGCTGTCTCGTCGGATGTCTTCTTTTACGAAGTTGGCGGAGGCTTTGGAAGTCAGTCGGGTATTGGTGTTTCAAAAATTGATCAGTATTTCAAACTGTTCGGCTATGGGTCGGAAGCCGGGCTGCCGGGGTTTGAAGGCCCCGCGGGCACCATCCCAACGCCAGAATGGAAGACCAAAGCATTCCCCGATGATCCGACGTGGCGCATAGGCGACACATACCACACGGCAATTGGCCAGTACGGCATGCAGGTGACACCGCTGCAGGCAGTGCGCGAAGCGGCAGCGCTTGCAAACAGCGGCACGTTGCTCACACCATCGCTCATTGCAAGCACAACACCGCAGGGAACCAAACTTCCAATACGGGCGGATGTGCTGGAAGTTGTGCGCGAAGGTATGCGACAGGGCGTGACAAAAGGGATTGCGACTGCAATAAATTTTCCGTTCGTGCAGCCTGCCGCAAAGACAGGCACTGCGCAGATTGGTATCCATAATGAAAATCAAAACGCATGGATGATTGGTTTTTGGCCGTACGATAATCCGAAGTACGCATTTGCTGTTGTGCTCGATAGGCTGCCAGCCGGAACGCTCGTCGGCGGTGCGTCAGTTATGTATGACTTCTTCAATTGGATGCACGAAAATGCTCCGCAATACCTGCAATAAAGCTACTTTGACGAAATGAGAGGCCGGGGTATACTGCTGTGACCCCTTTAAACCAAAACTTTTTATGTCGGAAGAACTTATTTCACAAGAGAAATTTGAGGAGCTCAAGAAAGAACTTGAATTCCTCCACACAACCCGCCGTAAAGAAGTAGCGGAACAACTTGAGTATGCGCGCTCGCTGGGCGACCTTTCCGAAAATGCCGAATATCAGGAAGCGCGCGAAATGCAGGCTGCTGTTGAGGAACGCATCCAAAAGTTGGAAGCGATGCTTAAGAATGCGAAAATTGTCACCGGCGGCAAGACCGACATAGTTGGCATGGGCTCAAAGGTAACCGTCCAAAAGCAGGGCGGTGATGACAAACACGTATACACGCTCGTTGGCGCAGAAGAAGCAGATATTCTTGGCGGCAAAGTATCGTACCATTCGCCGCTTGGCAGTGCGCTTCTTGGTAAAAAGAAGAGCGATGAGTTCTCGTTCCATACTCCAAAAGGAACTCAGAAATATAAAATCCTCAAAGTTGAATAACAAAAAAGCCCTCGCAAAAGGGGCTTTTTTTGTTATGCTGTACGTATGTTTTGGCCGGATAGAATTGCGGAAGACGTCGTGGAGAAATTTGGTCAGGGAAGGCCAATTATTATCCGCGATGAAAAAACGATGTCTGGGTATGCGCACATCGGCTCTATGCTGAGCGCCGCCATGCACGGCGTCATATCCGAGGCGCTCTCAGAAAAAGGCGTCGCAAATACCTACTATTTTGAGTTTAACGATATGGATGCATTTGACGGCATTCCGGTATACCTCGAAGGAAAAGGACTCGAAGCGCATCTAGGAAAATCTCTGCGGGATGTTCCCGCACCCGAGGGTACTGGTTCTTATGCAGAATTTTTTGCTAAAGATTTTCGCGGAGTAATTGAGGGCGCAGGATTTACTCCCATCTTTGACTTTAGCAGTGACTGGTATGTCTCCGGAAAAATGGATGCCGTCATCAAGGAGGCAATAGAGAATGCTGACGAGATACGTCGCATTATGAAAGAAGTGTCAGGAGCAGACCGTAAACCGGGTTGGCTTCCGATATTGGTAAAGTGTCCGCAATGTCAAAAGATAGCAACAACTGAAGCAAGCAACTTTGACGGAGAAACGGTAGAGATACATTGCAAACCCAACAAAGTGGATTACGCAGCAGGATGTGATTATACAGGCAGAGTTTCTCCCTTTGGCGGCAACAGCAAGCTGTATTGGAAGACCGAATGGCCGGCAAAATGGAAAGTGCGCAGCGTCGATGTCGAAGGCGCAGGCAAAGACCACGGAACGAGAGGGGGGTCGCATGATGTTGCGAGCCATATCTCTGAGGAAGTTTTTAAATTTCCTACGCCGCTTTTTATTCCGCACGAGTTTTTCCTAGTGGGAGGTAAAAAAATATCTTCTTCGAAGGGGCGCGGCAGTACAGCTCGTTCCATCTTTGAGCTTGTGCCATCTAAAATATTCAGACTCTCACTTATCGGCAAAGATATAATGCAGCAGCGGAATTTTGATCCGGAGGGAGATTCTATTCCCGTCCTCTATGATCAGTATGACAAATTGGCGCTTGGCTACCGCGAGACAAAAGACGATGACTATGCACGGTTGTTTGAGTTCATCCATCCGGATAGGAAATTGCCGCCCGAAGATGTCTTTTTGCCGCGTTTTTCGCAAATTGCGTTCTTAACCCAGATGCCGCACTTAAATATTGAACGCGAAACCGAGCGTTTGAAAGGTTCGCCGCTTACCGATGCTGATATGCTCGAGCTCGCACAGCGCGCCGAATACGCTCAGTACTGGATACAGCAATGTGCGCCGGAAAAATTTGTCTTTACGCTCCAGCAGACACTGCCGGAAGCCGTCAGCAGCCTTTCTCATGCGCAAAAACAAGCCCTTAAAGTACTCCATAATTTTATTGATGTGGCGCCAGGGATGCCAAGCGGGGAAGAGATTCAGCAAAAGCTTCATAGCATTAAAGAAGAATTGGAATTGGAGCCGTCGCAGCTATTTAGTGCGCTCTACATTGCATTTTTGGGCAAAACATATGGCCCGAAAGTCGGATGGTTTCTTTCCGTGCTCGACAAACAATTTGTACTCACTCGTTTGATAGAAGCATCTCAGTAAATACACAAGATACACAAATTCGCCCTTCCGGCTTCCG
>DASZSF010000010.1:0-133066 GCA_035548815.1 Minisyncoccota bacterium
GCATAACTCCTGCAGGCAAGCCGTCGGCATCGTAGTCGCTCCACACCGCAACCTTCTCTCCTTTTTCTTTCGCAGCCCATACGCGAGCGACTGCTTTCTGCATATCAGGCAAAAGCCCCGGGTCATGACTGTCACGCAAGAAATCTGGGTTCAAAAACAGATCTTTATCTTCTGGCACTACGCCGCGGGCGTATAAGAGGTCATCTAAAAGCTCAACATGGGCCTTATCGCGAAGTCGGTAGAGCTTTTTCACCACACTAGTATACTAGGAGGTATGGAAGATTGCGTATTTTGCAAAATAGCGTCGGGCGACATCCTTACAGACAAGGCTGAATATGAAGGCGGTGACATTGTCTCCTTCCCTGACATTAAGCCGGTCACGCCTGGACATACGCTCGTGGTGCCTAAAAAACATTATCGATGGTTCTATGAATTGCCTGACGACCTATCCAACAAGCTTTTTCGTGCATCAAAAACTATCGCAAAGAAACTTAAAGAGGAGACGGGCGCAGATTACATTCACCTTTCTATCGTCGGCAAAGACGTGCCGCATGTGCACGTCCACCTCATGCCGCGCATGCTCGGCGATAAACTACCGTCGTAGCGCTTCAACGCCTGGCAGCGTGCCTTCCGCCAAAAACTGAAGCATCGCGCCGCCGCCAGTTGAAATAAATACGCGCTCCGAATCAAATGGGATTTTTGAGAGTGCTGCGACTGTGTCTCCCCCGCCAATGAGTGCGCGGCAGTCCCCATGCGCAATAGCTTCTGCAAGCGCATCGGTCGCCGCGACAAACCCCTCTTCGTAAATACCGGTCGGCCCGTTCCAGAGCACAAATTCCGCATCACGGATCGCTGCACTCCAGCGCTCCACTGTGCGCGCGCCTATATCAACTATTTTTTCGTCATGCTGGACGTCGCCCGTGTTTGAAGAGCGGGACGTTCCCTCTGGAGTCTTCACAAGCAAATCAATAGGTTCTTGGATATCGGGATTTTGCGCCAAAGATATCGGTACGCCCATGTCTGATGTAAGCGACGCACCAATGGGAAGCCCGCGACTCTTGAGCAGATCATTTGCAAGTGCACCGCCAAGCAATATCGTGCCATAAAGCGACGCCAACTTTTCAAGCAATGGTTGTTTTGTTTCGAATTTTGCACCGCCAATTATTGCCAGTGATTGTGCGGGCGGCGTGAGCGCTGCTTCCATATGCGCCACTTCTTGTTCGAACCTGATTCCGGCATATCCCGGAATGAATTTTGGAATGCCCACGATAGATGCGTGCTCACGGTGCGAGTCAGCAAAAGATTCATTCACGAATATGTCGCCAAGCGAGGCGAGCTCTTTGGCATAGGCCTTGTCGTTGGCCTCTTCACGAGGGTCAAAACGGAGATTTTCGCGCATCTCGATGCCCGTCATGTCTATCAATGTTGCGAGGTGCGCTGCAATAGGCGCCATACGCAGGCTCTCAACCACTGTACCTTCTGGGCGGCCAAGTTTGGAAATCAAAATAATATTCGAAGCCCCATGTTCGCGCAGCCATTGTAGTGTCGGCAGCGCTGCTCTAATACGGAAATCATCGATCACCTGCGGTTCACCCCGAGTCATATCGAGGGGCACATCAAAATCGACATGAACGAGCACTCTTTTGCCTGAAACATCTGCATCGCGGAGTGAGGGAATTTGCATCTTACTGTTGTATTGTTCGGAGTAATTCAATAAATGTCTTTGCGTCGGTGCTTGCACGGCCAACCAAGAGCCCTGATGCACCTCCTTGCACGAGCAGTTCACGCGCATTGCCTGCATCCACAGAACCGCCATAAAGTATCGGTACCTTTGCTGCTGCTTTGCGGTCAAAAAGTTCGGTCAACGTGCGCCGTATAAAGATAACCATCTCTTCCAAGTCTGCTGGAGTGCATGCCTCGTTCGCGCTTTTGCCAATTGCCCATACAGGTTCGTACGCAATTGCCAATTTAGTTCCAGTATTTGGAAATTGCGCGAGCGCTGTCTGGAGCTGTTCTGCTACCTCACTAAAATGCGCACCGGATGGGTCACGTTCGTGTTCTCCTACACACAACAGCACGCGAAGTCCAGCAGCGTGTGCCGCACGGACTTGCGCCGCCACCAGGTCAAGCGTAGCCCCTGCAGCAGGAATACCATCAAGCACCTGTGCGCGTTGTTCGGAGTGTCCCACAAGGGCCCAGGTAGCGCCTACCTCTTGTACAAGCTGCGCTGACACATACCCCGTATATGCCCCGTCTTCAAACGGAGAAACCGCTTGAGCGCCGACTGCAATTCCACTGCCTTTTGTTGCACTCACAACAGCCGGAATGAGAGGAAGAGGCGGCAACACGAGCAATTCTGTTGAGCCCAGGAGGTCGTGCATCCGCTTGAGCGCCGCGATATTCTTTTTTGCCTCTGCGGCGTCATGTATATACAACTTCCAGTTTGCCGCGATAATGAGTTTTTTCACACTCTGTATGATACCGCGCCTACTCCCCTCCTGCTACTTTGAGCGCATCACCTGCCGAAATACGGCCTTGTACTGCTTTATATAATGCATCTTCTCTGAGAGTTTCTGCGCCTTCGCGTGATGCATCTTCTGCAAATGCCGCTGCGTCGGCTCCTGTCCGCATCAATTCTTTCAGCGTCGCAGTTTGGGGTATGACCTCCTGAAGTCCGATAGATCCCGCGTACCCTTTGTCGCACGCGTCGCACTGTGCAGGTGCAAAAAATTGCGCGTCTTTCCATGCCAGCCCAGGGTCCACTACCTTATCTGTCTTCAAATCAGCAAGGACGTGTTTAACCGCAACATGTTCTTCTAAAAATCGTTGTTCACCGCGGGAAAGTTTGTACGGAATCTTTGATTTCTGACACAGAAGCGGCGCTTGCGCTACACCCACTGATGCAGTAAAGACGACTGCAAGCATATCTGTCAGAGCGCCTTGTGCTTGAAGTTCTGCAAGCCCATCTGCTGCAGATGCGGCTTCTACGCTCATGAGCACGAGAACTCCGCGGTTTGCAGCATGGAGTGCGACTTCAATAAGTTCGCTATCAAGTTGGGTATCTATCATTACAACATCAGCACCCTGACGAAGCTGCGCGCGCAAACAACTTGCGGCGCTCATTCCATATTCCTCCCGAACTTCCATGTGCGACACGGAAGGCATGTGCGTATGGACTGTTGTTTCTACTGTTGCGAGTGCTTTGTGTGATGACGCGCATTGGTCAAGGAGCGTGTAGAGCATGGTTGTCTTGCCCGCGCCCGCCTTGCCACACACGAGTACGAGTCCGCTAGTATGGGAAAGTGCGCGGCGGAGTTTGTAGAGCGTGCGCGGGCGGCACGAAAGTGACGCAAGCGAATATCCAAGCGATGCGCGGATGTCATTGAGCGACAACACGAGCGTGTGCATGCCAGGCGTTGGGTGGGATACAGGCGCGACGCTCGCACTGACTGAAATTTGCGCGCCAGAACTGTCTCCCCCATGAATGGTGAAGCGCCCGTGCGAGTGCGGCTCGGTAAGCGGCATGCTGCCAAGCGTACGGGCGCGCATCACAAGCGGTGGCAGGGTCGGAAGTGGCAAGGTCAGCGCATCGTACCAGGAATCATGCATGCGGTACCGGACTCGCACGCTGTCATACGGCTGGAGCAAAATCTCCTGGGCGCGATTCATAAGCGCATGGCGAAGCAACGCGTCTAACACACGGGCTGCAGCATCAACAACAGCCGCACTATGGTCGGCATCAGCTGCCTGTGCTGACTGCAAAAGCGATAATTCACGAGCAAATACAGCACCGTATTGTTCTTTCAAGAGTTTTTGATATTGAAGGAGCGCACGTTTCATCGACACTTCATCTGTGAGTCGAAATTTAAATTTTGACGGTGAGAACTGGCGCTCAAGAACGGTCATGGTATCCAAATCAAGAACCGCCACCTCCACACCCGCACTTCCCGATGCATAGGCAATCGCCATATGAGCACGGGCAACAGGCTCCGGAATGTGTGTGAGCACGTCGATAGACAGCGCGTGCGGGTCAATCTGCACAAGCGGTATGCCCATAGTTGCAGCATATGCGCGACGCATGTTGTCGCCGCTCACGAACCCTCCTTGTATAAGAGCCTTGCCTAAGGAGGTGTCTTTTTCTTCTGCTACTTGTTGCGCACGCAAAAGTTCGTCTCGCGATACAAGCCCCGTATCGAGCAGAAATTCACGCAACCAATCCATTTTTAGATCTCTATCTGAACAGGTATAGGAGAAACAGTGACGCTTGAATTTATCGGGCCAGCAGCCGTCTGACAGGTCAGCGTGTATGTGCTGCTTCCATTTATAGCGCCAGTCGAGGTCTGGCGAGGGCTTTCTGGAGAAGCCACATTACCGTTATCGTCGGCAGTCGCCGAAGTAGAAACACCCGGACCCACAAGCGTGCAGCTGGTTACGCCCGAGGCATACCATGAGAGCGTCGACGCATTTCCAGTATGTACACGCGAAGGCGATGCCGTAAGAGAGATGTTCGCATTTATAACCGTTGCAGTAACGCTTGCCTGCGAACCAGTTTGTGCACAGCGCACTGTGTAGGTTGAAGTAACAGTAGGTGTAATCACCGCAGAGCCAGAAAGTGCGGTGCTTGCATTAAAGTTGTTCGTTGTTGATGTATTAGGTGAAGGGCATGACCATGTGACGGTGACCTGTGTGCCTGATGTAACGGTAACGCTGCCTCCCGGCGAACCTCCATCGCCGGTTTTAATGATGCCAATGGTAGGCGGAACTGGACAATTCGAATCGGGAGGAGTTACAGCTGTGCAGTTGCCGCAGGTGTCATAGGTAGCGGTGTTGGTTTGACCACAGGAGTTTGCAGCTGACGTACATGCCTGGCCATACGTGGGTGCATTTGCAGCGCCGTTACACGATGCCGGTACAATTCTGCCGCCATTTTCTCCAAGTGGTGAAAGGTTCGTAAACCCAACTTCAACAGAACGGGGCGCAGCTGACATCGAATGCGACGCAGCGAGCACCGCCATGAGCACGAGGGTCGCTCCAATAAGACGCTTCATTACCTATTAGTCTAGCATCGCGCCTAGTGCCTCCCTAGTTTGGTGTGGACAAGCACGAGGTTTTGTTCGATCGCGGCTCGTGTTTGCGATAAACCGTCTTCGTAGTCTTTCGGGTTGTTTCCACTGTATGAAATCCCCCATTGTGCTGGCGTCATCGCCGCAAAGTCACGTTGTGCGCGTAAAAAATATTCTTCGGCTGTTTTGTAATCACCCAAGTTCATCTTTGCGACTGCATAGGCATTTTCAAGCCATGCCGCAAATGGAGGCGCTATCGTATGCTGCATGCCCTGCCACGCTGTCTGTGCAGCATTCTCGAAGTCACCTTGTGCAAAGTAGATCCAGGACAAGTCGTTATACCCTGCCCACGTAGGATAGGCTTCGTTTGCATTAAAGGTTTTGAATGCCTCTTCTGCTTGTATGTATTGTTTGCGGAAGCCATAGATGAGACCCTTCACATAGTAGGCACGGTTATGGTCGGGATAGTCTTTTAGTTCTGCATTGACTTCATCAAGCGCGCGGGAAAAATCTCCTGTCACAAAGTACGTGCGGCCAAGTTCAAGATGCGCGAAGGGATAATGCCCGCCGCCTTGCGCAAGCGCTTTCGTAAAGTTCGCCCGCGCAATACGTAAGTTATATGCACCACCGCCAAAATAGTGCATGCCGCGATTGTAGTAAAAGTCAGCCAGCGTCTCTTTGCCTGTTATAAGAAGTAGCCCCTTCCCAGAGGCCACATACCGGCCAGCGTATACCGCACCTATTAATAGAAGGCATACCAGGGCCAATATAAAAGAGTGGTGTTTGCGAGGGCGAGAGTTCACTTGACTAATTATATATAAAGAGTAGGCTGTGTATATCTGGAAACCGCCCCGAGAGGGCGGTTCTCCTTTTACCCTGAGGGACTCGAAGGGTTTAATGAACTAAGAAACTACCTATGTTTGACCTTAAAGTAATGAATTCGGTGCTCGGCGAACTCGAAGAAGAGCGCGGCATCCCACGCACCAAAGTTATAGAAGCTATTGAGGCGGCTCTTGCGACTGCATATAAGAAAGAGTACGCAAAGCGCGGCCAAATCATCCGCGCAACGCTTGATATGAACACCGGCACGACCGAGTTTGCTCAAGTGAAAGAAGTTGTTGACGATTCGACCGTCCGCTTTGTTGAAGAGGGCGCTGAAGAAGAGGCTCCTGAACAAACATTTGACGAGGAGGGCAACCCAATACTCTTGCTTCCCCGCTTTAACCCGGAACAGCACATAACACTTGAAGACGCGAAGTTTATCAAACGCGACGCAAAGGTTGGCGACGAGCTCGTCTTCCCGCTTGAAACCAAGGACGACTATGGCCGCATTGCTGCACAAACCGCAAAGCAGGTCATCATCCAAAAGATCCGTGAAGCAGAAAAGGTCTCGGTCGTTGCCGAATTTGGCCAGCGCGAAGGCTCTATCGTCACTGGCACCGTCCAGCGCATGGAACGCGGCAACATTTATGTTGACCTTGGCCGTGCAACCGGCATCCTTCCGTACGATGAACAGATTCCAGGCGAACGCTATCGCCAGGGCGAACGCATCCGCGGCCTCCTTTACCAAGTGGAAGAAAGCCCGCGCGGCATCTACCTCCGCCTTTCACGCGCTAATCCGCAATTCTTGGCAAAGCTGTTCGAAATGGAAGCGCCTGAAGCTGCGCACGGCACTGTCGTATTCAAGGCAATCGCCCGCGAAGCAGGTTCGCGTTCAAAAGTTGCAGTTGCATCAAGCGACCCGCATGTGGACCCAGTAGGCTCGCTCGTCGGCCAGCGCGGCGTACGCGTCTCCACCGTAACTTCTGAACTCGGCGGCGAAAAGATAGACATCATCGAGTGGTCGGAGGATCCAAAAGCATTTATAGAAGAGGCGCTCTCCCCTGCACGCATCACGAGCGTTGATTTGGACGAAGCGGAACACAAAGCAACTATTCAGGTTGCAGAGGACCAGCAGTCGCTCGCCATTGGCCGTGGCGGACAAAACGTGCGTTTGGCAGCAAAACTTACCGGCTGGCGCATCGACATCCAGTCTATCCGCGGCGACAAACTTGCAGATGACGAGGGCTCGGTCGAGGCATCTACTGACTCAAAGGAGGATGCTGCGGTTGAGTAATAGGCTATACTAATATCCATATGAATCTCTGGCACGACGTACCCTTGGGCGACAAAGCACCTTTAGAGTTCAATGTAATTATTGAGATTCCGAAAGGCTCGCACAATAAATACGAAATAGACAAGGAGACCGGCCTTATCGCTCTTGATCGTGCCAACTATTCCGACGCTGCATTCCCCTACGACTACGGCTTCGCGCCAAAAACTCTCTGGGATGACGGCGATGCACTCGATGTTATCGTGCTCACCACATGGCCGCTCAACCCGGGCATTATGGTTGCCGTACGCCCAGTTGGCGTTATGGAAATGGTGGACGATGGCGACAGCGACTTTAAAGTTATTGCAGTTCCTGTAAGCGATAAACGCTGGGATGACGTGCAGGATATTGGCGATGTAAACAAGCACTCGCTCAAAGAGTTCCAGCATTTCCTCGAAACCTACAAGGCACTTAAAGGCAAACCAGCTCCCGTCGAAATCACAGGCATCAAGGGCAAAGCAGAAGCACAGGAAGCAGTGAAGCGCTCAATCGAGCTCTACCAGGAAAAGTTCGCAAAATAGTTTATCCCCACATGTCGGGAGGTTTACCCTGAGCGAAGTCGAAGGGTACAATGACCGCATGGACGACTCTCCTAACGTACAAGAACAAAGGCCAGCTGGTGAAGGAACCGCTGGCCCTTTGTCTGCCACGATAATAATCGTGCTTATCCTCCTTGTGGCCGGAGTATATTTTTTGATTCAACAAGAGCGGCATATGCGCGAGATAAAAAGTCAGCAGCAAACACAGTTGCCCGCACGCTCATAACAAGGTAGTATCCTTCCATGCAATTTGAAGCGCTCGCGAAGTCGTTTACAAAAAAAGACCTGCCTGATTCAGAAATCGAACTGACCGGCGACATACCAGCCGATGTGGTTGCCCCCTACCGCGATGCGGCTTTAAAGCACTTGGCGGAGGATGCTGAAATGCCTGGTTTCCGAAAAGGCCATGTGCCGACTGAATTGGTATTGAAAAAGCTTGGCGATTTGACCGTGCTTGAAGAGGCGGTGGAACTTTTTATGCGCGACTTTTACGTCGAACTTATCCAAGCGCACAGTATCGACGCCGTCGGCCGCCCCGACATCCGCATCACCAAACTTGCCCCGGGCAACCCAGTGAGCGTTGTTATCCATACGAGTGTGTACCCAAACATCGAACTCCCGAAGCATTGGAAAAAGATTGGCGAGGGCGTTGAAATTGAAACGGTGGCTGACATTTTGGACGCTGAAATAGACGAGGCCCTCACCTCTATTCGCCGGGCTCACGCAAAGGCCAATGCCACCGAGCCTGCGCAGCAGCCTCTCGATCCTGCTTCGCAGGACGAGGCCGGCTCTGCTCCAGCATCACCACAGTCGTCGCAAGAGCCGCAGCAGAACCCGGTTGCGAGCCCCCAGGCGAGTCAGAGGGTTGCTGCGCAGGCTCAAAAACTAGCGGAGCCTGACTCACTTCCTGAATTGAACGACGAGTTTGCAAAATCACTCGGCAAATTCGAAGGAGTTGAAGATTTGAAGACCAAGCTCCGCGAAAATATGAAAGCGGAAAAGGACCAGAAAGCAAAAGAGGCGCGCCGCGGAAACATCATTGAAGCGCTCTTAAAAGAAACAACGTTGGATGTACCGACTATTTTCGTTGAAAGCGAGCTCGAAAAGATCATCAGCCAGCTCCGCGAAGATACCCAGCGCTTCGGCCTTTCGTTCGAAGACTATCTGCAGCGCGTTGAAAAGACCGAGGAACAGGTACGCGGCGAATTCCGCGAGCAGGCCACCAAGCGCGCCAAGCTCCAGCTCGTGCTCAACAAAATCGCAGAGGTAGAAAATATCGAAGCTGACGCAGAGGCGGTTGAGACTGAAATACAGCATGCGCTCGAACACTTCCCCGACGCTCGCCCCGAACTCGTCCGCATTCATGTGCAAACCGTGCTCCGAAACGAGAAAGTGTTGCAGATGCTTGAAGGCACAATAAAGTAACTCTTGCTATAGACGCAATGAGGGGCGGGTTGGATTTCTCCTTCCCGCCCCTTTTCGATTCCGCCCTAGGAGTGATGGTTACCGCCACCGCCTCCCCCACCCGACGGCTTCTTGCCGAAGCCGAACTTGGGGCCGATGAGCTTCCACCCGAGCCAGACCATAAAAGCAGTGGCCATCAGCTCGAGGATTCCTGTCTTGATCGGCAGTGGCATGACCAGCGACAGCAGGAACATGACGATGAGCCCGACGGCGAGCGTTAAGCCGTTGAACCCCAGCTTCCACCCACCGAAGATGTGGCTGGCTCGCTTGCTCTTCAGCTCGCGAACTTCGTTCTTGAGCTTGAGGCGTTTGATATCCGCCTCGAGCTGCTCGTTGGACTTGGGCCACATCCAGAGGATGAGGCCGCAGAGAACAGCGAGGGCTACGGCCCACATAAACGCATTCTGCAACATGACGTATCTCCCTTCGTTTGTATGTCTGGCACATGTGTGCCGTGTGCAGGTTCCGATATACTCTACACCATATTGTATAGTTTGTCAAGTTAGAAAAAAGGCTTAAAATTGGTACTATTTGAGCCATGGAACACCTCAAAAAATACGACATCAGAAACCAGCTTGTGCCGATGGTCATCGAAAAAAGCCCCTACGGCGAACGCGCATTCGACATCTATTCCCGCCTTTTGAAGGACCGCATCATCTTTTTGAGCGGCCCTATTGAAGACCACACCGCGAACCTGGTCATTGCTCAGCTACTCTTCTTGGCCTCGGAAGATCCTAAAAAAGATATTCAGCTCTACATCAACTCCCCTGGCGGCTCGGTGACGGCAGGCCTCGCCATGCTCGACACCATGAACCACATCAAGCCAGATGTTGCTACCGTGTGTGTCGGTATGGCTGCGTCAGCTGCAGCAATCATCTTGGCCGCGGGCACAAAGGGCAAACGCTATGCGCTCCCCAATGCCGAAGTGATGATCCACCAGCCATGGGGCGGCGCGCAGGGTCAGGCAACCGATATCGAAATCACCGCAAAGCACATCATCGCGACCCGCGAACGCCTCAACAAGATCCTCGCCAAAGCCACCGGCCAAACGCTGACAAAGATTGAGAAAGACGTCGAACGCGATTACTTTATGTCGTCCGACGAAGCTAAAAAGTATGGCCTTATTGACGACATCCTTTCAGGCAAGGGAGCGGTCATTCCACAGACACCGGCTAAAAAATAGTTCGACAAGCTCACTATAAATAGCTCTCCCCTGCCCTGAGCAGGTCGAATGGGTTGCTGTGCACGCACGCCCCTGATACTCTGGGGGTGTGCGTTTCATAATCGATATGTTAACTCTCTATGTCACTCAAATTATTACTATCCCTCTTGGGGGCATCAGCCCTCATGGGCGCGGTCGTGGGCTACGTGTTTCGCTGGCTCCTCGTCCTCTCTCGTAAAGGTTCAATAGAAGTCCAGGTTCAAAAAATTCTCCTCGATGCACAGGTCGGGGCAAAAAATGTGCTCGAAAAAGCTGAAATAGAAGCTAAAGAGCGCCTTGCCTCAGCTGAGTCAGATGCAAAAGAAAAAGAAGAAAAAGTCACGCGCCAAGAAGAGCGCATCTTCAAGCGCGAAGAGCAGCTCGACAAAAAACAAAACGAACTTGATCAAGAGATCGAGACGGTCAAAGGCAAAATTGAAGAAGTAAAAACAATTAAAGAGCGTGCTGAAAGTTTGCTTACCGAGCGCACGACGGAGCTGTCGCGCGTAGCGGGGCTTTCAAAAGAAGCAGCGCTTGAACAGCTCTACGGCGAACTTGAACGCGAAGCGAGCGACGACTTGATGGTCCGTTTGGCAAAGCTTGAACGCGAAGGCGCCGAGCGTGTTGAGCGCCGTGCGAAAGAAATTCTCACCACTGCCATCCACCGCCTGGGCAACTCTGTTGCTTCGGACACTATGGCGACAGCGGTCACGATTCCAAACGACGAAATCAAAGGAAAAATCATCGGCAAAGAAGGCCGCAACATCAAAGCGTTCGAGCGAGCTGCTGGTGTTGAAGTCATCATCGACGACACACCGGGTTCTATTCTCCTTTCATCATTCGACCCGATGCGCCGCGCTGTGGCACGCATGGCACTTGAGAATCTTATTTTGGATGGCCGCATCCAGCCTGCGAAGATTGAAGAGTCGGTTGAAAAGGCAAAAGCGGATGTCACGAAGATTATTAAAGAAAAGGCTGACGCTGCTGCCTTTGAAACAGGAGTTCTTAACTTGGATCCTCGCCTGTTGATGATTCTCGGCCGCCTCCACTTCCGCACATCCTACGGCCAGTCCGTGCTCCAGCATTCAACTGAAATGGCGCACATCGCCGGCATGATAGCGGCAGAGCTTGGTGCAAACGTTCAGGTCGCAAAGGCCGGCGCACTTTTGCACGACATCGGCAAAGCGCTCGACCACGAAGTGCAGGGTACGCATGTTGAAATCGGCCGTCGCATCTTGCAAAAGTTCGGTGTATCGGAAGAAGTCGTCAAAGCGATGCAGGCGCACCACGAAGAATACCCCTATGAAACGGTCGAGAGCATCATCGTCCAGGTTGCCGACGCCATTTCAGGCGGCCGCCCGGGTGCCCGCCGCGACAGTGTAGAAAGCTACTTGAAGCGCTTGGGCGATATCGAAGAAATCGCGATGTCCTTCCCTGGCGTTGAACGCTGCTTCGCACTTTCAGCCGGCCGCGAAGTCCGCGTCTTTGTTAAACCAGACGAAATGTCCGACTTCCAGGCACGCGAACTTGCTCGCAACATCGCAAACCGCATCGAAAACGAACTCAAATACCCAGGCGAAGTGAAGGTAAACGTCATCCGCGAAACCCGCGCCGTCGAATTCGCTCGATAGAATTACTCTCTACATATAAAAAGAAAACGGTCGTCGCTTAGGGCGAGGGCCGGTTTTGATTTAGCTCCGGAACTTTAGCCGGAGCTGGCGCACACAAGCCCAACCGATTGACAGCAGGGCGGCGAACAGGAGAATCGCCATGATCGGGACGAACACGGCATTCAACCCCTCACGCCCGAAAATCATGCCAATAGCCAGGAGTATCAGAAGGAGGACCTGCATCTTTCTCTCCACCGAGGTGAATATGTTGAACTGCTGCCGGCCACTGTATACCCGAGCTGGACAATACGCAAGGTATGTAGTCCCCTATTTCTTCAAGATATCCTGCAATTTTGAAAGCGGAATCTCGACATCAAACACTCCGGCTGCATACGCTGCGACTTGGTAGGGCGGGAAGAGGAGATGCAAATTTGTTCCATCAATGTAGAACGACTGGAATGACGTTGTGTCAGGCTTGGTGCCGTCGTGAATTGTGTCCAAATCCGAATCAACCACCTCTGCCCCATCCAATTTCTGCTTCAATTGCGCAACAACTCCATCGTAGGCAAGGCTGGAGAGCCGCGTCAGATAGTTGCTGCCCGGAGTAAAAAGGTCGGCAAGCTTAAGTTCTGCGCCATCGTTGGCAAATACAAACGTCTTAAAGAAGCTATTTGGATGCGCGCCTCCGGTGTCTTCATAGATAGTAAACACATATGACACTGTGGCCTGCCCTCGGTACGCTTGGTAGGCCAGATCATATTCGTAACTTCTATCATCTTGCGCGAGGCGTGCGAGCTCTTCTGGCGTCAGCATGTTGGCCAAATCATCCTTGAAACCCTTGAGCAAATCAGCCAAGCCTTGCTCGAGCGTCGTACGCGCTTTCACATCTGCTTTTACCTCAAGCCCTGTTGTACTCGGATATAAAACATCAATCGAATATCCTGGCGCGGATTCTGAATATTCAAGCTGGCCATTTGATGTTGGAGTGCCGTGCAAGATGGGAGTGAATGTGGAGACAGAGGTCGGATTTGTTTTTGGTTTGTATAAGAAAAATAGCACGATTGCCACCACAATAATCACAACGCTCACCAAGAAAAACAGTTTCCTATTCATTACTTCCATACTACCATCAGCATTTTTGCAGAATGTGCATAGGAATTATTAATATTTCATCTTTTGGTGTATACTCATTCGTGGACATCGTTCGCGCAAACGTCCCAGCCAACGTGGTTTGGGGCGTTTTGCGTGTCAGGATAGGCTATTTTTCATATTTTTCTGAAACAAAAGCCGTTTTTTGTCAAAAAACTCCCCTATTTTATATCCCCGTGGCTCTGTTGCGCGGTTTTTTGCAGGTTATATACTGGGGGCGCAGGGCAAATCACCTTTTAACAGTCAAGTTTATAGCTATGAACAAGCAGGATATTGCAGAAAAAGTCCACGGCGTTCTCGGCGGCACCAAAGCCGACGCGGAACGAGCCGTTGAGGCGATGATAGACGCTATCGTCGGCGGTCTTAAGAAGAACGACGACGTTTCTATCGCAGGCCTTGGTATCTTCAAGACGAAGATGCGCGCGGCTCGCACCGCTCGCAACCCTCGCACTGGCGCAACCGTACAGGTTCCGTCTATGCGCGTGCCGAAGTTCCAACCGGCAAAAGCTTTGAAAGAAGCCGTCAAATAGTATTTCCAATACGTTTGCACCAAAAAATCCTCCCGCCTGGGAGGTTTTTTGATTCTGGTTTATAGTTAGTGCGCTATGTATCTTTTGTTTGACTACTTTCACCGAAAAACAAAGGACAAAAACGAGGGCGGATTGGTGCATATACCCCAAGACAACAGCCTCTGGCCTGAAAGCTGGAAAACCGTAACGTACAAAATATTAGAACGGGCAAAGCGTATTGTGCTAGAACGCCATATCCCGCATACGGCAGATTTCTATACCATTGCTGCAGGGCGCACTTCGCCTAGCGCCTTTGCGCCAGGCTCGCTTACACTCGAACAGCTCTCTCATCTGCTTCAGCTTTCATACGGAGAGAAAAATAAAGATGCTGTCGCACGGCGGCCAGTACCGTCGGGCGGCGCGCGCTACCCTCTTGAGATGTACGTGCTCGCCTGGGACGTTCAGGGCCTCGAACCGGGTGTATATCACTACAACATTAAAGAGCATGCGCTCGAACATTTGTTCTGGAAGGACTTTTCAAAAGCCGACATTATGCGATACGTCTCATACCCATGGGTTGAAACAGGAGGCGCCCTGCTTGTGATGACCGGCATCTTCGCGCGCAGCACCCAAAAATATGGCAGCCGCGGCTATCGTTACACTCTCCTTGAGGCTGGTCATGTGGGCCAAATGATATACCTCAATGCAAAATACCTTGGATTTAACGCGCGTGCGCTTGCGGGCACAAACGACCTAGCCCTTGAAGATTTGCTGGACATAAACGGATCGGAAGAATCTGTTGTATACGCTATCGGTTTAGGAAAGTAGATATGGAACGAGGATACACTCACGGCGACCATCAGGGTTTTATTCAGCCAGCAAAAGACTTTTTTGCAGATACCTACACAGGGCCCTTCCGTTTGCCTCGTAACTTTTCTACTCTTCGGGACCGCTTCCATATATATATTGCGCGCAGATTCTTCGCTCGATCTCCATTTGCCGCAAGTGTGCTTATCGAAAACCGTTACGGGCTTTCATTATATTGGAGCATGCTCATTTCGTACCTTAAAAAGAAGGAGGTGCTCCATGGTATTCGATATCGTTACCGCAGAGACGGATACCCCGCCATGCATACCTTTCGTGCTGAATCTCCGTTGATTGCTGCTGGAAGTAAACTACATTCAGCAGCTGCACATAAAAATAGAACTCTTGCATTAATAAAATGCATCGGCGAACTGCTCGAACGCCACTTTTTAGCTATGCCGACAGATGCAGAACGAAAGAATATGGTTTCTGCAAGTGTAGATACCCTGGTGAAAGATGGGAAGGATCACGCAAATGTGTTTACATATAATCGTTTTTTGCCAATACAGAAAGAGCACACTCCGAGACTCCGCTTTGACACTTCAAAACCAATTCAGTGGGTACGAGGCAGAAATATTTCAAAAAATAGAGCCGCGTTGTTGCCAACGCAAACTACTTTTTGGCTCAATGGGCACTCAATGCAGCACAAGGAGGGCACTGTACATGAGCCGACTACAAGCGGGTGCGCTGGCTACACGACAAAAACCGGAGCTGTAGTACGCGGACTTAAAGAACACATCCAGCGTGACGGCTTTATGTGCTATTGGCTGACTCAAACCAGTCCTAATGTTATTGCCGGAGAGACCATACCGGACGCAATGACACAAACCTTGCTTGAGGAATTCAAAAAATTCAAATTCGACATCTATATACTTGATATAACAACAAATATTGGGCTCCCGACCGTTACAATCGTTGCTATAGATCGAGGCACACAGCGCCCCCGAATGCATGTAACAGCTGCGTCTCATGTCGACCCCCTCGCAGCTATATCTGATGGACTATATGAAATGAGCTCTCTCATTGGTTGTTTTGACAATGGCAATGAAACATCTCTTCCTGAGGATTTCAAGCCTTTTCTTACGTCATTTGGTCGTCTCAGCCGCATTCAGTACCTCCACGGGGAGGAAATGCTCAAAAAAGTTGAGTGGTTTTGGCAAAGCAAATCCATAACCTTCTCTGAATTCAGCCGCGCGTTCCCTTCTATTGAAGATGATGACAGGCACGCACTAACACACATACTTGAATTATTGAAACAGCTGGGCGAAGGCTACGATGCATATATATACGAAGCACAATCGCCTGTGCTCAAAACACTTAGGTACCACGCAGTGCGCACATGCGTTCCAAAATTAATGCCTTTGTACTTGAGCGAGAACTGCGCCACTCTGGATTCAGACCGTTTGTGTGAGTTCGCCGAATGGAAAGGCACAACCTACAACCCACATGAGTTGCTTTCGGGAGTTATCCCACCGCATCCCTTTCCCTAAGATTCCAGAGGTTGCTACAATAAGGCAATGGTAAAGAAGATCACGAAGAAATCTATTTTCTTTGTTGGATTGTTAGTAGGGCTCGCAAGTCGACTCTTCGTATTGATTGGGGCTGACAAAAACTCCCAACCCTCTTCCCTTCTCGATTCATTCTCAACCCCTGTTGCACACGCTGATGCACCCGTGAGCGGAGGAGACCCTTTTAACGGCGGAGGATCCGCAGGCTCTGCAGGATGTGGCGCAGCAGGATGTGCCTGCGGTAGTTCATGCGGCGATGGGGCATCCTCATGCGATGGCAGCGGAGATGCTGGTGGTGGTGGTGGTGGCAGCGGAGATGCTGGTAGCGGTGGTGACGGCTGCAGCGACGGTGGTTCTGACGGGGGTAGCAGTGATGGCTGCGCGTGATTTACGTTACCGCAGCATCTAATTTTTGTAATGTATGGAACCAAATCAATCTAAAAGAAAAATTTTTATATCTATTGCCTCTGTTATTGCACTTGTAGCTATTGCTGTTGGTACATATTATTTTGGATACGCCGTTCCGCACTCAAATACATCACAGGCTCAAGATGAAGCAATCGCTCAATTAATTGCTTCAAATAACAGCGCTGAACTACATCGTATTGCTTCTGCAAATCCAGAAACGGTCGGCCGTGAGAAATGGGAACTTGCTAATTTATTCGTATCAAATGAATCTTTCTTGAGCCCATCCACAAACGCACAGAACGATAGCCGCTCTCTCGCACAAATTATTTCCGATGAAAAATCAAGTATCTCGAGCGTAGCAAGAACTCTTATATTGGATAATCGGAACCCCACGACTGGCGATGCATTGGCTTGGTCAATATTCATTGAGAAACTCCGCCGTGCAGGCTTTGATCCTTCCGCCTTCACAACATATGTACTCCCTTCTAATTCACAATTTGCAGATGCATATAAAACGACACTCGCAAGCTATGGTTCGAGTAGCACTAGTTCATCAACTGTTCGTGAAGCTTTCTTGCTGACGATCGAAAAACAATTGGATGATCTGTATGAAGCTATAGCTACAAATACCAGCTACTCCGAGGGCCTTAAGCGAGATTTAATTGAAGATATAACTTATGTCGCCTTTTTGTCTTCTGGAAATCCCTCCAGCACAGCATTTAGTGCGTTAAAAGCAAAATACTCCCCACTGTTCTATAAGGACCTTAGACTTTCGAATACTGTTGAAACAATGCCCGAATATAAAATACTTGGTATTGAGACCTACATGAAAAGTATTTATACGGTCAAGAAAGTTCGCAACACTAACACTGCCTATTATTGGCAAAATGCTCACACGGCAGGCAAAGACTATCCTCTAGAGGACCGTATCACGTTCCAAACTCTTCGTGATATGTACTCGGATGCTATTGCAAATCTTGACGCTCTTAACGCTAATTCTAAAGGGTCGAGTGAACTATGGTCATATAATGCAAATGTTTTGCGCCTATCTTTATTGATATCAACGATATTCTCCCTAGATGTAGTGAAGAATATTTCTCTCACAGAAGCAACTAAAGTTATTGAACCTGCCCTAGCAACGCTCACGGCACTTTATAAAGCCGACCCGACTAACAGATTCTTTGACTATATGCGTGAGTACAACAACGATCGTTCTTCAAGAGACATTCAAAACCTCACTGTCTTTATAAAATCGAACTACCCCGCTAGCTACTCTTTGTTCACACACGTGAACTGGTAGGCAAAAAGAAAGCGCGTGACCCAACGGATCACGCGCAACGTTTTCATCCCAAAAGACCAGGATTTAGAGCGATCCTTCAGCTCGAAGCTGCTTGACGCTCATCCAGGTAAACTGGGGGTCGTAGGACGACATGGGGACCCACCGCCCATTCCTGGACAGGTCCACCACGAGAATTGCGTAGTCGGTGACGCCCGGAACCTCCCATGAGGATGATATCCGGATTGACGCCACCTGGCAGACACCGACATGCCCTTTCCAGAAACTGGCGGCAACGAAGACCTTCGGTCCAGGCTGGCAGGTCATCTGGATTTGCGCATCCCGATAGGGCACGCTCTGTATCGTCACGGTCGCCGTGAAGAAGAGCGGCTGGCCCGCGTTCGCGGCGTCCATTTGCCCCTGCGTCAGGAAGCAGGGGCCGCGCAAATCCGACTGAAGCCGGACGTTGAAGTTCGGGAACTTGCACCTCCCATTCCCTTCATCAGTCCGGTCCTGGAAATTGCGCTTGTACCAGTCCTGCTGGCGGGAGTTCATCTTCTCCCAGCCGCCCAGCTTGGTGTAATCGATGCGCTGGCCCTGACCGGGCTGCAGCGCGGCGAGCTGTGGGTCAGCAGGACCGGCAGCAATCTGCTGCGCGACGGCCGAAGCCATCAGGCAGAAAAGCCCGAACACAGCGGCGAGCACCGCCGCAAAACGATTCACGGTACGCATGGTGATCCCTTTCGAAGGACTTGCCACTGTGTTGGGACGATTCCCAAACACTTCACCGGTAGTATATCACACTCATCACTACAAAAGTCAATAGCTGAGCGTATACGTCAAAAAACCCTTATTTCTAAGGTTTAATTCGGACAGCGTAGATTTCGTTCGCAACCGTCGGAACAAAGAATGTTTTTGTTGCTTTATTGTAGGCAACCCTATTTACAACGCGTTCTGCAAGCTGCAAAAAACCAGTTTGTTTGCCAGTTTTCGGATCAAGCTCGTAGAGACGGCCTGTATTTGAGCCCACATACAACTTCCCTTCGATGAGAACAGGTGACGCGAACGCACGCGCACTCGTATTGAATTTCCAAACTTGCTTTTTTTGTGTCACATCAAAGCAGTAGATGTTCTTATCTAATGATGCGACATAGAGCATCATACCATCAAATAATGGAGTGGAGTAAATACCACTTAACGCATCGAACGTTGCTATTTCGCTGCCTGTTTTCAAATCTCGCAGATACACTCGCCCATCAAACGATCCAAATGCAAAACGATCGTTCTCTTCGTCTAATGCAATGCCATATTTTACTTCGCCTTCGGTCACTACTTCCCCTTTTTGCTCTCCCGTTTTTGCATCAAACGCATAGACATGCCCGTTGTTGCTACCGCATATGACGGTCTGATATTTTTTTGAGTACGCTGGAGAGCCGTGTGTAAGACCTCCCATCTCTCTACCCCACACTTTCTCTCCTGTTTTGATATCGACCGCAGCAATGCCTCCTTGTTTGCGGAACAATCCAAACTCTAAGCCAACAAACACCAGTCCGAGGTCTTCGGCAACGCACGGTGACGATCCAATCCAGTCTGCATCGAAAAATGTCCACACTCTCTTCCCTGTTTTTGCATCAAGCGCATACAAGTTGCCGTCATATGCTCCGAAGATAACCAGACCGCGTGAGAGAACTGGGGTAGAAAAAATGTATTTACCATCCGTACCGAAAGGGACTTTAAATTTCCAAACTACTTCGCCATTAGTTTGGTTTAAACACCAAAAATAGCCACTATCACTGCCAAAATAAAGGTACTCGTCATCAATAACAGGCCCCGATTTAGGAATTACATAATGAAGATTTGGGTTCGGACTCGCAAATTTCCAAAGCGTTGAGAACGGTTCGCGCATTGCCACATGTGTATGCGGCTGCATATTAGCGACTGGCAATACGGTCGAAAAATCATTTAGTTCAAACAGTGTTGTCAGTTTGACCCCCCTTTCATGTAGACCCGCATAGAATGATTCGTCGCGAAAGCGCAGCAGCGCGAACACCTCCGAGACCGGGAAACCTTGTTCTCTCAGCACCTCAACTTGCTGGATAATGCTCGTGCCGCTGTTGAGAATATCGTCTACTAAAATTATCTTTTTATCTGGGCGCACCGTGCCCTCCACTGCGCGCATAAGGTCATATTTTTTCCTTGATTTTCGAACAAAAAAGCCGGATACCGGATGAGAGAGAGCGACCGACTTCTGCACAATACCGGCAACAAGCGGCACAGCGGCGACTTCCATCCCCCCCACCTGGATCTCGTCAGGATTCGTATAGTGCTTAAAAAATATATTGGTATACAGATCGAGGACGTCAGGCTCTAACGTTGCCCTTCTAAAATCAAACATCCAGCCTTCTTCTTTCCCATTGACGATAAGGCGTTCATTTTTCCCTGATACAAATATTTTAGAGATGATTATCTCCTTGAGCTGTTGCTTGAGTTCATCCATACCAACCTTATCGTGTACCGTTGGCAAATGATACTGCGTCTTTAAAATACTTCCAGGCCTTGGAAAAATTAATGAGCTCAACGCCCTTTTGGCGTTTCTGTTGAGGATGCAACACTACCAACCAATAGATAAAGCGCACGCACAACGCAAGGGTGCTTTTAGGCAAAAGATCAAAGATCAAATGTATGCGGTCCGTATCGCCTTCGTTATACGCCCAATGCATAACAGTATTCGGAAATACGAATACATCTCCCGTATGAAATACTTTCTGTTCATTTCCGGCGTGCATGGTGCTTCCTTCAGAGCTCAACACTAAGTGGTAGCGTGCGCGCAACGCGTAATAGAGGCCAACGTCTATGTGCTTGTGCACGGGCATCTTTGGCTTCAATACAACCATCTGAGCGCGCGAAACGACGGAGTGCTTTGCCTTCGCATAACCCTGAACCCACGATACGATATGCGGAAACTCTTTCGTATACGGAGTTTCTACAGTGATCTGGCTGTGCTGGTATGCTTCCCTACTTTGGTCTTTTGCTAAATCTAGATTGAACAACGCAGCAGAAACAGTATGTTCATGATATTTAACTTGAGCCGCACGCGTGGAGTCTGCCACATCATATATATGACGTATTTCGTCTGAAAAGGGAGAAACATCTATATGTGAGTCGAGGAGAAGATGTTTTGGCGGCAGCATATAGATAAGTATACGTAACTCTGTGCGGGATGCCGGAATCGGACCGGCACTCTCAGTTTGGAAAACTGATGTTCTACCACTAAACTAATCCCGCTTTTTGAACGCGAACTTCTATACCTTAAATTGTATACTGAACCCATGCAAGGGCTAATAGCATTCTTGAAGGTTATTGTGATTGGGTTGGGGTTATTCGCCCATGCCGTACTTGCTCCGTTTATGCCGCACTCGGGCGTCGGCACTACCACTGCACCTGTGGAGCCTGCACAGGTAGCAACTTCTACATCACAAACTCCTATAGCCCAGGAAAAATCTTCGAAGACAGCGACGACTGCAACGTCTGTAAAGCCGAAACAGAACCCGGTTGCGAGCCCCCAGGCGAGTCAGAGGGTTGCTGCGCAGGCTATAACACCAGCTTCTGTAGCTCTTCCTGCTGCGTTGCCTCCTTCCCTCTCACAAAGCGTCGTGAATGAAAAAGCACGCGCAGCGCTTGTGAACATACTCTGTATCACAAAAGGCGGCGGGTACCTCAACCCGATTTCCGGCAGCGGCGTGATGATAGCCACGGGCGGCATTGTGCTCACCAACGCGCACGTTGGGCAATACTTTTTACTGCGCGACTATATAGTAAAAGACAACGTAACCTGCACCATTCGAACCGGAAGTCCGGCGCACGAAACATATACCGCAAAGCTTTTGTACTTGCCGCCTGCATGGATAGACGCGAACGCATCGCAGCTCACCGCCGCAGAAGGCGAAGGCACCGGTGAAAATGACTACGCATTTTTGATTATCACCGCCATGGCTGACGGAAGCGCATTGCCGCAAACAGTGCCTGCCCTTTCGATGACGGTTAACGAGCCATTTCGCGGGGAGCCAATTCTCATCGCAAGCTATCCCGCGCAATACTTGGAAGGCATCACCATTGAAATGAATTTGTATATCTCAAGCGCGCTTACTACTGTGCAAGACATTTTTGCATTTACGGACGCAGGTACTCCTGACCTCATGTCTGTTGGCAACACTATAGTGTCGCAAGCCGGTTCATCTGGTGGCGCAGTTGTGCGCATACAAGATGGGGCGCTCCAAGGCATTGTCTCGACAGCGACAGAAGGAAATTCGACAAGCGCCCGCGAACTTCACGCCATTACCCTTTCGCATATCGACCGCAGTCTACGTGCAGCAGGGCAAGGCGGCATCGCAGCGCTGTTAACCGGAAACTTGGCAGAGAAAGCATCGACCTTTGCGCAAACAACGGGCCTCGATGAACAGAAAAAACTGTTTGATGTACTGGGAAAATAAGATAAGAAAAAGGCCCGCGACTGTGTGTCGAAGGCCATGAGACTATCACCGCGGTCCGCCTACCCCCTGGACGCATGTATGGAACTCGTCGAAACGTTCTTTGTGCAAATTCTCAGCGAGCATCTCTTTCGCTTCGTCCGGCGTCAGATCCTTCATAGCGACGGCGGCAACACAGGCTACGAGCTGGTCTTCGTCGCTTGTTAGGCCATACAGTGCCCAGGCAAAGCGAATACCGAGAACCGCATCGACGACACCGACCATTTTTAGGTCTGCGTTGGGATGGAGAACGAACGATGCTCTGCATTCCACCACCTTGCTGAACGTAGTGCGATTCCCTTCTTCGACTTTACCGATGAATGATGCGAATTCACAGGCACCATTATCGCGGCGGACGATGCGAAGTGCTACGCCGCCGCGATCAGTACCCTCGTTTGCCAGCTGAACTGCCGCCGATACGCGGGAGATTACCTCAAGAGGGTTAAGTGCTTTACTCACTGTACTCCTTACTGGAGTCGTTTGTGCTCCAGCTCTACGATATAAATTCTTTGCGCGCTGGTCAACGTAAAAGAAAAGGCCGCGCTAAGCGCGGCCTCACGAACTATGTGCAATCCCAGCCCCGCGGTGGCTTCTTAGCCAGCGCCTGACGCAACCATTCAGGTTGATTGTCCTTGGTGGAAGTCGCTTCAGGCGTCGTAGCCTTAGGCTCAGGCTCCACCTTTTGGCGGTCAGTGTCAGAAGGTGGCTTCGGGCCGCCAGGTTCGGTTACGAAATACCCATCGCTCATGACAAACTCCCTTTCATGTACATCATCCGAAAAACAAAAAACCCCTTCGAGGGGCCTTGTTCGTCGGTATTTAGGTGGAACTACCGCAGCGCAAGACTCCCCGAGGAAGGGGTAAACCAGCTAAAGAAATAGCTCGTTTGTGCTGTGCGTTCCATATGTCTATCTTACCCAACGAGCAAAGATTCCGCAAGGCAAAACTCTATCTTCTGCTTGCCCTGAGGAATTCGAATGGGCTATTTCTAGATCGCCATATTCAATACTGCCGCCAAATGTTTGCGAGAGGGATTCGAGGTTGTATGCAAACGCAAGCGGTGAATATCCTGCCGCATAGCCGTTAATAAGCACAAAGAGAGGCTGTTCGCTCAAAAGCTGCGGCACAAGCTTCATCAATTCCAAAAAATTTTCTTCTATCTTCCACAACTCCCCTGCCGGCCCATGGCCGAATGCAGGCGGGTCCATGATAATTGCGTCGTACGTGGTGCCGCGCTTAATTTCGCGTTGCACGAACGTGAGCGCATCTTCGGTGATCCAACGGATCGGCGCGTCTTGCAAACCTGAAAGTTCTGCATTTTGTTTTGCCCACGCTACTGCTGTTTTGCTTGCGTCGACGTGAGTCACTTTCGCGCCAGCTTGTGCAGCGGCAAGCGTCGCGCCACCGGTGTATGCGAAGAGATTCAGAATTGATGGCTTCGAATCTAGCAAGCCCTCAGGAGTCGCGTAATTTTCTGCTGAAAATTCGCTGCTTCTCGGCCCGTCGGCCTGCGAAACACTCCTTCGAGCTTCTAGAGTCTTCGCCACCCATTCCCAATTTGAAAGCTGTTCGGGGAAAAGCCCCGTGTGTTTAAAGCTGGTTGGTTTTATAAGAAAGTTGAGTCCGCCAAATTCTATTTGCCATTCTTTTGGCAGATTTCCTGTCCACTTCCCTGCTTGCCCTGAGCTTGTCGAAGGGCCGCTCTCACGTTTATATACGCCATTTGCTTCCTCCCATTCACTTGCAGATAGACGCTTTTCCCACAGCGCCTGCGGATCAGGGCGTGCGAGAAGCACATCACCAAAACGCTCGAGCTTCTCTTCCCTACCCGAATCAAGCAATGCGTAGCCGCTCGAAGCTTGTGTGGTTAGAGTAATTCTTTCTATCTTCATATCTATTGTGGTCGGGACGCCGAGAATCGAACTCGGACATCCTGCTCCCAAAGCAGGTGTACTACCACTATACTACGTCCCGTGTCTTTTATAGATGTCCTTTATGACAGCTTACAAAATAATATTTTCGAACCTCTCAACTGTAGCGCGCCTAGTCGAAAAATCCAAATATACGCAGACCAAGTCTATCTGCCACTCAACCTTTTTGGGCACCTTCCGCTCAAGCAAGTAGGTTTGAATAGCCCTATTGAGGCGTCTGACCTTACGGACATGCATATTTTCCTCTGGGCGAGCTTGATCACTCCCCCACCACTTTCCACGTGAAACCGTCTTTACCTCTATAAAATGCATTTTGTCAGCCTTAGTAGCCACAATGTCCAGCTCGCCCCAAGGTTTGAGGTAGTTAGCGGCAACAATCAAAAACCCTTTCTTTTCTAGGTATTTCGCCGCAACTTGCTCTCCAATGTCGCCAACTCTGCGTTTAGGGGTCTTATTGTTCATACACCTAAGGGTTCACGTGTAACAATGTTACATATGTAACACTCGCCTGCCACAGGAAGGTAAAAGACGTCTTTTATGCACTTTTCCCCACATTTGTCCACAGAAAAGTCTTATAGTGGACTTTGAAAATCTCTTCACTAAGTATATTACAAAAGTGAAAGCTATGATATAGTCGGTAACATCGCGGATATGGTTTAGTGGTAGAATGCGTCCTTGCCAAGGACGAGACGGGAGTTCGATTCTCCCTATCCGCACAGAAATTAATAGGCGATGCTCCTGTGGTGAAATGGATATCACGG
This sequence comes from Minisyncoccota bacterium, assembly GCA_035548815.1. Taxonomy (GTDB): domain Bacteria; phylum Patescibacteriota; class Minisyncoccia; order Phycocordibacterales; family SBAW01; genus GWA1-54-10. Next base: position 24,961 of record DASZSF010000010.1, read on the forward strand.
CTGGCTTCGAACCAGCTGTTCCAGGTTCGAGTCCTGGCGGGAGCACAGAGTAAGTGCATGATAAAATTGAATATATGGAGCTGCTGCAAAGCCAAATCCCGCCGGAAGTTTCACGAATAACAGAAACCTTCGCCAAAGCTGGGTTTGAAGCCTGGATAGTAGGGGGCTGTGTGCGTGATTTATTGCTTGGACGTTCGCCAAAAGACTGGGATATCACTACAAATGCCACTCCTGAAGAGATTCAGAGCCTATTTGAGAATACTTTCTACACGAACGACTTTGGCACCGTAGGTATTGTTAACGATGGGGTAGAGAACGAAAGCCTTAAGATCGTTGAAGCAACGCCATATCGCACAGAAGGGAAGTATAGCGATGCACGCCGCCCAGATTCGGTGCAATTCAGCACAAACATCGAAGACGATCTGAAACGCCGTGATTTTACGGTTAACGCGATGGCCTACAACCCTGCAACAACGCAGGTTATGGACCTGTTTGGAGGCATAAAGGACACCTCTGCAGGAGTTTTGCGGGCAGTAGGGGAGCCGCAGGAGCGTTTTGCTGAAGACGCGCTCCGGATTATGCGTGCAGTGCGCATTTCGGCAGAGCTTGGCTTCACTATCGAAGCACACACCAAGGGGGCCATGAAACAATGCGCTGGCCAGCTCGTCAAAATCTCAAAAGAACGCATTCGCGACGAGTTTGTACGTATATTGAACTCTGCGCGACCCAAAGACGGCCTAAAAGTGGCTCAAAATATAGGTATTTTGAAGTATATTGCTCCTGAACTTGAGGCGGGGATGGGCGTAGAACAAAATCAAGCTCACAGCTTTGACGTGTTTGAACATAATATGCGCGCCCTCCAGCACGCTGCAGACAAGAACTGGAGCTTCGAAGTGCGCTTAGCTGCACTGTTTCATGACATAGGCAAGCCTGCAACCCGCCGCTGGTCAGACGAAAAGCATGACTGGACGTTCCACGGGCACGAAGTTGTAGGTGCAAAGATGACAAAAAAGGCGCTTGAGGCCTTAAAGTTTCCACGTGAAACCATCGATGCAGTAGAAAAACTCGTTCGTTGGCACATGTTCTTCTCTGACCCCGATAAAATCACCTTATCTGCCGTCAGACGCATCATTAGTAACGTAGGTAAGGAATCTATCGAAGACCTAGTGAAACTACGCGTATGCGACCGTATAGGGACCGGTAGGCCTAAAGAACAGCCCTTTCGCTTGCGCAAATACCAGGCAATGATAGAAGAAGCTCTGCGTGACCCAATTTCTGTTGGAATGTTAGCAGTGGACGGCAAGCAAGCGATGGAAATAGTGGGGGAGAAGCCGGGACCACGCGTGGGCTGGTATTTGCATGCGCTTTTGGAAGAGGTATTGGACGACCCCACACGCAATACAAAGGACTATTTGAGTCAAAAACTCCTTGATTTATCAAAGCTTTCTGACAAAGCCCTCCGTGCAATAGGTGAGCAGGGGAAAGAGAAGCGCGACGCGCTCGAAGAGGCGAGTGTCCAAGAGATTCAGAAGAAATACTTTGTCCTATAAGGACTTATCCCCACCTTGTCTTTTAAATGTCCTTTACGTTGTCCTTTAGGAGGAGTATTTTAGATGCAGTGCTAATAACAAACAAATGATATCGGCTCCTGCCCTGTAGCTGGACGTTTGGAAGTTAGAAGCGAAACAGTTCTGTCTGACATATGTAGCGTGTTGCAACGCAACAGTTCGTAAATGTATTCATTTCCGAATCAACTTCCCTATATAAGTTGGTGATATTCTTATCTGCACCCTTAGTAAAAATTTGTGGAACAGAGATATTGAATATCAACAAGATGTTCGTTAGTTCTTTATTGAAAAGTTGACTCAGAAGCGGAGCATTGGCCTCCAAGTCGTAAAAATAACAATCTCCTAATGCGACGAGGGGGCTTTGTTGTTTCTGGAAAACCTTTTATTTACTTGATAGATTCCACAAAACCTCGAAAAAGCGACGATATCCATCCGAAATCTCTTTATTTGTGAACGTAAAAGCAACAACGGGCTCGCCAAAGAGCAGAAAGTTTATTTTATCCATCAAAATGTCAGTATCAACGCCTGGAACGGCTTCGGGCAGCACCCGGTAGTCGAAAAAAGCTCTAGTTTGAGCCATTATTTTAAGATAGTTGTGATTTCCATCGGTGCTTATATAGCGCAGATGGACCTTTTTCTCTATACGCCGGCGTTCATATTCATTCATATCCGACCCCATAAGGCTCACGTACTTATGACCTCCACCGCCTAAGATACATATAGTGTCACCCTCGGGCATTTGTTCAAGCAAAGCAAACTCGTGAGCGACAAAAGCAGTGTCACCCTGGAAGACCTCGAAGGCCTGTTCATGCTTGCCGGCAAACTGCTGATGGAGTTGCTGGACGACTGCCCGGGCAGCCAACTTCTTTTCCTCGACCAGCGCCAAGATCCGCTCCGGAGGGTTGGCGCTGAACTTCTTCCGGCCGCTCTGGACTACGTGTTTGGCCAGCCCCAACTCCTCGAGCCGCTCGAGCGCCATGTAGACAAACTGCCCATGCAGACCGGTCGCCCGGATGAGGTTAGAAGTGCCCGTGTCCTGCCTCGGGAGCAGGGCAATATAGACCCGCGCCTCCTTGTCGGAGAGCCCAAGACTCTCCAATTTCTTCAACAATTCCTTATTTGCAATATCATCAACTTTTTTTGACATTACTTCCAAAACTCTAACATTATCAATGCTTTTGTGTCAATTTTTTATCATCAAAAATATTTGAAACTAAATATATTTGTAATACTTTATTGCTTTTTCTGTACTCCGTGATTAGGATTCCAAAGGGGCCTGTTTCAGACAGGTAAGCTGAACCTCGCACTGTTTGGAAGGAGTTCGTGATGAGAGGAAAGGCCAAGAACCCGGACCCGCGTCCGGCGAACACCAAGGCAAAAATTCTTGCCGCCACTCGTGTCCTGATGAATATGGGTACTTTTACCCCGACTCGAGAGGATATTGCTGAGATAGCAGGAGTAGATGTTCGATCTATTTTCAACCATTACAGGCGGGTGGAGATTCTCTACCTGGAGGTACTAGCGTCAGAGCCCGGCATGCCGCAAAAAATGGCAGCAGCGCTGCTAGAGCGCGAGGGCTTCACGATAGACTCAAACATGCCGACTTCGGAAACCCTCGAAAAGGTCATTGGACTGATTCCCATAATCGCTATACGAACCAGATGTGGGTAGTTGCCGCCTAGCAAGCGGCTTTTTCTTTTATATATCAAGCTCCAAAAGCACGGGGCAATGGTCGGAACCCATTACATCGGGCAGGATTTCGGCCTTTTTTATATGTTTTGCAAGCTTTTTTGAGACAAACCAGTAGTCGATACGCCACCCGATGTTGCGAGCACGGGCATTTGCCCAATGCGTCCACCAGCTGTAGGCATGTTCGGTGTCGGGGTGGAGGTGGCGGAAGGTGTCTACAAAGCCTGCATCTATCACGTTTTGGATCCCTTCGCGCTCCTCTTTGGTGAATCCATGTTCGCCTTCGTTCGCTTTTGGGTTAGCAAGGTCGATTTCTTGGTGCGCCACGTTCAAATCACCGCAAAATGCAACGGGTTTTGTCTCTTCCAGGCGCTTCATATATGCCAAAAACGCTGGGTCCCACTGCTTGTGGCGCAAGGCAAGGCGAGAAAGGTCTGGCTTGGAGTTGGGCGTATAGACCGTAACCACATAAAACTTCTCATATTCCGCGGCAATAACGCGGCCTTCTTTGGTTGGGTCGCCGTAACCATCGTCTGTAAGCTTGTATTTCTTAGCGATATCGTCGGGAAAGCCCAAAATAATAGAAATAGGCTTGTGTTTGGTGAAAATCGCCGTGCCACTGTAGCCCTTTTTCTCGGCCGAGTTCCAATATTCCTCGTATTCAGACAGATCTACCTCGCTTTGGTGTTGCTGGGCCTTGGTTTCCTGCAAACAGAGCACATCGGGTTTGAATTCTTCAACAAAGGGTACAAATAGCTTTTTTGTATGCACCGCCCGAATCCCGTTCACATTCCAGGAAATAAGCTTCATGCTGTCAGTCTAACAAAAAAGCGCTACACTTTATATGTATGCGGCTGGTATCTCTCCTTTTTATAGTAGACGGCGACAAGGTACTGCTTGGGAAAAAGAAAGAGCGCCCTGGCAAAACCTTCGGCGCAGGGTATTGGAACGGGTTTGGCGGCGGAGTAGAAGAAGGGGAGACAATAGAAGAAAGTGCCTGCCGCGAAACACTTGAAGAATGCGGGCTCACCGTGAAGCCAGAGGATTTGAAAAAAGTCGCGCACATAAATTTTGAATTTGCAGAAAAGCCTGACTACAATCACGACGCGCATGTGTTCGTTACACAAAAATTTTCTGGCGAGCCGACAGAAACAGAAGAGATGGCGCCCGCATGGCACGACATCAACAACTTGCCGCTTTCAGAAATGTGGCCCGCAGATGTGCATTGGGTCCCGCTCGTCCTTTCGCAAAATAAAACTATCGAAGCACACTGTGTCTTCATCGGCTCCGAAAAACCATTTCCTGTCGGCAGTTTTGAATATACAGAAACAAAATTTTAAAAAGAAAAGCGCCTGACGATGCCAGGCGCCGGGTGAAACTAATCTTGGAAGCCATCAAAGATGGCATTCGCCTTATTTTCGGGGGTGTGCACCGGTCGCCACACCACCTCAGGCGGGCACACACGATTGTACTTCATACACCGCGGGCATTGCACAGCTGTGTAGTAGTGATGGAAGTGCGTGCCCCTGAAATACATCAGCACGAGGTCGGGAGGCCCAGCTTTGAGCTGTGTGCCGCAGCCCTGCTTCTTGTCGTGCTCATCATCCTTTGAGCAGGTGAGCGTCGTCGTCCACAGCTCCGGCGGCGGCACTGAGCCTTCTTTCACAATCTCCATGGCGGCTTTCTCCGGCTAATGGAAGGGAAGAACCATCGGCATTACTCTACCTTGTTCCGTTTGACTTTCCAACCTCAACCGCGTTGTATTAAGGTAGAGGCACAACCAACCCGGAGAGGGTCATGGCCGCAGAAACCATCTTTGACGACATCGCCGCCGTTACCGACGAAGAAATGACCTTCGCCGAACTGCCGGAAAGCGAGGGGGACAACGCGGTCGGGGAACCGGTCACCGACCACTTCCTCAAGCAAGTGGCGACCCTGTACTACGCAGAGGTGAACGCCTCGGCCCAGTACTGGAAGAACGTGGACCGCGACACAATTTCGGAAGAGCAGTCTCACATCAACGCTCTTCGGAATCTCCGACTGGCAGCCCTGGGGGCAATTTTCGACCTCAAACTTCAGGAAGGGTACGGAAAATGCCTTTCCAAAAAAGAGCGGGAGGACATGGTTATCCTCGAGATCACCATGGGCTGGCGTGTCCGCAAAATCGGACTGCTGGGCGATGAACAAGCTGAAGGCGCCCAAACTTCAGCACCTGGTATCCCGAAGATGCTGAACTAAAGGAGGCGCCCATGTGGTGGGGCACAGCAGCTGAAATCGAATTTCTGGAGAGGCTCAAGAAGGAGAACCCGGAAGCGTTCCAAAATTACAAGGACACTTTCCATCTCCGGACGAAATGGAGCTACGTCAGTGGTGGATTCGCCAAAGGGAGCAGCATCGACCCAAACCAAGTCGCTGCTTTTCTCGAAACAGGAATCAAACCGGGCGAATGACGCGGGCGAGGATAAACCCCTCGCTCTTTTCTTTTTTTATTTATTTCGCCAAGTCCCAGAGCGCGTCGAAGAATTTTCGGTAGTCTTCGTACGCAGATTTTGATTTAACAATATAGACAAGCGGCGGATTGCCGAACGAGTAGAACGTAACACTATTGAAACGAATGGCTGTTTGCACGCTTGTTGTAGGCAGCACATCTAAAATTCGGTATTCAAAATATGAGTTAGCAGCTTGTGCGCGTTTGAGCCATTCACGTTCCGAAGGCGCGCCTATGTACTTCGCCTTGAACCCATGCGCTCGTGCAACTGAAGAAATCTCTTCGTATTTATCGCCAAAGAATGAGATAAACGCTCCAGCTCCGCCTCCGATTATGTACTGCGTTTCACCATCAGGGAGCGCATTCACGAGCGACTCTTCAAACGCAACTACTTCCTCCGTGCCTTTGTAAATATCAAAATCTTGGCTGTTGCTTAACGTCTCGAGTGAGAAGGGTATATGTGCCATACGCCACGACAATACCAACTTATCTCCTCCCTGTCCCGTGGAATTTTTTGTGGACTTCAGCCAAGTGTTTGTCGGTGACGTGGGTGTACACCTGCGTTGTGGTGATGTTGGAGTGGCCAAGCAACGCTTGTACGCTGCGGAGGTCGGCACCGTTTTGGAGCAGGTCGGTGGCAAACGAGTGGCGTATGACGTGTGGCGTGACCTTGCGCGTGATGCCGGCTTTGGTCGCGTACTTTTTTACTAAACGTTCTATGGAGCGGGGAGTGAGCCGCAAATCTTTTGCATTTTTAGAATTTTTTCCCATCTGGATGAACAGTGCGTCTTCGATATCGCCGCGCTTGTCTAAATATTCTTTAATAGATTTTTTTGCTTCGGGCGAAAGGAAGACGACGCGAACTTTTTCGCCCTTGCCGCGGACAGAAAATTCGTCGCGCGAAAGGTCCAGGTCGCGGTTGAGCGAGCAGAGCTCTGATACACGAAGACCGGTCGAAAAAAATAATTCCAAAATCGCACGGTCCCGCAAGTCGGAAAGGGAAGAGCCTTTGGGACCATTCAACAATCGGCCGAGTTCTTGCCCAGTAATTAAATCCAAATCGCGTGCGCCGACTTTTGCCAACTCGATGCGTTCAGGATTTAAGGATTCGATTTCGCGCTTGCGCAAGAATTTAAGGAAGGCGCGCAAGGAGATCATGTAATAGTTTTGTGTTTTGTGCTTCATCGTGCCGGAAATCCCCGGCTGACGATTGAGAAAGATACGGAATTCGCGCACCGCCTGTTCTGTCAGCTTGGCAGGGGAGGTGATTTTGGTGTGCGCCAAGAAGCGGGTGAGGTAGCGGTCGTAGTTTTCGACCGTCTTTACCGAGCGGCCCTTTTCTATTTCCAAATACTCCAAAAACTCGGTTTTGAGGCTGCCTAGGTCCTTGGCCATGCCCCAATTTTACCCTAGCCAAAGAGGGGGTTGACAAAACTTGAACTATGGCCTATTATTGCAGAGTTGTACCGTATAGAGTAGGAGTACCCAGAAACAGGAGACCCCTCATGAAGCGCTTATCGAGGCTGATTGGCAAATTGCGGGCTTTTGCTCGCACCCTCGGACCCAATAAGGGCAACGTCAGGCACTACCCGCCTGGCCAGCACCCGCTCGTCGAGCAGGGTGTCCGAGATCGCCTGTTCCCTCCTGGGGAACGCCCAACCCCGGCGGAATAAACCCTGCCACCCGTCCCCGAGCCCCTAGTTGCCATGCGCGACTAGGGGTTCTGACTTTCTATATATAGATACAACGACACACGGACCCCCTTGCGTAAACCTTACTGCTGTGCTAGTATATTGGCACATGCTTACCAAGACGAAGAAAGCAAAAACGATCAAGGAATCGGCAATTCATGACAAGGACACCGGATCTCCGGAGGTCCAGATCGCTGTGCTCAGCAAACGCATCGACGAATTGACGACGCATTTGAAGAAACACTTGAAAGACAAGCACTCGCGCCGCGGACTTTTGCAGATGGTCGCAGACCGCCGCACGCACTTGAAGTATTTGGAATTGAATAACAAGAAGCGCTACGCCGCTATTGTTAAGAAGCTCGGTTTGAAGAAGTAATAACCGCCGATTGGCGGATTACTTTTTGGCGCTGTTGATTTTATTGCACCCGTGTTCACCATTTCTTCGTATACACTAAGGTAAGGTGTTGTTCGTGTTCGTAATTGTTCATAATTTTTAAAAGACTGTTCACTTATTTGTTTGTATGGCAATCATTAAGCAAAAAAGCCAGCGTGTCGGCATTTTTATAGACACGCAAAATCTGTATCACAGCGCAAAGAACCTCTATAAATCGAAAGTAAACTTCGGCAACGTGGTGAAGGAAGCGCTCGCAGGCCGTGTGCTTGTGCGCGCAGTCGCATACGTTATCCGCACAGAATCCGAAGAAGAAAAAGGCTTCTTTGACGCACTCAACAAGCTCGGTATCGAAACGAAAGTTAAAGATATCCGCATATTCGCAGGCGGCGCAAAAAAGGCCGACTGGGACATTGGCATGGCTATTGATGCTATTGCGATGGCAGAAAAGCTCGACACCATCATCTTAGCGACAGGCGATGGCGACTTTGTGCCGCTTGTCGAATATTTGCGCTACGCGCGCGGCTGCCAGGTTGAAGTCATTGCCTTTGGCAAGTCTGCATCAGGCCAACTGCGCGAGTCGACCGACGACTTCATAGACATGTGCGACAACCCGCGCAACTACCTCATTAACTATAGAGGCGGAGGAGGGGGCCGCGGCTTCTTGCCAAGTTTCCGCAGCGGACCGTCGTCGTCTGAAGACGAAGGCATCGATGTGGGACAGGAAGTCTACGATGACTCCGAACCCGAAGACACCGACGAAAGTTCAGAAGAAAAGTAGACAAAAATATAACCGCCGTCCTTGTTGAAGGGACGGCGGCGTTCTGTTGGAACGAGGTCTGCAGCTACTTCTTGACCAGCTCTGCGACGAACCGGGGGTTGAAGTAGTAGATGACCAGCGGGAGGCGGAGCAACCAGGCGGTGAACGAGATCATGATGGTCCCGTTGAACGCCAGCCGCACCAGGATCACTGCCCGCGGTGCGTACTCCGTGGCCGTGCTGCTCACCTTGCTGGCGAGAGGCCCGAGCCACTTCGCGATATGGCTGGCGACCGCCTGCGCCTGCTCTGGGGCGAATGCCGCCCAGAAGAGCTTGGTGAGACCGATTGTGACGAAGTCCGGAATCCTCAGAAACCAGAGCGTCGCCCTCGGACACCAAATCGCCAGGAGTGCCAGAGCCCCGAAGATCAGGGCCCAAAACACCCAGTACGTCAGCGCCTTGAGGGCGGCGTACTTCCATGACACCAACGTGGTGCGATCCATTGCTTTTCCCCTCTTTCAAAGGCTTTTGGGACCTAGATCCCGAAGCTCACTGTTTCATGTATATTATACCATGGCTTAGGCTATTTTGTCAAGTAGGCAAAAAGGCTGGATTTTAAGGGGTTTTTGGCCTAAAGTATGGATATATTAGGTAATCGCGCGAAGGGCGCAGATACGTAGGCCTTTTTGCGAGCCTCTCGACTGGCTCGAGATAAAGAGACCTAAAATCTACGGCCTTCCGCTTAAAAGGAGGTATGCAATCAAAGACGTTCGAACTCGAAGTAGGCGGCAAGACGATGTCCGCCGAATTTACTGACTTGGCTGAAAATGCCAACGGCTCGGTCATCATGCGCTACGGCAACACCGCGTTGTTGGCCACCGCGGTCATCTCGGCGCGCACGCGCGACGACATCGACTACTTCCCACTGAGCGTCGAGTATGAGGAGCGCTTTTATGCAGCAGGCACCATTGGCGGTTCGCGCTTTGTGCGCCGCGAAGGACGACCTTCAGAAGCGGCCATACTTTCCGGCCGCATTGTTGACCGCACCATTCGCCCATTGTTTCCTCAACACATACGCAATGAAGTGCAGGTCATTATCACGATGCTTGCGCTTGATGAAGAAGACCCGGCATCAATTGCAGTGAATGCAGCATCGCTCGCGCTCGCAACATCAAACATTCCGTGGAATGGTCCTATTGCGGCAGTCCGTGTCGGCAAGAAACGCCCGGGAGATTTTGTCGTCAACCCAACATACAAGGAACGGGAAGGTGCAGACATGGCACTCGATGTTCTTGCCTGCGGCAAAGACAGCACAATAAACATGATTGAAGTTGCAGCACAGGAAGCATCGGAGGATGATGTTGCTGCAGCATTTGCACAAGCAGTAGGGGAGCACGACAAGATTTTGGAGTGGCAGAAAAAAATCATTGCTGAAATCGGGAAAGAAAAGATGCCGGCAGAGAAGCCCGAAATCCCAGCCGTACTCGCAGAACTTTTTGAAACTGAATTTAAATCAAAACTCTCTGCAGCGGTGTTCTGCGGCGTGCCGAGCAAAGACGCTATTCATGCCGTCCAAGATGAATGGAAAGAGAAGCTCAAAGATGAGAAATACGCTGACGTAAACCCTGGAATCGCTAAGCGTTTTCTTGAAGATAAAGTCGACGAGGAAATTCATCGCGGTGCAGTCGAAGACAACAAGCGCGCGGACAACCGCCGCATGGACGAAGTGCGCCCGTTGTTCGCAAAAGCAGGCGGAATCTCGCCGATACTCCACGGCACCGGCATTTTTTACCGCGGCGGCACACATGTCTTTTCAGTACTGACGCTCGGCGGCCCTGGCGACTCGCAGGTGCTCGACACAATGGAAGAACATGACGTGAAGAAGCGCTTCATGCATCACTACAACTTCCCGCCGTACTCGGCAGGGGAGACTGGACGCGTAGGCGGGTTGAATCGCCGCATGATTGGGCACGGTGCGCTTGCAGAAAAAGCACTCGCAGCGGTCATCCCTCCAGTAGAACAATTCCCGTACACGATTCGCTTGGTGTCTGAATGTCTGGCATCCAATGGTTCAACATCGATGGGCTCTGTCTGCGCATCAACACTCGCGCTCATGGACGGCGGCGTGCCGATTAAAGCGCCGGTTGCTGGCATTGCGATGGGTTTGATGACGCACAACGGCGAACATCGCGTGCTCACAGACATTCAAGGTCCTGAAGACGAATTCGGCGGCATGGACTTTAAAGTTGCTGGCACTAAAGACGGCATCACTGCGATACAGATGGACATCAAATTGGATGGTGTGTCTGTACCGATTTTGGTAGAAGCGCTCGCAGGTGCAAAAGCTGCACGCATGCATATCTTGGAAACAATACAGCAGGCAATCGCAGCGCCTCGCGCAAATATTTCTCCGCGCGCACCTGAAATCGTTACTATGCGCGTACGCCCCGACCAAATTGGCCTTGTCATCGGCGGAGGCGGCAAGACCATCAACGGCATTAAGGATGTCTCCGGTGTGAGCGACATCACCATAGAAGATGACGGCTCGATATTCATCACCGGCAAAGATGGCAGCGCCGGCAAGGCGCAGGACATGATAGCGGCGCTGGTTAAAGAATATAAAGCTGGCGAAATGTACGAAGGGGAGGTGACGCGCTTGATGGACTTTGGCGCATTCGTGCGCATCGGCCCGGGCAAAGATGCTGAAGGCTTGGTGCACGTGTCAGAAATTGCACCGTTCCGAATTGAGAAGATTGCATCTGCAGTCGCTGTCGGCGACAAAGTGCGGGTTATGATAAAAGAGATAGACGACAAAGGCCGCATCAACCTCTCGATAAAAGCAGCTGATCCGGAATTCGCAGCACGCAAAGGCCTCCAGCCGTCTACCCAAACCAATGGACCTAGAACCTCAAGCGGACCAAAATTCGGAGGCGGAGAAGCTGCCCAATAAAAAGGTAGAGATAGACTTAAGCAAAATCCTCCTTCCTAAAAAAGATGTGCCGTCGGTCGACTCGGCACAGCGAGTTGACGCGAGTGTTTTGCTTGCGCAAGAACAAAATGCGACTTTGATAAAACCCTCTGAGCCTGTATCTAAGCCTGCGCAGAACTTTTCAATCGGTTCTGGGGAACCGCGAGAAAATTCTGCTTCGGCATCCGCAACAGTTGGGGTGGCTCCAGCTTCAACAGACGCCATTCGCCCACTCCAGACATACCAAAACGACGTTGCAAGTGTCATACAGCAAGGCGCGTCGGTCGTTTCAATTGCTGCAGCAGAAGCTGACAGGCGAGGAGCGCAGTCGCTTGCCGACATGCAGCCGGAAGCAGCGGCCGCACCTTCGTGGCGCACGCCAGTGTTTGTTGGAGTCGGAATACTATTGATCCTCGCCGCAGGCGGGCTCCTTTGGTACGCAGTGTCGCGTCCTGCTCCATTGCCAACGCAAGTCACTGGCGAAACGCCATACATCTCGACCGATGGCATAATTGTTGTGACAGTGCCACAAAACACAAGTGCAACGTCGCTCATGCAGCAACTTACGCAAGCAAAAAATGCGGTCTCACTTTCTCTTGGGCTTGTTGCGCAGCTCTATATACAAAAAACTCCAACAACGACAGACGCTCTGCCCACGTACGAAACCGCACAGGATTTGCTTGGAACGCTCGCTCCTTCATTACCCGGCACGTTTTTGCGAAATATTGCTCCAGTGTATGTGCTCGGCGTGCACACGTTCGGCATCAACCAACCGTTGCTGTTGCTTAAAGTAGATTCCTACGAACAAGCGTATGCTGGCATGCTCGCGTGGGAAACAACCATGCATAAAGACCTCTCGCCGTTGTTTGACTACACGCCAGCGCCAAAGATCAAACCCGTGCCAACAGGCCCGGTCAGCACAACGACAGCCGCAACATCTACCAGCTCGACAACTCCTGTGCAGACGATTCCTGTATTTGTCCCGACAAATTTCACCGATAAAGTCGTCGTTAATCATGACGCTCGCATCCTTCAAAATGCAGACGGAACCATCTATTTCTTGTGGACGTTTCTCGATCGCAACACACTGCTTATCACCACGAACGAAGATACCGTGCGTGCTGTTATAACCCGTCTTACACAGGCTCCCATTCTTACCGTTCCCTCGTCGCAATAATTTGGTAGTATGTGCGTATGGAAACTGAGACTATCACACAATTGAAAGGAAAATTACTAGAGGAGCGTGCGCGCCTTGAAAGCGAGTTGCATGACTTGGGTTGGGAAGAAAAGGGCGAATGGGAAGCTGATGGCGGCGACATAGACCACACTGCCACTGAAGAAGATGAAGTAGCTGACCGCATCGAAGAGTACGAAGAGCGCAGCAGCGAAATCGACCCGCTTGAAGCGCAGTGGAAAAATGTAAAGCGCGCCCTTCAAAAAATTGAAGACGGCGAATACGGCGTGTGCGAAATTTCCGGCGAAGAAATCGAAATGGACCGCCTCGAGGCAAACCCTTCAGCTCGCACCTGCAAAGCGCACATGGAATCCGAAGGGGAACTCGACGACTAAATTTTAGAAAGTTTTTATCTTTGTTTTAGTTTTCTCTGACCGCACTTTGCTACAGTGCGGGTATGCAGTACGCGCGGGTGTGGGGTGCGCAGACAAGCATGCTCGCGCCGCACCTGGTGTCTGTAGAAACAGACTTGTCGCGCGGGCTGCATTCATTCACCGTCGTTGGGCTACCCGACAAAGCAGTGGAGGAGAGTCGTGACCGCGTTGCTGCGGCGATCAAACATTCGGGGTTTGAGTCGCCCAAAACGCGCAATCAAAAAATCGTCATCTCTCTTGCACCTGCCGATTTGCGCAAAGAGGGGCCGATGTTCGACCTGGCAATTGCGCTGTCGTATTTACTCGCGGCCGACGACATCCGGTTTGACCCGGAGCCATATCTATTCGTCGGCGAACTTTCGCTCGACGGGAGCATCCAACCTGTGCGCGGCGTATTGCCGCTTGTTGCGCATGCACAGAAAAAAGGGAAGCGCGCCGTATTTGTACCGCGTGCCAATGCACGCGAAGCAGCACTCGTGCATGGCATAGAAATTTTTGCTGCGGAGTCGCTTGGTGAAGTTATTGATCATCTGAACGAAAAGAAGGAACGAGGGAGCCCGGAACGTCCGAAGCTCGCGCCCACTCCGCTGACCAAACTTGAAGCGTCGCTCGCCGAAACACAATTTGCTCTGGAAGATATTCGCGGACAAGTAGGCGCCAAACGCGCAGCAATTATTGCCGCCGCAGGCGGACACAATTTGGGGCTTTCGGGTCCGCCGGGTACGGGCAAGACCATGCTCGCGCGAGCGCTCGCCTCCGTTCTTCCACCACTTTCGTTCGATGAAATGCTCGAAGTGAACAGCATCCATTCGGTTGCGGGCGTGTTGCACGAAACACTTTTAACCATGCCGCCCTTCCGCGCACCGCATCATACGGCAAGTTATGTGTCGATCGTAGGCGGCGGAGTAAGCCCGCGGCCCGGCGAAGCCACTCTCGCGCACAGGGGAGTGCTGTTTCTGGATGAGTTCCCCGAGTTCGACAAGAAAGTAATTGAGGCGCTGCGGCAACCGTTGGAAGATAGAGTTATTGCTGTTGCACGCGCAAAAGGCACGGCACTTTTTCCTGCGCGCTTTACGCTTGTTGCGGCGATGAATCCGTGCCCGTGCGGAAACTGGGGGCACCCGACGGTCGTGTGCACCTGCAGTCCGCTGGCGCTTGAAAAATACAAACGAAAAATTTCAGGACCTATCGCTGACCGCATTGATTTATGGATGACCATGGGCCCTGTCGACTTGCCCGAGCTTGGAAAGAAAGTGGAGGAGGGGAAGGAGACAGCAGCGGCGCGCGCAAACGTTTTGGAAGCGCGTGCGCGACAGTATGCACGATATGCATCACTCATTAAAAAGAAAAGTGGCGTGCAGAAAACAAACAGCGATCTTTCGCCGCGGGAATTAGAAGAACTCGTGCCACTCTCGCAGAGCGTACGCGAGACGCTTGAAAAAGCTGCGGTGCGACTTTCACTTTCTCCGCGCGCATTTCATCGGGTCATCAAAGTTGCGCGCACGATTGCAGACTTAGATGACGCGCCTGACATCAACGACTCACATGTGCTCGAAGCACTGCAATATCGCCAGAGAAAAAACTAGATCTTTTTGAAATTAGTTTGCGAAAGGATTCGCAGCGCCGCGGACTTCGAAGTGGAGATGCGGACCAGTAGATTCGCCGGTGGTTCCAACTTTACCGATTATGTCGCCTTGCGAGACGCTGTCGCCAGGAGAGACAAGCACTTTGCTCATGTGAGCATAGAGCGTCTGCGTACCATTTGGATGCTGAATAACAACATAGCTTCCATATCCGCCGTTCCACGCGCCGCTACCATTCGCGACAATGACCGTACCGCCTGCTGCTGCATAAATTGACGTGCCTTTAGGTGCGCCGATATCGACTGCGTTCCATCCGTGTAAACCTTGCGTGATGACGCCTCCTGCCAATGGCCATGAGAAGTAGCCAGCGAGTGCGGGCCCGGAACCTCCAAGGTATGGCTCGCTCGACTTGCCGCTTGCGATATTAGATATCTTCTTTGTTTGTGACGAACTTGCCTTGCTGCCAGACGTTGCCGGTTTTTGCGCGACCGTCGGTGTTTCGCCGCCTGGGATGAATATCTGGTCGCCGACCATAAGGTCTGCTCCATCAGCCAAGCCGTTATAGGACGCGATGTCGTGCGCATCAGAATGATAGGTTTTTGCGAGCGAATTTAACGTCTCGCCCTTTGCCACAGTGTGCTCAAGCCCTGGTATAGGGAAGATAATGAGCACTTGGCCCGGGTGCACCACGCCGCCTTTGATGTCATTGGCGCCAAGAATGGTATTGACCGTCACGTCGAACATTTTGGCGATTCCCGACAAGGTGTCGCCTTCGCGGACTGTATATACGCTTACTTGCTGGTTAGATGGCGCACTTTCGACATCAGCTGCAGTGCCGGATGGGCCTTCTATCGCAAGAAGCGCGACACCGCCTACGACATTGATATCGCCACCGCCAATATTTGGATGAGGGTCAGGGTTGCGAACAGGAGACGGCAGCACTACGTTCTGCGAATTTGCTGACGAACCCGATGCCGAGCTCTGCACTGCAGTCGAGCCTATCAAAGACGAAAAAATACTGGCCGACGCCAGTATGGGCATGCAAAACGCCAAAGATGCTCCTCCAAGCGTAAGCGCGATTGCAATGGACTTTTTTGCCTTAACCGAGAATAACGGGTCGCCCGCCGGAGAAGGGTCTGTGTGTCTGTCTACGATAAGCCTAGTGGGTCCTCGCCCTGCTGTTCTGTAACTTTAATGGCTCTGTTGAGCCACTTCATCTAACATTCAGACTGTACCTATCCACTATATAAAAGGAGGGGGAGGGGTCAACTTGACGAGGTCGGAACTGTGGATAGTGGTATTTTTGATCCAAAAATAGCCTTGTATAGTGCCACATCTCATTCTTCATGAAAACCATAGACACATAACGATGAGTATTGTGTAATGTTTTGTCCGCCGAAAAGGGGACCAGTTAGGAAGAGGGAAAAATTTAGAGTATTTTGTATAGGTGAGCACTCTTAACGAAGCGCAGGCAGAGGCTGTCAGAACGACAGAAGGCCCCGTACTTGTCATTGCGGGGGCGGGGGCGGGCAAAACCCGTGTCATTGCGCACCGAATTTTAGAAATTGTTAACAAAGGTACGCCTCCTGAGCAGATTTTGGCTATCACGTTTACGAACAAAGCCGCCAAAGAAATGCGCGAACGCGTGTTGAGTTTGCTTGAGACCTCCATGGAAAGCTTCTCTCAGAAAAGTCCTCGGGGGTCCTCGGTTCCTAAACGGAACCTTGCGCCAGACTTTTCTTCAAGAACTTCCCATTACGGTTTTAATGCGCCCTTCGTGTCTACTTTCCACTCGCTTGGACTCTATATATTAAAAGAGAATGCCAAACTTCTTGGATTTAAGCGGACGCCGGCCATTTACGATCGTTCGGACTCGCTCCGTGAAGTAAAAGCCGCTCTCAAGAATTTGAATAACGAAGAAATAGAACCGCGCACGGCGCTTAGCGTCATTTCGCGCAACAAGGGGCAAGGCATCGATGCTGCGGCATTCGCACAAAGCGCCGAATTGCCGCGCGACAGAGTTATTGCCCAGGTGTGGCTCGCGTACGACGCAGCGCTCAAAAAAGACGGGGCGGTGGATTTTGACGACCTGCTCTCTAAACCCGCACGACTGTTGCGCGACAATGCCACAGTACGCGAACACTATCAAAAGAAGTGGCGCTATATACATATAGACGAATACCAAGACACAAACTCCACGCAAGCAGAGATGGCGGAGATGCTAGTTGGGAAAGAGCGCAACATTTGTGCCGTAGGCGACATCGACCAAACTATTTACGGATGGCGCGGCGCGGAGATCGCGAATATTCTTTCATTCGAGAAAAAATACCCGGGCGCCGCGATTATTTTGCTTGAAGAAAATTATCGCTCGACAAAGACCATTCTTGCTGCTGCAAACGAAGTAATTGCTAAAAATACATTCCGACGTGAGAAGAATCTCTATACAAAGAACGGCGATGGTGAACAAATTAGGCTCTACCAAGCCTTCGACGAAATGGACGAGGCTGGATTTATTGCACGAAAGATAAAAGAAGCTTTGCGCGATGGGAAACAGCCCCGCGACTTTTGCATTTTGTATCGAGCCAACTTCCAGTCGCGCGCTATTGAAGAACAACTGCTACATGCAAACATCAACTATCAAGTGCTTGGAACACGCTTCTTTGAACGTAAGGAGGTTAAAGATGTGCTGTCGTTTATAAAAGCCGCTCTTTATGAAACACCGGCAGATATTGCACGCATCGCGAACGTCCCGGCTCGCGGCATTGGTAAAGTAACACTCTTGAAGATACTGAACGGCGATGAAGAGTCACTCACCGGAGCTGTGCGCGAAAAAGTACGGAGCTTCAGGCTCCTGCTTCAAAAAATTGCGCTCGCAGCAGGCGAACAAAAGCCATCTGACTTGCTGCGCTACGTTATTACAGAATCTGGGCTTGAGCGTGAAATGAAAGAGGACAAGCTTGAAGGCCAAGAACGTCTAGAAAACTTGCGCGAATTGATAGCCCTTTCAAGCCGATATGACATAGCCGAAGCACCTATTGATGGTCTCCAGCAATTTTTGGAAAGCGCAGCATTACAAAGCGACCAGGATGAGATGAAAGACGATGCAAACGCCGTTCGTTTGATGACAGTGCATGCGTCAAAAGGCCTCGAATTCCAACACGTGTTCATCACCGGTCTTGAAGAAGGCCTGTTCCCGTATGAACGCATGGACGATGAGCACGCAGATAAAGAAGAGGAGCGTCGCTTAATGTACGTAGCAATTACGCGCGCGCAAAAACATTTGTATCTAACATTCGCTTCGTACCGAACGGTATTTGGTTCAAAAAACGCAACCGTGCCGTCGCAATTTCTTTCTGACATCTCCGACTCTCTCCTTGCGTGGGAAGCCCCCGAGCGCATCGGGCGTACAATTTACTTAGACTAACTATGGCGCTGCAAAAAAAGAAGTCGCTTGGGCAGCATTTTTTGAAGAGCGCGAGTTACGTGCGCTCTATTGCTGATGCTGCGGAAATACAAGCAGGGGAGCGCGTACTTGAAATCGGCCCAGGCGAAGGCGTGCTAACAAAAGAATTACTTGCACGAGGCGCTCACGTTGTTGCAGTGGAGAAAGATCACCGACTTATTCCAATTCTTGAAGTAACGTTCACCAAAGAAATTTCTGAAGGGCGGTTGGAAGTCGTAGAAGGTGACGCACTTGAGATCGACGCAGAGACACTGATGCGAAAGGGTCCGTACAAGCTTGTGGCGAATATTCCGTACTACATCACCGGCGTATTATTTAAAAAATTTCTTTCGGGGGTGCATCAACCAAACACGCTCGTATTTTTGATACAAAAAGAAGTTGCGCAAAGAATTACTGGCCACCCTTCGACAGGCTCAGGGTCACAGAAAGAGAGCATCTTGTCTCTTTCTGTGAAAGCATATGGCGATGTGAAATACGTAAAGACAGTTCCTGCTGGAGCATTTTCGCCGCCGCCGGACGTCGACTCGGCAATTCTTGCAGTTCGAAACATTTCAAAAAAGAATTTTGAAAATGCTGCGCACGAGGCACGGTTCTTTGAAGTTGTCCGTGCAGGCTTTGCACAAAAACGAAAACTTTTGAAGCGCAATTTGGAACCGGTGCTCGGAACTTCAGTCGCTGAACGGTTCACAGATGTGGATATCCCCGACACTGCTCGCGCCGAAGACATCCCTTTAGAGGCATGGCTCAAACTATCTGCTTAGTGTTTGTTTGCGGCAGCTGCAGCACCGCCAAGTAGCGCACTGGCTGTAGCCGCAACGGCAGCAGTGATGGCGGCCTGGGCCGCGGCATCTACCGTGGTCGCGGCGGCTGATGCAGCGGCTGATGCCGCGGCCCCTTGTATAAGAGCCGCTTCTACTGCACCAGGAGGTGAAGGGGAGATGCTTTGATTGGCAAATTGCATACGCTGGCCAGGAAGCCCTGGAACTATATAGGGTTTATAGGGCACGAAGCACAAACCCGGAGGGCCAGGAATACCCGGCGGCAGGCAGCACCAGTACGGAATATCAGCAATCCCCAATATTCCTTGAAGTGGCGCATACGGTGGCGGGACATCAGGACTCGTAGGAGGGAGGCCGCGCAACGTTGCCGGTGTCCATATATATAGAGGCTGTTTGGTGGCAGGGGCAGGCACGATAACCGTCCAAACTGAAGGCCCTAGCAGGCTTAAACACGGTAAAACAAGGGCTATTCGACCTCCAAAGGACAGTCCTGCCTTGGCCTGAGAAACTGAAACCGCCGCTGTTCCCTCTGCTACCGTGACAGCCGTCCCGGCCGCTGGGATAAGGAACGAGCCAAGCAAAGCCGCCCCCGTAATAGCCCCGAGCAACAGGGCAGAGCCGGCATTATTGTTGCCTCCACTATTTGAGTTGCTGGTTGATTGTGACGAAAAGTTCGAAAATACCGAGGTTGGGGCTGGCGTAGACGGTGTTGTTGTGGCCGCCGCAAAGACGGGGGCCGAGATAAGTGATGCTGTTAGAAGTACGGAAAGAAACGGGGCAATCAGTCGCATATCGATAGTATACTGTAGAGAATGGACTCGCGCCGATTCCTGCCAAGCAGGCAATTTACTCTCCTTGTCGTATCTTTGGCGCTTTCTGCAGGGCTTGTGTACGCAGCAGATCGCGTCACACACTCCCGTCCAAACACCATAACCGTAGACTCGACTTCAAACGGAGCAAATGCTAGTGCAGCGGCCGACTGGCAAGGCTCGCTCGCGGCAGTACAAGGCACATCAGGCATTTCAGCGCCCGCTGGCTCGGATCAGGCAACCATAGAGGGACTACTTGAAGCTGCAAAAAGCGAAAACTTGACCGATTCGGTATCGCGCAGCCTCTTCGTTAACCTTTTTAATGCAAAAAGCCAGGGGCTTGGCGACGATATCCCGACTCAGGAGCAGTTGGTGAAAGGCGCTATCTCGCAAGTTGACGCCATAAAGCCCAAAAAGACCTACGCCACTGCGGATCTCACCATTGTCGCAGACTCAAAAGACTCGATGCATGCGTACGGCAACGCAACAATGAGCATTTTTACGAACAATTCAGACGGCGAATTCGCAAAGACGCTCGCAGTTATGGACGCAGCCATGACCGCAAACGACCAAAGCAAGCTTAAAGACCTGATCCCTATTCAAACTACATACAAAACTATTGCGACCAAGCTCGCAGCGTTGCCCGTGCCCAAAACACTCGCGCCGTTTCACCTTGAACTTGTGAACGACTACGCCACTATGGCTGCCACATACGATGCGATGCAGACATTGATAAGCGATCCTCTTGGTGGGCTTGCTGCCGTGCAACAATATCGAACGCTCGCGCAGAGCGCAGGGCAGATGTTTATAAATATCGCTCAAACCCTTGATAAAAACGCTATACTTTTTAGAACAGACGAGCCAGGTATGACCTGGAGTTTGCTGTTGCAAGCACAACAATAGAAAATGAGAATTTTATATATACATCGCTCGCTCGGAATCAAAAGAGGACTTTTGTTCTCTCGCTTCACTTGTATATGAACCGGAAGATTCTCTACATCATCTTTACGGCACTGGCGGTACTCCTGCTCGTGGCACTTTTGTGGTGGTGGTTCTTGCAACGCGAATCAACCTCCGTACAAACCACAGGCACATTCGGCACAGCACAAAACGCAAGTTCAACTGGCCAACTTGGCGCTTCACAAAATGGCCAAACGAATGTTGGCACTGTGTTGCCTGGGCAAAATACAACAGCAGGGAGTGATGCGAATATCGATCTTGGCAATGTAGAGGGCATTCCAGGCTCTGACGGTATATCTATACCAGCAGGCGGAGCATCAAGCACTCCTATCATCATCCAACCTCAGGGCCAAATTGGGACCCCGGGTGTTATTTGGCTTTCAGGAACGCCCGGCACAAGCGTAAGTACGACTGGGTCCGTCACGACAGGACCCGGCACAGTGTTTAATCCGACTGGCATTAACCCTATAGTCGACTCAAATCCTTCAGGGGGCTTACTGCCCAATATAGGCGATACCAATTTTGGACAAGATGACAATAGCTCGGTACTCAGCTCTCTTGGTATAGCAGCTGGGGTTGGCGTCGTTACCTGTGCCATTGTTCCGGCAATACAGTTGGCAATGAGAGGAAAAGGTGAAGCAACCGGAAGGGCTACCGCAGTTCTTACACAAGCGCCTGGCGCTGCGGCATCTGCAGGAACGGCGGCGTTGAGCGTATCTACCATAGATATTGGTTCAAACCTACGTCTGTCGGCAGGCTTTGGCACGCTTTCTGGTGCAATCGGCCAGACAACAGGCGTTCAAAGCGGCCAGCAAATAGTGGACCAGTTCATGGGTTGCATGGCCCGCAACATTGCAAAGATCATGCTCCAGCAAATTACTGCGAGCGTGGTCAACTGGATCAACTCCGGTTTCAACGGCTCTCCCGCATTCGTGCAAAACCCGTCGCTCTTTTTGCAGCAAACTGCTGATCAAATAGCAGGAAACTACGTGAAGAGCAGCGCGTTGTCATTCCTCTGCAGCCCATTCCAACTTCAAATCCGTATCGCTATCGCGCAAAGTTACGCAAACCGCAACGCAAATTCGTGTACGCTCACGCAGGTTACAGGCAATATGACCAACTTCATGCACGGCGCATTTAGTACGGCAGGGGGTTGGCCCGCGTTCCTTTCATTCACGAGCACTCCCACCAACAACCCCTACGGTGCCTTCTTATACGGCACGATAGGTCTCCAGGCAGCTGTGGGCGCTGCACAAACCCAAGTTCAGACTGACCTGTTGCAAGGTTCTGGCTTCCTTTCATTCCAAAAAATAGACCCTGCGAGTTGTAAAACCCAATCGGCGGCATCAGCTGACCCAGGCATGCGTTCAACTCCTATACAAGGCCCGGGCGGGGAACAATACTTTACTGTTTGTAAATGGGTGACAACGACACCGGGCCGAGTTATTTCCGATGCGCTTGGTTCAGTAGAAAAAAGCTCGCTCGATCAAATCGGTTTGGCGAAGAGCTTCGATGAAATAATTAGCGCGCTCATCAACCAGTTGATGACCCGCACACTTCAGAACGGACTTTCGTCATTGAGCGGCACCAACGGCTACGCAAGCAATTTCTATACGACCGACCAGTTGCAAAGCCAGGAACAGGGGCAGGGCTTGGTTTCGCAAATGCAGCAAGACACCAACCTCGCCGTGGCCTATGCAAATGTGCAGCAGGGAAGCATCGAGGATATTCAGTCTGTGCAAAACCAGATCAATGACACATACAATTGTTGGAGCGGCGTCGCTTCAAGTTCGCCGTCTTCATCTCAAGCAATATCAAGCGCGGCCCAGGCTTCAACGACGATAGCGAGCCTGAATGTCACTGTTGACGGATACAACAACCGTATAAGCCTGGCGAACGCGGCAATCGTCGCGCTTCAGCAACTTCAAAGCCGCGCACTTTCTGCCGCTTCCGCGGATGATATTGCGGGGATTCAGAGCGACTACGACACCGCTAAAGCGTCTGGCCAACTCGTAACGCAAAATGACGTCACCAACGCTCAACAAAATCGCACCACTCTGCAAAGCCAGATGGCAGTCTTAAGCCAACAAACCTTAGCGTCACTCGCACAATGCAATGCTGTTCAATAACCTGACACATACGCGCTTTTTCTCCTGGTTCGCACGTGGCGTGATTGCGTTCGTATTGCTCATGACAGCACTAGCGCCTGTCACAAATATATTTACGACATCACCGACGTTAGCTGTGGCACGCGCCGCAGGAACATGTACACCTAATGGAGGTGGCACAGCTACACAGGTGGCTAGCGCTGCACAATGTACAAATGGCCAGTACAAGGAGAACCCTCCTACCGCTGCACCAACTTCGGGAACCGGCTCGCAAGATGACAGCGCGTGTTTGAAAGGCGTCTTGAGCTCTTGTGTTTCTAGTATCGTCTATGTGTTTGCTGTATGGATCCCAAGTCAATTCGCATATGTTGCTGGATACTTGTTCAACTTCGGTGTGCAGCTAGGCCTCAATAGCGCATCGTATGCGCTGAACTTCCTAAGCCAAGGGTGGGCAATTGTGCGCGATATCGCAAACTTGGCATTCATATTCATTCTTATATACATTGCCTACACCGTCATCATCGGGGCCGAAACTGCAGGCACGATGCGTGCGCTTGCCGCCGTTATTGCCATGGCGTTGCTTATTAATTTCAGCTTCTTCCTGACCCGCGTTGTTATCGATGCAGGCAACCTGTTGGCGGTGCAATTCTATAACGCCATACCAGTTTCAGGTCCGCTCGTTCCGTCGCCAATTGGCGGCACAGTCCAGCCTGCTGTGAAAGATCTCACGGCAAGCATCATGGACTTGACCAAGGTGCAGACCATCATGAGCGACAAGTCATTCCAGGCCTTTACACAACGTTCGTCGGGCGTAGGCACGTTCCTTACAAACCTCGGGGTCCAGACTCTGGTATACATATCGGTTGGCATTTTGATAACGTTGCTTGGATTTGTCTTTCTCTTAGCAGGCGTAAAATTCCTCATACGAATTGTTATTTTGTGGCTCGCTATCATAGCCTCGCCATTGGCATTCGCGGCACACGCCTTACCTGGCAACAAAACAGTGAATGGGTACTTCAGACTATGGCTTACGCAGCTTGTGCAGTCGGCCTTCTATCCTGCAGTATTCCTTTTCCTCTTCTACATAGTTACGCTTTTCACTACTGCAATGGCGGGCGTAAATGGGTTGCTTCCTTCCGTATTTCAAGACAGTGCAATTACTGCAGCAGCAGCAGGGGGCACCGGCACTGCTCCTCTAGCACTTGCAACCATAATCGCTGGCGTAGCTATACGTGTCGGGCTCGTCATTGTGCTCGTCTTTTACACGATGAAATTCTCTGACAAGTTCAGCTCGGAGAGCAGCGATGCGGCACAGAGTGTGGTGAGCTGGGCAAGCAACAGAGTTGCTGGCGCTGCGGGCTGGACCGCGCGTAACACGGCAGGCCGTGGGGCAAACGCACTTGCACGCACTACTGCTATGCGAAATTTTGCTGCAGAAAGCCCGCTCGGACGGCCTGTTATGGCAAGCTTGAAGGGAATCGCTCGTTCAAACTTGGATGTGCGAGGCGTTAGCGGCCTGCGTTCTCTTGCTGGCACAACCGGAGTTACATTAGACAAACCTCCTGCAGCAAGCTTTGAAAAGCAGGTAGAGGCACGTGCGCAAAATATTCAGGATCGGGCAAAAGAAATGAAGGCTGACTCAGCAGATTATGCACGCGCAGATGCACGATATCAGAACTTCAAGAGGAACCATGCCGGAGGGGAAGAAGGTTTCTTGCGAGAAAAGAGAAACCTGGAAGTATCAAAAGCTATGCATGAAGGTTTATTGGCATCTGCCACCAACAACAAGGAGCGCCTCGAGGCAAAGGCGGATATCGATAAGATAGCTAAGGCACTGCGACCATACGAGGACGGGAGGACTCGGGTTAAACGCCTTGAGGAAGACCGTCTCAATCGATTCGTTCAACGCATCGGAGAAGGAAATATATATAATGTTAGTAACCCGTCCCGCGGCAGCATCGAAGGTGCTGCACGAGTCCGCAATACGCTTAAAAATGAAAACCAGACTGCTTCTGTTTCGGCTCCTACATACAAAGCAGCTCCGATGCCGCATCAAAACTCAACTCAACCAAATCCTGGCAAACCTGGAAACACTGCAGGTGCTCATGGCTCTGCACCAAAAACTCAAGCAGCAAAACCTGCTGAATCACATACGGATACCGACTCGACGGTTGAACTATCAGAAAAAACTATCAAGAAACTTGCAACCGCACTTACAAACGCTGTGGGACACGCACAGAATAAACCTATCACTGTAGTGGCTGCAAATGACAACTCAAGAGGAACAGGGCCATATTCGGGTGGAGGAGCTTTACGAGCTGCAAATGACAACGATTCTCATGACACGCCTGCGCCTGCTGGCGGAGCTATGCGAGCTTCGAACGATAATTCCCACGACGAAGGGCTGAAAGCAGCCTAGACGTAGTACAATACACACATGGCTGATGACGCTAAACAGGAAATAGAGAAGCGCCTTGCAGAGCTTCCCGAAGATGTCCGCAATGCGGTACTCTCCGCAGACTTAGGGAAAAAAGTTCAGGTCATAGGTCAGGCCCACCGCTTACATATTGACCAGATCGGCAAGCTCGAGGACGAAACAATGCTTGTGATGCTTGGGTTTTTCGACCCTGAGCAGTTCAATATACAGCTTGAGCAACAACTGCTTATACCAGCAGCTGACGCCAACGCCATAGCAGGAGAGATAAATACCAATATCTTTCTGCCTATACGCGAGTCACTTAAACGCTTCATGCTGGAAAAGGAGCCCGCGACACCTACGATGTCCGCGGCGGTTACACCTCCTGTCCCAGCTATACAAACACCGCCCCCAATGCCGGCAATACAGACCCCGCCACCTATGCCGCAAGTGTCATCAGTCCCATCAACAATAGCAAGCGCACCTCAACCAGCTGCGCCTGTGATACCAAATGCAGACGCTGGGCTAACTCAACCAGCGGTTGTAAAACCAAATTCATATAAAAACGACCCGTACCGAGAGCCTATAGAGTAGAGTGCGCTATACTAAAGAGGAATGCGCTATCAAGTTCCTCAATTCATCGAAGTTGAAGACAAGATATTTGGGCCGCTGACGCTCAAACAGTTTATCTATTTGGCAGGAGGCGGAGGATTGTGCCTCGTATACTTTACCTTTCTGCCTTTGTACCTAATGATTTTGCTGGCGCTCCCCACTATTGCACTATCATTAGCGCTCGCATTCTATGAAATAAACGGCCGGCCGCTCATTGTCGCCATAGAGCACGCATTTGGATACTACACGGGAGGCAAACTTTACTTGTGGAAACAAAAAACACCAAGTTTACAGAACACTCCAGCCAAGAATGCGCCAGCGCCTGTCCAAACCAGCCCACTTGTAGCGCCCAAGCTTTCTGAAAGCCGGCTCAAAGACCTCGCATGGTCGCTCAATATTAAGCAACGAGACTCTTCGTCTATATAACGTATGGCTGACGACGCAGCAAAAGCACAAGCAACCCAAGAATTCGTACCGATACAAGAGGTGCGTAATGGCGTTGTGATACTCAAAGACGGATCACTGCGTGCGATAGTGATGGCGTCGTCCATAAACTTGGCCCTTAAATCCCAAGACGAGCAGAACGCTATTATTGGTCAATTCCAAAACTTCCTCAACTCCCTTGAGTTTTCAGTTCAATTCTTTATAGAATCACGGGATCTTGATATTCGCCCATACATCGCACTACTTGAAGAACGCTACGCGGCAGAACTCGACGACCTCATGAAGATACAGATTCGCGAATACATCACCTTTATCAAAGACTTTACGGAGCGTTCTAACATCATGACGAAAAATTTCTTCATCATCGTGCCGTATGACCCAGCGCTCATTGGGAGAGGGAAGGGAATAGGTGGGACAATTTCTTCGCTACTTCCCACTGACAAAGCATCTGGGGATGCAAATATTACGGATGACAAATTCGAAGAATATCGAACGCAGCTCGAACAGCGTATGGGCGTCATTGAACAAGGTCTCGTCCGTACGGGTGTGCGCGTCGTAACACTTGGAACTGAAGAGATAATTGAGCTTTTCTACAAGCTCTTTAACCCAGGCGAGCTCGAAAAACCTCTGCAGGCGACACAAGTAGCGCGGTAAACTAAACGTATGGCATTGCTTGACTTTTTGAGATCAAAAAACTCATCGCAAATGACACCTGTCGCGCCTATTTTGCCTGAGCAAATTTACAAACAAGGCGTGCTCGAACTCCAGGACGTTATCGCCCCGTCGGCGCTCAAGATCACTCCTCGCGAAATAAACTTGGGGGACAAAATTGCACGGACCTTCTTTGTGATGTCATACCCCCGCACGCTTGTTGATTCGTGGTTTGCGCCAATTATTAACCTCGACCGTGTGCTCGATATTGCGGTGTTTATTCATCCAATAGACTCGTCAGAGATATTGAAGAAGTTCCAAAAAAAGGTGGCCGAGGTGCAGAGCCAAATAATTTCGCGCGAAGACAAAGGACTTGTGCGAGACCCCATACTCGACACCGCATACCGCGACCTGGAAGATCTGCGCGACCAACTCCAGCAAGCTGAAGAGCGTATTTTTGATGTTGGCGTCTATATTACTATTTACGGAAAGACCATAGAAGAGCTCGATAAGACCGAGTCAGAGATAAAATCCATGCTCGAAAGTCGTCTTATATACGTAAAACCGGCGCTCTTCCAGCAAGTGCAGGGTTTCAGGAGCACATTGCCGCTTGGCGTGGACGAACTGAACGTCAACTCCAAGCTGAACTCCTCTCCGCTTTCTTCTATTTTTCCATTCGTGTCATTCGACCTTACCTCTGATAAGGGGATACTGTATGGTGTGAATCGCCACAACGCATCGCTTGTGCTGTTTGACCGGTTTAGTCTTGAAAACTACAACTCTGTTATTTTCGCAAAATCGGGTTCGGGCAAGAGCTATGCAACCAAGCTCGAAATATTGCGCACGCTCATGTTTGACACGGAAGTCGTTGTGATAGACCCTGAACGCGAGTATGAATTTTTGAGCCAAACGGTCGGGGGTCGCTACTTCAATATATCCCTTTCGTCCGAACACCACATCAATCCGTTCGATTTGCCGCCGCCGCGCGAAGATGAAAACCCTGCGGACATTTTGCGTTCAAACATCGTGTCGCTTGTGGGGCTTTTCCGCATCATGCTCGGTGGTCTCACTCCTGAAGAGGACGCGATAATCGACAAAGCAATCACCGAAACATACGCGCTCAAAGACATCACTATCGAATCAAATTTCGCGGAGATCGAACCACCTTTGTTGTCCGACTTCGAAGTCGTGCTCGCAGGCATGGAAGGGAGTGAGAGCCTTGTGCAGCGTCTGTCTAAATACACCAAAGGCACGTGGTCTGGTTTCATCAATCAACCAACGAACGTCGACTTGAACAAACGCTTCGTCGTGTTTTCGGTTCGCGATATGGAGGACGACCTGAAGCCTGTCGCTATGTATATCATCACGCATTATATTTGGAATGCCGTACGCAAAAATCTTAAAAAACGACTGCTGGTTATCGATGAGGCATGGTGGATGATGAAGTCGGAGGACACGGCATCGTTCCTCTACAGCATGGCCAAGCGCGGCCGCAAATACTATCTTGGGCTTGCAACCATCACCCAAGACGTCGATGACTTTTTGAAGTCGCCCTATGGGCTGCCGATGATAACCAACTCGTCGATTCAGCTGCTACTTAAACAATCGCCAACATCGATAGATAATCTGCAGAAAACATTTAACCTTTCTGACGAAGAAAAGTATCTGTTGCTTGAATCAGACGTAGGGGAGGGGATATTCTTTGCAGGACTCAAGCACGTGGCAATAAAAGTGATAGCCTCATACACTGAAGACCAGATTATTACCTCCGACCCATCACAAGTGCTCGCAATCCGCCGACAAAAAGCTGCAGAAGCAGAAGGAAAAGTCCCTGCTGCACAATAAAAGAGAGGGTACAATGGAGGCATGATGCGCAACGCCATGCTTATTCTAGTAGCGCTTATTACCGATGGCACGCAAGCGTTCCTCACTGCTGGTTTCCTGGGGATGGGAGGGGCTGTTTCCGGCTCAACGCTTGGAATCGCCGGACCTATCGCCATGCCTGCAGCTGTCGCAATTGGTTTTACCACTGATGTAGTTACGAGTTTTACGTTTGGATCAGGACTTTTGCTGGTCCTGAGCTACTATGGCATGTTTTATGCACCCTACACACTTGGAGGAAGCATCGTGGAAATCATTCCCGGCCTCGATGTTGTGCCAGGCTGGACTATTATGACCATCCTTTGCATTGTTAAAAAATCACGCGAAGAAGGAGGTACGTTGGGCAATGTGGCTGGAACTCTTCTTACAGTAGTTGCACCGGAAGCACGCGTAGCAACAGGGGCAACACAAGCCGCAACTACCGTCACGGCACCAGCACAACAAACTGCTCAAACCCCTCAAGCTTATGAACAAGAGTCCCGTGAAGCATCGCGGGCTCAAAACAGAGTTGTTTCGGACCTGAAAAATATCGATGAGATCAAGCCAAACAGAGCGTATGCTGCATAAGATATCTTTAGTAATTATTTGGGTTTTGCTAAGCGCATCGGTCGCATATGCTCAGTCTATAGCGCCTGACCCGGTGCAATATACAGTGATTCCCGAACAGCCCGGCCCGGGTGAACAGGTTACTATCGAGGTAGATGGCGTTGGGCAATTCTTAGGAAATTCAACTATTACCTGGCAACAGGACGGCAAAATTATCGAGGCTGCAGGGAATAGCCCGACGTTTAGGTTTACTACCGGCGGCGTTGGCAGTGTCACGCGTATCCATCTCAAAATTGATTCGCCCACACAAGGCCTTATAACCCACGACTTTGTATTTAATCCTTCGGTCGTGAATATGATATGGGAGGCTGACACATACACACCAACTCTCTACAAAGGCAAGTCTCTGTATACGGCAGGTTCGCCCCTGAAAGTCGTTGCATACCCGACCGTATATATTAATGGCTCAGTCGTGCCTACGAGCAAATTATCGTTCCAGTGGCGCCATAATGATACACCAGACCCATCATCCTCAGGGCTCGGTAAAAATATATTCTTGTTTGTTGGCGACCAGCTCCAGCCCGAAGAGGATGTATCGGTGACTATATATTTAGGGGCAACAATAGTCGCGAAAGGGGACATGGCCATCCCTGCATCTTCCCCAGAGGTAATCTTCTATCCCCAAGATCCGCTGCGTGGCGAATTGCTTGGGAGCGGGTTCCAGGGGACTGCACAGCTCACACAGACAGAAACGACATTCAAAGCGGAACCATACTTTTTCTCTGCCAGTGCAGTGCGCAACAGCAAGCTCCAATACAATTGGACGTTAAATGACCAGGAAACAACCGGGCCGGACGCTTCAAGAGGCGTCCTGACATTGCGTCAAACAGGAAGCGGAGCAGGCGCGGCTGACTTAGGAGTTTCAATACAAAATACGCTTTCGAGTCAGTTTATTCAGGCAGCGAACGCCGGTTTGCATCTTATATTCGGCCAATCGGGCTCAGCATTTTCTTCCTTCTTTGGCTTATGAAACATATCTACAGAGTTTTACTTTTAATACTTCTGGTGTCTTCTGCCTCTACACTCCCAGGCATAGCTCACGCAGATTGCGTAAACCCAAACAGTGGCGCTGTATTGCCAAACAACTCCGACGGCACATGCCCTGCAGGCTTCACTGCTACACCAAACACTACTGCAACGTCCCCTGCAGGTAACGTTAGATGTCAAAATGCACAAGGTAACGACATCCCGCTTCCTGCTGATGGAAATTGTCCAGCCAATTACCCAACAAAAATTGGCCTTACTGCTACTGGGCAGGTTACTACTACTGTAAACGGCAACCTTACATACATCCCGCTAGAGCCGCTATCGTCCGACGCTAATCAGGCGCCGCGAAACTTTTGCGATCTTTTGAGCCTTATCTTCCGGGCATTTATTTATGTCGGGGGAATGATAGCGGTGCTTTATCTTGTGCTTGGCGGCATATCATACATGATCTCGGAGGTTGTCGACAAGCGGTCGAAGGCACGGGAGCGTATCAAAGCAGCGGCATGGGGACTTATCATATTGCTCGCGTCGTGGCTCATCCTAAACACTATCAATCCGCAGCTCATAAATGCCTGCATCGTCCTTGCACCTGCAAATGCGAACGGGGTGCTGGCAGATCCAAAGGTAGACTCTGTCACAGCGGCGCGACAATTATGCCAAAATAGCGGCGGAAAAATTGAAAAGGGGAGCGTCAACCAAATTGCAACCGATATACTTGCAGCACAATTTGTTGGCCCTATTGGTATTGCGTACACCCTTATAAAAGGCTATCTCGGTGGAGGCCTTACCGAGACGGTACCTGGAACTTGTGAAAATCTTACTTTATCGGGCAGAACGTCGGGTTGTATTAATATACAGCCCGGAGAAATTTGTATCACACCAATCCCGAGTGACAAACTTACCGAGGATCTCTGTAAACAAACGGGCGGCGCTCCGATATCTAGCTGTGCAGGTGTCGTTAAGTGGTCATCCTGTATTCCAATTCCAAACTCAAGCAGTAGTAGACAGTTCTGCGGATACCCATAATATATGAAAAATATCATCAAAATAACTATTGTTGCGGGTGTGCTTATTCTGCTTGGGGTGGCAGGGCTCGTATTTTTCTTTTCTCGAACCACGCCAACATCCACATCAAGAACGATAGGAGGATTCTTTGGAATAAGTCAGAACGTTTCAACCACACAACCAGATAGTGGCGAAACGAACGGGGCGCTCAACGGAAATCCAACTGCGCAAAAAGTCTTCAAGATAGCTGATGGCCCAATTGCAGGAGCAGTATTCTATCAAACAGGGAACCCGACGACGACAATCGCTCGCTATGTTGTGGCGACAAACGGCCACATTCTCGACCAACCTATAGATGTACCGGGCGCCGCAGCGCGTCCGGCATCGAACACGACAATTCCGGGCATCGTCTCTGCGGCGTGGGGCAGACAGGCAACGTCAACAATACTCCAGTATGTTGATTCAGGTGTGGTGAAAAGCGTTTCGTTTACGTTTACGGCAACAACAAGTACTGTATTTGTGCCGCCTCGCATACAGTTTTTACCTAATAATATTCTTTCACTTGCGATTTCCCCCGACAGCAGAAGCGTTGCCTACCTTATTGCGACAAATGGCGGCTCTGACGGATATATAGCCGATGTGAGTGGCGCGAATCCAAAAAAACTTTTCTCCGTGCCCTTCTCCCAAGTTTTGATATCCTGGCCAACACAAAGCACATTGCTTGTTGAAACAAAGAGCGCTGTTGGTGTGCCGGGTGTCGCATTTTCTGTAAATTCTAAAACAGGGGTGCTAGTGCCAATGCTCTATGCAGATGGGCTTTCTGCAATCGCTAATAGCACATTCTCTAAAATTCTCTATCAAACAACGGCAAACTCTGAAATAAAAACCTACGCGCACGATACAGCAACAGGCAAAGACACCTCGCTTGTTAACAATCCTATTCTCGAAAAGTGTGCGTGGAGCACCGTTACAAACGTAGTTTTATACTGCGCAGTGTCACTCGATGTAACACAAAACCCTGATCTTTGGCATCAAGGTCTTCTTTCATCACAAGATAGTATCGTGCAGTACGACAGCAATGGAGGTGGCGGATCTGTTGTTACTCTTCCAGGCAACGGGGGGATGTCAGGCGCTATTGAACAGATAGGCGTGTCCCCAGACGGAGCGTATCTGTGGTTTATCACTCGTGGCGACCAGTCGCTGTGGGGCGTTCGTCTTTTTTAGGATACAACCGGCTTCGTACCGCGGAACCCGAGTACAATATGGCGGAATTTTCCTTCGCCTTCAGAACGCGTTTCTATTTCAGGATCATTTTGAAAAAGTTCGTGCACGACTAAACGTTCATACGAACTCATTGGGGGCATTTCAACCTCATGCTTAAACAAGCGTGCGCGCTGCGCCAACATGCGGGCATTGGCACGCACTGCCTCCATCTGCTGCTCATGATATCCATTCACATCAATAAGAAAGTTAGCAGCAGCTTCGCCGTATTGTTTTTCAACGACGCGGCGCGCGAGTGCATTCAAAGCGCGCAGATGTTCGCCTTTTGGACCGATCAATAGCTCGGACTCAGGAGACTGGATAGCAACTACCGTCCGATGCCCATCTGAGACAGTTACGGTTTCACTCGAGAGCCCGAGATGGTCTAAAAACTGGGAGACTGTTGTTTTTAGTTGCTCGGGTGACATAGAGCCACAATACTCCGCTGTGGAGTCTGATGCAACTTTTGGGACTTAGGAAGCTTTTGCGCGCATTTGGCGCTGAATGAGCCACTCCTGGGCAAGTGAAATAACGCTACCGGCCGCAAAATAAAGACCTGCGGCCGCAGGAAGGGAATACGACGCGAATGCTATAAGTGCCGGCAGGAAGTAGAGCATCAACTGTTGTTGAAGCGCCTGTGCCTGATCTTTAGGATTGGAAGATGCATTTTTCGGCTTTGCGGTGCGGACAAGTGAGAGCCGAACGACTGCATATTGCAAAAGCCCCACGATAAGCGCAAGCACGATGTTGTGCGCAGCAAGAAGGTTCATGATGCCAAAAAAATTTGTCCCTATGACCGCAGGCGCGTGGACGAACGAGTAGAGGAGATTAGTTGCCACAACCGGGAGCCCAACATGGAAAAACGCATAGTAAAGCGCGATGAACACAGGGATCTGCACAAGGAGCGCAAAAAAGGCGCTCAGTGGGCGTACTTTGTGTTCACGGAAGAGTTCCATCGTTTTGCGGCCTCGTTCTTCAGCCTTGTCTTTGTATTTTTTATTTATCTCATCAAGTTCGCCTTGAATGGCCTGCATGCCCATCTGCGTTCGAATGCTTGATGCAAAAAGAGGAAAGAAAATTATTCGAATGAGGAGCGTCGCTGCGATAATGGCAAGACCGACATCACCGTGCGGCATAACGCCAATAAGGTAAATGAACGCATTATAGATAGGATTTATGAGGAATGTGTGGAACATGTCAGTTTTTCGATGCTGTTAATACTAACAAATCCTCCCGAAAATGCGTGGTCAGCGGTGCGGGAGGAATTTTTTGAACAAACACAACATGGGTGCCGCTGCCTTTGATGTCCTGCAGCGCCCGGTAGAGTGCCCGGCGTAGGCGGTTGCGCTCTACGGCGCGCTTCGCAACCTTTTTTGACACTACAGCTGAGGCACGGAAGGGGACAGTGCCTGGAAGTTGCTTCGCGGACAGGTAAGTAGCGCGGGCTGAGCGGCCTTTTGCGAGCACCTCTGCAACTTCCCGGGCGTTAAGCCGCCTGTTTTTTGGCAGCATGGGAGTGTTTTAAAGAGCGATGCGTGCGCGGCCCTTACTGCGGCGGCGTGCAAGCGTTTTTTTGCCTCCTGGAGTCTTTGTTCGCTTCAAGAAACCGTGTGTGCGTGCGCGTTTGCGCTTTTTTGGCTGGTAGGTTTGTGACATGGTGTCAACTATACTCTATACCCAGGTTCTCCACAACTTGTTCACAAAGCAGCTTTTTTGACCGGTACGTCGCATAAGCGTATGCTTACTATCACGCTTCCATGACAACTACGAAAGAACTTTGGGAAAATGCACTTGTAGAGCTCGAGCTCACCATTTCAAAACCCAATTTCAACACGTGGTTTAAGGACACTCATATCGTTAAGGTCGAAGAGGGGACTGTGTACTTGGGCGTGCCTAGCCAATTTGCGCGCGACTGGCTTTCTACCAAGTTCCATAAGGATATTTTGCGCTCACTGCGCGGCCTTTCTGACACTGTCCGCAATGTGGAATATATAATTTCGCGTGGCCCAAAAAAGACTTCCGAAGAGCCTCGCACTGTACCGCCTCCACCGTCTGAATTACCGCTCGAAAACGTACACGCGAAAACAAATCTTAACCCTCGTTTCACCCTCCAGTCCTTCGTTGTGGGGCCGTTTAATGAGCTTGCGCATGCAGCAGCGCAGGCTGTCATCCGCAAACCGGGCATCGCATACAATCCATTGCTGGTGTACGGACCAACAGGTCTTGGCAAAACACACCTTATCCAGGCGATAGGGAACCACTTCCGCACGAATGCACCCGACCGCAAGGTGCAGTACATCACATCTGAAAAGTTTTCGATGGATTATGTGTCGTCGCTGCAGGCTGGGAAAGTGCAGTCGTTCAAAGAAAAGTACCGTCAGTATGATCTGCTCATCATGGACGACGTGCAGTTCTTGGCAAAGATGGAAAAAACGAAGGAAGAATTCTTCCACCTCTTTAATTACCTTCACGATGGCAACAAGCAGCTGATATTTACCTCCGACCAGCACCCAAATACCATCCAGAATCTTGAAGACCGCCTTCGTTCTCGCTTAAATGCTGGCATGATCGTCTCGGTGACGCCTCCTGATCATGAGTCTCGATTGGCTATCGTACGCACAAAAGCGTCCATGCATAACGTTATATTGCCCGACGACGTGCTCGACTATCTCGCTACCGCTGTTGAAGGCAATGTGCGCGAGCTTGAAGGCGCACTCAACCTGCTTCTTATACAGTTTGAGCTCCGCAATGAACCGCTCACAATAAACGACGCGAAGATGCTGCTGCGCGGCGCTTCGAATGCCACAAAGAAGGCGGTGTCTGTGCAGGAAGTTGTTCGTACAATTTCTGGATTCTACGGCGTTGAAGAAAGCAGCATCTACGAAAAGACGCGCCGAAAAGAAGTGGTACGTCCGCGGCAAGTCATCATGTTCTTACTCCGCGAAGATTTTAAGATCTCATTCCCGACGATAGGGGAGAAGCTTGGAGGACGCGATCACACGACAGTCATCCATTCGTGCGAAAAAATAAAAAACGATCTGCGACAGGACAGTGTATTGTCGCAGGAGTTGAGTCAGATCCGATTGATGTTGAAATAGTGGGGACAACACACCGAATAACACCTGAAGACCGTATGAAGAAATTCCGAAACACTGCACTATCCACAGAAGCTGTTGCGAGCTATGCACAGGTATTTCTTCTTTCAAATATAGTAATGCGCGTTGTAAAACAAGGATATTCTGGGCTTATTAGACCTATACACAGCATTAGTAGTATTCTTTTATTTATATAGATTTAATATGAAATTTAATACCAGCACAGACGACTTTTTCTCTGGTGTTTCAACGGCGGCTCGATTTGTTGAGCGCCGTCCTAACCTGCCAGCGCTTTCCGGCATTTTGATAGCGGCAGAAGGTTCACGGCTTGTACTTCGCGCTACCAATCTTGAATGCGGAGTTGAAATAACTATCCCCGCGAAAGTTGAAACAGAGGGAGTGGTTGTTGTTCCTGCAGGAGTCTTGAGCGGATTTTTGAGCAACGCTCGCGGGAAAACTGTTTCAGGACAACTTTCAGGCGAAGTATTTAATATAGAAACAGAACGCGCTCACGCATCTATTAAAACGCTGCCGCACGATGACTTTCCCGTGTTGCCGCGTGTTTCAGCAGAGCGCTCGTTCGTAGCAAAGACGGCAGACTTATCGCGCGCAATACGAAGTGTCGCATACTGCGCTTCGCTTTCAGCAACCAAGCCTGAACTTCAGAGCGTGCTGGTGTTTGGCGAAGCAGGGAAGCTCACTGCCGTTGCGACTGACTCGTTCCGCTTGGCAGAAAAATCTGTGCCTTTGCGCGGCGGCGGAAGCACACCGCACCTGCTTGTGCCTGCGCGCAACGCGGCAGAACTTATGCGCATACTCGATGCAGCAAGCGGAGAGGCAGAAGTGTATTTCAACGAAAACCAGCTCTCGACGCATGTTGGGAATATTTACTACACAAGCCGCATCATAGACGCAGCGTTCCCGAACTACCGACAGATAATCCCCAAGGCTTTCGCAAGTGAAGCGCTGGTGTTGCGCGAAGATTTTTCTGCAGCGCTCAAGTCGCTTTCCGTATTTGCGGACAAATCGTCGCATGTGTCGCTCGCGCTTGATCCTGCACACAAGACGCTCACACTCACGTCGCGCAATCCAGAGGTCGGTGAGCAACTATGCACGCTCAAAGCAACTATCACTGGAGAGGCCTTTTCTATGTCGTTCAACGGCCGGTATTTGGCAGATTCGCTGCAATCTATCCCAGGGGAGAGTCTCAAGCTCCATGCAAACGGCCCCGGCAAAGCAATGCTCATCAAAGATGCCGGTGACGACTCCTTCCTCTACTTGGCAATGCCAATGAACCGCTAGTATGCTTAGACAAATTCAGTCGTTAAAACGCCAATATGGTATACTTGTTGGCATGGAGTCCTCCGGTCTCGACAAGGAGTACGCGCACTTCCAGTCGATTTTGCCTGACTTGCTATCTAAAGGGAAGGCGGGTTCTTATGCATTGGTACACTCGCAAGAATTGATAGATATTTTCCCCTCCGAAAAAGAAGCCTACGAAGCAGGAATAAGTAAATTTGGAACAGCTGTGTTTTTGGTGCAGCTCATAACTGCGGAAGGTAAACCCGAATCCATCCAATTCCTTCTTCATGTCAACGCACAATAAATACTATTATGCTGACGGCCAAACTCTTTCACCCGAACTCCTTCGACAAGAAGGGCCTACTATTGATGTAGCGATAGAAGCGCCAGAAGCATTGGCTGATGCTTTGCGTAAACAAGGCAAATCACTTTCGCCTCAAAAAGGAAAAGCATTGATAGACACAGGCGCTTCTTCAAGTGTTGTGGACGAGTCCGTGATTAAAGCTCTGCAAGTGAATGCAATTGGCAAGAGAACGGTATATAGCGTTGGAAGTGAGGTTGAAGAGATGGACACGTATCCAGCAAAATTTTCCTTTCCGGGCAGTACTTTGCCACAGTTAGATTTCAGTTCCGTGACAGCGAGTCCATATCTTCAGAAGCAAGGCCTCATTGCGCTTATAGGCAGAGATATATTGCAATATGGCACGCTTATATATCACGGCAATGGACATTTTACTCTTGTGCTTGATCCAAACCAAAAAGTAGAGCGCGGAGTGATTGTATACAAAGAAAATTCTGCACCGGCACCTTCTGCAGAGATAAGCAACCGCGACAATAAGGCTCAAAAAGGGATGGATTGGTGATAGCATGGCGCTCTATTTTATTACCGGAAGCAAGCATAAGGTCGCCGAAATACAGGCGCATATTGCTAACGTTGAACAGCTCGAGATCGAACTCGATGAGATACAAGGTCTTGACCCGCACATCGTGCTCGAACATAAGCTCGCGGAGGCTCGCAAACACCACACAGGCGCGTTTATAGTCGAAGATACCTCTTTGTACTTTGACGGTATGAACGGCCTTCCTGGGCCGCTTGTGAAGTGGTTTTTTGAGGCATTAGGTATTGAGGGGATGGTACGGCTTGCTAAAAGTTACGGCGGCAAGGCAATAGCTAAAACACTCATCGGATATGCAGATGAGAAAGGCGAAGTTCAGTTTTTTGAAGGAGAGCTTGCAGGGACAATGGTGGAACCTCGCGGAGAGAATACGTTTGGCTGGAATACCATCTTTATGCCAGAGGGAACAGGTAAAACGTTTGCCGAACTAGGCTTTGAAGAGAAAAACAAAATAAGCATGCGTGCACAAGCGGCGCAAAAACTTAAGGAATATCTCGAGCGGAATTAATTAGCTGGAGGAGCGGAGAAGCCGTAGTGCGCCATCCAGTTTTGCACAGGGATGTCCCAGTAGCGATATTGCGGGTCAGAGGCCGGATTTGCGGGCGGCGGACCTTGTGGGTTGTCCTTATCTACCCAGTAGAGGATATCGTGATATGCGCCATCCGAACCTTGCACCTGCCATGAGCCTTGGAGCACCGGCTTAAGCGCGCTTTCGTCCACCTCGCTTCGTGTGAACGACTGCACCGGCAATTTGTTTATCGCGTAATTTACGAATTCGTGCCACATCGGGCCGACGATGAAGCCAGAGACCTTTTTAACCATCGGGCTGTTGTCGTTGTTGCCCACCCACATGCCGACGACCAAGTTTGGCGTGTAGCCAATAGTCCACGCATCTTTGTAGTCGTTGGTCGTACCGGTCTTTACCGCAACATCGTGGCCAGGGAAGACGAGCAAGTCATTTTCGCCAAGCGGCGCCTTTGCGACAGGGTCAGAGAGGATGTCGTTAATCTCCTGCGCAACCTGTGTCGGGAGCACTTGGGTGCCTGCTTGCTGCGTATTGTCTTCTATAACGTTTCCATTTGCATCGGTGATTTTCAGGATCGATGTGACTGGGTATTTCACTCCATCTTGCGCGAATGCGCCGTACGCGCTCGTCATATCAAGCAGGGTTACTTCGCCGCCGCCAAGCACCAACGTGAGGCCGTATTGGTTTGCACTGCCAAGCGTCGAGATGCCAAGCGACTTTGCAAGCGCCAAGCTGTCGCTCAAACCCGCGAGGTAAAGCGTTTTAATGGCAGGAACGTTGATTGATTGTGCGAGCGCATCGCGCAAGGTCATAGGGCCGCGGAACTTACCGTCGTAGTTGTCCGGCGAATAGCAGGGAGGCGTGTCATTTGCGACATCAGTTGGCGAGCATGCGGTAGAAAACTGGGTTTGTACGTCAAATACGACTGTGTCTGGCGTGTAGCCTTTTTCAAACGCTTCGGCATACACGAATGGTTTGAACGCCGAACCCGGCTGGCGTTTTGCCAGCGTTACGTTGAAGTTGCCGCCGATCTTGTTGTCGAAGTAGTTGCGCGAACCGACCATAACAAGCACCTGGCCGTTCGTTGGATCGAGCGCAATCATGCCGGTGTTGGTTGCCTTGAAGTTGGTTTCGTTTGTTTGCGCATGAGCCTGGACCACCTCTTCAGCTTTTTGCTGGAGATCTGCGTCGAGCGAGGTGACAACCGTCCACCCGCCATGGTCTATAGCGTCTTCGCCGTACTTATCTTCTAAATATTGTTGGACGTAGAAGACGAAGTGGGGAGCTACGATAGAATTTTTACGCTGCGCGACAAAAGTGACCACTTCTTTCTTTGCAGCATCGTACTGGTCTTGTGTGAGATATCCATGTTCAAGCATTTTTTCAAGCACCAAATTTTTGCGAGCATCAAGTTCGTCTTTGTGCGTACCGTATGGCGAATAGCGGCTTGGTGCGGGGAGCACGGCAGCGAGATATGCGGCTTCCGCGACATCTACATCTGATGCGTGTTTGCCAAAGAATGTTTCGGATGCCTGCTCAACGCCGTATACGTTGCCGCCATAGGGGGACTGGTTTAAGTACAGCTCGAGGATCTGCTGCTTGGTTGCGGTGCGCTCAAGCTTGAGCGCAAGTATCCATTCTTCCAATTTGCGCGGGATGCTCTTTACGTTTGTCAGAAGCGTATTTTTCACCACCTGCTGTGTGATGGTCGAACCTCCCTGCGATGCGGAAAATGTAAAGATGTCGACGAGTATGGCACGGGCGATAGCGGTTATCTCAATGCCCGGGTGTTCGTAGAAGTTTGGGTCTTCTATTGCGACGGTCGCATTTTGGATGTTTGGACTTATTTCGGCAATTGGCACGACCGTGCGCTGGGCGTCGTTATTGAGGTTATAGAGCATCACTGTGCCGGTGCGGTCATAGAGTTTGGTCGACTGCTGGACCTTGCGAGACTGTATAGAGCCCAAGTCCGGCACTTGGAGGGTTGCGGCCCACAATACAAAGAGCCCAAGCAATAGAAAAACTGCCCCTGCGCCCCATATGAGCAGTGCTTGCCAGTGCTTCCTGACAAACCGGTAGATTTTGTGCATTAATGCTAGTATAGCAGGTATAGCACCGTATGAAATTGTTTTCAAAAAAGCACCCGGTCATAACCGATGAGAAAAAAATAGGGGAGTTGTTGGACCGAGGGGTTGCTGCCGTCATTCCACGCGACTTGGCAGAAAAAAAGCTCCGCTCGGGCGAACGCTTGCGCGTCTACTGGGGTATCGACCCAACAGGCACCAAGATCCACTTGGGGCATACGCTTTCGCTCCGCAAACTTAAAGCCTTCAGCGACTTGGGGCACGAAGTTATTTTGGTTATCGGTAGCTTTACCGCGATGATAGGCGACCCGACAGGCCGCGATGCTGCTCGCGCGCCGCTCACCAAAGAGGACGTTGAAGAAAACTTTAAGGACTACAAACGTCAGGCCGAAAAAATTCTCGACTTTTCAAAGATTGAAATCCGCAAGAATGGCGACTGGCTTTCGCCGCTCAACTTCTCCGATATCATCAAACTCGCAAGCACATTTACTGTGCAGCAGATGCTCAAGCGCGACATGTTCCAGCGCCGGCTTGAAGAAGATAAGCCAATTTCGGTGCATGAATTCTTATATCCCTTAATGGTCGGGTACGACTCTGTTGTGCTCGATGTCGACTGTGAACTTGGCGGCAGCGACCAGGAATTTAACATGCTCGCCGGGCGCCATATGCAGCAGGCGTTTGGCAAACGCGACAAGTTCGTGCTCACCACGCGCCTCATTGAAGGCATCGACGGCCGCAAAATGAGCAAGTCGTTCAACAACTGCATTTACCTCGACGATGCGCCGAATGACA
This sequence comes from Minisyncoccota bacterium, assembly GCA_035548815.1. GTDB lineage: Bacteria > Patescibacteriota > Minisyncoccia > Phycocordibacterales > SBAW01 > GWA1-54-10. The sequence continues at coordinate 66,382 of DASZSF010000010.1, forward strand.
TGTATGGCAAGCTGATGGCGGTCAAAGACGAACTCGTGCAGACGTATTTCGAATGCACGACGGATATTCCTATGGATGAAATTGCAACAATTCTCGCAGGACACCCTAAAGATGCAAAGATGCGTTTAGCGAGAGAAATTGTCACTATGTATAACAGCGCTGATGCTGCAACAAAAGCTGAAGAGGCGTGGGTGAGCACTTTTAGCAAAGGGGAAGTGCCGCAGGATGTGCCGACTGCACCGGCCGGTAAACTTCGCGATATAGTCAAAGATGTTTCTACGAGCGAACTGAGACGTTTGGTAGAACAAGGCGCGGTCTCCTATGTCGAGAGTGGAGAAAAAATATCAAACATCGACGCCGAGATCTCAAGCGGCACTATACGAATAGGTAAACACCGCTTCATACGAGTTCAGTAAACTAAAAAATCCCCGGTCGGGGATTTTTTAGTTATTACTCCGCTTCCTCTTCACCGAGATCCGAATCGCCCTCCTCATCGTCATCGCCTCCTTCTAGATCTGCGTCGGTCGGCTCGTTAGTGGTCTCTTCAGTTTCTTCATCGTCGAGCAAAAACTCTTCTGCTGTGAATTCTTCGTACATAGCGCAAAATATTACCTTAATAATTTGTTATGGGTACAGTAACAATGAGAGTTGTATCAAACCTAAAATTCTTTGCAACTCTTTCCGAGGTTTCGTGTGGATAATGTGCCTTATGGGCGGACAGATGCCAAGCACGTGAGCCCCACTGCAATGGCATCCATCTCATCGTCCAGACGTTTTTTGTCGGCAATACTTACCAAACGCGGCACCATAGCGGCAATGGCAGATTTGTCGCTTTTACCATAGCCTGTAATGGCAACTTTAACCTGCAGAGGGGTAAACTCGTGCGAAGGAAGGCCGTTTCGTGCTGCTATATATAGCAGCATACCTCGTACCGCAGCTACATCCATCGCGGTTTTTGCGTTTTTTTCGAAAAAAACGTTTTCTATAGCAATACAATTGGGCTGCCACATATCAATCAGTGCCTCAACGGCTACTCCAAGCTCTGAGAGCCGCTGCGCGAAGGGGAGAGAGGCAGAGGTTCGCACGCAGTCTGAATGGAGCAAGATTCCTTTTCCGTTTTGTTTTTCTACGAGCGCTATGCCCAGACGTTCGAAGCCCGGGTCGAAGGCAAGAACACGCGTCCCGCTTGCGGGATTAGACGGCGTTAGTGTAGACATTGTTTACGTCGTCGTGTTCTTCAAGTGCATCCGAAAGATCGGCCATTTTTTGCGCGTCTTCGTCGGAAAGTTCTATCGGCGACATGGGTTCGAGTGTTCCCTCGGCATTTTTTTGGAATGCCCACATGGCGGCGCCTGGGTTTGCGATACTGCCGCCATGCTGGCTAAGTAGGTGTTTCAATTCTTGCGACGTGCGGTTGCGTGAATCAGTATAGCCTTCGATGATAAGCGCGCAGCCGCCTGGGCCGTAGGCCTCGTAGACAACCTGTTCGAGCTCTTTCCCGTCAGATTTGCTGAGCGCGCGCTCAATATTGTCGCTGGGCATGTTCGCTGCCTTTGCTTTTTCAACTGCAGCGCGAACCCCCGGCGCAGTTTTGTCGCCCTTGGCCTGTTTCAACTCGACGCTGATAATTTTTACGAGCTTGCTGAAAAGCTTCGCCTTCTGCGCATCGGTCTTGCCCTTAGTGTGTTTCAATTTCGCCCATTTACTGTGTCCTGCCATATGCAATAATCTTACATCACAACAACTTCTCGTGCAGGTTAGCGGGAGCCTCTTTGCCCAAGTGCTCATATGCTTTTGCAGTTGCGACGCGGCCGCGGGGAGTGCGTTCAATAAGTCCAAGCTGTAAAAGGAACGGCTCGTGCACTTCAGAAATGGTTGTCGGCTCTTCGGACAGCGCCGCGCCAAGCGAGCCGACGCCAGCCGGGCCTCCATTAAAACGCTCGATAAGTGTGAGCAGTAATTTGCGGTCTATTGGAGTGAGACCAAGCTCATCCACCTCAAGCATGCCAAGCGACTCGTCGACCATTTGTTTGGAAAGGGGAGCGCGTTTCAATTGCGCGTAGTCGCGGGCACGTTTCAGCAAATAGTTGGCAGTGCGCGGTGTTGAGCGGCTGCGTCGTGCAATTTCTCGTACGCCGCCTTCTTCAACCGGCACACCCAAAATTTCGGCCGAGCGCCTGACAATGTCGGCTATATTATCCTCGCTATAAAACTCCAAACGATACACGCCGCCCGAAAATCGGCTGCGCAGTGGTGCAGAAAGGTCTGCAACGCGCGTCGTTGCAGCGATGAGCGTGAATGGTGGCAGGGGCAAATCGAGCGTGCGCGCTGACGGGCCTTTGCCGATGATGATGTTGAGCATTCCCGACTCCATGGCAGGGTAGAGCACCTCTTCGATACTTCGTGAGAGACGGTGAATTTCGTCTATGAACAAAATATCGCCGGGCGAAAGGTTAGTAAGCAATGCGGCCAAGTCGCCGACGCGCTCAATGGCGGGACCCGATGTTGCGCGCAGAGTGCCGCCCAACTCTTTTGCGATTAAGTGTGCGAGCGTGGTTTTGCCAAGCCCTGGCGGCCCGTAAAAAAGGATATGTTCTGGCGGATTTTGGCGCTCTTTTGCGGCGCCAATAAGGATTTTGAGGTTGTTTTTGACCGATTCCTGGCCTATGTATTCGTCAAATGACGCTGGGCGGAGCGTTTGGTCTAAAAAGGTATCGTTTCGGGTGAGGGGAGAGGTATCTTCGGAAGAGCTTGACATACAATAATTACTATGCTAGGCTAATTCCAGTTTCGGGCTACAGAGATCTCTAAGCAAACTCGGCGTCACGATAAGGACGCTCCGGCTTTTTACTTACGTAACAACGCGGGTGCTATCCTCAAACGAGACACGCTTTTCGACTTGATTGAAATGTTGCTTAGAGATCTCTTTGCCTGAACCTTTCCGGCCTACATCAACTCTACTCCTACCTCAAGAACCCGCAACGTTGACCATTTTTAAGACTGTGGCGATGCCGAAGCAGAGCCGGCCTCGCCGTGCGAAGGCGCGGTCGAGAGGCTTTGCGTAGGTTCAATCAAACCTAAATCCACGACACGCTGGAGTTCGTCGATGCTGGTCATACCGCGCAATACTTTGATAATGCCGTCCTCCTGCATTGTGGGCACGCCTTGCGGGCGTGCGGCCGTGGCAATTTCGCGTTCAGAAGGCCTGGTGCGCAGAACCTCTTCAATAGCAGAGTCCATGAATATTGCTTCGAAGATACCAATACGCCCTTTGTACCCACGGCTATGACATTCAGGGCATCCGCCCTCTTTTGGTATTGAAACCGTCGAGCGATTTTGCGGCACGAGTGACTTGTCGACCAAGTTGTTCATGTATGAATCGATAAGCGCTTGTTCCTGTGGCGTTGCCGGGCGCGTTTGTTTGCATGCAGTACAGAGCGTACGCACAAGACGCTGTGCCATCGCGACGCTAATTGCGGAAGAAAGGACCTTTTCGCTCACTTTCAAATCGATGAGGCGGGGGAATGAGCCTGCTGCATCGTTGGTGTGCAGGGTTGAAAACACCAAGTGGCCGGTGAGCGCGGCATTAATCGCCACTTCGGCAACTTCGTCGTCGCGGATTTCACCCACCATCACCACTTCTGGGTCGTGGCGGAGCACCGAACGCAAACCTTCGGCAAACGAGTAGTTTTTTTTATCGACTTGCGTCTGCACGATGCCCTTCAAGTGGTATTCGATAGGGTCTTCGATGGTAATGATTTTCCCTTCAGTGGTATTTACCGTGCGCAAAAAGGCGTAGAGCGTTGTCGTCTTACCGGAACCAGTCGGACCTGTCGTCAAAATCATGCCGTTTGGCTTGGCAATCTCGTGTTTGATGCGCGTCAAAAGTTTAGGTTCAATACCCAGTTCTTCAAGCGGCACTTGGATAGCTTTCGGGTTCAAGATACGCAGCACCATATTTTCGGCATAATTACCCGGCAATACTGACGAGCGTATTTCTATTTCGTCACCCTTAATTTTAATGCTGAAGCGGCCGTCTTGTGCATCTCCTGTGACGTTGAGTTTGAGGCCAGAAAGCAACTTGAGGCGGGAGAGCACAAGTTTGTATGTTTCAAAATCGAACGTCAGGACGTCGACTAGCACGCCATCTAAGCGATAGCGCAAACGCACAGAGCCTTCTTCAGGCTCGAAGTGGATGTCAGACGCGCCTGTTGCTAATGCGCCTGCCAAAATAACTTCAAGTATGCGGGTGATACGGTACGTGTGCTTCATCGACTTCACCGCTTCGTCGATAAGCTTGCCGATATCCTCGAGGTTTGTGACTTTTGTAAGGATTTCTTCCAGTTCTTGGTTGGAAAGATTGAAGACACCAGCTTTTGATTCTGTTGCATATGAAAGATCGGCATAACGCTCGTATGCGCGCTTCAAACTTTCTTGTGAGCACATGAAAACCACAACCTCGTAGCCGAGATCCTGCAGATGCAGGATCTCGGCTTTTACTTTTGGATTCTCGGGCGCGCGGACGGCAACGCTCACGCGCTTACTGACTAGACCAAAGGAAGCCATCTCCGCTTCGCGCGCAGTTGCTTCAGGAATAAGACGCAGAGCGTCGGAGTTTACCGCTACAAGCGAAAGGTCGATGTAGTCGACGCCGTATTTGCGCGACAGCATTTGCGCTAGATCTTCTTCTTCGCGACGGCGGAGGAAGTCTATGCGCTTTTCTTGTTCAGTAGTGTCGAACGTAACCATTCTCTCTATTGTACAACGCAATTTTCCTTATTTTTGCTACACTGAGCTTGCATGAAAGTGAAAAAGCATGACTTGCAGAATATCGCGCATGAAGTATTAGAAAAGCTGCCGAAAGAAGGGGAGAAAGCTGCGGTTGTTGCGCTGCAAGGCGATTTAGGCGCAGGCAAAACGACATTTACACAGGCGCTTGCAGCAGAGCTTGGTATTACAGAAACAATACAGAGCCCAACGTATGTGCTGATGAAAGACTATCCAATTTCATTTGGCCGCTTCACTAAGCTCATACATATAGATGCGTATAGACTCGAAAGCCCCGAAGAGTTTGCTGCACTCAAGCCGGAGACCTTCCTTACGAATCCTGAAAATTTAGTTGTTATCGAGTGGCCAGAGAGAATAGAGGGCCAGTTGCCGACGCCCGATATGGTTTTAAAATTCTCACACGATGGCACAAGTGACGAGGAGCGGTATATAGAAATGTAAAAAGAAAGCCCCCACCGGAGTGGGGGTACGCGAACTCTAACTCAACAACTCGAGGAACCTCGGCCCGTCAAAGAAGTCTTTCTTCTCATCTAACTTGATGATGGGCAGGCCCAGGAACCCCGGAGCAGTCAAGATGCCAATGACGCGCTGACGGAGCTCGTCAGATACCGTCTTCATTTTCCACGACCATTGCTCCGACGCGATTTCTTCGCGAGCCTGTACCAGCACGGGCAACTCGCGCATGAGGAAGGTCTCGACGCCCCAGTGTTCTCCGGTGACGTGTTTGGCGTGGAACAGAAGCATCTCAGTACGCTCCGCGATAGCTTCCTCCAGCATCCTCCTGGCCAGAGTCAGGTTGGTGGGCTTCTTAGGCATGGCTATCTCCTTCAGTTGTAGGTGCGTTGGACGCACCCTCCCCGAAAGAAGAGACCATGTCATGTTGGGGTTTCTAAGGTGCGTGTTGGTTTGGTAGACACTCTTACGCAGGTTGTCGCATGGCGCTCTCCAACATTGGTTCGAACAGAATGTAACATGTAAATTTTTTCTGTCAAGTAGATTGGGAAATGATATGCTGATGGAGTGAAAGAGAGAAAACGTCTTGTACTTTTAGACACCCACGCGATATTGCATCGCGGGTATCATGCGCTGCCGGATTTTGCATCTAAAAAAGGTGAACCAACGGGAGCTTTGTACGGGCTTGTCTCAATGTTGCTCAAAATAATTTCTGACTTTAAGCCCGACTACATCATTGCGGCGGGGGACTTGCCCGACCCAACGCATCGCCACTTGGCATTTGAAAAGTACAAAGCGCAGCGCAAAGAAACCGACGATGCGCTCGTGGCGCAAATAAAGCGCATGCCAGATGTGCTCAAGGCGTTCGGCATTCCGCTCTATGAAGCTCCGGGGTTTGAGGCCGACGATGTTATAGGAACGGTCGCAAAAGAATTAAAGAAAAAAGATATCGACGTTATCGTCGCATCGGGCGACATGGACATGCTTCAACTTGTCGACGACAGTCGGGTGCGCGTGTTCACTTTTAAGAAAGGCCTTTCAGATACTATTTTGTATGACGAAGAGGCGGTGAAGACACGCTTTGGATTTGGGCCGGAGCTGATTCCGGACTACAAAGGCTTGCGCGGCGATCCGTCTGACAACATTCCGGGCGTCAAAGGCATTGGAGAAAAAACCGCGAGCGCGCTTATACAGCAATTCGGCACAGTAGAACAAATTTACAAAGTGCTTAAAAAAGATGAGTCGGAGCTGGCAAAAGCGGGGGTAAAAGCCGGCATGCTCGAGAAGCTGAAGAGCCAGCAGCAGGAAGCGAAGTTCTCAAAAGAGCTTGCAACTATCCATACGGGAGCGCCTATCAAATTTAAACTTCCTGAAAAAGAGTGGGGAGAGAGTGTGTCGGAAAAAGAAGTGCTCGATATGTTTGCGGAATTCGATTTTCGTTCGCTTATTCCGAGGGTAAAGAAGTTATTAGGAGCTTCCAGCACTGGTGAAGATCGCTCCGAATCCGCCACTCCCTCGAAAAGGTCCTCGGGTCTCCCCGCAGCCGCCGAGGTGAGCGGCAGCGGGGCCAGACCATTTTCTCAGGAGGGTGGTCTCTTCGCCGACACTGTCCCTGCGGCAGAATTTGCCGACGCGGCTTTGATGGTGTCGGTACTCGACGGGACGATAAGCGAGCCGACGCTCGAAGATATTTTCAGAATGGGCAATTCAGAAGACTTTGAGCAAGCAAAAAAGAATCTTTTGGCAGAGATCAAAAAAGAAAAAGCCGACTTCGTATACGAGAAAATAGAGAAGCCCCTTTCGCCCGTGCTTCGCACTATGGAAGCACGCGGCGTGTTGGTAGATAAAAAATTCTTAGCCCAGCTTTCCAAGGATTACCACGTTGAACTTAAAGAGATCGCTGCGCGAATTTACAAAGCTGCAGGCGGCGAATTCAACATCAACTCGCCTAAACAACTAGGAGATATTTTGTTCGACAAGCTAGGGCTTGCTGCAAAAAATCAAAAAAAGACCGCAGGCGGCCAGCGTTCGACCCGCGAGTCGGAACTTGAAAAGCTGCGCGACCAGCACCCGATAATCGCGGACATTTTGAAACATCGAGAATTGCAGAAGCTGCTTTCTACATATATAGACAGCATTCCAACACTGCTTGATAGCGACAACCGGTTGCACACATCGTATGTGCAGATAGGCGCAGGCACGGGCCGCATGGCGTCGAAAAACCCGAACCTGCAGAACATTCCTATCAAGTCAGAACTTGGCCGGGCTATTCGCCATGGGTTTATCGCGAGCCCTGGCATGAAGCTTGTGTCGTTCGACTACTCGCAGATAGAACTTCGCGTCGCAGCATTCCTGTCGAAAGACCCAACACTTACGGAGATTTTTAAAGAGGGAAGAGACGTGCATTCGGAAGTTGCTGCGCGCGTTTTTCACATCCGCCCGGAGGATGTGAATTATGAACAGCGCCGCCGCGCGAAGGTTATTAACTTCGGCATCATTTACGGCATGGGCGTGAACGCGCTCAAAGACGCACTGGGTACATCGCGAGGTGAAGCACAGGAGTTTTATGATCAATATTTTGCAGCGTTTCCGCGCCTCTCAGCTTACTTGGACGAGGTCGTTGCAGATGCGACGCGCCGAGGATTTACTGAAACCTACTTCGGCCGCAAACGATATTTTGAAGCAATAAAATCTCCGATTCCATATATTCGTGCAGCTGCAGAGCGCGCTGCCCTGAATGCGCCGTTCCAAGGCACTGCTGCTGATTTGCTGAAACTTGCAATGGTGAACATTGGGGAGTGGCAAGAGAAAGAAGCGAAGGGCGACGTACATATGCTGCTGCAAGTGCACGACGAACTCGTATTCGAAATTAAAGAAGAGCGAATAGATTCGTGCGCGAAAAAAATCAAAGAGTTGATGGAAGGCGTGCTCTCTGAAAAAGAAAACCGCGGTGTGCCGTTTGTCGCAGAAGGCAAAGCAGGAGTTAATTGGGGCGATATGGAAAAATTACGCGTATGATGCGCGTTGTTGTAGGGAAGAGCGCGAGACTAGGGGCCAGCGCACAGGAGTTGCGCTGGGAATCGCTTGCACCGGGCGAGATTCTTGCGATGGCAGGCACGTCGTCGCTGCTTGGCGGCAGTGAGATATACCTTCTTGTAGGCGCGCTCGCAGGCGAGCGAGGGGAAGAATTTTTGGATAGCGCGGGAGAGCTTGTCGCATCGCCACACACATTTGTATTTGAAGAAGAAAAATTGCTCAAAGGCCCAACAACGGCGGTTACAAAAGCAGGCGCCAAAGTTGAGGTTGCAGAGGTAAAGAAAAAAGCAGAGAGCTTTAATATGTTTGGCCTCGCAACCATTTTTGGCATGCGCGACAAGAAAAAGCTGTGGATCGAATTGAACAAAGCGGCACGGGCGGGTACGGCACCTGAAGCGGTTGCGGGCATGCTGCACTGGAAAGTGCGCGACATGATGCAAAAGGGGAGCACAAAGTATTCAAAATCCGAACTCACCACCCTTTCGGGCGAACTTATCGCCCTCTACCACGACTCCCACCGCGGGGCGGGGGACTTGGGGTTGTTGCTCGAGCGTTTCGCCCTTAAGCTTTAGGCTTCCACGTTGTTGCTGTGGATAAACATTGTCGCCGCGCCATAGAGGTATATACTTATAGCGTGGAACATGTAGTTGATTTGCTTTGTATCAAATTTCGCCTAAAATATACAGCGTTCTAACCACAAAGGACCCTTATACCATGTGCGGAGCATCGAGCTAAAACCTCATGTTCCACAAACTGAGGCGATGTTTGAACAAGCATTTCTTCGGTGCTCCGCATTAGGTGTAAGGGTTCTTTCTTTGTCAGGCTACTCCTGCACATGGCAACTCGTGTGTGGGTCGAGCAGGATAATCGCCGCAACCGCGTTGGTCGATCCGGTTGGCAGAAGCTGCAAGAAATACAGAGAAGATGCCTTATGTCACAAAGACACTCTCGTCTCGCTGGCCGCGACAAGTACGGCAAGTTTGAGGAACTCGACAAGGCGCGCGAAAAGAAGAGCTCTACAGTTGAGCACCTTCCTCTACCAGGCTACGGCGATGTAGACAGGTAGAGAGCGTAGGGGGTTAGGTCATCCCATCCAGTTGCTAAAATATTTTCGCAGCTGGTGGGGGTGACTTAACAGTAGGAACATCCCCAGTTCTAGGCGGCGGCCGAAAAACGTAGACGCAATGAAGTCACAATTTGCGCATTGTCACCTCGACAAGAAAACTGGGTTGGTCTGGTGCATGCACCTTAACGGGAGCTGGGCGCCACCATTCACAGCGTACGACGTCAGTGGTGATGAGGATGATGAAAGCGAAACCGCCATCACCTCAAAGAAGTAATAGCGGTTTCGCAGTCTTAAGAAATGGGTCGAGGGAAATTCCCTCGGCTCTTTTCTATTTTAGCGCACGTTGGCGCTTGGACACCCTACCAATCCCCAAGCACTATGACAAGTTCACCCTGATTTTTAGCTGAATTTGCTTGGTGCGCCCAGTTGGATTCGAACCAACGACCATCTCCTTAAAAGGGAGCCGCTCTACCGACTGAGCTATGGGCGCAATGCAGGCACTTTAGCACATCACCACGTATTTTTGTAGCGGTGAATGCCCTTCAACATTTCTTCATGGAAACTTTTGTAGAATGGGTGAGTTACAAAAGGCGTAACAGAAGACGCTAATCGAGCCACAACACATATGCAGCATCTGGGATAAGCCGGAGAGGCCGAGCTCTTACAACGAGACGGCCTCTCCGGCGCAGTTGCGCAACAGACCATACACCGCGACTCCGGCGGCGACAGATACATTCAACGACTCCTTGCTGCCATGCATTGGGATTTCAACTATCGCATCGCACAGCGCGAGGTCCTCTTTTGATATGCCGCTCACTTCGTTCCCAAGCACGAGCGCAATTTTTGCATCGGGCCCTGGTTTGTATTGGAAGAGGGGAATGGCATTCTCGTCCAGTTCAATGCCAACCACGGTGTACCCGTCCAATTTGAGTGATTGGATAGCATCAGACAGTGTATCTTTGTGTTCATGCGGCACGGTTTTTTCAGCCCCGAGTGATACTTTGCCAAAATCAGGGCGCAACATGCCGAACTGGTCCAAAGGCCCCGGCGTGTAGCCGACTAATAGTATTTTTGAAACGCCCGTCGCATCTGCCGTGCGGAAGATCGAGCCTGCGTTATGCGAACTGCGGATATTTTGGAGGACGAGGGCGATTTCCATCTAGAGCGGCAAATCCATCGCAAGCGCGCCCGCACCAGTAACAAGGAGTGAGATGCACATAACGGCAGCAAGAAGGTAGGCGCTTCGCGATAGCGGGGAGTACAGTTTGTATTCGCGGGCAAACCACGCGTGTTTGAGCATAGCTATGCCTCCAACAATTGCAGCAATTTGCGTGTACCAGCCAAAGAAGAGCATCGCTGCCAAAATGGTGTACGCAATCGTGATGACATATACGAGAACTATACCGGGCTTCCCTATGATAGGCAGGCGAGTGTTAGCAAACGTCGAATGAGTTTTAAAGGTGTGCTGTGCGTGATATGCGAATAGGACTGCGACTGCAACGCGCAAGAGCGTCGGAGCAAAAAAACTAAATTCGAAGAGATGGGGGAATGGATTAAGCATATGTGGTTATTCTAACGCGACTGCGTGCTGTGTAGAAGTGCGTCCAATTCCTCTTCTGCGACGCGCTTATCGCTCCATGGTTCTTTTGAACCTCGCGGGCCCATGATGTACGGGTCGGTACCTTTGCCGGTTATGGCGACAACCGAGCCTGTTTTTGCGCGTTTGAGCGCCTCTGCAATAGCCGTGCGGCGGTTGAGGACAATAACGGGCATGATCTTCTTAAACCCGCTCGCGATTTCGTTCACAATCTTTTCTGGATTTTCGTCGTACGGATCTTCGTTCGTCAAAAACACCGCCGAGCAAAGTTCGTCGGCAATGGCGCCCATTTCTGGGCGCTTCCACTGATCGCGGCCGCCGCCCGTTGAACCCATGACGGCGATCAAGTCTTTTCCTTTGTATGTTTCAAACAAGGCGCGCAGCGAGTCTGGCGTGTGCGCATAGTCGACAACAACGCGGAAGTCTTGCCCGCGTTCAACCGATTCTGCGCGGCCTGACACGGCCGACATATGTTCAAGCGCGCGCCGCATTGCGTCGTGGCTCACGCCAAGCGCGTCGCATATCGCTATCGCTGCCAAAATATTTTTTAGGTTAAAGAGCCCAGGCAGCGGTGCCGTAAACAGTCCGCCTTTTTTGTATACAAACCGCACGCTGGTGTCGTCGGCGGTATAGGGTTCGGCGTCTTTGAGCGAGAAGGGGATTCGCGACTCAACATCTGCTTTCAAAAACTCTGCGCCCCATTTGTCATCTGCATTCGCGACAATATAGCGCGGACGCTTAGGCGATGTTTCCAAATGCCGCACAAGCGAAAGTTTTGCTCGCGCATAGGCTTCCATGCTGCCGTGCGACTCGATGTGTTCGGGAGCTAAGTTGGTGAATACGAGCGCATCCAGTTCGATGCCTTTGTGGCGGAACTGCCGTGCACCTTCGGACGTCATTTCAATAACAGCGTGCGTGCATCCCTGGTCGACCGCTTTGCGCAAAAACTTTTGGAGGTATGCGCGGCCAGGCATGGTCATTTTGAAAAGATTCGGCTCGCTTTCGTTCCCAATCTTAAATTGAATAGTCGATGCAAGCGCAACTTTGTGGCCGCCCGCAGCCAAGAGCGTGCGGATGAGCTCCGACGTTGTCGACTTGCCTTTGGTGCCCGTGACCCCGATGATCACAAGTTTGTGCGATGGGTTGCGATATACCCACGAGCCGCCGATAGCGAAGGCGCGATGATACCAGTCGAGCACCGGCTGGGGGATGTAGGGGCGTACATTAGGCATGTTTTGCAGCGCCAAGCTGTTTAAGTGCGGACGCCAAGCGTTCGTTAAGTGATGAGCCGGCTGCTTCTTTTACTGCGCGACGAGCTTCGTCGGTTCTATAGCCAAGCGCCATGAGCGCTTCGATGACCTCAGCATCACTTTCGCCAAGAGGGATGCCAGATGCGCCGCGCAGCGTCGCCTCATTCATGAGCTTGTCGCGCAGCTCAACAACAAGGCGTTCAGCGCTCTTTTTGCCGATGCCGAATACTTTTACAAGTGTGGTGGAGTCGCCTTGCGATATTGCGCGCTTGAGCGATTGCACGTCTGCAACATTCAAAATGCCGAGTGCGGTTTTGGGGCCAATACCCGATACGCTCATCAGTTGTTTAAAAAACTGGAGCTCCTCCTGGCTCGGGAACCCATAGAGGTCGAGTGCGTCCTCGCGAACTGCTGTATGGATGAATAACGACACCTCTGCGCCTCCTTGCTTTAAGAGGTCGAGCGCCAACAGGGGGGTCCGGACGCAGTAGCCTACACCGCCGACCTCCACGAGCACCTCGCCGTTGACACCGGTGCTGCTGACCCGCCCTGTAAGCTTGCCTATCATATATTCATCATACTCTAGCGGCCCTGCGGAAGAAACCCGCACGAGGCGGGCAGGCTTGTGTTTTTTGGGAATATTGCGTAGTATCAAGGCCACATATGGCAATTACCAAAGGAGCAAAAAAGGCCCACCGCCAGTCGTTGCGCAAGAACGCAATGAACCGCACCCGCAAAGACGCAATGCGCGAGGCATTTAAAGCTGTCCGTGTGGCAAAGAAGGGCGATACCAAGACCCTCGCATCTGCCTACAAAGCGATAGACAAAGCACTCAAGCGCGGCATCATCAAGAAAAACACCGCCGCTCGCCGCAAGGCAAAGGTCGCAAAAGCACTCTCGACTAAATAGTCAAAATAAGATCCGTCGCGAGGCGGGTTTTGTTTTTGTGACTGTATACTATAGACATGCCCGCTTCGCAGGAACTTGTGTGGCACGTTGAAACGCACGAGCACAAAGAACATACTGCCGACTGGTATTGGGCGCTTGGGCTCCTCACCGTTGTTGGAGCCGCCCTTTCCGTGTGGTTCGACAATATCCTTTTAGCGCTCATTTTGATTATTGGTGCGAGCGCTATTGTCGTGCTCAAACTCCGAGGCCCCCGCGAACACGCTGTCCGGCTTGATGCGCGAGGCATTACGCTCGACGGGACGCTCTATATCTGGAAATCGATACATACGTTCTGGGTCAATTCGGATGAAACTCATGGAGGCCCCTGCATCTACCTTACGGCGCATTCGATACTAACCCCGCGCATCAATATACCGCTCGACAGCAAAGAACATGCAGAAGAGGTGCGCGCGTTTTTGAAGCGTTTTGCAGATGAGGTTGAGCAAGGTCCGCACTTGGGCGAGCACCTCGCGGAAATCCTCGGGTTGTGATAAAAAGAAGCGACGCTCTCGTCGTTCAATGGATAGGACGCAAGCTTGCGGAGCTTGTAATGTAGGTTCGATTCCTACCGAGAGCACCAGGGTTCGGTTTATAACTCAGCAGTGTATAGAATAGAGCGACGCTCTCGTCGTTCAATGGATAGGATGCTTCCCTCCGAAGGAAGCGATGCAGGTTCGATTCCTGCCGAGAGCACAAATCTTTTAGTGGGCAGAGTTTTTCTGCCGTATCTTTTTAAGTTGTCAGTTAAGGTTTTTTCTGGAACAGACTTTGACTTATTAACCCACATATCGCAGATTAAAGGCGGCCGATGGAGTTGTGTACGTAACTTCATGATGGCTCTTTTCAAACACTCACATCTATCAGGTGTGACAGAAACCGGCTATCAGCCGGAGGAGATTTGACATGAAGTACCCGAACTTAGAATGGGGCAAGATGGAAGCTGTCGTTAATAAGCTCGGCGGCATCGAGGGGATGGAAGCATTTCTTCGCGGTGAAACTATTCTCGCCCCAAGCCGCGAAAAGCACCTGTTCGACTTGAGGCTCACTCACTGGCTGCCCGGGACGGAGTCTTTTGAGATCGGGAGCCACTTCAAGGAAGAAAGACGTAAGCGCGCAGAAGTCTACCTGTATCAGCCGGACGCCCAATTCCTCATCAGCTTTGGTGATAAGGTGGAGGGTCCGTGCGAAAAGGCCGTTCTGAAAGTGTCCCGGCTACTCGGAGCAGCCACCGATATCGACATTATCGGCAGGTTGGTTGGCCAACGACCTATTGTGGTCAGGTTCTCCCAAATTTGGCGACTGTTGTGCAGTCAGGGTCATGGGGAAGCTGGAACACTGCTCACCAACGGGCAGTTCAATATCTTTTACGTCCACGATTCTCAAGGCAAACTGCACACCATTCGTGTTCACTGGGTTAACAATGAAAGCGGGTTTAGTGGTTGGTCCATGGTATCCCAGCGCATTCCGAGAGAAGGCTCCCGGAGTGTTGGAACTCAAATCATCTACGACTAACTGCGACAACGCAGATTCAACAAGGCGACTCTAGTTCGGGTCGCCTTTTCTTTTTTCCTGCCGAGAGCACAAATCTTTTGTAAGGGTGAGGAGCTTATGTCGTCTTCATACTCATGCACTTGCTTATAGTTGAAGATGAAGAAAAGCTTGCTAAGGCATTAAAAAAAGGATTAGAAATGCGAGGGTACGCAGTCGACTGGGTGCCTGACCCGGAAAAAGCGCAGTCGCGCATATTGCTCTACCGTAACGAATACGACATCATCTTGCTCGACCTGATGATGCCCGGGCTCGACGGTGCGCAGGTAACAGAACATGTGCGCGCAGAAGGGGTAGAGACGCCGATTATTATTCTCACTGCGCGCGACGAGACACAGCATAAGGTTGAGCTCTTAAACAAAGGAGCTGACGACTATTTGGTCAAACCGTTTTCGTTCGAAGAGCTTGTGGCACGCATTAACTCAGTACTTCGCCGCCCAAAACAGCAGCAATCAGTCACATTGCAGGCGGGCTCTATTGAAATGGATACCGCAACCCGCGTCGTGCACGTCGACTCAAAAGAAGTGAAGCTTACGCTCAAAGAATTCGCATTGCTTGAATGTTTTATGCGCGAGCCAGACGTCGTGCTGTCGCGTGAAAAACTATTCGACCATGTGTGGGACTTCAACCTACTGTCGTGGTCCAACGTGCTCGATGTCCATATGAAAAACCTGCGCAAAAAACTCGCGAACAAAAACAACGATACCTACTTCGAAACCATCCGCGGTGTAGGGTATAAACTTGTGACTAGCTAGCGGATGCCGAAGTAGAACTTTCTCGCGGTTCCCCAGAACCGATCGAAAAGTTCTACGCAGGCTCTCGTGGATACAAAAAATCCGTCCCGATATGGAGGGACGGATTTTTTGTTGTAACCCTGGGTTAGTGGAAGAGGATGTGTTTGAAGAATCCAAAACCTCGGGTGAAGATGCCAACTATAGATGCTGCGATGCTCGTATCAGCGTTCGTATTTCCAGCGATCACAACATTTGAGCCAACGGTGACTGCAGACGATGAGGCCAAGTCACCATTAACGCGATATACGGTTGATGCATTTGTGGTAACAGTCGTAGTTGCTTTAGTGCCGTACGGCTTGATGGTCAAGATTGAGCCATTTACCGAAGTCACGACGCCAGCACCTGCTGCACCATTTGCCGAAAGAACTGTGCGCAAGCGAGCTGCATCATCCGAGATCTTTTCTGCCGTAATGGTCGAGCCATTTACAGTACCCTTGATGCGCAGTGTGTCGCCAACCTTAACCTGGCTAAGCGAAACGTTTGTATCGTTAGCATTTGAGAATGTCGCGTTTGCGGCATTTACGGTGTAGGTTGTGCCGCCCTTTGCGTTGACGGTCAATGTTGAGCCGTTAATTGCAGTTACGGTTGCCGACGTGTTTATAGAACCGTTAGCGGTTGTAGTTGCATGAGACGGAAGGGGAGTGCCAAAGAGCACATGCTGAATGTTTGCACCCATGTTCAATGACATCGATGACTTAACATCCGCCTTTATGCCGCCCTTGCCCGAGTTATTAGAATCATTATGTGCACTTGCGAGCATCGGAGCCGCTGCCAAAAGGAGGGCCGCCGTACTCGACGCTAAACAGATATTTATTTTTTTCATAAGATTTAGTTAGTGCAGATTATGAGTAATCTGGCTGCTCCAAATAGGGCAACATAGGTGATGACGAGGGGAAATATATTGCCATTACCTAAAAAATATTGTGTTGAAATATTTCTACATACGAAAATAACGCCCGAAGGCGTATTTTCTAAGTGCGGAGAGGGTGGGATTCGAACCCACGGTGCCTTGCGACACTCCTGTTTTCAAGACAGGTGCGATAGACCACTCTGCCACCTCTCCAATAAACAAGACAATACACTTTTTCAGGCGTCTGCGCTATGCTCCATATATGAAATATCTGGGCATTGATTACGGAACCAAGCGCATAGGCGTTGCAGTGTCGGACGAGACGGCGTCGCTTGCGTTCCCGCTTGGCACTGTAAAAGCAGGCGAGAATGCTGTGCGTGAGGTGCTCGACATCATCCGCGAGAACGAGGTCGGGAAGGTCATCATTGGCGAGTCGCGCGATTTCCAAGGCGAAGAAAATCCGGTGATGAAATATATAGAAGTGTTTAAGAAAAAGCTCGAAGAGTCGGAAATTGACGTAGAACTCGAGCCCGAATTTATGAGCAGTACGCTCGCGGCACGGCAGTTTGCGCCCGACGGCTCGCGCAAACAAAATCCTGAACATACAGAGCTTGATGCGTCTGCCGCTGCACTTATATTGCAGAATTACCTTGACCGTATTAAAAAGTAGTTACAACAAATATCATGGATTACATTTCAATTGACGACGTAAAAAAGGTAGAGATGCGCGTGGGCGAAATTTTGAACGCAGAGCGCATCGAAGGCAGCGAGAAGCTATTAAAGTTGAAGGTTAATTTTGGTGCAGCGCCAGAAGGGTTGGGCGAGCGCCAAGTGCTTTCAGGTATTGCCGCATATGTGCAACCAGAAGCATTGGTAGGGAAGCGATACCCATTCGTGACGAACTTGGCGCCCCGCATGATGATGGGGCTTGAAAGCCAAGCGATGATCGTTGCCACGGGCGGCGGCGAAGATCAGCCACTCTATTTGTTTGAAACAGAGGCTCCTGCTGGTTCTGTATTGCGTTAACATTCTGGAACGCTACGCAAAAAGCTTCTTTCGAAAAAGTCCTCGGGTCTCCTCCCTTTCGGTCGGCCAGA
Source organism: Minisyncoccota bacterium (assembly GCA_035548815.1). Lineage (GTDB taxonomy): Bacteria > Patescibacteriota > Minisyncoccia > Phycocordibacterales > SBAW01 > GWA1-54-10. The sequence goes on from DASZSF010000010.1 coordinate 83,809, forward strand.
CTTTTTCTCACGAACTTTTTGTTCCGCTTTTCTTGCTTCTCCGCCACTCAACAATAGTTGGGATGAGCGAAATGATAACAACTGCCGCAATGATAGGCAGGATGTAGTGGTCAATATTTGGCACTGCGCGCCCGAGGAAATATCCAAGCAGTACGAATGCAATGCCCCAGATGAATCCCCCTATCGCGTTGTAGGCGAGGAATTTGTTGTAGCGCATGTGCCCGACGCCTGCCAGTATTGGAATAAATGTGCGGATGATTGGCATGAAGCGAGCCAACACTACTGCTTTGGCGCCATACCGTTCGTAGAATTGGCGCGCGCGTTCGATGTGGGCTTTGTTGAAAAAGAACGAGTCGTCGCGCGTAAAAATCCGCGGCCCAACGAACATCCCAAACCAATAGCCGATACTGTCGCCAGCGATTGCGGCAATAGGAATTAGAGCCAGCAAGAAGGGAAGCGAGAGAATGCCCTGCGATGCTAAAAGCCCCGCTGTTAAGAGGAGCGAATCGCCCGGCAGGAAAAAACCGATGAGTATGCCCGACTCGGCAAGCACGATGCAGAAAATGCCGAAGTAGCCGAGCGCTTCTATAAGCTGGAGAGGATCAAGATGAAGAAATGACATGGTTGCGGGCACGAGGGTGTTGGATGCGATATTCGTGCCATGTAAGTATAACGAATGCGATGTCGAATATGGTTACGCCAAGCAATATAAGAGAATGCGTGTGGAGGAGGCGGTATATCTGGTAGATCAAGAAGAGAGACACAACTGCCATTGCGGCAGGGTAAGCCCACAAGCGGTTTTTGTAGAGGTTGTACGCCAAAAACATGTTCAAGAGCCCATGAAGTAAAAGATAGAGCCCGATAAAATTTTTGGTGCTGACGGACAGAGAGTTTAGGTGCTGGCTCGTCATGCGGAATAGCATGTCGCCGCGGCCTCCCAAAAATTCTTCGCGGATGAACAGGAACGGGTTCCACCGCATCATCGAATGTGTATTCAACAGCAAAAATACACCCGCGCAGGTTTCCCAGATACTATTAAGCGCCTTCAGGAATACGCCTGCTTCGAAGAGTTCGTGCCAAAATTTTTGTGAAAGTAAACGGTGTACCACAGATACTAAGTAGTATATGCTACGCCACATAGCCCCTGTAGTTAAATGGATATAACTGCGGACTTCTAAGCCGCTATTCGAGGTTCGATTCCTCGCGGGGGCACAAAACATGCACTCTATACTTATAGAGTGAAGCGAAGGTATTTTTTCATCGCCGGAGCGTTGTTTTTGCTTGCGGCGTTTGGGGCGCTGAATTCAGAGGATTTTTTTGCGCACTATGGACACGCGGTCGCGAAAGAGCAGGCTGCCGCAAGTGGTCAAATTGTTTCGCCTCTAGAAATTCATGAGACACGCCCTGAATATTTCTCGCTGGTGGTGCAACCAGGGCCTGGGAACGCACCTGTTATCGAAAAAATAAATTCCGCACAAAAATCTATCGACCTCGTGATGTATACGCTCGACGACACTCAAGTTGAAAAAGCCTTGGGCGATGCAGTAGCGCGGGGAGTGTCGGTGCGCGTGCTGTTGAACGGCGGGTACTATTCCAAAAAAGAGGGAGGCAACGACGGCTCGTATGCAATGTTGCAAAAATTAAATGTGCCGGCGCGATGGACACCGACTAGTTTTGCGTTGACGCACCAGAAGACACTCGTCGTTGATGGAACTGACGCACTCATCATGACATTCAACTTGCAGTCGAAATATTACGCGACGGGGCGCGATTTTGCGATAGACGACACTGATCCGGCAGACGTCGCGGCAATAGAGAAAGTTTTTAATGCCGATTGGGAGGCGAAAAACATTGTGGCGCCGGAAGGCAGCGACTTGGTGTGGAGCCCAGGTTCAGAAGACGAAATGCTCTACTTAATACGCATGGCTTCGTCGACACTCGACATATATAACGAAGAAATGGCTGACGAGGATATTACGAATGCGCTCGTTGATGCGGCAAAGCGCGGTGTGCATGTGCGGGTCGACATGACCTATGCGACAAATTGGAAGCCGGCATTCACGACACTCAAAAACGGGGGAGTAGATGTACGAACCTGGGCATCGTCGTCCAAAAAACTCTACATTCACGCAAAGGTGATAATCGTCGATGGCGCGCAGGCATTCGTTGGTTCAGAAAATTTCTCCGATACGTCGCTCAATAAAAATAGGGAACTGGGGCTTGTGCTGCGGGCCCCCGAGGTTGTGGCCTCGCTTGAGAAAATCTTTAATGCAGACTATGCGGCAGCAAGACCCTTTGTCGTCGCTCAATAAATATTGTATGGTTGAGTTCCATAGGGGCGATTAGCTCAGTTGGTAGAGCAACCCGTTTACACCGGGAAGGTCACAGGTTCGAGTCCTGTATCGCCCACAAAAGGTAGAAATAAGAAAATTTGACTGGTGGCCCTAGGCCGTTGGTATAGTGAACTCTAATGAATCAAGAAGAGGCGCTTCAAACCATCTGGGACTATATGCACCTCCACCATCAGCTCAAAAAAGCGGATGCAATATTTGTGCTTGGGAATCATGATCTCAGAGTTGCAGAATATGCAGCAAAGCTTTGGCTTGATGGCTGGGCGCCATATTTGATATGCGCTGGGTCAGGCACTATTCATGCGAACAACCCTGCGTGGAGTGACTTCGCAGGTAAAACCGAAGCCGAGTTATTTGCAAATGTTGCACGGAAGGCCGGTGTGCCTGATTCAGCGATCCTGATTGAAAATCAGTCTCAAAATACTGGACAAAACTACGAGTTCACAGACAAGTTACTCAAAGATAGAGGGGTTGATCTTCAAACTGTTATTGCGGTACAGAAACCATACATGGAACGTAGAACCTACGCTGCAGGGAAGGTGTGGTGGCCTGACAAAGAAATTATCGTCACTTCTCCTCCGCTCACACTTGCCGAGTATCCCAATGAATCAACGAACGCTAATGAACACTGGATTCACTCTATCGTTGGGGACCTGCAGCGCATTCGTGAGTATCCAAAGAAAGGCTTTCAAATAGAGCAAGAAATACCAGAAAATGTATGGGCTGCCTATGAGTTTCTAGTCGCAAAAGGATACACGCGCTATTTGATTAAAGACTAGTACAGAGTTGTTGCGTATATATGTTCTTCATATATACTGTTCCTACGATAGGTTTTGCTCTCACCCATTTGCGCTTGGCACATCTCCCTCAAGCACTATCATTCAACTAGCTATTAACTCTACATATTCGGTTTTTCTATGACGCATAAAAATCTACTCTCTGCACGTGGCTGGGGAACTGGCGAAGACGATGGAAAAGAATCTCATCGCTCAGTTAGCATTCCAACGGGCGGACATTGGATTTGGAAACTCCTCGCATTTTCGGGCCCGGGCTACATGGTAGCTGTTGGGTACATGGACCCGGGCAACTGGGCAACAGACTTAGTCGGCGGATCTGCATTTTCGTACACACTCCTTTCTGTGATTTTGCTTTCGAGCCTTTCGGCAATTTTGCTGCAATATCTTTCGGCCAAACTTGGCATTGCCACGGGGCGCGACTTGGCGGAGATAACACGCGCCAGTGTGCCACGCCCAGTGGCGATATTTTTGTGGCTCATGGCCGAGATAATGATTATCGCCTGCGACTTGGCTGAGGTTATTGGCACTGCGGTCGCACTTTTGTTGTTGTTTCATATACCGATTGTGTGGGGCGTATGTATTACAGCGCTCGATGTGCTGCTGCTCTTGTATTTGCAGAAAAAAGGTTTGCGCCTGCTCGAAGCGCTTGTGGTGTGTCTCATTACTATCATTGGCGTTTCGCTCGGCATCGACGTCGTGATGGCGCATCCATCGCTTGTTGGAATCTTCAGCGGATTGGTGCCGAGCCCGGCTATTTTTACCAACACCGACATGCTATACGTGGCCATTGGCATCATTGGCGCGACGGTGATGCCGCACAACCTATACCTGCACTCGGCGCTTTCGCAAACGCGCGCATATGAAGAAAGCGAAGAAGGGAAGCGTCAGGCAATAAAATACAGCGGTATCGATTCTGGGATTGCGCTTTCGTTCGCATTCCTTATAAACGCAGCAATCCTTATTCTTTCAGCTGCGGCGTTCAACGCGCACGGACTCACGGAAGTTGCTGATATAGAGAACGCATACACACTTCTTTCACCTCTCTTGGGTGTAGGCTTCGCATCAATATTGTTTGCCGTCGCGCTTTTGGCTGCTGGGCAAAATTCGACGCTCACCGGCACCATGGCAGGGCAGATAATTATGGAAGGATTCCTGAATATCCGCTTAGCGCCCTGGCTTCGCCGCATTATTACGCGCGGGCTCGCTATTGTTCCGGCACTTCTCTTTGTGCTCTACGTTGGAGGCGACAAGGTCACACAACTCCTCGTGTTTTCACAAGTGGTGCTCTCGGTACAGTTGCCGTTTGCAATGATTCCGCTTGTCTATTTCACCAGCAGTAAAAAGGTGATGGGTCAGTTTAAAAATTCTATCTTGGTTCAAATACTCGCTATTGTTATTGCCACGGTGATAACCGGACTCAACGTCTGGCTTGTATGGAGCACCTTCGCGTAGTTCGCGCTCACTACAGGTAATATAGAGATATGCAGGAACCCACCATTCTTTTTGAAGACGAAAATCTCGTAGTACTCGATAAACCATCGGGGTTGATTGTGTATTCGGACGGCGTCCACGACTACCCAGCGCTCGACACATGGCTCATCGCTCGTTACGGGGAAGGGAACTTCCAGTTTGTACATCGGCTCGACCGCGAAACGTCAGGTGTGCTGGTCGTTGCTAAAACGAGCGAGGCGTACGAATTTTTGAGAAATCAATTTGAAGAGCGCGAGGTTCGAAAAATCTATCGCGCGTTCGTGCACGGCATCATCAAAGACGAACGCGGCGTTATCGATAAACCAATTGGCAATGCGCGTGGGGGCGGGGGACCCCGCTCCGCAACCAAACCTCATGGCGTGTTGCGTGACGCGCTTACGACGTATCGTGTCATTGAACGCTCGCCCTCGGCCACATATGTAGAGGTTTTTCCGAAGACCGGCCGCACGCACCAGATCCGCGTGCACTTTGCATCCATCCAGCATCCGGTTATTTCTGATTCTCTGTACGCGCCGACACGCCCAAAACTCTTGGGATTCGACCGTTTGGCGCTCCACGCCTATTCGCTCACATTCACGCACCTATCTGGCCGCGAGATGACCGTCACCGCCCCTCTCCCTTCAGAATTCGTTGCAGCAGAAGGAGAATTGCGCGCTCAAAGCTAATGTGTTAGAGTCTCAACACATGAAATCGGCAGTTAAAGTAAGCCCAGTCAACATGAAGGAACGCGCAGCCCTCGGCATCCGCGCGGGCGACACTGTTCGTGTCTGGCAAAACATCGTCGAGCTTAAGAAGGGCAAAGGCGCTAACAAGAAGGAAGTCACCACCAAGACCGCACGCCGCCAGGCATTTGAAGGTTTGGTACTTGCGGTAAAGCACGGCACTGAGCCGGGTGCTATGTTTACCGTCCGCAAAGTTGCATCAGGCGTTGGCGTTGAAAAGATCTTCCCGCTCTACTCGCCGATGATCGACGAAGTCGAAGTGCTCCGCCGCGCACGCACCCGCCGCGCAAAGCTTTACTTCATCCGCCGCAAAGCAGCATCTGAAGTTAAGCGCACTATGCGTAAGCAGATCCGCATCGAACCTAAAGCCGCTATGGAAGAAGAGGTTCCAGCGGAAGAGCCAGTTGTCGAAGAGGCAACCGTAGAAACCGCAGCAGAATAATTTCAAAGACAAAAAGAAAAACTCCCTGACGATAGGGAGTTTTTCTTTTGCACACTTTGTGCCCAGGAGAGGACTCGAACCTCCAACCCCTTGCGGGGGCTACCACCTCAAGGTAGTGCGTCTACCAATTTCGCCACCTGGGCATGTGCCACGCACTATAACGAACAAATGATACTTTTTCAAACGCCGTTGCCTCGTATTATTCCTCGTGTAGAATCATCGCGAGTGTAGGTCTTTGTATCAACCGCCATCGAGGGAGCAGAGCATGGCGACACAACTTCCGAGAGAAACATGCATCGGTGTTTTGGGCGACGGCCAGCTTGGCCGGATGCTCATCACCAACGGCATCGCGCCGCTGGGGTATCGGGCCGCAGTGCTCGGGCCCGGCGGCCGGAACAGCCCGGCGGGCCAAGTTGCCTGGTGGGTTGAGTCTTGGGGCAAAGATCCCAATACGGTGAGCGACGAGCTTCTGCGCGAGTTCTGCTCGCGCGTGAGCGTCGTGCTCATCGAATGGGAGAACGTCCCATGCAGCCTGGTCGACCGCATCACCGCGATGGGCGTCCGAGTCTGCCCGGGGAGCAACGTTCTGGGCATCGCACAACAGCGTCTGCGTGAAAAAGAGCTCGCGCGCAGTCTCGGCATTCGCGTGCCGAACTTCCGGCAGGTGGGCGGCTTGACCGACTACTATCCGGGGGCGGACGAGGTCGTCAAAGTGCCATCCATCCTGAAGACCAATCGCGATGGATACGACGGCAAAGGGCAAATACATCTCGCCGCTGGCGATCGACTGCTCCCTGCCTGGGAAAAACTCAAGGCGGAGTTCAACCAAGACATCTGCATCCTCGAGGAGAAGATCACCTTCCTGGGGGAGATGTCGGTCATCGTCGCGCGTTCGAAGGAATGGATGGTCACGTATGGTCCGTTCGAAAACAAGCACGAGAACGGCATCCTCCGTTCAACGACGTACCCAACACGGGAGACAACCTTTGGTCCGTGGACCAAGATGATCAGGCCCAGGGCTGTCGGCGCGGCATGCAAGATTGCCCAACACCTGGGCGTGCACGGGCTCTTGGTAGTCGAGTTCTTCGTTGACCGGGACGGCAGTCTCGTGTTCAACGAAATGGCTTCGCGGCCGCATAACACCGGCCACGGCACCATGAAGTGGTGTGAGACCGACCAGTTCGAGCAATATGTGCGTGCCTCATGCAATCTGCCGTATGGGAATTGCACGCCGCACTACCAGGGTGGCGTCATGCACAACGTGCTGGGTTCGGAAATTCTGGACGAGGCCAGCTTTCTGGCGGACGGATCGTTCGTCAAGTACGGCAAACTCGGACATCCGGACGGTCGCAAGATGGCGCACAAAACCACAACGCGTCTTTTCGTGAGGCGGTAGCAATACCGCCTTTTTCTTTGCCCGCTCAATTTTTACTCGGTACAATAGTTTGTAATGAAAGTATTTATTTTTCCGCTCATTCTTTCGGCTGTCGCATTTACTGCTACGTATTTTTTGGGCGGGGTAGGGGCTTTGATGCTCGTGCTGTTTTTGACCGTCTTGGAAGTGTCGCTTTCGTTTGACAACGCGGTTGTAAACGCAAAAGTGCTGACGCGCATGGATGAAACATGGCGCAAACGCTTTTTGACATGGGGCATGCTCATCGCGGTGTTTGGCGCGCGCATCGTTCTGCCGATACTGTTGGTTGCGTTGGCAACGTCGGTTTCGCCGTTCTTTTTGGTGAGTTTGATATTTACCGATGCGGAAGGCTACGCACAACTTGTTGAACACGCTGCGCCCATCATCCATGCTCTTGGCGGGGCATTCTTGGCCATGGTCGCGCTCAAATACTTTTTCAATAAAGCCAAGGATGTGCACTGGGTGCCGTATGTTGAGAAAACGCTCTCAAACTGGGGCAAGATTCATGCAATCGAGGTCGCTATTGTTCTTGTTGCGCTCCTTATATGCACGCTTGCAGAGCCGTCGCACGCGAGTCAAATTTTGGGCGCGGGCTGCATCGGCATTGTGTTGTTCATTTTGATGGAAGGTGTTGTCGAAATGCTCGGCAAACCTAATGCTGATGTGTCCGGGCATGGTCTCGCTTTCTTTCTCTATTTAAACTTGCTCGATGCAGCGTTTTCGTTCGATGGCGTGATCGGTGCATTCGCACTTACGACCGACTTATTGATCATCGTTGTGGGTCTTGGGCTCGGCGCGTACTTCGTGCGAAGTTTTACAATCTATTTGGTCGAACGCAAGACGCTGGCCTCACTTGTCTATTTGGAACATGGCGCATATTGGGCGATTGCCGCACTCGCAGTATGTATGTTCGTGGCGCTATTCCACGAAGTGCCCGACGCAGTAGCTGGAACGGTAAGCTTGCTGTTTATTGGCGCTGCATATCTCTCGTCAGTACGTGTACGCAAGCATTCTTCCCATACACAGGGGTAGAATGGTATAGTGCGCCGGTGCGAAATATGGGCTAATCCCAACGATATGGTGCCTATGGTGTAACGGTTAACACTCGAGTTTGTGGAACTCGCAATCAGGGTTCGATTCCCTGTAGGCACCCCAAGGAAATATGAATATTCTCAGAACAATTAAGGACGAGGATACAGGCAGTAATATATCTGCGCCAGAAAAATTCACTGAGAGGAAGGCAAGCAGGGCAGTTGTCTTTGATAGAGAACATAAAGTAGCTCTTCTCCATGCAACCAAAAGGGATACCACAAACTTCCTGGCGGAGGAGTTCAGGACGGAGAAGATTTTGAAACAGCGCTACGACGAGAGCTTTTGGAGGAGATCGGGTGCGAGATTACAAATATTCGTGAACTTGGAATTATTGAAGAATATAGAAATGCTATTCCACTGCATCAACTTTCGTATTGCTACACGGCTGATTTGGTGGGGGAGAAGGGGACGCCTCGCCTGGAAGACGATGAGATAGCGGAAGGTTTTGTAACTGAGTGGCTGGACTTAGATAGCGCTATAAAGACCTTGGAGAGCGAAAAGGACACAGATCATTACGAAGCAAAGTTTATGCAAATGCGCGATCTGCTATTTCTTCAAGAAGCTAAAAGACAACTCGAACAAAAGTAGGTTTTAACCCGATAACGTCACAATATGGAGCGCAAAAAGAATACATCGTGGGGCAGTGCCGCATCCTGGTACAGCTCGTACTTGGAAGATACCGAAGATTCATATCAACGGCAGGTGATATTGCCTAACTTGATGCGCGTACTTGCGCCTAGGAGCGGGATGCATGTGTTGGATATTGCCTGCGGGCAAGGTTTTTTCTCGCGCGAGTTCGCGAAAGCGGGTGCCGAAGTCGTGGGCTCCGATCTTTCGACCGAACTTATTCAAGAAGCGAAAAAACTTTCTTCAGATTCTATTCAGTACTATGTTGCACGCGCTGACAATTTAAGTTTCGCCAAAAATGCATCATTTGATGCGGCAACTATTGTGCTCGCAATTCAAAACATCGAAGATGTTGCGGGCGCATTTGCAGAAGCCAAGCGTGTGCTCAAACCAGGAGGGAAGCTGGTGCTCGTAATGATGCACCCGGCGTTTCGCATACCAGAATCAACAAGTTGGGGCTTTGATGAAGAAAAAAATGTTCAGTACCGTCGCGTGGACGGGTATCTTTCTGCGCGGCATTCAGAATTGCTTGTGCATCCTGGTAAAAAGAACAGCCCGACGACAACCTCATATCATCGCTCGCTCCAAGATTTTTCGAAAGCTCTGTTTAAAGCGGGCTTCGCTATAACGCGACTTGAAGAATGGATCTCGCACAAAGAAAGCGAGAAAGGCCCGCGACAGTCGGCCGAAAATACCTCGCGCAAAGAGATTCCGCTCTTTTTAATGATCGAGGCGTGTGGTATATAGGTGTACTATTGAGTCGGATAGAAACGCATGGCCAAGAAACCAAAAGAACAACTTGAACAATTCGCATTCGCGGTGACGCGCTCTATTGGCTCCATCGAGTCTATTATTGTGCACAGCGTTATTTTCTTTGCGAGCTTTGCCGCAGTATGGGCGGGGCTTATTTCGTTTGAGCGTATGTTGTTGGTGCTCACTACAATCGTGTCGCTTGAAGCCATCTACCTCTCAATTTTCATTCAGATGACGATTAACTATCAGGCTGAAGATATCGACGAAATTCAGGAAGACATCGATGAGATTCAGGAAGATGTTGATGAAATTCAAGAAGACGTGGACGAGATCCAAGAGGACGTCGACGAAATTCAGGAAGATGTTGAAGAAATGAGCGAGGACGATGAGAAAGAAGACGCTCATGACCACGACGAAAAGCAGGAAAAGACACTCGAAGAAATTCAACGAGATCTCCAAAAATTAATAGGGGACATCGGGCGTTTACAAAATAAGTAATTTTTTAGCATATGAAAGGATTCCGAGATTTTATTTTACGCGGCAACGTCGTTGACCTTGCCGTGGGCGTTATGGTGGGTGCGGCGTTCAGCTCTGTCGTGAACGCAATCGTGAAAGATCTCTTCACGCCGCTCATCGCAGCGCTCATACACCAGCCGGATTTTTCTAAAATGGTGATAGAGATCAACGGCAGTCAGATATTGTACGGCGATTTCATCAATGTACTTATTTCGTTTGTCATCATTGCATCAACTATATATTTCTTCGTAGTGCTTCCAGTTAACAAACTTGTTGCGCGCTTCCATGGCACGCCGGATGCGCCTAAAAAGAGCGCCGAAGTGACATTGCTCGAAGAAATTCGCGATTTGCTCAAGAGTAAATAAGAGGGAAATAGTGATACACTGTTGTGTATGACGGAAAAGAAATCATTCGAACTCAACCCTTCCATTGCGATACTCATGGCCGGGGTGCTTATTGCTGGGGCTATTCTTGTTACTAATGGAAAAACGCCGACGCTGGGCGCCGCAGCAGCAGGCCAGGTAGCGACCATAGACGCCGCGAGCATCCGCCCGCCTACGGCGGGGGACCACATCATTGGCTCGCCCAATGCTCCTATAGTGCTTGTCGAATATTCGGACTTTCAATGCCCATACTGTTCGATGATCTACCCGACGCTCAAACGCATCGTTGACGAATCAAATGGCGGGGTAGCGTGGATATACAGAGAATTTCCTCTCACGAGCATCCACCCGCAGGCCTTGCCTGCAGCACATGCAGCAGAGTGTATAGCAAAACAGCTTGGGAACGACGGCTTCTGGAAATATGCAGATGCCGTGTTCAACAATCAAGCAAAACTCACTCCTGACTATTCTGCATCGCTCGCTAAACAATTTGGTGCTGACATGACCGCCTACAATCAATGTGTTTCGTCGTCAGAGTTTGGAAAGGTCATAGATTCAGACACTGCTGAAGCGGAAGGCGCAGGCGGCACGGGCACGCCGTTTACCGTTGTGATTAATACAAAGACAGGCAAAGCAGCCCCTGTGTCGGGCGCGCTTCCATATGCGCAACTGATGTCGGTAATAAAAGCTCTGCAGTAGCGTCTAGTACAGTGTGAAGTTTCTATTAAATATTATTTCTTTAACACAATAGTTCTATGGAAGGTATGCCGTTTGAAGGTCCTACAGGCGAAAAGCTCCGAAAAGCGCTCTTTGCCACGGTCGTTGTGCTCGCAGTCTTTTTAGCAATCCAGGTTATCGCAGGAGTGCTCGGGCTTCGCTACATTGGCGCAGGTGTCCCCGCAGCTAACACGATTACCGTCTCTGGTCATGGCGAAGCAGTTGCCGTGCCTGACATCGCAACATTCTCGTTTAGCGTTGTTTCCGAAAAGGCAGATGTCGCAAGCGCACAGGCCGATGCAACAACAAAGGCAAATGCAACGACTGACTACTTGAAGAGCGCTGGCATCGATGAAAAAGATATCCAGACGAGCAACTACTCTATCAACCCGCAGTACGACTACGTACAGGCCGCATGCGTAAACGGCTCGTGCCCAAGCGGCCGCCAGGTATTGCGCGGGTATGAAGTCCGCCAGACAACGACTGTGAAGGTTCGCGACACGGCGAAAGCAGGGGACTTGCTCGCAGGTGTTGGATCAAAAGGAGCAACTGAAGTATCAGGTTTGAACTTTACCTTCGATGACCCAACCAAGGTGCAGAGCGATGCGCGCGACAAAGCTATTGCTGATGCAAAAACAAAAGCAGATGTCCTCGCTAAGCAGCTTGGCGTAAGCATCGTCCGCGTCACTGCTTTTAACGAAAGCTCGGGCGGGTACCCAGTGCCAATGGCGTATGGATTGGGCGGGGCAACGAACCAGGCAAAAGATATGGTTGCATCAGCACCTACTATCTCAACTGGCCAAAACAAAGTCTCTGACGACGTTTCGGTCACCTACGAAATCCGCTAAGTAGTTTAGAAAAAGAAAAGGCCGCCGGTAATTCAACCGAGCGGCTTTTTGCGTGCCAGCTCTCGTTAGGGCGAGAGGCGATGGATGACGCGTGCGATTGCGACAGTCGCACCTGCACATGCGAAACCTACGACCAACAAGTACAGGATGATGGTGCACCTGTGAATGATGGCGAAGCTCTTCCGCCAGATGCCCCAGTCGTACACCGGATGGAATAGGGGCTTGCCCAGTTCCAGCTTGTACATCCTGAGCGTGAAGAAGGTGACCACGCCCCAGTAGACGAAAAACAGAGCAACCCAGACTCCTACGGGAATCCGGAAACCCTGCCAGCCTGTAGCCTTGATTCCAGTCCCTGTGGCGGCGAGTGCAACCACAAGGCTGAAGACCATCGTGCCCAGGACAACGCCCGGGGTAATTTCCTTGGATTCGCTCATTGCGTACGCGGCAAGGAGTTCCTCGTCACGTGCTTGCATCAGTGGTCTCCTCGGTGTAACTTGCCAAGTTGTTTTTATAATAAAAATGTAAATTTGTCAATAATCCGTTGATGTATAAAAGGTTTACTGTGATTGACACGTCTGTATAAACGGAGTACTCTGTATCCATACAAAGCCCCGGGAGGGGTTTTAAAATTGGCCAGAAATAAAGAAGAATTATGTTTAACTACTTCAAAGACGTTCGCGCAGAAATGAAACACGTGTCGTGGCCGACGCGCCGCCAGGCAATCGTATATACGCTTGTCGTTATTGCCGTGTCGCTCGTTACCGCTATCTATCTTGGCCTTTTGGACTACCTCTTCTCTCTCATCATCCAAAAAATTATCTAGCTCTCTATTTCTCAATTAGTCTATGGCAAAACAAGATTCAAGCCTCGGTCGAGCATGGTACGCAATACATACCTACGCAGGGTATGAGAATGCCGTTGCCCGCAACTTGAAGCAGCGCATCGAATCGCTCGGCCTTTCTGACAAAATCTTCCAGGTTATCGTCCCAACGGAAAAGACCGTCAAAATTAAAGGCGGCCGCCGCGTTGAAGAAGAAGAAAAGGTCTACCCGGGGTACGTGCTCGTGGACATGATCGTAGACGACCAGTCGTGGTTCGTCGTCCGCAACACGCCTCGTGTGACCGGCTTCGTTGGTTCAGGCGTAAACCCGGTCCCGCTCAAGCAGTCGGAAGTGGACACGCTCCTTGGCCGCATGCAGGAGAAGGAAGGTTCGATCAAACACTCAATCGACTTGGGCGTTGGCGACTCAGTTGTCATCGTCGATGGTCCGTTTAAAGAACTTGATGGCAAAGTTGGCGAAGTCGACGAAAGCCGCGGCAAGGTTAAAGTGCTTGTTTCGATGTTCGGCCGCGAAACGCCGGTTGAACTCGATTTCTTGCAGGTTAAGCGAATTTAACGTAGTATCCCAATACCTTGTATGGCAAAGAAAGTAACGAAAAAACTCAAGATTATCGCTCCGGCTGGGAAGGCAACTCCTGCGCCGCCTTTGGGTACCACCCTTGGTCCTGCTGGCATCAACATCGGCGAATTCGTTAAGAAGTTTAACGATGCCACCCGCGAGATGGCAGGCGACATGGTCCCGTGCGTTATCACCATTTACGAAGACCGCTCGTACGATTTCGAGCTCAAGACCGCACTCGCATCGGGCCTCATCTTGAAAGCCTTGAAAGCTGAAAAGGGTTCAGGCAAGCCGAACACCAGCAAGATTGGTTCTATCACGAAGGATCAACTTCGCCAGATTGCTGAATACAAACTTCCAGACTTGAACGCAAATGATGTCGAGGCTGCAATGAAGATTGTTGCAGGCACCGCTCGCTCGATGGGCGTAGACATTAAGTAATCTCCTCTACAGCGATGGAAATCGTCGCATTCAAACTCAAAAAATTAGTGCCGCCCAAAGATGATTTGCTGGCGGCACTTTTTGCGTCCAAATTGAAGCTTAAAGATGGCGATGTGCTTGCGATTTCATCAAAAGTGGTGAGTATTGCCGAAGGCCGCTGTGTGTCAGCAAATAAAACCACCAAAGAGAAATTAATTCAGCAAGAAGCCGAACTTGTGTTTGCTCCCAAAAAACTCCACAAGTGGGGCTACAAATTTACCGTGACGAACGGTGCGCTTGTTGGCAGCGCCGGCATCGACCAAAGCAATGGCAACGGGTATTTTATTTTGTGGCCGAAAGACCCAATGAGGTCGGCGAAACAGCTGCGCGCAAAAATTATGAAGCACTACGGTGTAAACAAACTTGGTATTGTCATCACGGATTCAACGTCGCGACCGATGCGGCGCGGGGCAAGCGGGTTTGCGCTAGCGTGGGCGGGGTTCAATCCGCTCTACGACTATCGCGGAAGCCCTGATATTTTTGGCCGCATCATCCAAGTCGAACAGGCAAACATCGCAGACTCTCTTGCGGCAGCCGCAGTACTTTCGATGGGTGAGGGAAGCGAACAAACGCCCGTTGCCCTCATGCGCGACGTCCCGAAATCAGTCTGGAACGCAAAACCCGTACCCAAAGGCGAAACCCCCTACATCGTCTCTCTTAAAGACGATCTTTTTGCGCCGTTTTTACAGAGCGTAAAGTGGAAGAAAGGGAAAAAGAAAAGGCCGCCTCCAAAGTAAAGGCGGCTGTTTACTAGATAGCACCAGTGGCCCATACGAAATTTTCGTGATGGTACGGGTGTCCTTTCGGGCATTTTTTGCCTTTCAGGAATTCGCGCACTTCCTCCTCCGAGGCCGGGTTGTAGGGCCAGAGCATCTTCTTGCCGGCCTCCAGGTTCTTGACGACCTGTTCGAGTCGATCCGGCGGGATGGCATTAAGATTTTTTTCGACAGGGAGGAGATATTTCTTCCTGCAGTGGGAGCAGATGCATTCGTGATAGAAGGTACCAACCGTTATCGGGGCTTTTGCGGCCATGACTTGTCTCCCGGGGTTCTGGTTGCGCCGCGGCAACTATATCTTACTCACGCTCAAGCGTCACCCAGGTGTATTTCAGACCTCCCTGTTCGCGAACTTCCTCTGAAATTTTTTTAGTAAATTCTTGTTCGTATTCTGGGAAATACGTGTCAGCTTCTTTCGTGTCGTCAACGAGCGTGAGGTAGAGCCTGTCGACAAAGGGAAGCGCTTGTTTATATAGATCAGATCCACCGCCAATATGGATTTCTTCTTGTTCCAGCTCATGCGCCTTTGCGAGCGCCTCTTCGAGCGAGTGGAATACTAAAACACCCTCATAACTCCAGTTTTGATCGCGGGTAATAACGATATTGGTGCGGCCAGGCAAGGGTTTGCCTAGGATATTCAAAATAGATTCGAATGTTTTGCGCCCCATGATGACGGGGTGCCCAAGCGTGAGGTTTTTGAAGCGCTTTAAGTCATCTGGAATATGCCACAGCAACTTACCATTGAGGCCAATCTCACGGTCGCGGCCAATAGCTACAGTTATGGCAACGCGTGCTGACATGTTAGCTTTGGGCAGGGAAATCTTTCTTAAGTTGTTTGATGTCGCCCGAGAATACGAGCTTCATTTCAGCGCCTTTTTCTTTCTGGCCTTTTTCAACCACATCTTTTTGATGCCAACGGCTTTTGCGTGCTTCAACGGGGTGCGAAAGTTTTTCAAATACGACTTGGCAAAATCGCTCGCCTGGGTGGAGTTGGATGACTTGCGAGCGGGTGTTGTTACGGATAGGCAAGGTAAGGGGGCCTTCGTAACCAGAATCGATGATGCCAGTGAGGTCAACTGAAAGACCTTTGCGGTTTACCGACGAACGAGGGTAGAGCACCGCCATCAAGTCGTCGGGAATTTTGATAGTTTCAAATGTGGAAACTAGAACATATTCTTCCGGCAACAGATCAAAATATTGTCCTTGTTCAAGTTCAATAATATCGAAATATTCCGGACCGTGGTCTTTCAGCGGATCAATTGCGATAGCTTCGCGGCCGCGGTCGGTGAGTCGCCATGATTTAGGAACCAAGAATGTAAAACCTAAACGGAGGTCAACGGCATGTGCTTGGAGCTGGAATGTGTCCAAGCTCGGAGAGAAGACAATATTTTTGTCCGCCACGCGCTGCAGTATTTCTTCTTTAGTCAGTACTGACATATCTACAAGACTACCTGTAAACCCTTAATGGCTTCAAGGGGCTTATACTGTCCGGCTATATTTTCGACTAGTGCGTCAAGCAATTTCGCATCCTTCTTTTCAGCGCGGTCGTAGGCATTTTTAGGAAGTTTGATATTGATGGCTTTGTGCTTGCTCTTGCGCTTCAAAATTTCTTTCGCAGCCGCATATTGGTTGTCATAAATATGGGCGTTTGAAATAGAATGGGAGTAGATGCCTGGCTTTACCTTAAGTTTTTGCGCAAGAATTATTTGCAGTAGTGCAAACCCGGCAACATCCGCCGGGAGCCCTAAGATGACGTCGTTGGAGCGCACAATGTTGTGAAAGTGCAAACGTCCGCCAATAATGTTTACGGTAAAGGTATATGGACAGGGGACATTCTTCTTCTTATTCACCAAACTAAGCCCGTCGCTTGCCGGGTCCCAGGTTACAACAACGCCATGGCGCGAACTTGGTTCTTTTGTAAGCAGTTTAACCAACAGGCCTAATTGGTCGCGTCCGAAGTGTTTGCGCCAACGATATCCATACGCAACCGTCACAACGTCGGCAGGGTTCGTAAAGTTATCCCAAATTTTTGTATAGTCGCGTAAAAAATCTGCCGGCTTGCGAACGCCTGCAATAAACCAAATCTGTTCAGCGACGAACATTTTAATTGGAAGCTTGCGTAGTGTGAGGAGAGGGAACCCTTCCTTTTCGATATCTATAGAAAAATGGGCACCAGGGATGGCTGCAGTTTCGTGCCCCGTCCGCTGCGAGAGTTCGCGGACACCTTTCTTAACAATAGTCCCGAGCAGTTCCTGGTAGATATCATCAAATCGGGCCATGGGGCAATTATGGTATAAATCGGGTGTGGAAATCAAATACCCGTATCTGCCAGAAGGTCGCACTATCAAGTATGTGCCGCAAGACAATCAGTTTATTCAGGAAGCGCGCGAATATGCCCGGGTTCATTCTCTGGACCGTAAAGTTCCAACCGGCTCTGTAGTAGTAAAGGATGGTGTCGTTATTGGACGCGGGGCCAACGGCAGCGACTACCACAAAACGCATGAGTGCGAACGTGTGAAGCAGAATATTCCGACGGGCCAAGGCTACGAATTGTGCGAAGGATGCCACCCCAAAAATCACAGCGAGCCGCGCGCAGTAGCCGACGCGCACGCACATGGCCATGACACCAACGGTGCAGACTTGTACTTGTGGGGGCACTGGTGGGCATGCGAGCCATGCTGGGATGCAATTATCGCGGGAGGAATCAAAGATGTGTATTTGATGGAGGGGAGCGAGCGATTGCTTAACCGCGAACATCCCGACAATCGCGTTGGTAAAGAATTTGAATAAACATGAAGCAAGGAAAACTGATTGTTATTGACGGCTCGGATGGTGTAGGGAAGGCCACCCAAACAAAGCTTCTTGTTGAGCGTTTAAGAAAGGAAAAGATTCCTGTTGAGACGCTCGATTTTCCTCAGTACGAAAGCAATCTTTTTGGGCAATTAATCGGCGAATGTCTCTCTGGTTTACATGGAGATTTTGTCGGACTTGATCCGAAAATTGCATCGACACTATACGCAGCTGATAGATTTGAATCATCAAAAAAGATTCATGCGTGGCTAAAAGCTGGAAAGGTCGTGGTGCTCGACAGATACGTGAGCGCCAACCAAATGCATCAAGGCGGCAAAATTCGGGATGCAAAACAGAGAAAAGAATTTTTACGCTGGCTCGACCAGATGGAGCATGGCATTTTTGGACTTCCGCGCCCTGATGCAATTTTGTATTTAGCATTGCCGGTTGAAATAGCGCTCGGACTCCTGAAAGGAAAACACTTGGCAGCAAAAAAGACCTATTTGAAAAAAGGGGCTAAAGATCAAACCGAGACTAACCTTCGGTATCTTCTTAATTCGCAGGAAGGGGCTCTAAAGATTATTAAGAGCTCTAACTCGTGGAATAAGATAGTTTGTTCAAATAAAGCTGGGATTATGCCTCGAGAGGTCATTCACGAGAAAATGTGGTCAATTGTGAAGCCTCTGGTGAAGAGATAGAATTGTTATATGGAATTTGCGGAATATGAAGCAGCGGCAGGAAAGACCGCAAAATTTGCTCAAGATGACATGCAATACAAGCTCATGCTTTTGAGCATGGGGCTTGCAGGTGAGTCAGGAGAGGCGATAGATAAAATAAAGAAGCTCATCGATTATGATGATGGAAGCGAGTTTGCAGAAGAAAAGAAAAAACTTTTAGTATCTGAATTGGGCGATGTATTGTGGTACTTAACACAACTTGCCGTACACTTAGGATCGTCGCTTGAAGATGTTGCAAAGGCTAATATCGCCAAGCTTGCTGACAGAGCAGCGCGCGGAGTGGTGACAAAAGGAGCAGGAGATAACCGATAAAAACTTTTATGGATTCGTACGATTTCATCCAAAAGCAAGATAAAGAATTGTTCGATGTGATTGAGGGCGAAGAACAACGCGAAAGGGAGGGGCTTGAACTCATTCCGTCTGAAAACTATGTATCAAAAGCGGTACGCGAAGCGAATGGTTCGGTGTTCACGAATAAATATTCAGAAGGATATCCAGGCAAGCGTTACTATGGAGGGCAAACGTATACGGATGCTGCAGAAACTATAGCGATAGAACGCGCAAAGAAATTGTTTGGCGCAGACCATGCGAATGTGCAGCCGTTGGGCGGTGCGAATGCAAACATCGCCGCATACTTTGCCTGGCTTGAACCGGGCGACACGGTGCTTGGCATGGATCTGTCTCATGGCGGCCATTTGACACATGGCCACCCGGTCACCTATATGGCAAAGCTTTTCAATTTCGTGCGTTACAAAATGAAAGATCCAGACACCGGCGAAATCGACTATGACGAAATGCGTGAAGTTGCAAAGCGCGAAAAACCCAAGATTATTTTGGCGGGTTTTTCTGGGTATAGCCGTGAGCTCGATTACAAAACGATAGGAGAAATAGCGAAAGAGGTTGGGGCCGTTGCTATGGCTGACATGGCTCATATTGCAGGGCTTATTGCCGGTGGTGTTGCAAAGAACCCTTTTGATTACGGTTTCCAAATAATTACGACAACAACGCACAAAACACTGCGCGGGCCTCGGGGCGGCATGATTCTTTCAAAAGGTATTGTCAGCAACCCAATGAAAGCGCCAGAAAAAACGATTGAGAATCTGCCGACACTCATCGACCGTGCAGTGTTTCCAGGGTTGCAAGGTGGCCCACATATGAACGTAACGGCTGCAAAAGCTGTTGCGTTTGGTGAAGCATTGCATCCTTCGTTTAAAACCTACGCGGCGCAAATACTCAAAAACGCAAAAGCTATGGAAGAGGTCTTCCGTGCAAAAAATGTACGTATGCTTGGCGGAGGCACGAGCAACCACTTAATTTTGGCTGACGTCTTTGGCTCGCTTGGAGTGCCTGGCAAAGAAGCAGAAGAGGTGCTCGATAGGGTTGGTATCACACTCAACAAAAACAGCATTGCAGATGATACACGGCAACCATTCAATCCGTCGGGTATTCGTCTAGGAACCCCAGCCATCACGACCCGTGGCTTGAAAGAAAAAGAATGCGCGCGCGTTGCAGAACTTATGATTGATGCGCTTCAAAATCGAACTGACGAAGCAAAACTCAACTCCATTCACCAGGAGATCAAAGACCTCTGCGGCACATTCCCAATCCCTGACTCTTTCGTTGGCTAAGGTATAGTAGAGGCGTGAAGCGCTTAATCGAACTTTGGAACAAATACGAACGGCATATTTCTGTCGTGACGCTTGTGTGTGGTTTTACCTTTGACCTCATTCTCGCCAAGCGCCCTGATAGCATCGCTGACAATATTCTGCTCCTGTTCTACCTAGGACTTTCGGCATCGATAATCGTTGTGCTCAACATGCGTTCGCGCCGCGAGCAGGAAGGTATACAAACAGTGCAGCCGCTTTTCTTGTTATTGGTACTGCAATTTTGTTTCGGTGGCTTGGCAAGCAACCTACTCATTCTTTACGGGAAGAGCGGCTCACTTGGAGGCACAACAATATTTTTAGCACTACTTCTATGCATGCTCGTGGGCAACGAAATGCTCAAGAATCGCTATGCGCAATTCAAATTCAACATCGGCGTCTACTACTTTTTGCTCCTCACATATTTGGTGATAGCGTTGCCGACATTCGTGTTCCACCGCATCGGCACACAAATATTTTTGGTGAGCGGCATCGTGAGCCTGCTCTTGATTGCCTTCTTTTTGTGGGCCATTTTTAGACTCGTGCTTCGAGGTGATAAGAAAAAGCAGATACTGCAGGTTGGGTCGATAGTGCTTGGCATCTATGTCGCGTTTAACGGACTCTACTTCTTGAATGTAATCCCGCCTGTGCCGCTCTCACTTAAAGCGGCTGGGATTTACCATTCGGTAGAGCGAACTGCATCGGGCGATTACGCAGTGACGTACGAGAAAAAACATTGGTGGGAATTTTGGCGCGATACAAGCGACATGTTCACGGTGCAAGCGGGGGAGCCAGCGTACTGCTTTAGCGCAGTATTTGCGCCGGGCAAATTAACGACACCAATTGTTCATACGTGGGAATATTTGTATCCAGCTGATGAGAATCACAAGCGCAGTACGTGGCTCCCAGTTGCAAAAGTTGAGTTTCCGATAACCGGCGGACGAGAGGAAGGCTATCGCGGCTTCAGCGAAAAACGAGTGCTTGCAGATGGCCAGTGGCGCTGTACCGTCTCCACAGCATCGGGCCAAGTCATAGGCTACATCACCTTCAATGTAGTATCCGCAACTTCAACTCCAGCACTTTCCAGCGGCGTACTTTAGCGCTACTGTACATATATGTTTCGAAGCGGTATTGAAACTGCAATACAAAACGCGCTCAAAGATATGGGCGCGGAGGATGTTGTATTTGTCGTAGAGCGGCCGTCTGACATGGCGCATGGTGACTATGCCACGAACGTAGCGCTCGCTGCCGCAAAGATTTTAAAGAAAAACCCTCGTGACGTTGCTGCAGAACTCCAAAGCAAATTAGAAAATAGTGCTGGCGTTGAAAAAACCCAAGTTGCAGGGGCTGGTTTTATTAACTTCTATCTTTCGCACGATGCGCTTACAACGACAGTAAAAGAAGCGGCAGAAGATTCGTGGGGGAAAGGGAACACGTATGCCGGCAAAAAAGTGCTCGTCGAATATACGAGCCCCAACCTTTTTAAACCGTTGCACATTGGCAATTTGATAGGAAATATTTTGGGCGAAAGTATCGCGCGGCTTTTTGAAGCGAGCGGCGCTGATGTTAAACGGCTCAACTATCCGTCCGACATCGGCCTCACTATCGCGAAAGGCGTCTGGGGTTTGCAGAAACATAACCTAAATCCAGAAAATATCGCGGAGCTTGGGAAGGCATATGTGCTCGGCAACGAAGCGTACGAAAGCAGCGAGGCAAAAGAGCAGATAGAAGAGATAAATCGCGCGCTCTATGCAGGCTCTAATGCAGAGTGGAGCACATTGCGTGAAAAAGGCATCGCAACATCGCTCAAGCATTTGCATGAGTTGTGCGTGCGGCTTGGAACAAAAGGGTTTGATAAAGAATTTTTTGAAAGCCAGTCGGGTGTGCTTGGACAAAAAATAGTTTCCGACAATATCGGCTCGGTATTTGAAGTGAGCGACGGCGCGACTGTCTATCATGGCGAACATACGCGCGTCTTTTTGAATTCTCAAGGGTTGCCAACATACGAAGCAAAAGAAGTCGGATTGTTTGAACTTAAATCGAACGCGTACCCGAATTTCGATATCTCTATAACCGTAACGGGCAAAGAACAAACAGACTTCTTCCGTATTGTGTTTGAGGCAATACGAAAAGTATTTCCTGGCAAAACGAACGGCAAAGATTTATTGCATGTGCCAACGAGCTTTTTGAAGCTCACAACAGGAAAGATGTCGTCGCGTTTGGGCAATGTGATTACCGGAGAATCGCTTTTGGCAGAAGTCACTGAAGCCGCGCGCGGCCGCGAAGATGTTGCAGTTGGGGCGCTCAAATACACCGTGCTCAAACAGGGCAGCGGGAAAGATATCGTCTTTGACCCGGAAAAATCTCTGTCGCTTGAAGGCGACTCCGGCCCGTATGTGCAGTACGCGCTTGTTCGTGCGCGGTCGCTCTTGCGCCAGGCTAAGGACGCTCGCATGGAGAATGCCGCAGACGGAGGGCGCTCAAGGCCGCTCGGCCAAGCTTTACCCTCCGCTAGCATCTTGTTGCGCCGCTCGCTTGTACATTTCCCCGATGTTGTTGCTCGTGCAGCAGGAGAGCTTGAGCCTCATCATGTTGTGACATATCTCACAGAGCTCGCAGCGGCATTCAATAGTTGGTACGCGGCAGAGCGTTTGATAGTAGACGGCACAGTTTCTGCTGATGCGCTCGCACTCGTCCAGGCAGTTGAGCATACGCTTCACTGCGGCCTTGATGTGCTCGGTATTCCGTCTCCAGAAGAGATGTAGCGAAAATTATTTCGCTCAGCCATTGACTGAAGGCATTTTTTATAGAATAATTGCAATTGGAACGGGGTCGCATCCGCGACGTACCGCAACGCTCATTTAGTGGAGCATGTCATGCATACTGCGTTTGTTTGTGATGTTGGCGGCAAGTCTTGGCGTGAACTGCGCGCCGAGCTTGAGGGCCGGAACGTGTGGGTCACCAAGCCGGTTGCCGACCTCATGGCGTGGTGGAAGGGAAGTCGGAGGAGGAAGGTCACGTTCAGCATTTCTTCGATCGCAGACCTCGGGTTTACCGAGAAGCCGACGATCGGCGAGCTGCTGGTCCGCATCGAGCAGTACGGGACGGTGTGCGACTTCGCTGACGGGCCGTTCGTCCGGTCTGTTCTGGAACAGCAGGAAGGCGAATACGCCCTGTGCCCGGTCAGGTCTCTGCCGGAACACGACGACTGCAACGTGTACCACATGGGGCGCAGCGGTGAGCCGACCTGGCTCGACATCCGGAGCCCGACTCCCGAGCAGACCTTCGCCCTCGACAAGCAGGTCGTGTTCCGCCACCATACGTGGTCGACCTGGCTCAGGTCGCTTCTGTGGCGCCTGATCATGGCTGTCCTGTAACCTGCCTGACCAAGGCATTGCGGCTCTGTCTCTGACAGGGCCGTTTTCTTTTGTGTAGTTGTCGTCTATAGTTATTTGATATGGCAGAAAAGAGCGAGACAGTCTTGCGCGAAGAGAAAGTTCTCGCGTTTTGGAAAGAAGATAAAACATTTGAAAAGTCAGTCGAAAAGCATGCTCCCAAGGGTGAGTTTATTTTTTATGACGGCCCGCCATTTGCGACGGGACTCCCACACTCGGGCTCGCTCCTTTCTTCGATAGTTAAAGATGTTGTGCCGCGTTACAAAACGATGCGCGGCTATCGCGTGCCGCGCGTATGGGGCTGGGACACGCATGGTCTGCCGATAGAGAACCTCGTTGAAAAGACGCTCGGCCTCAAAACAAAAAAAGACATTCTCGATATCGGTATCGAGACATTTAACGAAAAGGCGCGCTCCATAGTGCTGCAGTATGTGCATGAGTGGAAACGGTATGTCGACCGCGTCGGCCGCTGGGTCGACTTCGACAACTCATACAAGACGATGGACAACTCCTACATCGAATCCATCTGGTGGGCGCTCAAGCGCCTGCACGGCAAGAATTTGATGTACGAAGGCAGGAAAGTGCTGATGTACTGCATGCATTGCGAGACCCCGCTCGCGAAAGCAGAAATAGCTGCCGACAATACCTACAAAGACATAACTGAAGAAGCGGTCATTGCGCGCTTCAAAGTTAAGAATCCAAAAAAATATAACCTGCCAGAAAATACGTACCTGCTTGCATGGACAACGACGCCGTGGACGTTGCCTGGCAATGTGGGGCTCGCTGTGGGCCCCGACATGTCGTACGGAATTGTACAAGACGGCGCCGCGCACTATATAGAGCAAGAAGACGGAGGAACCCTGTTAGGTAAAAATCTTATCGGCATCGAATACGAGCCGCTCTTTGACGTGCCTGCACTGAAAGGTTCGCGCTCATACAAAGTCTGGGGCGCAGATTTTGTTACTGCAGGGGAAGGCACCGGAATCGTGCACACCGCTGTGATGTACGGCGAAGACGACTTCCAGCTTGGACTCAAAGAAAAACTGCCGATGGTGCAGATGCTCGAGGCCAACGGCCACTACAACCACGAAGCGCCGGATTTTATCCGCGGCAAATACATCAAAGCCGCTGAAAAGGATATTAAAGCAGACTTGGAAACGCGCGGCCTGTTGCATGCGCGCGACATGCACACCCACTCCTACCCGCACTGCTGGCGCTGCGGTACGCCGCTTATCTATAACGCAGTTCCATCGTGGTTCTTCAATATTCAAAAAGTGAAGAGCAAGATGCTCGCGGAGAATACGAAGATCCATTGGTTCCCAGAACATCTGAAGTATGGCCGCTTCAAAAATATCGTCGAAAATGCTCCTGACTGGACCATTTCGCGCAATCGTTTTTGGGCGTCGCCGCTCCCTATTTGGAAGGAAAAAGGCAACCCTTCGACAGGCTCGGGGCAGGGAAAGCTTATGGTCATTGGCTCACTCGACGAGCTTCTCAAAAAAACGAAAAAATCCGGCAACTCATACTTTGTGATGCGCCATGGTGAGGCGTTGAGCAATACGAAAGGCATATTCGACAGCAAAGGCGATAGCGGCAACCATCTCACGGATGCAGGTAAACGGATGGTGGTAGAAACTGCTCAAAAAATTAAACACGAAAAAATCGATTTGGTTATTGTATCGCCTCTGCTTCGTACACAGGAAACTGCGAAGCTTGTCTTAAAGGAACTGGGGCTTCCTGACTCTGCACTCATGACAGATGAGCGCTTGCGCGAAATTAGTGTCGGCGTTTTCGAAGGAAAGACTATAGAGGAGTGGAAGAAAAATTTTTCTTCCAGAATCGAACGGTTTGCTAGATCAGTAGAAGGAGGTGAGACATATGCTGACGTCCGGCATCGAGTAGGCGATTTCCTGTTTGAAATTGAACGCCGCTATACAGGTAGACGTGTATTGATTGTGACGCATGAATGCCAAGCATGGCTCTTGGACGGCGTGGCGCACTACCAAAGCAACGAAGACATCTCCGCTAGCCGCGATGGCGTCTTTTTAGAACCAGCAGCGTATAAAAAACTTCCGTTCATCCCATTCCCGCACAATAAGAATTTTGAGCTCGACCTGCACCGCCCATATATAGACGACGTTGTCTTGGTAGATGAAAAGGGGAGCCGCTATGAGCGCATCCCAGAAGTCTTGGACTGCTGGGTCGAGTCGGGTTCGATGCCGTTCGCGTCGATGCAGTATCCGCACAGCAAAAAACGCGTAAACCCAGAGCGCTTCTTCGGCCTCGTGCCCCGCGGCTATCCGGGCGATTTCATCGCCGAATACATTGGTCAGACACGTACGTGGTTTTACTACATGCATGCGATGGGCGTCCTCCTGTTCGGCAGACGCTCATTTAAAGCGGTTGCAGTCACGGGTAACATTCTTGCGGCGGACGGCTCAAAGATGAGCAAATCTAAACAGAATTACACGGACCCGTGGGAATTGATGGAAAAGTGGGGTTCCGATGCGTACCGATTCTATTTGATGAGCTCTGTCGTGATGCAAGCGGAAGACCTGAACTTCCGCGACGACGATGTGCGCGAAGCGCATAACCGTGTTGTCGGCACGCTGTGGAACTCATTCAAGTTCTTCGAGCTCTACAAGGACAAAGTTACCGACACAGATCATACAAAGAGCATCCATCCGCTCGACCGATGGGTTGTTTCGCTCTTAAACAAAACAATTGCTGAAGCGACACGAAGTTTTGACGCATACGACATGCCAAGCAGCTGCCGCGCACTTCGAAGTTTTATCGAAACCTACTCTGTGTGGTATGTGCGCCGTTCGCGCGATCGCGCTCGCGGTTCTGATACCGATGCTCAAGCGTCGCTTGCAACTCAGCGTTATGTACTCGCAACGACCGCGCAACTAATCGCGCCTATCATGCCGTTCTTGGCAGAAAGCATATGGCAAGGTTTGGGCGAGGAGGGAAGCGTGCACACGTCCGCATGGCCCAAGGGCGGCGCTGTCGATGAACAACTGCTCTCCGACATGCAAACAGCGCGCGATCTCGCAAGTACAGGCCTTGAATTGCGCGATCGTGCAGGAATAAAAGTTCGCCAACCGCTCGCGTCGTTTACTGCGCCCGCGCTCCCAAGCGACCCAGGACTCCGTGCGATTTTGGCAGATGAGTTGAATGTGAAAGATGTACGCGAAGACGCATCGCTCAAGGAAGCCGCACTCGACACAGCACTGAGTGCCGAACTTAAAGAAGAGGGGACGGTGCGCGAATTAGCGCGCCGCATCCAGGAATGGCGTAAAGAGCAAAAACTTTCTATTACCGACAGACCAACCGCAACCATTACTGTCACTGCTGAAGAAAAAGCTGTCGCAGAAAAGCATCGCGATGCGCTTATCTCTCAAACTGGCCTAGAAAAACTCGAGCTCGTGCTATCAAACGATGCATAGCATCATTACGACTGAAGGTATTGTTCTTGCCAAACGCAGTGCAGGCGAAGCGACGACGCGTGTCGTTGTGTTTACTGAAGCTCTTGGTGTCGTTCGCATTGCAGCACGGTCGGCGAGGCTCGAGCGTTCGAAATTGCGCTATGGGTTGGAAACGCTCACCCTTGGACGCTTTGCGCTTGTTGAAGGCCGCTATGAATGGAAACTTACTGGTGCGCAAGATATTTCGCGCGAGCTTGTGCCAGAGAGTCTTGCAGGGAGGCGTGCAGCAGGCCGCGTCGTTCGCTTGCTCTTGAGGCTCATTCAAGGCGAAGGAACGCATCTTGAACTCTATCGCACTGCGGCGAACGGGCTGCGCGCGCTTGCTGCATCGCCTGCCGATGAGCTTGAACAAGTCGAATGGCTGCTCGTGCTGCGCATATTGTGGCACCTAGGCTATGTTGAACAATCGGGTGCGCTTATGCCTTTTTTGCAGAACGATTCATATATGTCGGAAGATATAGAACGGGCCAAAGTTTCGGGGCACACGCTCCTGCGCTCGATAAATGAGTCCTTAAGCGCGACGGGGTTGTAGTTTACCCCGAGAAAGTCGAGGGGCAGTGTATACTTCTTTGTGTATGCAGGAGGGGAATAAGCGCTCCGTCGATGGTCTTCACGAAAAGCTCTACTCACGCACAGAGGATGTGCTTGTTGACCCGGCTGCTCGTACACCGCTTTCTCCGACAGAAGCTCACGCAGATACCTCGTGGGCACAACCCGGACAGGCAGGTCCATCTTCTTCTCTTATGGCTATGGCGTCAAAACACGCTACAAAAAAAACCACAGCAGTAAAATTCCTTATTGGCTCGGGAATATTTTTTGTGCTTGCAGCAGGTGCTGCTGCCTACTTGTTCTTTGGAGGCGCAAACAGCATATCGCCCAAGAATATCGACATGCAGGTTGTGATGCCGACACTTGTCGACGGCGGTAAGCAGACGCAAATGCAAGTACTCATTCATAATCGCAACTCGGCCGACCTGAAGTTGGTAGATCTCATCGTCAATTACCCAGACGGAACGCGCGATCCTAAGTCTCCAGCCGATGCACTGCTGCACGAACGCCAGTCGCTTGGAACTATAGCTGCGGGTGAACAGCTTACGCGCACCGCACAGGCGATATTCTACGGGCAGGAAGGACAGACGCAGACCGTCACCGTTGAACTCCAATACAGTGTCGAAGGCTCAAATGCGATTTTTGAAAAAGACGCAACAATTACATTTACTGTTGGT
This sequence comes from Minisyncoccota bacterium, assembly GCA_035548815.1. GTDB lineage: Bacteria > Patescibacteriota > Minisyncoccia > Phycocordibacterales > SBAW01 > GWA1-54-10. The sequence goes on from DASZSF010000010.1 coordinate 111,897, forward strand.
TCGTCGCCGGTCTCTATTTCAGTAGCGAGCCCTACTGAAGCAATTGCTGGCCAGGAGTTTGCCTTCGACCTCACGGTCCAGAGCAATGCGGCTGCACCTCTGCAAGATGTTGTCATCCAGGGTCAGTATCCATTTGGTTTCCGTGTAACTGGTTCGTCACCGCTTGCCACTGCGGGCGGCACATTGTGGCGCTTGGGCTCTATGCAGCCAGGCGAAACAAAAAAGATACACGTGACAGGAACGCTTGATGGTCAAGACGGCGACGCCCGCGTGTTCTATTTCCTTGCAGGATCAGATCCTGAGGAAACCAATACAACCATCTCGGTACCATTTCTCTCAGTACCCAAAACTCTGACCGTGCGCCGCGCATTCATAACCGCTCAGATTGCAATCAACGGACAGACATCCAAAAATATTTCTGTACCGTCGGGCACGCCAGTGCAGGGGACCATTACCTGGACCAACAATTTGCCAGACGCGGTTAGCGATGCGCAGATCACGCTTTCGCTGTCTGGACCGACGCTCGACACGAGCACCGTCAATGGGGGAAATGGCTTCTATGATTCCTCCAAGCACAGCATCGTGTGGTCAAAAGACACCGAGTCCTCTCTTGCAAATGTGCCTCCAGGCAAGAGCGGCACGCTGCCATTTAGTTTCTCGATGTTGCCGACTGGCGCAAATGGCACGCTCTATTCAAATCCAGTTATTGACCTGAATATAACCGTTAATGCGACGCGCCAAGGCCAGTCAGGTGTACCTGAGACAGTGTCATCTGCAGCGAGCGCGTCGGTGCTTTTAGCTTCCAACGTTGCGCTGACAGCGCAGGCGTCTCACTTTAGCGGAGACTTTAGCAATGCCGGGCCGATGCCGCCGGTTTCGGGTCAATCGACAACCTACGGTATTACCTGGACGGTGACGAACTCTTCGAATACTATTGCAAACGCGACCGTTCAGGCGACGCTGCCGAGTTATGTGACCTATGTCCAGGCAGCGCAGGGAAGCGGCATCGTGTACGATCAAAAAAGTCGCACGGTTACCTGGTCGCTCGGCGATGTAAAAGCAGGCGCTGGCTACACGAGCGCCTCGCGTACAGGGAGCTTCCAAGTTTCACTTACCCCAAGCACATCGCAGGTTGGGCAAGCCCCGGCGCTTACAGGAACGCCGTCGCTTACGGCGCAAGATCGCTTCGCTCAAGTGCAGGTGCATGCAGAAGCAGGTGCGCCGACAACGCAGCTGCAGAATGAGCCAGGCTATTCAGCAAATATGGGCACAGTCACTCAGTAATATCTTCTATGGCAGATAAGGAAAACATAATGGAAAAGCTCGTGTCGCTGTCAAAGCGCCGCGGTTTTATATTTCAAGGTTCAGAAATTTACGGGGGACTTGCCGGTGTCTATGACTTTGGACCTCGTGGTGTTGAATTGCTCAACAACATAAAAAAGTCGTGGTGGAACGCAAATGTGTACGAAAAGGAGAATTTTTTTGGACTGGATGCGGGGATGTTTAAGCATCCTCGCACGTGGGAAGCAAGCGGCCACGTTGGCGGTTTTGCAGACCCGCTTGCGGAGTGCCGAAACTGCAACGCTCGTATCCGCGTCGACAAGGAGTTGGCAAATATCGGTGTAGAGGCTGATGAAAAAATGTCAGAGGATGCAATAAACGAACTTTTTGACAGGCATCGCGATGAAATTAAATGCCCCGTGTGCGGCAAAAAAAATTTCAGCCGTGCTCGTGGTTTCAACTTGCTCGTAAAGAGCAATCTCGGTGACTTTACTTCGGAAGGAAGCGAGCCCGTGTATTTGCCTGGGGAAGCGTGCCAGGGTATTTACCTCGACTACAAAAATATTGTGGATTCGATGCAACCTAAGATTCCTTTTGGCGTTGCACAAATCGGCAAAGCATTTCGAAATGAAATCTCTCCGCGTAACTTTTTGTTCCGAACTCGTGAATTCGAACAGGCAGATACGCAGCTTTTTATTCGGCCCAATGAAAACAAGGAAGCATACGAAGCATTAAAACAAGATCGATGGAATTGGTATTTGTCACTTGGTATCAAGGAAGAAAAACTTCGTTTCAAACAGCATGAGAACCTCGTATTCTATGCAAAAGATGCCTGGGATATTGAATACGAATTCCCGTCGGGCTTTGACGAGGTAGAAGGTATCCACGATCGTACGGACTACGATCTTTCGCAGCACATGAAGTTTTCTGGCGTTGATTTGCGTTATACCGACCCTGCAACGGGAGAGAAATTCATTCCCTGGATTCTCGAAACATCGATGGGCATGGGGCGCGTATTTTTGGCAGTGCTGTGCAATGCATACTATGAGGACGAAATGGATGGCGAGACGCGAGTTGTGTTGAAACTAGCCCCGCATTTAGCGCCCGTCAAAGCCGCAGTATTCCCATTGCTCAAGAATAAACCGGAGTTGGTGGAAAAAGCGCGCGAGGTGTATACGAATTTGAAGAAACAGATTCCGCAAATTGTGTGGGATGACAATGGCAACATCGGCAAACGCTATCGCCGCCAGGATGAAATCGGCACGCCATGGTGCGTCACCATCGACTTCGACACGTTGGGCGAGACACCCGAACACAAAAACACTGTCACTGTACGCGACCGCGACACGGGCGAGCAGACGCGTATGCCGATAGATGAGCTAGCATCGTTTATGGAAGCAAAGATTCAGCCTGTGCTATAGTGAGCGCATGACGGACAAGGACATTAATGTCCACATCAGTTCGGGCACGATCATCAAAACGATACTGTTTTTGATACTCGTGGCCCTTTTGTGGTTCCTGCGCGACATCGTTCTTATTGTGCTGACTGCTGTCGTCATCGCATCAGCAATGGAACCCGGTGTGCATGGTCTTATGCGTCGCCGTGTTCCACGCATATTGTCCGTGATCATCTTGTATGCAGCTGTTATTGGCGCATTCTTTGGCATTGTGCTCCTATTCCTCCCGCCTGTGTTGAGCGATACTGCAAACTTTGTTACGCAGCTACCAACGACGCTTTCGCACTTAAACATTACCGATGCAACGCACGGGCTTTTGCCGTGGGGCAACGTTGGCGAAGCGTTAAATTCGGCTGACGTACTTACAAATCTTTCCAATTCGCTCCGCGGTTCAAGCGGCGAAGCCTTTGGCGCGCTGTCAGCATTCTTCGGCGGCGTTACGTCGTTCATCCTTATCGTTGTCTTCTCGTTCTACTTCTCGGTGCAGGAAACTGGCGTCGACGACTTTTTACGCGTCATAACGCCAGTCGACAACCAGGTGTACGTGCTCAACTTGTGGCGCCGCTCACAACAAAAAATAGGGAAGTGGATGCAGGGACAGCTGGTACTCGCGCTCATTGTCGGTATTCTGCTCTATTTGGGACTTTTGATCTTGGATGTGCCGCACCCGTTGCTTTTGGCGGTGCTGGCAGGCGTGTTCGAGCTTATTCCGGTCTTCGGACAGATATTGGCCATGATCCCAGCTATCGCTATTGGGCTTGTCGCGGGCGGCGTCACCGAGGCACTCTTGGTGGCAGGCCTCTACATCATTGTCCAGCAATTTGAAGCGCACCTGATTTACCCTGTGGTAGTAAAGAAAGTTGTGGGTGTCCCGCCACTGCTTGTCATATTGTCGCTGCTTATCGGCTTCCAGCTTGTAGGCTTCTTGGGCGTATTGTTGTCGGTCCCTATTGCGGGCGCCATTCAGGAATACGTTGCAGATATTGACCGCGACAAAAAACGCGTGCTTGCGAAGCGCGAGGTGGGAGAGTAGTTTTAAGGAATGTCAGACAGACCACTCTACCTCACAAGCACGCTTCCGTATGTGAATGCCGACCCGCACGTTGGGTTCGCACTCGAACTTGTGCAAGCAGACGCCACGGTGCGCTGGAATAAGCTCCAAGGCAGGGAGGTTTTTTTCAATACCGGAACCGACGAGCACGGACAAAAAATCTATGAGGCTGCAAAAAAAGCAGGACAGGACGTGCAGGCGTATGCTGACGAATATGCAGCGAAATTCCGTCTTTTGAAAGATAAGCTTGGACTTGAGAAAGGCCTGCATTTTATCCGCACGACCGACGCGCATCATATTGAAGCAGCACAAGAATTGTGGAAGCGCTGTGATGCAGCAGGTGATATAGAAAAGCGCACATACAAAGGTTTGTATTGTGTCGGCGACGAGGCATTTATGAAAGAGTCGGACCTGGTCGAGGGCCGCTGCCCGAACCACCCGAACATGAAATTGCAGGAGCTCGAAGAAGAAAACTATTTCTTTAAGCTCAGTAATTACCAGAACAAGCTGATTGCGTATTTGTCGCGAGAGGGCGTTATTGTTCCAGAATGGCGAAGACAAGAGGCTATTAATTTTGTGCAAAAAGGCCTCGAAGACTTTTCTATCTCTCGTGTAAAAGAAAAGATGCCATGGGGTATTGCAGTGCCGGGGGACGACACGCAAGTTATGTATGTGTGGTTTGATGCGCTCACTAACTACATCTCGACGTTGGGCTGGCCGACTGAAGCTGGAGATTTTGCAACATTCTGGCAGGGCGGCGAAGTCATGCAGATGGCCGGCAAAGACCAAGTGCGTTTCCAGTCGATTATCTGGCAGGCGATGCTCATGTCAGGAGGTGTCAAAAATACGGACCAAGTTTTCTACCACGGCTTTATCACATCAGGCGGGCAAAAAATGTCGAAGTCGCTCGGCAATGTTATTGAACCGATGGCTATTGCGGCAGAATATGGCATAGACGCCCTGCGCTACTTCTTGCTGCGCCACATACACCCATTCGAAGATTCTGACTTCACCATGGAGCGATTCAAAGAGCTATACAACGCAAACTTGGCGAATGGGCTCGGCAACTTAACGTCGCGTGTGCTTACCTTGGCCGAAAAGAATCTACCAGGGCCAGTGGCGGTCGAGTTCGTGCCGTATCCAAAAGAATTTACTGATGCGCTCGCAGCATATAAGTTCAATGATGCATTTGATTACATCTTTACACGCGTTCAAGCACTCGACCAGAGCATAACCCATAAAGAACCATTCAAAGTAGTTAAGGATGACCCAGAAGCAGGGAAGGCAATGATAGAAGAGATGGTGAAAGAGCTTGCAGCGATTGATTTGATGCTCGAGCCATTTATGCCTGGTACCTCAAAAATAATCATCGAGGCAATCATGGCCAACAAAAAACCAGAGAATCTCTTCGCCCGCAAAGACTAGCATGGCTCATATCCACGAAAAGATAGACTTTACCGCGAGCGTCTATATTGTTCAGGACGCAAAAATTTTGCTGCATAAACACAAAAAGCTTGGTATTTGGTTGCAGCCCGGGGGACATGTTGAGCTCGACGAAGGTCCAACAGAGGCCGCAATACGCGAAGCAAAGGAAGAAACAGGATTCGACGTCGAGTTAGTGGGGCAGCACAGCCCGAAGACCGAACCGCTCGGCCGCTCAAACAGCCTTCTTTTGCCGATGTTCCTGAACCGTCACAACTACGATGCGACGCACGAGCATATAGATTTTTCCTATTTTGCACGGGTTGTCGGTGGCACACTGACGCCTGAAGATGGCGTGGAAATGCTGTGGTTCTCTCGCGAACAAATTGAAAAGGGCGAAGTAGAATTATTGCCTGATACTCGCGCGTATGCGCTCGCAGCGCTCGATTATTTTGCACAACACTCGTGAAATATTTTGATGCACATACCCACGTGCAGTTTGTTGCATACGACGCTGACCGCGATGAGGTTATTGCGCGTACAAAAGAAGCAGAGGTGGGCATGAACGTGGTCGGCACGCAACTCGACACCTCGCGCGCGGCAGTGGAGCTTGCCGAGAAATACGATGAGACCTGGGCGAGCGTGGCACTGCACCCCGTGCATACATCCAAGTCGCATCACGACACCAAAGAACTGGGCAGCGAAGGAAAGGCGTTTACCTCGCGGGGCGAAGCGTTTGATTTCGATGCGTACGAGAAGTTAGCAAAGTCGCCCAAAGTTATAGCGATAGGGGAATGTGGATTGGATTACTACCGTTTGGAAGAAAACACGAAGAAATTGCAGACAGAGGTATTTCTCCAACATATTGAACTGGCAAACAAATTGAACAAGCCGCTTATGCTTCACATTCGCGACGGTGCGCACCAAACTGGCGGTGATGCCGGCGCGTACATGGACGCAATCGCGCTTTTGAAATCGCACACGAAAGTGCAAGGCGACGTGCATTTCTTTGCAGGGGACTGGAATATCGCAAAACAATTTCTGGGTCTGGGGTTCACACTTTCGTTTACCGGGGTGCTGACGTTTACCCACGACTACGACGAGGTGGTGCAGAACACGCCGCTCGACATGCTCCTTACAGAGACCGACGCGCCCTACATTACGCCTGTGCCGTACCGGGGGACTCGAAATGAGCCTATGCACGTCCGGGAGGTGGTAAAACGTATGGCCGAGCTCAAAAACATAGATACAGAGGCTGTCAGGAGCCAAATTCTCCAAAATTCGAAGAAACTATTTGCTATATAAAATGGCCCAATAGAGCCATTTATTGTAAAATATACGCAAATTTGCTATAATAGAGATGATGCCTACATTCTTAAAGAATCCGAAGGTCGCCGCCATGGGCGGGGCGATGCTTGCGATGCTGTTGTCCGCCCTTGATCAGACTATCGTTTCGACCGCGCTTCCGCGCATTGTGACCGAACTCAACGGCTTGGAACATATCTCGTGGGTGTTTACCGCTTACATGCTCGCCTCAACAGTGACGGTTCCGCTGTACGGGAAACTCTCCGACATTTACGGCCGCCGCATTTTCTACATTATCGGTATTATCGCGTTCCTCATCGGTTCAGTGCTTTCGGGCGCTGCGCAGTCGATGACCGAGCTCATTCTCTTCCGTGCCATCCAGGGTATCGGTGGCGGCGCAATTATGGTTAACTCGTTCGCCATTGTTGCCGACCTCTTCCCGCCAGCTGAACGCGGCAAGTGGATGGGGCTGATCGGCGGCATGTTCGGTATCGCATCAGTTGCGGGACCTTTGCTCGGCGGTTGGATTACTGACGCATATTCATGGCGCTGGATCTTCTATATCAACATTCCGCTCGGGGCTCTGGCGCTCGCAGTCATCTTCTTTACTCTGCCGCGCACGAATGCTCATAAAGAAAAGAAGCCGATAGACTACCTCGGTGCATTCCTGCTTGCGGTCGCGCTCGTGCCGTTCTTGTTGGCGCTTGTATGGGGCGGCAGCCAGTACCCATGGAATTCGCTCATCATCCAGTGTCTCTTTGGCGGCGCACTCGCGGCGTTCGTGGCATTCATTGTTGCAGAAGAGCATGCCATTGACCCAGTGCTCCCGATGGCGCTCTTCAAAAATCGAACATTCACCGTATCTATCGCCGCAGTATTTTTAACCGCAGTCGGCATGTTCGGTTCCATCCTCTTCCTGCCGCTGTTTGCCCAGCAGGTTATAGGATTTAGCGCAACAAATGCAGGCCTCATTTTGACGCCGCTCATGCTCGGCATGGTTGCGATGAGCACCACAACAGGCCAAATTGTCTCGCGAACAGGGAAGTATAAAATCCTCGCAACCGCAGGCGTGCTTATTGTCATTGTCGGCATGTTCCTCTTCTCACGCATGGGCGCCGACAGCACCAAGGCGGAAATAATCATCAAAATGATCTTGATGGGTATTGGCTTGGGCGCAACCATGCCAGTGTTTAACATCGCGGTGCAAAACGCGTTTGAGCAGAACAGAACAGGTGTCGTGACGGCATCCATTCAGCTCTTCCGCAGTATTGGCGGTTCTGTCGGCGGCGCATTCTTTGGCGGTTTAGTGAACTCGCGTATTGCTGCGGGCACGCCACTTGCGACTGCACTCCCACATACCTTCCTCATTGCAGCGGTAGTTGTGGTACCCGCCTTCATCCTCGTGCTCTTCTTGCCGGAAATCCCATTGCGCAAAACACATCACACCCCTGTCGAAGAGGCCGGCATCGAACTTGAAGAAGAACTGGGCTACGCGGGCGGAAACAGTTTCCACTAGTCTCGCCTCGCATCTAGCGGGTTGCAAAACCAGCCCTACTCCTGTAGTCTCTGTGCATGGCAGAAATGTCGCAGACCGCCCAGGTCTCATCCCAAGCGAACGTCTCTAGCCAACCTGTATATGAGGTTGGCTATCACGTTGTCCCTACTGTAGGGGACGAAGGTGTCGCAGGGGTTGTGACCCAAATAAAATCAGCCCTTGGGCCCGCTGAAATTATCAGTGATTCGTTCCCAGCAAAAATGCGCCTTGCGTACACGGTTGAACGCTCAACCACCGGCAAGCGCGAAAAGTACGATGATGCGTACTTTGGTTTTATCAAGTTCGCTACCGACCGCGAAGCAATTCCTGCACTTGAGGAAATGCTCCGTGCGAACAAGAGTGTGCTCCGCTTCTTGCTTATTGAAACAACCCGTGAGGATATATCGGCAGCACCTCGCCGCGCAGTCTTTACCTCCGACCGTTTGGAAGGCGAAACCATAAGCAAGCCGGTGAGCGCTCCTGAAGAAAAGGGCGAAGTATCGGAAGCTGAGCTCGACAAGTCTATCGACGCCCTCGTATCCGAATAAGATATACTTCTAGGTATATGAACAAAGTCATCCTTTACGGCAACTTAACCCGCGATCCGGAACTTAAAAACCTCCCGTCGGGTGGGGCGGTAGCGTCGTTTGGGGTTGCGACAAATCGTCGTGTTAAAAAGGACGAGCAATGGGTTGATGTGCCGGAATTCCACAATGTTGTGGTCTTTGGCCGCCAGGCAGAAACCTGCGCACAGTACTTGAAGAAGGGGAGTTCGGCTTTAATAGAAGGCCGCATCCAGACCCGCAGCTGGGACAGCCCAGAAAAGGGCAAACAGTATCGCACGGAAATTGTTGCCGAGCGCGTACAGTTTGGCTCTCGAGGTTCAGGTGGCGGCTCGTCTCCATCATCGAACTACTCAGCTCCATCAGCTGGCCGTGATGAACAAAGCGCACCTAAAGACGATGCAATAGACTACCCAGCAGAAGACATAAATCCAGACGACATCCCATTCTAAAAAACCAATCAAATTAGTATAAAATTATGCCGCAAACAACTGACAACTACGTCGCGCACTTCAGTGCTATCGACTACAAAGACACAGAAACTTTGAAGAAGTTTTTGAATCCGCACGGCAAAATAATGCCGCGCCGCCGCACGGGTCTTTCAGCTCCGAACCAGCGCGCGCTCGCACAGGCCGTCAAACGCGCACGCTTCATGGCGCTTTTGCCATACATCGTCCGCTAAATACTTCTGAATATTCGCAAAAGAAAAGGTCCTCGCTGAGCGAGGGCCTCGTGCGTTCAGGCCGCCGCCTGTTCAACGGTGATGCTGCGGGGGCAGTTTTGTCCCAGCAGCTGGGAGAGCAGAAGCATCTCCAGGACGATCATCTCGCCCTTGCCGGCGCCGATTGCATGGATCGGATCTGGAGGCAAGAACCAACACTCCTGCCTGGCGTTATAGTCAGGGGCGCGGGCCTCCCTACAAAAGATTTTTGCATGGATTGCGAAGAGCGGCAGACGAGGCCCTTCGTCCTCCTCATGGTCAGAGGGCATCGACGGCGCGAATTCCACCCTCGAATAGAGATCGCCGCCGCCCTCAACCGCGTCTTGCACCAGGATCAGCGCGGCAGGCCGGTCGTCACCCCAGAAGTTGGGGAGCATTCGGGCCGTGATCTTCTCAGGCGGACTCGACTTGCTTTCGAGCTCCACTTCTCCGATGGCCGTCACCCACCCGTATTTCTCCGAGAGGATGTCGCGGATCTTCTCGGGGATTTCGATGGCGAGCCGAGGGCTTTCTAGCCCCTCGCCCAACATCAGGAATTGTCGAAAATCCATGGCTGTTTCCTCCTTCTGGAACTGCCAAGTTCAGTAAAACAAGAGCAGAGAATCTTGTCTATAAGGCCTATTTTTTATCTGCGCGTTCGACGTAGGAGCCTTCTTGCGTGTTAATTATGACAACGTCGCCTTCGTTGATGAAGAGGGGAGCGTTAACCGTTGCGCCCGTTTCGAGCGTAATGAGTTTGTTGCCACCTTTGGAAGTGTCGCCGCGGACTGCAGGCGGAGCTTCTTTCACAACAAGTTCAACTTTAATGGGGACACGGAGCGCGATAATTTCATCATCGAACACAAGCCCTTCAACAATAGTATTTGGCTTCAAAAACTTGCCAGGCTCGCCAACAATAGAGTCGGCCAACTGAAAGCGATCAGACGGATTATGTTCTGCGCAGAACCACCATTCGCCGCGATTGTTATATAAATATTTCACGCTTCGGGTTGAAAGCTCGGCTTCCGGCACCTTTTCTGATACGTGAAAGGCCTGTTCGGTTACTTTGCCGGTAATAAGATGGCGGAGTTTGGTCTGGTTCACAGGTTTGCGCTGTTGTTTGCGGAAGACGTGCGCGTCGAGCACTTCGTAGGGCTCTTCATCGAGCAAGATAACCTTTTTTGGTAAAATTTCGTTGTATTCAAGCATTGCCATAATTTTTTGTAGATAGAGGCATTGTACTGATATTCGCGCAAAAGAAAAGGCCGTGCGCTCGGGGTGGAGCGGCACGGCCGGCGGTCTAGTTGGCGTCAGTGCGATCGCGAAGTTTGGGGCCTCGCATCTGTCGCCAGTGATCCTTGGCCGTCTTGACCAGGGCCGAGGGGTCGGCAGCTTCGATGGTGAGGCGGCGCCCGTGATGATCCACAGTGAGGCTGGCGCCGTTGCAGTAGAGGTCCGCAGTTGCGGCCCCGACCTTCTTGCTATTGGTGATGCTGATCGAGGTCACGCCTTCCGCGTCTTTCAGCCTCGTTCCCAGCGCCTCCAGATAGTCTCTGGAGACGGGTTTGTCGTCGTACGGATCTCTCAATGTACTTCTCCCTTTTCGCTCTAACGAAGCCCGCCCCTGTCACTCTGGGTGAAGGGGCGGTGTGTTTTCGTGAAATTCTTTTCCTAAAAACGCATCGTTCCTCCACCCATCCGCTTGATGAAATTAATTACGCGAAGGACGACGATGCGGTTCAATGACATACATATACGGTACAAAGAAACCTTTTCCTGCGCAAGCGGTTGTAAACAGTGGCCCATGATATACAGTGTAGTCATGAAGGAATACCTCTCCCTCGACGGAGCTCGGGATAAAACGCCAGAGGAATGGTCGGATGAAGAACTCCTGGCTGCATCGGTGCGCCACCCCGGCCTTTTTGCCATGCTCGTGCGAAAATACGAAGAACCGTTCATGCGCAAGGCCATGAGCATCGTGCGCTCACGCGAAGAGTCGGAAGACATCGTGCAGGAAGCCTTCACGAAGATATACATGAACGCCGCGAAATTTAAGAAGCAGGAAGGCGCGCAGTTCTCATCGTGGGGGTACCGCATCCTCATAAACACGGCGCTGACGCATTACGCGCGGCAGAAAAAGAAAGGTGAGCGGCAGACAGAGCTCGACGAAGAAATTTGGGCGCTCATCCCCGACAAGAACCTTCGACAATTTGAAAAGAAAGAATTGATGGACGAGGTCGCATCAGTCCTATCGAGAATGCCTGTGACGTTTGCTCAAGCACTGTCAGCCTTCTTTTTAGAAGGGAAGAGTCAGGAAGAGATGGCGAAAGAAGAGGGTGTGAGCGTCGGAGCAATCAAAACCCGCGTGCACCGGGCGAAAAAAGAATTTCAAAAGATTTATAAGACGATGACTACTAATATATGAGTATGACAAGCAAGATTGAACAGCAGGTCATGGCGAGCGTCGGGGTGATATACATCGCTCGCAAACTCACAAGCCGCATCGCGCTTGAATGCTATGCGCTCCTGCTTTCGTTTGCGGGCGCTGCATATTTTGTTTCGCTCCCCAATGTTATCGCAAACTTTGCGCATGTAGCGCAGGGCGGCTTGGTAAGCATCGGCGCATTCTTGGTTGCTGCAGTGTTGGGCACCAAACTTGTCGTGCAGATAGCGGTTATAGTTGGCGCAGGCGCACTTTTGGCCATGGTGGCCGATATCGTACGCTCGACCCCCGCATCTCGCTCGCTTATTGCCTAAAAGCTCGCCCCTTGACTCCCAGAAAAGGGTACTGTATGGTACCTGGGTCCCAAGGGGCGTTTTTTATTGCACATTGTGCAGTCGGAAACGGTGCCCAACGGATGTACATCCAACCACTGACTACTGACACGGAAACGGAGACTTCATCATGGACACGACCGCGACCAAGGATCCCCGCCTGCTCGGCCTCAACGGCTCCTATGTCGCCATCGCGAAGATCACCAAGATCGACTCGATCGCGCTGGCGCTGTGCGGCGGCATCGCCGCGATGTTGCGGGGCAAGGACATCACGGACGAGGTCAAGCGCGCCGAGCTGCGCCAGCAGCTCGACGGCTTCGTCATCGGCGCCGTGCTGCCCCTGCAGACCAACCACCTCATCCCGGTGGCCGAGACGCCGCTGATCTGCCAGGCCCTCGACATGGCCTATCTGTATGTCTACGGCGGCAACAAGGACGTGGCGCGTCGCCACAAGATGAACGAGCGCGCCGCCGTGGTGGCCTATCGCAGCGCCTTCGGCGTCAACACGAACGGCCTGGTCGGCCCGACGGAGAGCTGGCAGATCGGCAAGGACGTCGTCACGCTGTTCCAGGAGGTCCACCAGGACGGCTTCGGCGCCTGGATCGCCAAGCAGGGCCCCGCCCTGACCAGCCGCGTCGCCTCGAGCTGATCGTCGGCGACCACAAGTACCAGTAGTAAGCGTTCCCGGCACCGAGGTGCCAGCCCCGCCCATCCCTTTCGCGAGAAAGGAGGGCGGGGCAATTGCTTTATATAGGGCCATTTTTGGGCCCTTGCATTTTTAAAAGGGGGTGTTATAATGTAGGAACCTAGAGCGTTCGATATTTAGGACGGTGTCTAGGCTGTTCCCCAGACATATTTGAGGATTCCCCGATGTTGACTCCTGATATTGCCTACGGCCCCATCAGCGAAACCGCTGCCCAGGATCAGAAACTCTGGGAAGCCATGCTGGAGGCTCTTCGCAAAGCCGCCGACTAAATAGATTTGGCACTTCACAGCGCCGGTATATCTCCTCAATAATAATGGTTCTCCCCCGAAGACTTGGCCCCGGATGCGTTTACGCGTCCGGGGTTCTTTATTTGTCTAGATTATTCGTCGTCGCTGTTGCCGCGGGTTTGCGCCGGGGCTGACGTTTCCAACCCTTTTTCTATCGATTTGAGAAGCTCGTTCGCAATCTTTTTATTTTCACGAAGGAAGGTGCGAGATGCGTCATAGCCACGGCCGAGCGACACCTTTTCGCCGTCTTTTGAATTGTACGAATATGATGCGCCACTCTTTGAGACAAATCCCAAGCTTTCACCAAGTGCGAGTAATTCGCCTTCGCGCGAGATACCTTCGTTGTAGAGCAAATCGAATTCAGTTTTGCGGAATGGGGGAGCGACCTTGTTTTTGACGACCTTCACGCGGTGGCGGCCGCCCACGACCTCTTCTCCTTTCTTTATCTGTGCAATACGGCGGATGTCCAAACGTACCGATGTGTAGAATTTAAGCGCTTTTCCACCCGGCGTAGTTTCCGGGTTGCCAAACATCATGCCTATTTGCATGCGGATTTGGTTGATGAAAATAACAATCGTTTTTGATTTCGCAGTAATTGCCGTGAGCTTGCGAAGCGCCTGGCTCATGAGGCGAGCTTGTTTGCCGACATGCGTTTGGCCCATGTCTCCTTCGATTTCATCTTTTGGCGTGAGCGCGGCAACCGAGTCGATGACAACTATGTCGACTTTGCCCGAACGCACGAGCGATTCAACAATTTCAAGCGCCTGTTCGCCTGTGTCAGGCTGTGAGACAAGAAGTTCGTCGAGTTTTACGCCAATTTTTTTTGCATATTCTGGGTCGAGCGCATGTTCTGCATCGATAAACGCGCAGACGCCGCCTTTTTTCTGTGCTTCAGCGATTGCATGCAACGTGAGCGTTGTCTTGCCCGAAGATTCCGGTCCAAAAATTTCGATGATACGACCACGCGGGTAGCCTCCGATGCCAAGCGCCCAGTCCAAACCAATAGAACCAGAGGGGATAGCGTCAACGTTGACCTTGGCCTGTTCGCCAAGCTTCATGATCGCTTCGTCGCCGAACTTTGTTTTTATTTCGCGAATCGCTGCGTCTATTGCTGCCGTGTCTCTGCCTCCTGTGCTTGGTGCTGCCTTCTTCTCTTTTGCTTCCTTCGCTTTAGCCATGTTGGAAATTTATGAGTTACTAATCGAGCAGTAATTTAATACGGTAAACGCCACCTCTTGTGACGCACGACGGCCGAATCTATCAACACCCTGAACAACAAACACAGTATACCCCGGGGGTGGGGAAAGCGTGACGGCGAAGTGGCCCGACTCATCCGTGTAGGCAGGGGCGTCGTTTACGGTGAGGAAGGAAATATTCGATGCTAACCCCGAAATCGTTACTGCTGTTGAAGACGTCGCGCTTCCGTTTGATGGGGTTTTTATCGAGATTTGAGGGCCCTCTATGAGCTTGCGGGCTTCAAACATGCCGTACGCAACAAGCACGAGGGCAGCTGCAGTAAAGAAGAGCGTGACAACTGTTCGTCGTGCGGATGCGCCGTAACTCATACCTGGTCTGCTTCGCCCGGCTGAGCGCCCTGGCCGCCGAGCACTTCGCGTGGCTTCGCGCCTTCGCCTGGGCCGATGACACCGCGCTCTTCGAGTATGTCGATCAACCGCGCCGCTCGCGCGTAGCCGATGCGCAGTTTGCGCTGGAGGTACGAGGTAGATGCTTTACCGGCTTCAAGCACTGCTTCGCGCGCAGCTTCGTACATGTCATCTTCGTCGCCGTCATCGAGGCTGCCCGAGGAGGCACTTTCAAGCGAGATGCTTGTGGTGCCGGGCGCTGGCGCTGCGACATCTATCGGGATCTCGGCGTCGTTATTTTGCGCGATAAAGTCGGTGATCTTCTTCACTTCCGATTCGCTGATAAAGGCGCTCTGCAAACGCACTGGCTTGTTCATGTCAGCTGAAAGGTAAAGCATGTCACCCGCACCAAGAAGCGTTTCAGCGCCGCCCTGGTCCAAAATGGTGCGCGAGTCGATCTGGCTTGCTACCTGGAGCGCGACGCGCGACGGCACGTTTGCTTTTATGAGGCCCGTGATGACGTTCACGGACGGGCGCTGTGTCGAAAGGAGCAGGTGGATGCCGACAGCGCGGCTCATTTGCGCGAGGCGGACAATAGCCGCTTCCAATTCGCGCGGATAGGTTTGCATGATGTCGGCTAACTCGTCGATGACAATCACGATGTACGGCATTGCCTCTGGTACTGGTTCGCCTTCTTCCGGCTCGCCCTCTTTGCGGATTTTTTCAAGCGCAGGGGTCAAAATATTTTGATGGTACGACTCGATATCGCGTACGCGCTCTTGTTCCAAAATGTTGTACCGGCGTTCCATTTCCCGTACTGCCCAGCGAAGCGCCATGATTGCTTTCTTTGCGTCGGTAATGACCGGCGTCAAAAGGTGCGGGATGCGGTTGTAGAGCGTCAATTCGACGCGCTTGGGGTCGATCATCAAGAAGCGAAGCTGTTGCGGGCCCACTCTATAGAGAAGCGACGTGATGATTGCATGGATGGTGACAGATTTGCCCGAACCGGTGGCGCCTGCAATGAGCGCGTGCGGCATCTTCGCGATGTTGGCGAATAGCGATGCGCCTGCAATGTCGCGGCCCAAAGCCACCAAGAGTGGCTTAGGCGAGTCGGCAAAGTCTGAAGATTCAAGCAACGTGCCTAAACCAACCGTCACTTTTGCAGAGTTAGGCACCTCGATGCCCACAAGTGATTTGCCTGGAATCGGCGCCTCGATACGAATGCCGCCTTTTGCTGCAAGTGCCAACGCCAAGTTTTGCTGGAGTGCGACAATTTTGGAAAGTCGGACACCTTCTGCAGGTTTGATTGCATAGCGGGTGACAGACGGACCAATTGAGATTTCGTCCAGCTCCACTGTGATGCCAAAGTTTTGGAGCGTGCGTTTGATGATATTTGCATTCGCTTTGATATCACCAGAGCCCGGGCGGCCTTTGTCGCGTTCAAGCAGGTTGAGCGGCGGGGGAGTGTACTGGCCCAAGAGCGACTTTAAGTTGGCGGCGGCTGCTTTCGCAGCAGTTGCTTGGGCCAACGCTGCAGAGCTAGCCTGACCTTTAGCTGTCGAGGGAGCCGAAACAAACCCGGCCTCGCCGCGCAAAGGCGCGGTCGAGAGGGTTTGTGCAGGCTCTTCACTATCCTCCTCTTCGTCATCTGGCAATCCGTGTACGGTTGGTTCTGCATCAATTTGTTTTTTGCCAAAGAGACGTCGGAAGAGTGCGGCAATGCTTCGGCCGACTGATGCAAGAAGCTCGGGCGAAATGCGGCCTTCGAGCAATATAAGGAGCGAGATAACAGACAATGCACCAAGCACCAGGAGTGCTGCATATATATCGAACAAATTCACAATAGGGTGTGCGATGGCTGCGCCCACCAGGCCGCCTTTGTCAGAAAGAATTTCTACAAACCCGAGCCCTGCAAATACGAAGACCGCGCTTGCTAAAAGTTTGAGCGGGTGGAGGCCACCTTCGGACTCCTCGCGCAAGGCGCTCCATGCAAGAATAAAAAACAGTATAGGGAGCAAAAAATAGCCGACCCCAAGCAGGTAGTCGAAGAGACGAAAGAGGTCAGAGCCGCCATTGCCGGCAGCGCCAAAGTAGGCAAGTACAAATAGTACTCCAAGCACTCCCAGACACACGCTTACGATAGCGCGCTTGGTGTGTGAAGGTACTGCGCGTAAAGGATTTATCGATGCGGACTTGCTCTGTTTCTTTGCCATGTACAGAACAATAGTAGCATGTGCAGAGCCATATTTTAGAACACGAATCAATTTTTGCGTTCCTACAAACTACGCGTATACTAAAAGACATGACCGTGTCCCAGATGACCTTAAGAAATTAAAAGTCATATAGGACAAAGTTAAAGACAAAACGTGTCTGATATACAAAAAAACTTTCACGAGTTTGCTTTACAATCAATCCTTTTTAAAGGACGAGCTGATTGGTATTTTTGCTACTTAAAATCGGAAAAAATCGCTCATGTGCTTATGGTGCTTGCAGAACAAAGCGAACTAAAAGAGCGCGAAATGGCCTTTAAACTTGCAGGTGCTGCGGCAGAACTTCCACATACCATTGCGCACGCGGCAGCAGGGGAAGTGGATGCGCCCATAGTTGTTGCAGATATTTTTTCATTGATGTCGCGCGTGCGTTTGTGCACGACTGCAGGTTTTCTGATACAGACAAATAGCTCGATTTTACTTGCCGAATATGAGGCACTCGCGGAGCGTTTTTCGGCCAGTGTTCACCCCTCTCCATTTGCGTCAGTCGATGACTTTGCAGTGCCCGATATTGCGCCTGCCCAGACCTTGCCTGAACGCACCCCAGGGCTCTTAGAGAGCCGCCAAGGCGCATCAACTCAGAAATCAGATCAAGGACAATCTAAAGAACAAATAAAGGACATTTCTAAAGGACTGGAACCTAGACTTGAGAAAATACTCGCATTTGTACGCCAAAATCCACATTCTTCTATTAAGGATATTGCTTCAGTTATCCGAAATTGCAGCGAAAAGACCATCCAGCGGGAACTAGCTGTTTTGATAGCTCACGGACTGGTCAAAAAGATAGGCGAGAGACGTTGGAGTGTCTACGTTCCAGTTGGTTGACTGGGGGGCCTCCGGGGTGTACTTTTTGGGGGTACCTAACGACACCAGCCAAGCCCCCTCGGGGGCTCATTTGCGCTGTTGTCCACAGGGTATTTTTGAGTTCCGCACCTGGCCACCCTATACTTACGTATAGCGACTAAGTCGGCCATTTCAGGGCAGTTCGGATACTCGAGATTTAGTCAGCACTTTGACAACTGAATAATAGATGAAAATGGCGGTAAGCTCCGCACATGTTACGCGTCTCTATATATAGTCTTGTAGAGACAAAACCACGTACAGAAATTCCTCATCCCTTCACTGTTGCTGATGGCTGAAATTCCTCTTCCCAATTTTGCTACCAATCGCGCTCGCGCGGCGGGGTGGCGGTATCTCTCCCCTTCTTTAGAAGAAGTACGGAGAGGCGCCGGCTCTCGCTTCATACGAGAAGCGGGTAGATGTTCGGTTCTATTTATTGGATTGATTACAAGTAATTATTAGTTTGTTCGATTAGCTTAATTATGACGATTACTACGAGTTCTACTCGGTTTGTCGCTGTCGTAGGCGGCGCAGTAGTTGCTCTCGGACTTATGTTCGGCGCAATTGCAGCTCCGGTTCACGCTGCAGCACTTACCCAGACTCAAGTTCAAGCCATCGTTTCGCTTCTTCAGTCTTTCGGGGCTGATGCAACGACGATCGCAAACGTTCAGGCATCGCTCAATGGTCAGCCGACCTCCGGTTCTACCGGCGGCACGACGACCGGCGGTTCTTGCTCGGCAACCTTTACCACCGACCTCCAGGTTGGTTCAACTGGTGCCCAGGTTATGGCTCTCCAGAAGTTCTTGAACACTGATTCAAGCACGATGGTCGCAGCATCTGGCGCAGGATCCCCTGGTATGGAAACTTCGACCTTCGGTCCTGCTACTAAGGCAGCCGTAATGAAGTTCCAGACCAAGTACGGCATCTCTCCGGTTTCCGGCTACTTCGGTCCGTTGTCTCGCTCAAAGGCAAATTCGCTTTGCGGTCAGACCTCGACCAACACTGGCGGTAACACCAACACTGGTGGCAACACCACTGGTACGGGCACTGCAACTGTTTCGGCAGCAGCACAGCCGGCTAACGGCCTCGCTCCGAACAACGCAGCTCGCATTCCGTTCACCAGGTTCACCGTCAGCGCAACTGGCGGCGATGTAGTGCTCAACAGCGTGACTGTTGAACGTGATGGTATCGCAGCAGACGCAGCATTCAGCGGCGTCATGCTCCTTGACCAGAACGGTACTCAAGTTGGTATCTCGAAGACCCTCAACAGCAACCACCAGGCAGTTATCGGTTCGCCTATAACTATCCCGAATGGTACGTCGATGACCTTTACGGTCGCGGCAAACCGCGGTTCTACGAATACCTACGCTGGCCAGATCGCAACCTTCTCGGTTGTCGCAGTTAACTCTTCGGCAGCCGTTACCAACGGTGCACTTCCCATCTCTGGCGCAAGCATGACGATCAACGAGGCTTCAAACCTCATTGGTACCATCACCGCAACACGCGGTACGAATGACCCAAGTGCAGGTAACCAAGAAAACGTCGGTCAGACCGCGTACATCTTTTCTTCAATCCGCCTCACGGCAGGTTCGTCGGAAGACACGTACTTGAAGTCTGTTCGCTGGCATCAGATTGGCTCAATTTCGCAGAGCTACCTCACTAACGTTGCAGTCGTTGTCGATGGTACATCGTATCCGACGACTGTTTCTGCAGACAACTACTACACAGCAATCTTCCCGGGTCAGGGTATCTTGATCCAGAAGGGCTTCTCGAAGGATGTTGCTATCCAGGGTGATATCACCAATGGTTCCAACACGAACGTACAGTTCGACATTCAGAAGTCATCTGACATCAACGTAGTTGGTGCGCAGTACGGCTATGGCATTCTCCCGTCGTACGGTAATGTTTCACCAGCAGCTGGCCAGATTGGCAATACTGATGACTCGTACTACACGGGTTACTTGGCAACTGTTTCAGCAGGTATCGTAACAGTTTCGACCTCGAACTCCGTTTCGGCATCGAATGTCGCTCTCAACACTCAGGACCAGACCCTCGGCGGCTTCCAGGTCCAGGTACAAGGCGAACCGATTACCGTTGGCAAGATGCTCTTCAATCTCGGCAGCTCAACGCTTCCGAGCACTCCAGCATCGTGGATTGATTCGACTTGGGTAAGCAACGTAAAAATTGTTGACCAAGCAGGTCATGTCCTCGCAGGTCCGGTTGACGCATCGGGCGGTGTTCTCACCTTTACCGACAGCGTCACTCTCCCGGTTGGTACGACGCAGCTCCTCATCAAGGGTAAGCTCTCGACCAGCTTCAAGACCAACGATGTCATCAAGGTTGCAACTGGTAACTGGACAACGGTTACTGGCCAGACAACCGGCAAGACCCTCACTGTTGCAGCATCTGGTTTGACCAGCGCACAGATGACCGTTAAGGCTCAGGCCCTCACGCTCTCTGTCTCGGCAACCCCGATCGCACAGGTGGTCATCTCCGGTGTCAACCAGTTCACCTTCTCGAACATCGTCCTTGACGCAACCAACTCAGGTGAAGATGTTCGCGTAACGACCCTTCCGGTCAAGTACTCGTACGGTGGCAATGCAAACGACGTAACAAACTGCCAGCTCTACAATGGTTCAACCTCCGTTTCGAGCCAGCACATTGTGAATCCGTCTACGGGCAATCCGTCTACCGGTACTGAGACAACCTTCACCCTCAACAGCGGCGGCATCATCGTTCCGAAAGGCACGTCGGTTACCCTCTCTGTTAAGTGCGACCTCCGCTCAGGTGCTTCGAACACCATCCAGTTCGGTCTCGCATCGAACACTACATGGACTGGTGCGACAGGTGTAACCAGCGGTTCGACTGTGGTTGCATCCTTCAACGCAGGGGTTGGCCCGACTATGTCGGCTTCGGCAACTGGCGGCACCATGACTGTTGCGCTTGACGCACAGACCATGGCAACGTCGACTGTTTCAGCAGGCTCGACTGGTGTCGAACTTGGTCGCCTCCGCTTGAACGGTACGACTGAAGATATCAATCTTCGCCAGCTCGCCTTGCAGATTGTCGGCAACAAGAGCAACAACTACGACCTTGTGAACAACACGGTCTGGTTGTATGACACTGCAGGTGCTCAGCTTGGTTCAGCAACGTTCTCGTCGGGTAACTTCGCAACAGCAACCATCACTGGTACGTTCACGATCCCGGCAAACAACTCGAAGACCATTGTCCTCAAGGGCGACATCAATGCAATCAACGTAAACGGTCCGATCACTGTATCGGGTGATGTCTTCCGCGTTGCATACGACGGCAACAACATCACTGGTTCAACTTCACCGCGCGTGTGCTGAGGTTCGATGATGACGTTCTTGCCAGCATCGATACTTGCCTTCGCCA